>CAYODR010000014.1:0-1063 GCA_964402895.1 uncultured Candidatus Saccharibacteria bacterium | reverse complement strand
TGGCTTCGACAGTTACCGAGTTGATGAGAATGCCGCATTCCTGCGGGTTCGTTTCGCCCACCACGCCAACCGTAAATGCCTGGCCAAAGGTAAGCGTCCCGATCTCGCAGGTCAGGGTCACCCCATCGTCCGCAATCGCACAGTCTTCGTTCGCCGGGTCGATCATCCAGGTGTTCCCGGCCGGCAAGGTGTCGGTCAGCGTGACGTCCTGGGCCTGGCCCAGTCCCACGTTCCGCACTTCGATGCTGAAGCGGATTTCATCATTCGCATTGACGACCGACGTGTCGGTCGTCTTGCGGACCTGGATGTCCGGACAGTTTACCCGCAGTGTGGCCCGGTCGCTGTTGTTGGCGAGTCTGGTCGCAGGTTCATTGCTCGCCGAGGCGGTCGCCACGTTGGTCAGGAAGCCGCAGTCTGCCGAATCGGTCTCACCGACCACCGTAATCTGAACGGATTCGTCCGGCGGCAGGGTGGCGAAGACGCATTCCAGCGTGCCGCTGATAATGGCGCAGCCGTCCACCGCCGGGTCGATCACCCACTCGATGCCCGCTGGGAGGTCGTCGGTCACCACCACATCGTAGGCGTTCCCCGCCCCAACGTTACTGACCGTGATCGTGAAGCTCACCTCGTCGCCTGCCGGAATCAGGAGGTCGCCAGCCACCTTATCCACCACGACGTCAGGTGCGAGGATGTCGAGCGGTTCGGTACCGCAAACACTCGTGGCGGGTTCGTTGTTGTCATCGCCGGAGTAGATCGCCTGCCACTCGTAGTGACCTGGCGTGTCGAACACCTGGGTCGGTGAATTCGGCACCACTCCGTTTTCGACCGTCACCGGATCGAACGTGTAGAGCGGCTCACCGAAGCAGCCACGATTTGCATAGACGACGTAGGTGACCGTGCCTCCAGCATCCGCACTGGCTCCGGAAAGGATCGCGGTGTCGTAGACCTCATCGCCCGCCGAGGCTTCCTCCGTAGAGAGCAGGGTCGTGATGGTGGGAGTTGCCTTGCTCACAAGGACCGTCTCGTCGCCACACGTGCTGGTTGCCGCAGCATGTACTGGATC
>CAYODR010000013.1:0-1186 GCA_964402895.1 uncultured Candidatus Saccharibacteria bacterium | reverse complement strand
CTGCCCTGATGGAGTGGAGGCCGTAGGCCGCAACGCAGTCAGGGCAAGGGCAAATTGGTTTGGAGAGAGGTACTGGATGGCACTATGCGGTCTGGATTCATTGTAGTCGAGGCGGTAATCCTCGATAATGATCCGCGCCTCCTGGAGAGAGTGGAACAGTTCCCGATTGAGGCATTCATCCCGAATCTTGTCATGAAAGCTCTCTATGTAGCCATTCTCCCACGGGCTGCCAGGCTTGATATAAAGGGTTTTAATCCCCTGATCGTACAGCCAGTCCTGCACGGCATACGCCACAAACTCAGGCCCATTGTCGCTGCGGATGTGTTCGGGGGCACCATACTTTGCAATCGCTTCATTCAAGGCCATGATTACATCGTCCGCACGGATTGAGGAAGACAGGTGGAAGTGCAGCCACTGGCGCGTATATTCGTCGAGGATGGTCAGGATTCGGATTCGTTTGCCATACACCGTTTGATCTTCAATGAAGTCCCAGCTCCACACATGACCCGCATGGGTGGCTTTCTGCCGCTGCGCCGTACTCTGTCCCGTGCGGCGCATCTTGCGCTGACGCTTGCTCACCTGAAGGCCATCCTTGCGACGCACTCGTTGCACTCGCTTCGGATTCACCTTATGTCCATCGCGCCTCAGCAGGGCCGTAATACGACGATACCCGTATCTCGGGTTCTCATGGGACTTCTTTACAATATGCTCTTTCATCTCTTCCTTGTTCTCATTGACTTCTGAGCGGCGATACACTCCAGAACGCGATAAACCCAGCGCTCGACACGCCTGTGAACGACTACCAAGTCCCATGGACAACACATATTCCAGTGCACGTCGTCTCGCCAGGGGACTCACCATTTTTTTGAGTTCACCTCCTTCAGTATATCGATCTGTACCGCCTGGTCCGCGATGATTCGCTTCAAACGCGACACTTCATCGCTTATCGCCCTCAACTGACGAATCTCGCTCACCTCCATTTCACCGTAGCGCTTCTGCCACGCATAGTACGTCGGCTGGCTGATGTTATGCTTCGCGCACACCTCACGAGTTTTCATCCCACGACCTTCTCGCAGGATATTTACGATCTGTTCTTCGCTGAATCGACTTTTCTTCATGGTTCTGGGTCTCTTTATAAATCCCAGAACTCTACTTTTAAAGCGTTCGTTTTTCGGGGGTCAGGCCA
>CAYODR010000012.1:0-1268 GCA_964402895.1 uncultured Candidatus Saccharibacteria bacterium | reverse complement strand
CGCGTGCGCGGACGGTTTCCCGGAAGTGGCGCGTGATCGGCATTTTCCTGTTCCTATTCGCGTGTCTTGTAGTCGTTCCAGCGGCAGCGTACGAGTTCAATGATTCGACAATCACATAATAGTAACTTTTAAGTTACCTTTATCAATGGTTGGCGGGATTCCATTGCAAGCGCTGTCAGCAATTGGACGGATGCTCATATTCCGCTCCTCTGACATCCGGATTTCATGATCAGGAAGCGTAATTTCAATCTTGTCTGATCGCTGCAAGTGCAGCGGGCAGTTACGATCGGCCTCCGTCGCTGCTGTCATTCCTCCTATAAGCCCATGACGTCACCGTTGTTTTATGGTCCGAGGTCACTCTGCTTGAAATATACGCAATCAGCGTATAGATTGTCATGAATCTCGTGTTTCTGGAGATCCCCGCCTTTTCACGTCTGCTGGCGGACTATCTGGATGACGATGCCTACCGCCGGTTGCAGGCTGTGCTTCTGGCGGATCCCGAGTTCGGTGAGCTCATGCCCGGTACGGGCGGTTTCCGCAAGCTGCGCTGGGAGGATGGCCGGCGGGGAAAGGGAAAGCGTGGCGGTTTGCGGGTGATCTATTACTACCTGGAATCGGATCGGCAGATCTGGTTCTTCACTGTTTACGACAAGGGCGAGATGGCTGATCTCTCGGAAGGTGAGCGGCGGCAGTTGAGACGGATGATGCAGGCGGAATTGGCAGCGAGAAGACGGGAGCAATGAGCGGAAAACGACAATTGTTCGATGAGCTGGCCGAAGGCATCGAGGCAATGCGCAAGCATCGTCAGGGCAAGATCACGCTGCGCAGCCATGAGGTCGAGGATCTTCCCCCGTTGGAAGTGCATGCCGATGTGATCCGCGCGACGCGCGAACAGTTGCATGTATCGCGCGCCGTGTTTGCGCGGCGTTTGCGGGTGTCGACGCGTACTCTGGAAAACTGGGAACAGGGGCGTGCGCGCCCGAATGCCCAGGCGGCGGCGCTGATTCTGATGGTGCGGAAGTATCCGGATACTTTCAAAAGGCTGCAGGCGCTGGTTTGATTTCTTCGGCGTCTGTGCCGCGATCCCCGCAGCGGCAGGGAAACAGTCTCTTTACGCCAAGGTCTTACGCCAGAGCTTTAGGCCAACGCCGCGAGATCGAAATTCTCCATCCGATACCCCTTCCCGTCGTACACCAGTACGCAGCCGGTGTCGTCCCAGTCGCCGAGCACGATGCGCTGTGCGCGCTGTTCGTCGCCATTGCTGTCGA
>CAYODR010000011.1:0-1487 GCA_964402895.1 uncultured Candidatus Saccharibacteria bacterium | reverse complement strand
TCGATTCGTCGAGCAGGCGTTTCGTGGATACGTGAGTCGCGCCCTTGTGACGCACACGTGGCGTCGGCGGCTTTTTAGGGCCACGCTTGGATTTTAGAAACCGTTCCAGTTTGACGTTCTCGGCAATTGATTTTAATTCCAATGCCAATTCCCTCGGTGCCAGATTCGCATAACGTTCCGTCCAATAGGCGTCATCCACAATGCTCATTGCGGTCCACCCCTCTGTGATTGCGCGGGCTAAATAGAAGTTGGATATTTTTTCGGCGGTCGCCTTCTCACCATGTGTTGCGCGCAGTGAGGCCTGCACCACGCGGACGAGGTTGTATGCTACCAGCGAAACCGAAAATGCGAACAGTGTCGCAGGTGGATGCCCCAAAGATACCTGCTCACTGTCGAAGTGTTTCACCAATTCCAAATTCGCCGCCTCGACCTGCCAGCGATCGCGGTAGCTCGACGCGACGCAAGATGCTGACACCGATTTCGGGAGGTTGGTTAGAAGTTGCATTTGGCAGTCACCGTCACGCGTAGGCTCATCCAATTCAATGGTGACTAAGCGGCATGGAAGATGATTGCCATGGCTATCGTTTACCTCTACTTCTTGCTCCCAAAGTATTCCCGTATCGCATCGGCCGATCTCGTTTTTGTCCCCCTTGGCCGATATCGAAGTTTGAGCGTGTCGCCGAATTACGAAATAGGCACCGTGCTTCGCCAGCTCGAACATCATGGTACAGGTGCAGAAATTGCGATCGGCGATCCAGACGACGTCCTTCTCGACGTGCTCCAGCAACTCGGGGACCAATGCACGTTCTTGCGTGTGGCCGTCTTCGCAGGGAACGCAATCAACGATGATCTTGCGAATGGGGTCCAAAACGACCAATGTGTGGCCAGGCAGTGGGCCAGCGGCGACATCTCGCAGTTCCTTGATTCGTCGCTGGCTCGCCGGGTGATGGTTGCCGTCGAGAATTCGCACCTCGTATCCCGGAATCGGTGACTTCTCGCGAACCTCCATTTCATCGATGATCTGCTTGACCTTGGTCGCCGTTTGAACGACCAGTTGCCTGCACACCTCTGGCTCGACGTGATTGAGTTTGTTGTACACCGATTTGAGCGAGACGCCGAGCAGATCCTGCATATCGGTGTAAGCTGCGTTGACGGACGACTTAACCCGGCAGACGACGTTGCACATCAGCGTGACGACACTGGAGAAAAGCAGGACACGCTCGGATTGCGTAACGGCATTTTGTCGAAAAATGCGATCAATGTCTTGCGGAGCAAGGATATTTTCCAGGGCAACTCGAACCATTGCCGCAACGGGCGTGACTTTTACCAGGCGATCTAAGAACGTTTCCATAGCCAGCTCCGCTGAAAATGAGTTGCGTCACACAAGCATGCGCTCCCTGTCATCGTCCGACCCTGGCTCCCTGGCCAGCCGAAATGATTGCCGCGCCTTGCCCGAAGGCAACCTCCCGCCTACTATTTCGCCGTTC
>CAYODR010000010.1:0-1921 GCA_964402895.1 uncultured Candidatus Saccharibacteria bacterium | reverse complement strand
ATCTGTCCGGCATTCGCCGGGCAGAAGTCAGCAGAGGTCGTAGTAGTCGAGGAAACGAGCCGGAGTGCGGATGAGCACGTCAAAGTTGCCGGAGGTCTCACCCGATGAAGGACCGAACCGATGAGGAGGGGATCGACCCCGCGACGGACAAGCCAACCGACGACGCCGGACGGCGAGGCGAACTTGAGAGCCGTGGCGGAGGGAAGCATGGAGCCCCTCAAGGACGAGCCATGATCGAAGACATCCTCGAGCCGGAGAACCTCGCCGAAGCCTGGAAACGGGTGAAGGCCAACCAAGGCGCTCCGGGGATCGACGGCATGACCGTCGAGGACTTCCCCGCGTTTGCGCGGGGGCACTGGCCGAGGATCACCCTCGCGATCAGAAACGGAACCTATCACCCCGCGCCCGTGCGCCGGGTGTTCATTCCGAAACCTGACGGGACACAGCGCCCGCTAGGGATACCGACGGTGCTGGATCGAGTGATCCAGCAAGCCGTCGCGCAAGTGCTGGGACCGCTTTTCGAAGCGGACTTCAGCGAACACAGCCACGGATACCGTCCCGGCCGCTCCGCGCACCACGCGGTGGCCGTGATGGAGGAAAGCTGGAAGGAAGGCCGCCGCCACGCCGTGGAATGCGACCTCAAATCGTTCTTCGACACCGTCAACCACGACCGGCTGATGAATGCGCTGTTAGAAAAAGTCCGCTGTCGCAAGACCCTCGGACTGATCCGCGGCTACCTCACGGCGGGAGTCGAACTGCCCGACGGCACCCGCGAGGCCACGCCCCGGGGAGTGCCGCAGGGCGGTCCGCTTTCGCCCCTGCTGGCCAACATCGCGCTCGACCCGCTCGACAAGGAATTGGAATCACGCGGACACAAATTCGCGAGATACGCCGACGACTTTATCGTGCTGGTCAAAAGCGCGAAGGCCGCGAAACGGGTGCTGGCATCGCTGGTCCGTTACTGCGAAGGACGGCTGCAACTGGTGGTCAACCGCGCCAAAAGCCGGGCCGCGCCGCTCAAAGCCTGTGAGTTCCTCGGCTACCGGTTGAACAACCGGGCCAAGCTCGCGTGGACGGAAAAGGCGCGCATCCGCTTCAAACGGCGGGTTCGTCAAATCACCAGCCGCAACCGGGGGCACCGGGTACAGGACGTCATTGACGAACTGAACCTGTATGCCCGTGGTTGGCTCAACTACTACAAGCTCAGCTCCACCTACAGTGAAGTGAAAGACTTGTCGGAATGGGTCAGACGGCGGGTGAGGTTGTATTATTGGAAGCAGTGGAAGCAACCGCGCACGCGCCGCCGGCATCTGCTGGCGTTGGGAGCCGATCCCAACCGGGTGCATCTGGCGACGCGAAGCCGCAAAGGCTATTGGCGGATGAGCCAGACCGAAATTGTGCGATTCGCGCTCAACAACCGTTGGCTGGAGGAACAAGGAGTTCCCGATCTGAGAGCCATCTGGATCGTCCTTCACTACGGGCCACAGGCCCGTGTCTGATTGGAACCGCCCTGTACGGAGCCGTACGCAGGGTGGTGTGGGACCGGGGAGCTAATCACTCCCCGGGACCCGATTCTCCTATATTATTTGCTCAGGCGAACCGGCAAACCTCTGAGGCTCATTCTGAACGATTGCCCGGATCGATAGAGGTCGATTGAGACACGATCTTGAAGGGCTTTGCGTATCGTAAATCGATACACCACCCATTCGCCGGATTGCTTGGGAGCGATCAAAGCCGAAAGCAGGTCTCCAGAATCATCCCCAATGGTGACGTTCAAACCAACGTCAACGAATTCCCTCTTAGTTCTCAAATCTACGACGACGCTATCGCCGTCGGTTCCCACTGCACTCACCGTGCAGCGGACATTGGCGTTGTCGGTGACTCCCTCCGCGCTCGTCGGGTCAACTGTTATTCGCGGTAC
>CAYODR010000009.1:0-2240 GCA_964402895.1 uncultured Candidatus Saccharibacteria bacterium | reverse complement strand
TAAAGCTTCCGGGGTCTTTTCGTCTAACTGCAGGTAACCGGCATCTTCACCGGTACTGTATTTTCACCGAGCAAATCCCCGAGACAGCTTCCCAGTCATTACACCATTCGTGCGCGTCGGAACTTACCCGACAAGGAATTTCGCTACCTTAGGACCGTTCATAAAGGTTTCGATTTGAATGTGTGTATTTGCCTATTTATCAAAAAATGTTTTTGTTAACTCTATGTCGCCATAGAGATCGGACTATATCTTTACTCTTTAGACAGTCGGCATTGTTTGTCTAAGAGCGTCTTGCGTATAGTCTCTGAGGATTCTTCTCTTGCTTTTATAAGCAATCTGATAATTTGTATTTTCTTTTTCTTCCTATTCCTTCATTTAGTTTTTCTCTTATTTTTAAGATTTCTATAAAACCATCTTTAGTTAGATGCTTTTTTTCTATCATAAGAAAAACTATTTGTTTGAATAGGGAAAAATTTGTTTTCTTTCTATTTGAAAGAAAATTAAATCTTTCAAAGAATGGAATAATATTTTCTTTTAATGAAGTTATATTTGTAACCTCATAGTAGACTACACCGTCTTTTCTTTCTCTTAAAGTTCCACATTGTAAAACTTTTTTTATCAAAGAAAGTATTGCTCTTTCTTTTTGAGAAATATTAAATGATGCAGTTATTTTCCATTGATCAGTGTAATCAGTACGTTTTTTAATTGAGACATTGAAGCTTCCTTCACCGTCTGTAAAACCAGCGATATAGTTACCTATACTTGGGTCTACTTTTTTAATCCAATTCATAAATTATGTATCTGTATTACAAGAGAAGTCTTTCCTGCTGATTGTCTGCGTATATACATTGTCACTTTTTCTTCGACAGAAATGAGTAGCATATAACACTTTTTTCTCTTTATTTTTAAAATAAAGAGCCAGAGTTTCCAGCATATAGCAAGATTTATTAGCGTAACTACAACGGTCATGTCTATAGTTACGGCCGACATTCACCAGGGCTTGTACAGGTCAGCTTGATATAATCGCACCACCCGTAATTAACCTTCTGGCATTGGTCAGGTGTCACCCCCTATACATACTCTTACGAGTTCGCAGGGAGCTGTGTTTTTGATAAACAGTTGCTAGGAAAACTTTCGCTGCGCCCCCCATCACTTTAACATCAAATACTATATGTGAATAAAAGAATCAATTTGTTTGTTTAATTTTTCTTTTTCTTCAACAGATATATTAGCCTCATCAATTTCTTTTTTTAGATCTTGTTTTGTCTTTTCAAGATATTTGCGAGCTTCTTCAATTGCCTTAGCATTGCTCACTGAATTTTCTTCTAGAAACTGACCTGTTCCATATGCTGGATTTCTTACTGGAGAGTAAGCTTCATCCATAAGGTCGCTAGAGGTCGATTCTAAAAGATCATATATTCGCTCGCTGAGAAGCTGATAAGTATTTTTTTCAATAGGGTTTTCTAAACTCATATCTCAATATTACTTTAATTTGATTTTAATGTCAAAGTGATGGGGGGAAGCCTTATTCCGAAGTTACGGCTGCTTGTTTGCCGAGTTCCTTGGGGATCTCTCACTCGTTCGCCTTGGTCTTCTCGACCTAACTACCTGTGTCGGTTTACGGTACGGGTTCTGTAATACTAATTTTAGAAGCTTTTCTCGGAAGCATGCTCACGTGACTTCGCTTTGGCGTACCTCCGCACGAGCCGTACCTGTTTGTTTGATATTAAAATCAGAGACACGGATTTACCTGCGTCTCACCTTCGATACGTCTACCAGAATCCAATAACTGGCCCACGCTACTATCCTTCGTCACTCCATCAAATATTACAGAAGTGTAGGAATATTAACCTACTGTCCATCGACTGCGGCTTTCGCCATTGCCTTAGGACCCGACTAACCCTGGGTTGATCAACATTGCCCAGGAAACCTTAGTTTTTCGGCGGCAAGGGATCTCACCTTGCTTGCGGTTACTTGTGCCAACATTCTTACTTCCACACGCTCCAGCATGGCTCACGCCTTTACCTTCACAGCAAGTGTGGAACACTCTCCTACCGCCTGACCAGAATAAGAACGACAAGTAAAACTTATCATGCTTATTCTGGGCAGGCCCTCAAATTCGGTAATATGCTTAGCCCCGATTATCTGCGGCGCGAGATCTCTTGATGAGTGAGCTGTTACGCTATCTTTAAATGATGGCTGCTTCTAAGCCAACATCCTCATTGTCTGAGAAATCTTAC
>CAYODR010000008.1:0-3017 GCA_964402895.1 uncultured Candidatus Saccharibacteria bacterium | reverse complement strand
ACTTTGGCAAGTGCCCCTCGAATACTTCGTGTGGATTTTGATGCGATTGCCGTGCGCTACAACGGCCGCTGCATAAAACCCCACACCGGCCCTTGAACGGTTACCATTGTCGCCGGCAAAATGGAAAAAGTGAGCCGTAATTCCTCAGTATAACTGCTGCGGATTTCGTCTTCATCATACATGTGGACGTCATAACCATCCCGGTAAAGATCGATCGCTGCTTGGAACGTGCCGTGAGGTAGGTATCAAGCGGGTCGGATCCATTAAGCGTAGACGCCGGTGTTCATCGCGCTACGGCTCTTGTACTACGTTGGCTTTGGCGGCGCGGCGGCGTTCCTGGGCGTCCTTGGCGGCTTGCTGCATGATTGCCCTCGCTTGGGCTTCTTTGTCACCGAGTCCCGCCGTGGAGACATAGAAGTGAAGTTCGATCAGATTCGGCATGTTCGCTAGCTCTTCAAAATCTTCGAAAGCTAGGCTTGGGCCGCCGCCAGCAAGATTTAGCTTTTTGAGTGATTTGACGCGTAGTAGCGCTTTGACGATGTCGGTATGCACGACCAGTCCATAGGTCCCCAATGCCTCAAATTCCTCGAGTCGGCCATCGAGCGATTCAATCGCTTCTCTTGTCTCGTCGTCAATCGGCTGATAGAGATCGACTTCGCCAAGCGTCTTTCCGCAAATTGAAAATACTCGGAAATTGGGCAATTTGGCTAGCGTTTTGAACCATTCAGGAGACGCCCCCGTGGTAACACGGAGTTTTTCAAGTGAAATGAGGTTTTCGATCTCCGCAAAGACGTTGTCACGAATGACGCACCTACCCAGGTGCAATTCGGTCAGCCCAGGGTGGCTGGCAATAAGACGCATTGCCTGCCGATCGAAAATACCCCCATCGTACTGGACAGTTCGGACCAGCGGGAGTTGTAGCACGCCTTCGATAGCTCGAAAGGGAACATTCCATTCCTCAAATTCCTGAGGGTCATACTCGGGGTTGCCCGCTCGCGTCCAGTCATTCAAAAGCTGAATGGTTTCTGGAAAAACTCGCAATTCACTTACAAGTCGATCCAGATCGGGCGACTCTAAATCAATGGTTATGCTACGCCCGACAATCGGTTCTTCGCGATCAGGTAGCAAGATGTTCAGTGCTGGCACGTAGGGGTAACGGTGACCAACTCGTTCGGGAAGCCTGCTCATAAAGACTTCTTGCTTTAATCGAGGATGATTCTCGGATGCTTGTCGACGTGCTTGCAACCAATCATCAAACTCAGATTCGCTCATCGTTATTGTCGGAAGACCCGAATCGGCAATTTGTATTGTCGGCTTCTCGAGAGGAATGCTCTGAAGTACCGTTTTTTCTCCACTCCTTCCACAGCCCAATAGGCACGCAGCGATAGCCGATTTCAAGGCTAGCTCTCTGATAGCGTTGGTCAGTACCGCTGAAAAGCGAGGTGCGCGTGCCAAGCCAGTAAGGTAATCAAAATGGCACATGTTTTAGACCTAAAGTTTTGTGACCTTGAAACTGGTGTGTTTTACGCCGCTCCCCCAGCGGCTTTGAAAGTAGATCAAATTATCATGAGTTTCCTTGTCGGCAATCTGCACGTCGTCGTAGAACTCTGAGCTTCCGTCGACGGCTACGGTAAATGCAAATGGGCCGCCAGGCGTCATACCTCGCGACACGTCAATCACCATTGTCTGCGCTCCCTTGGGCGCGTCTTGGAGACGCTTGAAATACGTGTCAAGCGGGTCTTCGGTGTCCAATTCGAGGTCGACTTTGTACGGTCTTCCGGTAATCAAGTTCCCGACCAAAGTGGACGAGATGTCTCGGGGATTCGCTGGTGGCGGCTCTGAATAGTTCCACCATCGCTCTGCCGGAATCGGTTCTTCCTCTTCTTCGTCTGTTGTGTGCCAGAGGTCGACGTATCCAGTCGAATTGATGTCGGTGACGTTTCCACGCACAAACGCTGAGGCGCTATCGACAATCTCAGTGCTCCCGGCGATTGCCGACAACAGCGAGTCGGTATCAAAAATTTGAATCTCCGCTCGGTTTTCAATTTTTATACCGCTATTCGCAAAAAATCCTGCTCCTTGATGGAAATTTGTAGTATCGACGTAGTTCCCGTCTTTTATGTTTGGGCTCTGTTCGAATTCGTACGAAACTTCAATCCGAATCGTGCTGCCGTCCCACTCCTCGCCAATGCCAGCAAGCTTGGTAAGGTCTAGCGTCGAGTTAATATTTCGCTCACCTTTCCAAACATCGCCAGTAGTACCCTGTTTCGCTGGATACTGCGTGCGTATATAGCCAAAATCTTCATTAATGATTTCGTTGAGCGATTTTTCGATGTAGCCGCCGGCGTGCACGGCGACTCCGTCCCAGGTATCGGTGTTTTGCGATAAATCCGTCGGGCTATTTGTCGCTTGATTCGGCCAGACGATTTTCTCGACATTGATTTTGATGGTATCACGGTTGAGAATCTCCGTGCCGCCAGTGCCGGCTTTCACCAGACGCCAGTAGACTTTGTAGCTGCCCAGACTGATGCCTTCCGCATAAATGGTGTCCGGACGAGGCTCTCCTTCTTCACCGCTATTCCAGATGATCCACTTGTCGCTACCCCAGGCATGTGTATCGTCGCCATTCAGATCCGCTTTCTTGGTATCTGCGTACAACTTCAAGCCAGCGTGTTCGTATCCCAGCCAAAGCTGATATCCGTCCGGGATGTCTCCATCAAACTTGATTTTGATTTCTGCAAAATCGTTGTCGTTAAATATCTCACTGATGTGGTACGTGTATTTTGATGCGTCGTCATGTAAATCCGCAACCCCGTTTTTGTTGTCATCGTCATTGTTGAGGAAGATGCGGTGGCCGATTTTGTATTCACCGTCTTCGACCATGTCTTCTTCTTCACTTTGTGAGAAAACCGCGTCATTGTCCGAATTGGTGTCGATGTCGATGGCAGGAATGTGGTGCAGTTTTGGTGTTTGGTAGGAAACCGACAGCAGGGCGTCTTCCATCGGCTCGCTGAAGT
>CAYODR010000007.1:0-10351 GCA_964402895.1 uncultured Candidatus Saccharibacteria bacterium | reverse complement strand
TCGCCTTGCCCGGCCAGTTGTTTTATTCCACGCAGCTTCACGCCTGCCTGTGGATTCTGGCGAAAGACCGCAGCAACGGATTGGTGAAGAACACGAAGCTGCGCGATCGCCGCGATGAGGTGCTGTTCATCGACGCGCGCAAGATGGGCGTGCTGGTGGATCGCACCCGGCGCGAACTCACCGATGAGGAAATCGGCAGGATCACCACCACCTATCACGCCTGGCGCGGCGAGACCGACGCAGGCGAATATTCGGATGTGCCTGGCTTTTGCAAAGCCGCCACCCGCGAAGAAATCCGCAAGCACGGCCATGTGCTCACGCCGGGCCGCTATGTGGGCGCGGAAGTGGAGGACGACGATGATGAAGCCTTCGACGAAAAGATGAAGCGCCTGACCACACAACTGGCCGAGCAAATGGCAAAAGGCGCAGCGCTGGATGCGATGATACGGAAAAAGTTGAAGGACCTGGGTTATGGTCTCTGACAGCCAGAACCAACAACCCGGCCAGATCCTCATCTACGAGGACGGCGCGGCGCGCCTGCAAGTCCGGCTGGAAGGCCAGACCGTCTGGCTGACCCAACGCCTGCTGGCCGAGCTGTACCAGGTGTCGGTCAAGACCATCAACGAACACCTGGTCAACATCTACGCCGAGGACGAACTGGACCGGGATGCAACTATCCGGAGTTTCCGGATAGTTCAGCGCGAAGGCAGCCGGGACGTTTCCCGCATGGTGGAGCACTACAGCCTGGACGCCAGGGGGAGCAGAAATGAACAGTGAGAAACCGGGGTGTTGAGTTATGGCGGGTGAGTGGCGACCGCTGGGCGAGTTTATCTCGCTCGTGTCTGGAAACACGCCATCGAAATCCAACCCGGATTTTTGGGGAGGAACAACGCCGTGGGTGTCCGCAAAGGACATGAGCGATTTCTGGCTCGAAGATTCGGAAGATCACTTGACTCCGCTGGGTGTTGGAAAAGCTTCACGTATCGTTCCAGCAGGAACTGTTTTGATGCTGACCCGTGGTATGACTTTGCACAATCGTGTACCGATTTGCCGCGTCACGAAGGATGCGGCCTTCAATCAGGATGTGAAAGCCGTGCTTCCAAACGACGGCTTGTGCGTTCGCTTCCTTCCGTATCTGCTTACCGGTAATCACGACAGGCTGCATGAGCGTGTTGATTCCGCCGGACACGGTACAGGGCGCCTGAACACGGACGAGATTCTGTCGCTTCCAGTGTTCGTGCCAAACAAAGCGGAACAAACCCATATTGCAGAAATTGGTGAAGCACTGGATGAGCGCATCTATAACCTGCGCCGGACCAACGCCACGCTGCAAGCCATCGCTGCCGCGCTGTTCAAGTCCCGCTTCGTGGACTTCGACGGCGTGCCGCCAGAGGACATGCAGGAATCGGAACTTGGTTTGATTCCGAAGGGTTGGCGGGTTGACTCTTTCGACGAGGCCATCGAAATTCTCGGCGGCGGCACACCGAAAACTTCCATTGCTGACTACTGGAATGGCGACATACCGTGGTTCTCCGTCGTGGATGCGCCCGCGAGCGGCCAAGTGTTCGTGCTGGATACGGAAAAGAAAATCACCGCGCTTGGCTTGCAAAACTGCTCGGCCAAGCTACTGCCGGAAATAACCACTATCATCTCGGCGCGCGGAACGGTCGGCAAGGTTGCGCTGACCGGCGTGTCGATGGCGATTAACCAGTCGTGCTACGCACTGCGGCCGAAGGCGCAAGGCGGTGAAGCCTTTGTCTATTTCTCCACGTTGCGCTTCGTTGAGCATCTGCAACGCATCGCCCACGGTGCGGTGTTCGACACCATCACGCGCGACAGCTTCAAGCAACTCACGACTTGCTTGCCGTCCGGCAAAGCTATCGCCGAGTTCGCTGCTATTGCGAACCCGCTACTCGAACGCATCAAACAAAACAGCCAGCAAGCCGCCACCCTCGCCGCTCTGCGCGACGCTCTGCTGCCGAGGCTGATTTCGGGACGGGCGCGAGTTAATCATACGGAAAGGCAGTCACCATGACTGAAGACGAACGCTGGGCACACCTTGCTGCGCTTGATGATGAACTGCTCAAGGGGGGCGTCATTCTATCCGAATGGTGCAGCGTTATTGTCCGAGAGGCAGATGCAGCATTTGCTGGCGGCGCATATTTGGCGGCAATACTTACGGTCGCTTCTGGTATTGAAACCTATCTCCGGTCGGAATATTCAGGCACAAGAAACCAACGCTTGGTGGAACTAATCAATCAAGCACCAATTGACGACATTCTGAAAGATGATCTCCATGCTCTGCGAAAATATAGAAATCGGTGGGTGCATGTAGATAGCCCTTGGGAAGATAGCGAATTGCTTGAACACCCTGAAGCTGTCGAAGGTGAACTCGAAGAGAAGGCTTTCTTCGCTGTCCGTGTATTACGCAGAACAATCTATGAAAACCAGTGGGTGTAGCCCATAGCTAGCCTGAGCGTAGGCGATGAGATTCCTGCTTGATACAAATATCCTGATTCCGCTTGAGGACTCACAACGTCCTCTCGCCCCGAATCTTGCTAATTTTGTTCGTTTGGCAAGCGCAAATGGGCATGAACTGCTTTATCACCCGGCCTCTGAGGAGGACATCCGGCAGGACGGTGATGCCGGCCGTCGCGCCCAGACACTCCAACGACTGAAGCAATACACCCGGCTAGACGTGCGTCCTACTTGTCCGTGGAATGCTCTCGGCGCAGATCGCAACGATGCTGCGGACAACGAAATTCTCTATGCGATTTCTCTCAATGCAGCTCATGGGTTAGTTACAGAAGATCGCGGCATTCATGCAAAAGCAAAAGCGCGGGGGTTGGTACATCGGGTCTATACCATCCAGACGGCTGAAGACCAGTTACGGCGACTGCATGAACGGGTTTCCATACAGTTACCAAATATCGATGATGTTCCACTTTACAGCTTGACTCCTCTCCTGGCAGGTCAATTCTTCGATAGTCTGAGAAAAGGATATCCTGATTTTAATTCGTGGTTTGAAAAGAAAGCGCAGGAAGGACGTCGTGCCTGGGTGAACTGGGAGCAGAACGGGACTCTTGGTGGAATCTGTATCTATGCTCAGCAAGACGATGAGAAGATCACGGAAGAAATAGCCCTTTCAGGTTCAGCCTTGAAGCTCGCCACGTTCAAGGTTGGCGAAACCAGCCGAGGAAAGAAAATTGGCGAACTATTTCTGAAGGCTGCGTTTCGCTATGCGACAAACAATCGATTGGAGAATATTTTTGTCCATGGAGACGTTGATCGGCATCACTTCCTGTTTGAAATGTTGGAAGACTTTGGCTTTATCAAGGTCGGCTTTGATTTTGGAAGCAACGGTCGTGACGCGGTTTATCTGAAGAAACATCCCGTAATGCCACCTCAGGAAAACCTTTTGCCCTTCGAGTATTCATGTCGTTATTTTCCGCATTTTCGTCACGACGAAGCAGTGGCTAAATTCATTATTCCTATAAAGCCTAAATATCACCGGGTTTTGTTTCCGGACTACGATTCTCCAGTGGACAAGCAGATATCGCTGTTTCGTCCTACGAACACTGCCGGAAATGCCATCAAGATGGCATATCTCTGCCATTCTCAAACCAAGGCCATAAACCCCGGTGACGTGATGTTGTTCTATAGATCTGGAGATGAGCGAGCGATCACAAGTATTGGGGTGGTCGAAAGTTACGAAACATTAACTGCTGCTAGCGACATTGTTGCTAAGGTCAAGCGACGCACGGTTTATTCAATGGCCGATATTGAATCAATGGCCAAGAAACCCACGCGCGTCATGCTGTTTAGACTAGTCAGGCACTTTTCCAATCCTTTGTCACAGGCATGGCTTGAGCAACGAGGAATACTCAAAGGGCCACCGCAAAGTATTGTAAAGATTCACCATAAAAATTTTGAGAGAGTTCTCGTCGATGGAAAGTAGTGCCGTATTGATTTCAGTTCATCCGGAATATGCTGAGAAAATTGTATGCGGAGAGAAACGTCTTGAATTTCGGCGACGGTGGGCTACTAGACAGATCAGTCTTTTGGTCATCTATGCAACCTCACCGGTGAAGAAGATTGTTGCAGTTTCTCAAATCAAAGAAGTCCACCGTGGCAGTAGAAATTACTTATGGGAGCTCGCTAAAAGAAAGGGGGGCGGAATAACCCGGCAGAAGCTTTTTGAATATATGAAGGGGAAGAAGGATGGAGTCGCGCTTGAATTTTCGGAGATCATAAAATTCTCAGGGGGCGAGAGTCCACTTCTGTTGTTTGGAGAAGGCTTCCACCCACCTCAATCCTTTCGTTATCTGAGCCATGTTGAAATGGCAAAATTGACAAAACAGTTAAGAGGGAGAAAGTGGGAATCATATTTGTAGCGGGTGTTCATGGCGTTGGAAAAACGACTGTATGCGCGCAAGTGGCGGAGTCACTGAGAGTTCCCCATTTCAGCGCCAGTGGATTGATAAAGGCAGAAAAAGCCGATGCAATCGCCCAGAACGGGAAGGCCGTTGCCGATGTTGATGGGAACCAAGAGCTTTTGAGCAGAGGGGTTCGGAGGATTCTTGAACAACATCACGGGTCAATCATCCTGGACGGCCATTTCACTCTTCTTAAACCGGATGGCGGCGTCGAGGCGATCTCGGTTGACGTGTTTCGATCGTTGCATCTTGATGTCATCGTTGTTTACTACGATGAGTCGCGGAAAATTGCCGAGCGGTTGAACGATCGGGACAACGCATATCCTAATCCTGATGCTATTGAGCGCCATCAGCTTCTTGAACTTGATCAGGCCCGACTAGTGGCGACCGAATTGAATATCCCGCTCAAATTACTGGAAGCATTCGATGAGTTGGGGTTGGCCCGGTTAATTTCCGAACGGATGGTAGGTGAAGAATGACAGCCCGACAACTTGCCGAATGGCTCACCGTATGGGCCCGGCGGGCAAAGCCGCGGGGCGAACGGCCAGCAACCGCACGGTGGAGGAGCTTGTAAGAACTTCGAGCCACGGCTGTTTCGCACGGTGGAAAGCGTGCTAGAGTTAAGCACAGAAAACTGTGCTTAACGCGGGATTTAGATGAAGGACGTTTCAAATCAACAGGTTGAAGACCACCTTAAGCGCCTGAATCCCTGGTGGGATAGCGCCCGTATGGATCCGGAAACCCTGGATCTGCGTCCCCGTGCCTACCTTGGCCCGGTGCGTCAGTTGCTGCTGGAGCCCAAGCTGCGCCGTGCTGTGGTGCTACTGGGGCCGCGCCGCGTCGGCAAGACAATCCTGATCCGGCACCTGATTGCCGACCTGCTGGAACATGGCACCCCCGCACAGCGCATCGCCTATGTGGAAATGGATCACCCATTGCTGCACGGGCAATCACTGGACATGCTGATTCGTCAGATCGAAGAAGCTGCCCCCGGTGGTGAAGGCGCGCGCTACCTGTTCTTCGACGAAATCCAGTCGCACAAGGACTGGGAAAAGCACCTCAAGCCTCTGGTGGACCATCGGCCTGATCTGCGTATCCTCGTCTCCGGCTCGGCAGCAGCAGCGCTGAAGCGCCAGAGTACCGAATCCGGCGCCGGACGCTTCACCGATTTCCTGCTGCCGCCGCTGACCTTTTCCGAGTACCTCAGCCTGCGCCCGGAAACTCCGGCCATCAGCGAAGAAAAGCCCGGCCTGTATGCGCTGAGTGACATCGTTCGGCTCAACGAGCAATTTGTCGAATATGTCAATTACGGCGGCTACCCGGAATTGGCGCTGTCGCTCGTCGTGCGTGGCAACCCCGAGCGGTTCGTCAAGTCGGACATCGTGGACAAAGTGCTGCTGCGCGATTTGCCGCAGCTATATGGGATCAAGGACATCCAGGAGCTCAATTCGCTGTTCACACTGCTGGCCTTCAATACGGCGGAGGAGGTGTCGTTCGAGCAGCTTTCACAGCGCAGCGGCGTGGGCAAGCAGACCATCCAGAAGTACATCGAGTATCTGGAGGCGGCCTTCCTCATCAAGCGCGTGTTCCGCGTCGATCAGGATGGTAGGCGCTACCAGCGGGAGCGCAATTTCAAGGTGTTCCTCACCAATTCAGCCATGTATACCGGCCTGTTCGGCGCGAAGTCGCCGGACGATCCGGAATTCGGTTATTTGGTCGAAACCGCGCTGTTCGCGCAGCGTTTCCACGAAGACGCGCGCTTGAACTACGCCCGTTGGGGCAACGACGACAACGAAGTGGATCTGGTGGAGTCATCCCTCTCGCTCAAACCGGTGACCGCGCTGGAAATCAAGTGGAGCGACAGACACGTGGACAAGCCCGAGTCGCTGAAAGGGCTGGTGAAGTTCGCGCGCAGCAACAGGCTGTCACTGGTTTGGGCGACGACTCGAACCGAAATCAGGCAGCAGTCCATTGACGGCAGCGAAATACGCCAGTGGCCTGCCGCAGTGTTGGCTTTCCACTATGGCGTACGCGCCGTGCAAGGCCGTCTGGCCGGCTACGAGGCGCAGATCAAAAGCATTACCCCGTGACCAATGGAATAAGGCACTTTTATGGCCTTTCTCTCTGAAGCTGCAATCGAACAAGCCTTGCTGGAACAACTGCGCGGGCAGGGCTATGCCATTGCCTCGGACGACACCATCGGCCCGGACGGCAGCGCGCCGGAGCGTGAAAGCCACGATGTCGTCATCCTACAAAAGCGGCTGGAGGATGCTGTGTTGCGGCTCAACCCGCAGCTTCCGCCGGAAGCGCGGGCAGATGCCATCCGTAAGATCACCCAGAGCGAACTGCCGAATCTGCTGGAAGAAAACCGCCGCGTCCATAGGTTGCTGACCGAAGGCGTGGATGTCGAATACTACGCCGACGATGGTGTGCTGACCGCAGGTAAGGTGCGGCTGCTCGATTTCGACCAACCCGAACGCAACGACTGGTTGGCCGTGCAGCAGTTCGTGGTCATCAGCGGCCACCACAATCGCCGCCCGGACGTGGTGCTGTTCATCAATGGCCTGCCGTTGGCGGTAATCGAGCTGAAAGCGCCCGGCAGCGCCGGCGCGAATCTGGTCGGAGCATTCAATCAATTGCAGACCTACAAGCAGCAGATTGCCGCGCTGTTCAACACCAATGCCGTGCTGGTCACCTCCGATGGCATTGCGGCACGGATCGGCTCGCTCTCCGCCGATCTGGAACGCTTCATGCCGTGGCGTACCACTGACGGCAAGGACGTGCTGCCCAAGGGCCAGCCGGAGCTGCCCACGCTGATCGAAGGTGTGTTCGAGCGGCAACGCTTTCTTGATTTGTTGCGCTGGTTCACCGCCTTTGGCGAAACCGGACGCGGCTTGGTCAAGATCATCGCCGGTTACCACCAGTACCACGCGGTCAATCATGCGGTGGAATCGACGATTCGCGCTTCCCGCAGCGGCATTGCCGAAGACCCGGACAGGTACGGCCTTCCCAGCGTGGACGCGCAACCAGTTGGCGACCGCAAGGCCGGTGTGATCTGGCATACGCAAGGCAGCGGCAAGAGCCTGCTGATGGCCTTCTACGCCGGGCGATTGGTGCAGCATCCGGCGATGCAGAACCCGACGCTGGTGGTGCTGACCGATCGCAACGACCTGGACGATCAGTTGTTTGCCACGTTCTCGACGTGCAAGGACTTGATCCGGCAGACGCCGGTGCAGGCCGAGAGCCGCGAGGACTTGCAGCGTCTGCTCAACCGCGCTAGCGGCGGTGTCATCTTCACCACCTTGCAGAAGTTCGGCGAAGTGACCGAACCTTTGACTGAGCGCAGCAATGTGGTGGTCATCGCCGACGAAGCGCACCGCAGCCAGTACGGCCTGAAGGCCAAGGTGGATGCGAAGAGTGGCGAGGTGTCTTACGGCTTCGCCAAATACATGCGCGATGCGCTGCCCAATGCCTCGTTCATCGGCTTCACCGGCACCCCTATCGAAGCCACCGACGTGAACACCCCGGCATTGTTCGGTCATTATATCGACATCTACGATATCAGCCGTGCGGTGGAAGATGGCGCGACCGTGCCAATCTATTACGAGTCGCGGCTGGCGCGCATCGAACTGGACGAGGACGAGAAGCCCAAGCTGGATGCCGAAGTCGATGCCCTGTTCGAGGACGAAGGCGCGGATGAAAAGGAAAAGCTCAAGGGTCGCGCCGCCGCCGTGGAGCGGCTGGTCGGTAGCCAGAAACGGCTGGCCTTGGTGGCGCAGGACTTGGTGACGCACTTCGAGGAACGTGTCGCCGCGCTGGACGGCAAGGCGATGGCGGTGTGCATGAGCCGCGAAATCTGCGTTGATCTGTACAACGAAATCATCAAGCTGCGTCCGGACTGGCACAGTGACGACGACTCCTTGGGCACGGTCAAGATCGTGATGACCGGCGCGGCTAGCGACCCACCGGAATGGCAGCCGCACATCGGCAACAAGGCCCGCCGCGATTTACTGGCCAAGCGTGCCAAAGACCCGAATGACCCGCTGAAGCTGGTGATTGTGCGCGACATGTGGCTGACCGGCTTCGATGCACCGTCCATGCACACCATGTATGTGGACAAGCCGATGCGCGGCCACGGACTGATGCAGGCCATCGCGCGGGTCAACCGGGTGTTCCGCGACAAGCCGGCCGGTTTGATTGTCGATTACATCGGCATCGCCCAGAATCTGAAATCCGCGCTGGCGCAGTATTCGCCGCAAGACAAGGAGAACACCGGCATCGACGAGGCGCAGGCCGTTGCGCTGATGCTGGAGAAGTACGAATTGGTACGCGATATGTACCACGGCTTCGACTATGCCACGGCGCTGAATGGCTCGCCGCAGCAGCGTCTGGCGATGATGGCGGGCGCCATCGAATGGATACTCGGCAAGCAGCAGGAGTGGGTGGCGCAAGCGACCGGTGACGAAGGCAAGAAGTCCGCGCAGCGCCGCTACCAGGATGCAGTGCTGGCCTTATCCAAGGCGTATTCTCTGGCTTCCGCCTCGGACGAGGCGCGTGCCATCCGAGAGGAAGTCGGCTTCTTTCAGGCTATCCGAGAGGCCTTGGTCAAAAGCGCCACGGGTTCAGGAGTCAGTTCGCAGGAGCGCGATTTCGCCATCCGCCAGATCGTCAGCCGCGCGGTGGTTTCCACTGAGATTGTGGACATCCTCAAGGCCGCCGGCATCCAGTCACCAGATATTTCCATCCTGTCCGACGAGTTCCTTGCCGAAGTGCAGCAGATGGAGAAGAAGAATCTGGCGCTGGAAGCTCTGCGCAAGCTCATCAACGACGGTATCCGCTCGCGCAGCAAGAGCAACATCGTCCAGACCAAGGCGTTTTCGGAACGACTGGAAGACGCCATCGCGCGCTACCATGCCAATGCCATCACCACTGCCGAGGTGTTGCAGGAACTGATCCAGATCGCTAAGGACATCCGCGCCGCGCGTGCGCGTGGTGAGGAGCAGGGCTTGAGCGAGGACGAAATCGCCTTTTACGATGCGCTGGCCGAAAATGAATCGGCGGTACAGGCAATGGGCGACGACAAACTCAAGGTTATCGCCCACGAACTGCTGGTGAGTCTGAAAGGCAATGTCTCGGTGGATTGGGCACACCGCGATTCGGCGCGTGCCCGGATGCGCGTGCTGGTGAAGCGCATTCTTCGCAAGTACGGGTATCCGCCAGACTTACAGGATGCGGCGGTACAGACGGTACTGCAACAGGCGGAAGCACTATCGGCTATGTGGAACTTGTCCAATTCTGAGGGGCGCGCTACATGAATAGCAACGAGCGCGCGCTGATCTGTACCGCGCGACGCTTGTTGGTGCACGGGCATGCATCAACTCGCAGGGCCCCGCCGCCGCACTGAAGCAAATGACATGAGCCATTCCAATATTTCTCTTTATCATTCCGATGGCGAGTTCAGCTAAACGTCTTGCTGAATCAGGACACGGTTTGGCTGCATCAGGAACAAATATTTGAGTTGTCCAGCCGTGATCGTATTGATGGCATGACTAATCGAGTACTTCGTGTTTAGACTGGCGATCCGAATTGATACCCTAGTAAAACGCTCTGATCTTCGTGCCATCACATCATTCCACAGTACTATCTTTCTTCCTGATTGGCGCGTGTATAAGATGGAGATCTAGCCCAGTATTACCCATAACCCCGAAGCAAGGAGGCCCCCATGAAAGCAATCCACTTCATCTCCCCCGGCCGCCCGCCCGAAATAGTCGATGTCAAAACCCCAACCCCCGCCCCCGGGCAAGTACTGGTTAAAATCGCCGGTGCCGGTGTCTGCCATTCCGACCTCCACATCCTCGATCACGACATGGGCTTCAAGGGCCCGTTCACCCTCGGTCACGAGAATGCCGGTTATA
>CAYODR010000006.1:10951-40869 GCA_964402895.1 uncultured Candidatus Saccharibacteria bacterium | reverse complement strand
AACCCATACCCGTTTCCAGATATGACCGCTAAAGTGACTCCTGACGAGGAGGTTTTTACACTTTAGCGGAATTTTGCACCATACCTTGGGGTTACCAAGGGTTAGGCGACTTTATTTAACTGTATGTGAAAGTATAGCAAAAATACCGACTTTCGTCAGTACTTTAGCTTAAAGTTTGGGATTTGTGTAGTACAGAATTAAATCACCAGATTAACATTTGGGTCAGATTCTTTTATGGTTTTTAATGCGCTTTTAAAGTAATTTTTATCAATTTCACAAGCAGTTAGATCAAAACCTAGATTATTACAAGCGATAGCGATAGTTCCACTTCCTAGGTGTGTATCTAATATCTTATCACCTGGCTTAGCAAACATTTTTAAAAGCCATTCATATAGTTCAACAGGTTTTTGTGTTGGGTGCTTTTTATTCCTATTTTTTCTAACACTAAATTTAAATATTTTTGAAGGCTTGTCAAACGATGTCCATGCTAACTCTGCCATAGAGAAGTTATTTAAAGATTCTGGCTGAACTTTATCCCACACAACAAAACATTTATTATATTTATTTTGTGTCCAAAGAAATCCAAAATAATTTCCGCCCCATATTATTTGATTTTTTGAGACACGAAATAATTCTTTAAAAAAAGAATCTTCAGGTTTAATATCCCACTTAGAATATTCATCCATATTAAATTTCTTATCGCCCCCTCTTTTTGTTTTATTTAAAATTCCATAAGGAGGATCAACGATTGCTATATCAAAAAAATTGTCCTCGTAACGAGACATTAATTTCATATTATCTTCATTTGTAATTTTTATTTGATGATTCATCATAGGGTCTGAGAAACTGAAAATCTTTCAAAAGTTAGATCAGATACAAACTTACTTATATCCTTACCTAAATTATTGATGATAATATTATCAATGTCAGCATAATCAATTTCTCGTATATCGTTATCGATATGGTTATACAGATACTCAGAGAATGTATTAGCTCTAATTATTACAATTGGAGTAGTTTTAATATCATTTAAAACGGCTGGAACATAGCGAGGGGTAACAACTATAGTATATTCTCCACCTATTTTATTTCTATGTTCTGCAAGTCGTCCTGCGTTTATACCAGATAATTTATTTTTTGTTGACTTTGCGTCAACTGAAAATTTTATTTTTCGAGTTATATATAAACATTCTAGATCAGCATTTCCGGCACCACCTATTTTTCTGGCTTCAATATTAATAAACATATTAAAACCTTCAGTTAAAACATCTTCAAAAAGGTATGCCTCGACCCCTTCGTTGTTATTTGAATACTGATCGATCATTTTCGCCAATCCTAATAATTGATATTTAATATCGTCTGAATCTTCTCCAATATCTTCTAGTAAGCTTTGAGGATAAAAATTATAAATTTGTTTTATAACATCAATTTGTAATAATTCAGGGTCATTAAGTAGTAAAGGTGATTGTTCGGCAGGATATTCAGATAATAATCTTTTTGATAGATTGAGTACATTATCATTAATTTTTACATAATTATTTGTAACTTTTCTATAAGTACTTTTCCCATGTAAAAGTTTACCAAACACTTCACCTTTTGTTTTTTCTAAAATTCCTGCTGATGTAAGAAATTCAGAAACATAGTAATCCCATTCATAAATTGAATTTACATAAGTATGTTCATCTTCTTTTAAAAGATTGAGAATATCATTCTCACCTAAATTTCTGATATATAAAATATCTTCCACTAATTTTTCATAGGTCTCAACATCCATTTTTTCTATAAAAACTACTCTCAGAGCGACTTCGTAAGGAAAAAGCTTTCCATCTAATCGAGGATCTAACAAAAGTTTAAAAATTAATCTAAAAGGATAAAGTTTAAAATCAGAACTGGTTCCTCCATGAGGATGTTCATACTGCATCCCCCAAAGCATAGAGAGGAATATTTTAGATTTTTTATCAATATCATCAACATGTTTCAAAAAAAGATTACCTAGCGGACTAAAAAGAAACCGGTTTTGTCCTTCAATTTTATCTTTATACCCAAACATATAGTAAGCCAAAGTATTGATTCTGTGATTAATAGAATCAAGAGGAAGTTCTGGGTTTCTTTCTTTATAGAAATTCAACTCCTTTAGTTTTTTTAATAACTGAAGCTTACTCTCTTTGTCGATAGATGCTTTAGTAAAATACTTCAAATTAGCTGCGACCGCAGTTACTAAATCAAAATTATTTGTGTGGCGATATAATATCCACTTTTTTCTTTCAACTCTGTACGTCATAATTTGATACCTTGTAAAACACTCTTTACAAGAAGAGGAGGGACACATTCCCCTAAACATTTCCTGATAAGCATTTCTGGAGTTTTTTCTGGTATTGGAAAATTCTTAGGGAGTGAACTTAAAATCATAAGTTCAAGTGGAGTTAAAACTCTGGCGTCTGAATAAGTACCATTTCTACGTTTTCTCCCAGGGTGAACATTTAATTGAGAACTTATAGCGTCGTTCCTCATTGTTATTGTTGGTGCTGGTTCATTCCATAAGATTCTTCTATAAGTAGTGTTATAGCCTTTTATTCTATCGCCATTATCTTTTTTAGGAAAATAAATACTATTTTCAAAAGCGGATTTTCCTGTTGAAGTATTTTTCATCCATAAAATATGTTGAACCGAATGATTTCGCGCAAAATGCCATTTTATATTTGATTTTTCACCAGCTTCTAAGCTTGGCAAAAAACCAATAGCATCCTCAACAGAAATCTTTTTCTTCTTTTTGGGCCAAGTCCAAACGATATCTTTTTTGTAAGCTTTAACGAAAGCACGCAATCTTCTTTGTGGAACACCGAAATCTGAAGCATCAAGAACTTCACTTTCAACAATATAATTTGGACCAAGTTCTTCTCTTAAGATATCCTCAATACCAAAAAAAGAATTTTTATAAGGCAATTTGATTTTTAAAAAATTTGGAACGTTTTCAAAAAGAATTAATTTGGGTTTTTTAATTTTAATTAATTCAAGTGCTTTAAAAACAAGATGGTTTCTGTTGTCTTTATGCATCGTAGCAAGTTCACGATTCTTTCCAGCGATACTCATTCCCTGACACGGTGGAGTAGCAATAATTAAATCAATCTTACCACTACTTTTCACTATCTTATTAAAAACTTCTTCTAGTAAAATATCACCACAAATCATTTTTGTTTGCGGATATATTTTTTGATATAGATCTGCGCGATCTTTTAGTAATTCATTTGAAACAACAACATTAATGTTTAGTGAATCAAAAAATGCCTCACCAATTCCAGCACTAGAAAAAAGAGAAATTGCAGAGATTTTATTTGTTGAATCCTTACCGACCATATACTACCATTCTATCAAAAAAATAACTTTCTTGATAGGTCTACCGGTAGGTAATTTACAAATAACTATTTTATGAGATTATTAAATAATAAGACTATTTTTTATAGTTTGATACAAATCTCGAAGTTCAGAGTCTCCCATATCAAGAATTGGCTCATACATGAATGAGTTTATATGTATGTTCTCAGGAGTAATCAAATTAACTTTTTTAAGTATATCAATAGATTCTTTTTCGTTATTAAATTCCTCAGAATATTTTTTAAATAAGCTCCATGTTTGATTTAATGCTCCATCTAGACCATTCAAAAAAGTCTGATCCGTTATCTTAGATTTCATGAACTGCTCCGCCTTTAGACGGATTGCGATCGATAGAACAATCTTGTGTTCGAGGTTGATACCTTGAGTTGCAGTTAAACATTCATCGGCAGTCTCAAATATCGCATCTAGGATATTCTTAGTTGCATCTATGGTTGCTGGAAAAACAACATCTTTAATACTGTTTTCAAATATAAGCTTGAAATCGTTTACGGTAATTGAACCTGAATTGCTTTTTATATGAAGAGTAGATGTCAACAGAAGATAATCATTGTGAGCATCACCATGAGTGTATTCAATGATATTCCTAATGAATGGTATTGAGGCAATTAATTTCTTATTATCGGTCAGATTATTTTTCCAATCATTAATAAAAGGGTTTCTAACATAGCTAGCCTGTTCTAGATTGATTCCTAAATCACTCTTACTACTAATCAGACACTGCCCATAGGAAACAACACCTCGACTTTGAATTGTCCTGAAGAAGTCAAAGTTATGAGTAAGAATTATCTGAAAGAAATTATCATCTTCTGATATATCTTTTAAATACTCCACAATGGCGTACTTGTTTTTGTAGTCAAATGAATCAGCAATATCATCAATGACCAGTAATGTCTTTTGACCGGCATTTTTTCGGGCTCTTATTTCAAATATAATATTCAAGATATACAAAGCTCTCCGCTCGCCCTGACTTAAGACTCGCAATAATTCTTCTCTTTTAAGATTCTTTTTATCAGAATCAGTGAACACGAACTCGGAAACAGGAGCTTTTGTTTTCAAGATCACATCTTCCTTATTTTTAATAACTATCTTAAAAGGAAGGCTAGTGAATCTACCATTGAATTCTTCTGCAGCTGACTCCCATTCAGTTGCAGTATCTCCGGCTTTCTTAACTATTTCAGCTAGTTCGTCTTTCTTTGAGGTATAAAATTCAAGGAGTGCTTTTACTTCAGTCTCCATCTTAGAAAAATAGCCGAGCCAAACATCCTTCTTGAACTGATCGTAATCCTGAAGTTGAACAAGTAGGGAATTATCGCTCTCGATTACCTTTTTAAAGGCTCTTAGTTCGAGGTTTGACCCAATTGCCTTATCGATTGTATCGAAAGTCTTCTTAAGCTT
This sequence comes from uncultured Candidatus Saccharibacteria bacterium, assembly GCA_964402895.1. GTDB lineage: Bacteria > Patescibacteriota > Minisyncoccia > Phycocordibacterales > UBA9973 > UBA4124. The sequence goes on along the minus strand of CAYODR010000006.1, from coordinate 36,081 downwards.
ATTGTCGCTGAGAATTTTCTTTATTTCTGTTTCCAGTAGCGTTTCAAAATCTGAAGCAGATTTAATTGCTGTATTGTCAGATAGATTGATAGAATGTCCTGCATCAAAAAAAGAGTTATCTGTAACCGAGTCCAGTAATTCTTTTGCTTGGTATGTTCCAAAGGTATTTGCCGACTTTTTGAAAAACCCTGATTGCGATATCAATGACTCGTACTGTTTAACATACTCATCTAGCGACTTACTGTATTTGTCTAAAAATTTCTTTACATTACCTTTCTTATCAAAAAGATCATTGTATCTAAAGGAATACTGAGGATTAGTATTGTTAATAGAAGGTGCTAGTCTTTCCAGGATATCGTAAATAGTGTCTTTCTCGTCTTCAGAAAATGTAGCCAGTATTTCTTCTTCACAGTCAGTACTCTGAGAAATCGATTTCAACTTTTTTATAAAGCTCTCCTTTTCTTTTTCAACATCGTTGTAGATTTTTTCATACTGTTCACGCAATTCCTTTTCTACAACCAGTGTCGCTTCCTTATCGGAAGAAAATGACTCGTTATATGGTTCAACAATAAGAATTTCTTCTGGCTTTAAATCCTGTCCGTTCTCATCTTTTATTTCTCTAACAGTAGTCCTTTCAGGATAAACCAAATCTTTAGTCTCGTTGTCGTTCATCAGGTCAGTGAATGTCTTTGCGAGAGAAGTCTTCATTGACCCATTCGGTGCATATATAGCAAAAGTTCTACTACCGAAATCAAGCTCCTTTTCGAGCTTCTTGATGCCATAGCAATGTTCTAGTTTTATCGATAGTTTATTCATATATCACTAGGCTGCATTCTAACATTTTTAGACTTTTTCAGCATTCGTAGCATAAGTAGTTATGAACTCAATAACTCCTAGACTCTTTGAGAGATTTACGTCATTCATTGACTTGTATGCAAATACAAAATCCGCTAAAAGTGACACCTGATGAGATTATCAGCCAACCACCTGTCCGATACTGCCTTTACGCAAGAAAATCGACAGAACAGGACGAATTGCAAGCCCTTTCAATAGATTCCCAAATCAAGGAGATGACAGATATGGCAATGAAAGAAGGATTGTTTATAGCTGAAATAAGAAAAGAAAGCCATTCCGCCAAAGAATCTGGACAACGACCCGTATTTCAAACAGTCGTGCAAGGTATTAGGGCTGGAAAATTTAGTGGTCTCATTGCGTGGGATCCGTCGCGTATTTCAAGAAATGCAGGAGACCTTGGGCAAGTCGTGGATCTTATGGATGCAGGACTTCTCTCTGACATTCGTACCCATGGACAACGATTTACGAACTCACCAAACGAGAAGTTTCTCCTCATGATTCTTTGTTCCCAAGCAAAACTTGAAAATGACCACAAGGGAGAGAATGTGAAGCGAGGGCTACGTGCAAAATGTGAAATGGGATTTAGACCAGGAGTATCACCGCTCGGGTATATACATGATAAATATGCAGACAAAGGACAGAAGCGAGTACTCATAGATCCTGATCGAGCACCGGTAATCAAAGAGATGTTTGAAAAAGTTGCATATGAAGACTGGAGCGGTAGAGATTTATTAACTTGGCTTAATACAGAAAAGAACTTTACAACAAGGTCAGGAAAAAGAATTGCGTTAAGTGCAATCTATACCATTCTCAAAGATACTTATTACTACGGAGAATTTGAATATCCAATCGGAAGTGGAAAGTGGTACAAGGGTGCTTATGATTCAATCATTACTAAAGATTTGTATCTCAAGGCACAAGCAAATCTAAAAGCTCCACCTCGCAGACATCCAGGAACGAATGAATTTGATTTTACAAGAATGTTCTTCTGTGGAGCATGTGGATCTGGAATTTGTGCTGAAGAGAAGTTTAAACATTGCAAAAATGGAAAAACCCACAGATATGTGTACTATCACTGTACACATTCAACGGATCGGTACTGCAAAGAAAAGACTATTCGCGAAGAAGAATTATTAAGGCAATTACTTGAATTAATAGACAAGATTGATATAGATGAAATCGGAATGCGAGAAAAGATTGATTCAGAGATCAGGAAATATCGCCAGTTCAGTTACAGCGTCTTAGGAAAAGAAACAGAGTTTGATAATAGACCTATTGAAGCTGATGTGAGAAATTATGCAAAGCATGTTTTGCGAAACGGTACACGAGATGAAAAACGAGAATTATTAAATTGTATTAAAGGGAGAATTGAGATTAAGGATAAAAAAATAAGTTTAAAAATAATTAACGAATAAAATTACTTTGTTATAAAACATTATGGTAAAATATGTGAAGTATGAATCAGATTGAGTACCAACGTATATCAGGAAAAATTTTGAGAGGTTTGATAACCGAAGCCAATGCTCAAGCTTTTCAGGATTTATTCTGGAAGATTGCTTCTTCTGCTTTCACTAATTTTAAAAAGGTCAAACCACAAGGTTCAAAAGGAGACAAAAAGAACGATGGGTATAGAGAAGGTGAAGGAGTTTTTTATCAAGTCTATTCGCCAGAAAATCCAAAAGAAAATGTCCAAAAGGCAGTGGAGAAGATGATCAATGACTTTAGTGGTCTTTATTCATTTTGGAACGACATTGAGCCGGTAAAAGAGTTTTATTTTGTTTTCAATGATAAGTTTCATGGTTCTTATCCCGACTTACTGAAGGCTCTAAGTAAACTTCAAAAGACTAAAAAGTATTCCGAGATTAAATTTCATTTATTCAATGCCGATGATTTGCAAAGAATGTTTAGAGAACTCTCTCCAGAAAAACAAGATGATATTTTACACCTGAATTCAGATGAAACAATATTAAGTTACGAGTCTTTGAATACTGTAGCTGAACATCTTAAGTCAATTAAAATTTCTGACAACACTGGAAGCAAACTTATTGCACCTGATTTTGAAGAAAAAATTGCATTTAATTATTTGAGCACATCTTCAGCAGAGATGCTAAAGAAGCATTACGAAAACATATTCGATGTAGAAAAGTATTTTTCAGAAGTTGATGATAAGGAACTGAAGCAAGAACTACAGGAAAAATTTACTCATTTATATAATTCTGCAATTAAAAAATACGGCGAACCAGTAGACGAAGAATCTTCTGACAATATATTTTTTGACATTCTTACCTGTAGTTCATCACATAGTATGATGGAGCCAGCAATAAGAAAAGCTGCACTCAGTCTCATGGCGCTATATTTTGAAAGTTGTGATATTTACAAAGAACCAAAATGATAATCTTCCCTTCAAAACATATCAGTTTGTATGACTCAATCCTCGGACTTTCTGGGGTTCTTGTTGATCTAATCGATAAACCAATCTCGATTGAAGGACTTTGGGTGAAATTTAGTGCTGTAAATAATACTAAGCGTTGCCCAAGTTATCACAATCATCAAAATTTTATTTTAGCCCTAGATTTACTTTATGCATTTGGTGCATTAGAGGTCGACAAGAATTTCAATTTATATTTATGCAATTATTAAAAGTTTATTCAAATAAAGATACATTCAAGACTGTTATTTTTAAAACAGATAGTTTGAATATTATTTTCGGTGGTAAGAAAGATCCCAAGGACAAGTCAACCACTAAAACTTTTAATGGGGTGGGTAAAAGTCTTCTCCTTTCAATAATAGATTTCTGTCTTGGATCAGACAACAATGCTTTTAAGAACAGCTTAAAAGGGTGGGTCTTTTATCTTGATTTTGAGCATGAGGGAAAGACTTACACAATAAGAAGACCTGCTGAAGAAACAAATAGGGTTTATTTGAATGAAGAAGAGTTATCACTTGACCTCTTCAATAAAAGGATGGAAGAGATGCTTTTCAATGTTGATCTAGGCAAATATCCCTATATTAGTTACCGCACAATAATGAACAGATTTCTTCGTGCCAAGAAACAAAGCTATGTGAGTTGGGATACTGTATTTTTCAGAGAAAAGCCCTTTCAAAAATTGATAAACAACTTCTACTTGTTAGGTTTTGATATTGATTATTTGGTTAAGAAAAAAGTTCTTAAAGAAGAGGCAGATAAAATAAAGCTTGTATTAGATGCTTTAGATAAGGATAATGAAGTAAGGAGTATTCTCTTAAAATATAGTGATGTCGACATTGCACTTAGAGAACTTAAAACTAAAATTAAAGATGCTGAAACTGGTTTAAAGAATTATGAAGTTGCTGAAAGTAATAAACAAATTCAGAGTGATGCTGATAAGGTTTCCTATGAGCGAAAATCATTAATTAATCAATTACTCATTCTTGAAAAGAGATTACAAAATATAAATAGAACAATCGAAAATGCAGTTACGCTTGATCTTGAGAAAAATCAGGTGCTCTTAGCATACAAGAAAATATCTGTAGATTTTCCTGAATTATTGAAGAAAAATTTGAAAGAAACATTGTCTTTCCATAACCAAATAACCACCAAGAGAATTGCTCAACTTAATAAACAAAAAGCAGAGTTGTTACCACAAATAAAGAAAATGAAGAGTGGTTTATCTTTAAAGAATAAAGAACTCGACGATTATCTTCGGATACTTGGAAATGGTGGTGCTTTGGAAGACTATTCAGTCTTGGTGCAACAAAAAACTCAGGCTCAAGAAGAGTTAGAGTCATTGCAAAGATATAAAAATCTTATCGATCATAACAAGAAAAGAAAAAGCGAGATTAAAATTGAAAGAGCAGAAGCAGAAAAAGAAGCACTGGATTACAAAATGAGTGTGGATGTTTTGAATGAAAAAAATAACACTTTCTTTACTAAGCTTTCAGAAACATTTTACCCGTCCTCAACTGCAGGTATTACGATCAAAGAGAATACGAAAGACAATCAGACCCAGTATGACCTTGATGTTCGTATTAAATACGATAGTTCGGACGGAATAGCTGGGGTCAAGATGCTTTGTTTCGATCTAACAATTTTTGTTATGGGCGGAGCAAGTCATCATGGTATAAATTTCTTGGCTCATGATAGTCGCATTCTCAGTGATACAGACGCTAGACAGGTTGCAGTCTTCTTGAAATTAGTTTCTGAAATTTGTGAAGAAAATAATCTGCAATATATTCTTACCATTAATCAAGACTTTTTGGATCAGATTAAAAATCAGGAATATCTTTCTTTAGATGAAATTAAATACATTGAAAGTAAAGAAGTTCTTGCCTTAAAAGACGGTTCGCCTGACGAAAAATTGTTGGGAATAGATATTGAAGTTGAATATGATAAGTAACTTAGTTCATTCAAAATTCTATTAAAGGATATTACAAAACAAAACCCCCTATCTTAAATAGGGGGTTTTGTTTTGTAAGCTTGATGACGCGAACAGGTCGCTTTCACCAAAATTGTCTGCTCCCCCGGTAGGATTCGAACCTACGGCCAATCGCTTACATTTATTCTCGCATTACTGCGGGCATGGACTATATCATCACCCGTCTATTTTTAAATAGGTGTGGGTGCGAAGCGCTTCCGCCGACATTTTGTCGGAGTACTCCACAAAGGGATAGTCTCTGAACCTTCCAAGAATATTCTTGGCTTGGCTGCTGATTATCCAAGGTGTCTCTTGGACTTCCAGCAATTCACTTCGTTATTCGACCCGCCTTTCGGACAGGAAGCTGCGTGATGCCGTCATGGACTTCCATATGACAATTCGCACATAAAAGAATACATTTATCAATTTCTTCTTTTATTTTCTCCCACGATCTTGTAAGTCCTTTATCCGAAAGTCCAAAACTTTTTTCTTCAGGATTTACATGATGAAATGAGAGTGCGCGATCGCATTTGTTGTATCCACAAATTTCACATCGACCACCTTTATATTCGCGAGCCATCTTACGAAGTTTAATCCTTCGTTTCTTGACTGCTTCACGCATATATGATGCTCGATCGGCATAGGTACGGGTTTCTGTCATAATTTAAATTATATAACAGAAATACCTTTTCCACAGGCGACTGCTCTACCGCTGAGCTACAGGGGAATGAATGAGATATAAATATACTTTTTTATAGTATTTTTATATCTTCATAAAAATTAAAAAGAACTTTCGCTATTGTACTATATATAACTTTATTTTTCAACACCCTAAAAAGACTGTTTTTTAGGGATTATTGGTATAATAAACATGTATTAGTTTTTAGATTTTAAGATATGAATAAATATATTGCAGAGTTTTTCGGTACTTTTGTTCTAGCTTTAGTTGTTCTTTTATCAATAGGAGGAATGTTTGGTGTAAGTACGGCAGTATTAGCAGCTATAACAGTAGCTATGTTTGTCTATACTATGGCACATGTTTCAGGTACTCATTTAAACCCAGCAGTGACAATTGGGGCTTTTTCTATAAATAAAATCAGCGCAAAAGATTCTGTATTTTATATTGTTTCTCAATTTATAGGTGCGTTTGTAGCTATTTATGTAGCAAGATATTTTGTAGAGATTCCTAGTGTAGTCGCTACAGCAAGTTCTGGAATAATGATCCTTGAAGCATTAGGAGCTGCTATTTTGATGTTCTCAATTTCCTCTGTGATATATGGTAAGAGTGATAAAAGTGTCTCAGGAATTGTAATTGGAGCGGGTCTGCTTATCGGTATCGCCATCGCTTCACTTGGTGGTGCAAATGGAATTTTAAATCCAGCAGTAGCCATGAGTTTGAATTCTTTTAATTGGGCATATTTACTCGGTCCAATAGTTGGCGCAGTACTTGCAGCACAGTTTTACAAAAATACTTTTAAATAAGGAACAAAAAACCGCTTCGGCTTTTTTTTTCTAGATAATGAAAAAACCTCCAAAACTATATTGCTTATTTTTAGACACGGATAAATCTTTGCTAAGATTTTCCTGTTCTCGCGCCAGTCGCGCTGCGAAAGTCTAAAAATAAGCAATATAGTTTCTTCGGTTTAGTATTTGTTTGTATAAATATAAATGTTATAATAAAAACATGAAAAAATTAACCAACTTTTCAAAAAGTGTAATAGGGGGGGGGGTGCTATTCTAAAAAGAGCATCTCTGCTCTAAATAAATCTAAAGCTTTTACTTTAATAGAACTATTAGTTGTGATAGCTATCATAGGAATATTAGCTACAGTAGTAATAGCATCACTTAACTCAGCTCGTACAAGTGGTAGAGTAGCTGCAATAAAGTCAAATCTAAAGAATCTTCAAACCCAAGCTATCATGTACCATGCAGATAATGGTACATTTGCAGGATTGTGTACATACAATACCAATGGTGTTACTGCTCATGCATCAATACAACCTATGATAGACGCACTTTCAAGTATTGCAGGAGAGAGTTATGTTAGATGTGTAGTCAGGACTATTGATGTTCCAGGAAGTGTAGCCAATGGTCACTTTAATGCAACAGATTCTCTCGAAACCAAAAACTTCGGTGTTGCTGTATATTTCAACAATACTCACTATGGAGTAGACGCACGCAGGGTGATTACTGTAGATAGTTCTAATCCACCAGGTGGTACTACGGGGTGGGATAATGCTTATACTAGGTGTAATGATATGGGGAAAGAATTAATTTCTGTTGAAATCTTAAAAGCTATTTATGATATTTATGGAATATCAGGAGCTGGAGGTTTCTCTGTTGGGTCAAATTGGTCATCAACATTATCAGATTCAAGTTCTAACCATGCTTATTATCAAAATTTTAATCAAGGTAATGTTGGTAGGGCAACAAAAAATACTGTTGGGCATGTCCGTTGTGCTTCTTAATTTAAATTTACCTTACCAAAACTTTTTTAAAGATAAATCTTTATTTGTGATCTCTCGTCCAGTAGTAGGGGGATTATTCCAGAAATCAAATCTAAACATTCCATATCCTTTATCTACTGATGATAGTTCTGATCTGTATTCAGGATATTTTTCATACACCCAGTGTTCGCTGGGTAGTGCTGTAGGAGCAAACCATTCACCATTTTTGGCATGAGGGATAGCAAACCATATAAAAACTATAAGAAATAATACTCCTATGAACCTTGTCATAATTAAATAATAACACATATTTATATAAAAATCAAGGTCTAATGAAAAATGAAATTTGAGTTATAATATAAGTATGAATATAAATACACGCGCAGTAAATATAGAGATCACACCAGCATTAAAAGATTATGCCGAAAAAAGGTTTTCTAATATCGGTAAATTTACTCCAATCACATCTATTGAAATAGATTTAGAAAAAGCTACAAATCATCATAGAAGTGGTGAAATATTTGTGGCAACTGTAAAAGTCATCACTGTACTTGGAAAAGTTTATACTACAAGTTCTGAAAAAACTGATTTATACGAAGCTATAGATATAGCTAGAGATGATATAGTACGCGCACTCAATGACGGTAAAAAGAAAAAAGATTCTCTCTTTAAGCGGGGTGCTCAAAAAATAAAAAATGTGATGAAGGGGTTTGGTGGTAAAAGTGGATTTACGATTATAGAACTTATCGTAATTGTGGCTATTGTGGCTATTATCTTGGGGATTGTACTGGCATCACTTAGTAGCTCTAGATCAAAAGGTCGTGATGCTCAAAGAATAAATGATATGCACCAAGTCATACTTGCACTTGAAGAATATTATGAAAAATACGGTAGATATCCTGAAGGTGATGGTTTGGGTACAGATGGTTGGGATACGCCCGCTAGTGGTGGATTTATTCAAGTACTAAATAATGAGGGTTTTCTAAAAAAAGAAATTAAAGATCCGATTACAAACAATGCTACAGGAAATTATAGGTATCGTTATTATAATTCCGGTCATGGCGGATGTGCTAATGCGCCATTTTATGTTTTACAAATAATGGATTTGGAAAATACTTCTTCAGGACAACAACATCCAGATAGTAAAGGGTGGCAATGTAGTAGTACAAATTGGACCACAATGGCCGAGTGGACTGTCGGAAGATATCAATAAATAAAAGAGGTTTAAAAACCTCTTTTATTTATATACTTGCCTTTTCCCATTTTCAGGAATTATTTCTTCTATTGTAAATTTGCCATTTTCAAATCTTGCTTTGGTGATTTTATTTCTGATTTTCTTTCCATCTTTTTCGCTAAAGAAAAATGTGCCGACACTTCCATAATAAGCTTTGTATTTTCTCCAATTTAGAACATCTTCATCGTTTAAAAATATTTCACCATCTTCTTTTTTAATTTTCCCACTATGGGTTGCCAAAGTTTCGTCTTGAGGTATTGGAATAATATTATGATTAAAAATATTTTGAATTGTTTGAGGTAAGAGTTCTAATGCTTCTTTATTTATTTTTTCTCTAAGCATTGGAGTTGTATCATTTTCATTTATGGGGATTTCTTTTTGTGCAATCACATCTCCAGCATCAAGTTTAAAAACCATTTGTTGAATACTTGCACCTGTAACCTTATCGCCATTTAATATAGCAGACTCCACTGGTGTTGCTCCGCGGTATTTAGGCAAGAGAGAGTAGTGTATATTGATTGTACCGTATTTAGGAGTATTGATAATTCTTTCAGGAATTATTTTTCCATAAGCAATCACCACAAATAAATCCCAATCTTCTTTTGTGACTTCTTGATAAAAATCATCGCCTAACTTTTCTGGTTGAAGGCATTTTATATTGTTTTCCTCGGCCCATTTTTTAGGAAGTGGGGAAGAGATTTGCATACCACGACCATATGGTCTGTCTGGATTTGTGATTATAAGTGATGGAGAAAATCCAGATTCTTTTAATTTATTTAAAAAATCTATTGTGAAATTAGGTGTTCCAAAAAAAGCTATTTTTTTCATTTTATTTTTGTGGTGGAATATCTCTGATATCGCGAGCTTTATCAATAAAAAGTACGCCATTTAAATGATCCACTTCATGTTGAAAGATTTGTGCCAATAGCCCACGACCTTTTACGACAAATTCATTACCTTCTTCATTTAAAGCTTTCACACTCGCTGATACAGACCTTTTCACAAAGCCGTATTTCCATCTCACAGAAAGACATCCCTCTTCAAGTTCTTTTTTTTCTTTACCTAAACTTGTGATTTCTGGATTGATAAAAACCATATCTTTTTTAAATCTTTTAGACACATCTTTAGATACCACAAAAATACGAAGGGATTCACCTATTTGAGGGGCAGCAATAGCTACGCCATCGTCTTCACCAGATAGAAGCTCTTTCATATCTGAGATGATGTCTTTTATTTGCTTAGACTTTATATCTTCTTTTTTTACCTCTTTAGCTACACTACGCAGTATCTTGTGTGGTTCTTGGAGTATTTCACGCATGTTATTTTAGTTTCTTAATGTAAGATTGTAGTTCCTCAAATGGAACGATATCTTGACTGTGATTTTCCATATTACGCACAATCACAGTTTTGTCTACTGCTTCTTTTTGACCAAAGATAATAGTATATGGTACGCCTGATTTTTCAGCTACTGCAAGTTGGGCAGAGAGAGAATCTTTTGATAGAGATTGAATTACTGGGATATTGGCTTTGCGAAGGATTTCAATAACATTTAGACTTTTTAATTTTGCTTCATATCCAACTTGAATGAAATAAACTTTTGGTTTTTTCATTATTCTTGGAGCCAAATCTTTAAACCATGGTCTTTCAATAATTCTATCCATACCAAGAGATCCACCCATAGCTGGGATATCTTTTTTACTTCCAAGTGCTTTGCCCAAGTAGTCATATCGTCCGCCACCTGCAATAGTGATACTATTACCCTCATCATCTGTTTCAATAATTTCAAAAACGGTATGTGCATAGTATGAAAGACCTCGAACAAGAGTTTTGTCTATTTGATATGGGATATCCATTTGTTCTAAATACTCAAGTACTTCTTTAAAGTGTTTTTTGCCAGAAGTAGAAAGAAAAGATATTGCCTCCGGTGCATCTTGGTTGATTTCTTTTGTCTTCGGATCTTTAGAGTCTAAAATTCTTAAAGGATTTGTTTTAAGTCTTTCTTTATCTACCCCAGAAAGATCTTTTAGATTTTTCTTGTAGTAGTTGACGAGTTCTTTTAGATAAGCGGGGCGAGAATCTTTGTCTCCAATAGAGTTAATGGTCACAGAAAGATTCTTAGCACCAGCTTCTTCTAAAATGGTATAGATGGTTTTGATTACGAGTGCATCTGTAATACTTTTTTCATTTCCCAGTGCATCAATATCAAATTGATAGAATTGTCGATAGCGACCTTTTTGAGGTCTATCGTGTCTAAAGACTGGACCTGAGTGGTAAAGCAAGACTGGTTGAGGAAGATTTTGCATTCCATTTTCTATATATGCACGCATAAGCCCAGCTGTGTGCTCCGGGCGCATTGCTAGGTGGTCGCCACCTTTTGTTTTGAGGGTGTACATTTCTTTATCAACAATATCAGTCCCGGTACCTACGGCTGTTGTGAATATTGATTCGTGCTCAAGTATCGGAGTTTCGATTGGTTTAAATCCATAATAAACAGCAATCTCTTGTGCTTTTTCAAAAAGACCTTGGAATTTGTAATATTCATCACCAATAATATCGCGCATCCCCTTAGGGCTTACTGGTTCTACTTTGGTTGTTTTATTTGTTTTATTCATATGATATTTTCCCTGGTAGGTATTTAATCTTATTAAAAGGGAATAGTCTTAGCCAAGCTCGGCCACGGATTTCTTCTTTTGGTAATGTCCCCCAATCTTTGGAATCAAAACTTTCTGCTCTGTTGTCTCCCATGACAAAATAATTTCCTTCTGGGATTTTATAGGTTAGATTAGTATTTGTATTATATTTTATGTGGTCTTCTGATAGCTCAAACCCCCCAGGATGGCTTTCATTTATGATAGATACTTTTCCATTTTCTATTTTAACTGTTTCATTTGGAAGCCCAATGATTCTTTTGATGTAGAATTTGTTTGGCTCAGGCGGTGCTCTAAAAACTACAACATCACCTCTTTTGATGTCGTTAAATTTGTATTTAACTTGATCAATAATAATGTATTCACTACTGTGAAGCGTAGGTAGCATAGAGCTTCCATTTACGATAAATGGTCTGGCAATAAATCTTTGGATTATCAATGCTAGCACTATAGCGATTGCAATATAAAAAACATTTTCAAATATCTGCCTCAGACGACCTTGAGAATAGTTCTGTGTATTTTTAGGACTATTTTTCATATTATGTACGCATTATAACAGAATAAAAGAAAGTCTTCCAGTTTTGAAAAAATATAAATAAATGTATCATGTAAATATGATTGCCATTTTTGGATTAGGAAACCCGGGAGATAAATATAAAAACCATCGTCACAATATCGGTTTTCAAATATTAGATGATTTTGCTGATAAAGAATCACTTGATTTTTCAATGCACAAAATCCTCTTATCAGAGATCGCCAACTATCAAGATAAAATTCTTTTGGTTAAACCTCAGACCTTTATGAATCATTCAGGTGATAGCGTTCATCATGTTTTAAAGAATTATAAAATTGATTTGGTTTGTGTTGTTTATGATGATGTAGATATTGATTTGGGTGAAGTGAAGATTTCTTTTGCGCGTGGAGCGGGAGGACACAATGGTGTACAAAATATCATAAATAGATTGGGTCATAAAAATTTTTTACGAATTCGCTGCGGTGTACGACCTATACATGAAGAGTTAAAAGATAGAATCGCACCGCCTGATGGTTTTGAGAAATTTTTACTTTCAGAATTTGCACCCTTTGAAGAAGAAAAATTAAAACAGGGGATGAATAGGGTTTCTGAAATTATCAAAGACACGCAGAATCTAGATGTGAATGAATTGATGAATAAATATAATTAAAACAAGCGGCACCCTACGGGTGCCGCTTGTTTTAATTTATGATTATTTCTCTTCTGGCAAATCTTCAACTTTTTGTTCACCTAGTACAAGAGTCATTCTTTGTTCTTTTGGTTCAAAAAGAGTAACTGTGAATGAATATAGTTTACCTATTTCAAGTTCTTTTCTAAGTTTTTCTTCTGATCCAAAAGTACTGTTGTGTACAAGCCCTGCTACACCTTCTTTGATAGATACTAGTGCGCCGTGCTTGTTGTATTTTAGAACTACACCTTTTATAACATCACCTTTTTTAAGAGGCTTTTCAAGTGTATTCCAAGGGTTATCTTTCAAAGCTTTGATAGATAGAGAGATTTTTCCATCTTTGATATCTATGATTTTTGCTTTTACTTTGTCTTTTAGTTTAAAGAGAGTTCTAGGATCTTCCACTAGCCCCCAGTCAAGTTCTGAAATGTGTACAAGCCCTTCTAATCCTTCTTCTATTTTTAGGAATACTCCAAAGTCAACGATTCCTGTAACTTCACACTCAAGCTCATCGCCTACAGAGTATTTACTTACAACTTCATTTCTTTCTTCAGGAGCACTATCTTTTTCTGAGAAGATAAGTTTACCTTCTTTAGGATTTGCAGAAATCATTGTTACTGCAAGTTTTGTGCCCACTAGCTTTTTAAGTTCTGTAAGGATTTTATCTTTATCAGAATCTTCTACACGGGGGTAGTTTTCAGATTTCAATTGACTTGCTGGTAGAAATCCAGAAACTCCTTGCCAATCAATGATAAGCCCACCTTTATTTGCTTCTTTAATAGTTAAATCAAAGATAGTTTTAGCTTTAATAGATCTTTCAGCTTCACTCCAAAGAAGTGCTTGTTTTGCTTCTTTAAGTGAGAGCTCAATGTATCCGTCTTCATTTTCAACTTCAACAACTTTGGCTTTCACCATATCGCCCACACTCATTTTTTTAACAAGGTCGCGAACAGCAATGAATTCTCTTCCGTATATTATACCTGTACCAAATGGTGCAAGGTCAATATATACAGCTGATTTTTCAATTGAGATAACTGGCCCCTCAACTATATCTTCAAGTTTAGGTCTCCCGGTCTCATTATTTTCTTTAGATACTTCTGTATTAGTTATTTCAGTATCTTCTACTTTTGTAATTTCTTCTGTACTCATAAATAAAAAAAGACTGCGCGTTGGCAGTCACCCCATCTGTTGGGATGCCTACCAAGATTTCATATTCTTCTAAATTATATTAAAAAAATATGAGGTTATTCTTGGAGGTACTTCTAATCTAATTTCTCTCTTTAGAGTAGAAAAATAGTACCATATAATAGAAAAAATATCAAACTTAAATTAATCTTATAAATTTGCTATAATGATCCCATGGTTATAACATATTTTGGAAAATCTTATTTTAAATTAACACTCGGCGACTTGACTGTCGCTATCAATCCACCATCAAAAGAATCTAAAGCTTTTAAAAAGATTCCAAGGTTTGGGGCAGATATTGCGCTGATTTCTACCAATCACCCAGATACCAATGGTGCAGAAACTGTTTCTTTAGGTGATAAAGAACTTTTCGTAATGGATGGACCAGGAAATTATGAAATCAAAGATCTTATTTTTATTGGAGCGACAAGTACGGTGATGATTGACGGTAAAGAATATATTAATACTGTTTATGGTTTTGAATTAGACAATATTAAGATTGCTTTCTTGGGTCTTATTTGTGATGAAAAACTCATGTCTTCTGAAGCAAAAGAGATAGCTGATAATGCAGACCTTGTATTTGTACCAGTAGCGGGTGTTTTAGATAGAGAAGCAGACAAGGCTTATAAGACAGCAGTATCCTTTAGTCCAAACATTATTATTCCTTATGAATATGATGCTGATGATTTAAAAATCTTTTTAAAAGAGGGCGGGCAACAAGATATTAAAGCTCAGGATAAAGCAACATTAAAAAGAAGAGATTTAGATGGGAAGCAAGGGCAAGTAATCGTGCTTGAACCTCAAGCTTAGTATTTGTGATATAATCAAAAAAGTTTTATGGCGAAGGAAAATATAGAAAAATCAGAAATTGGTGGGCGTGTAGTTGCTACAGACATTATTAAAGAAATGAAAGAGAGCTTCATTGACTATGCAATGAGTGTGATTACTGATCGCGCACTCCCAGATGTCAGAGATGGACTTAAGCCTGTACACCGAAGAATTCTTTATTCTATGTATGAGAGCGGACATAATTCAAGCGCAAAGTTTGTAAAAAGTGCTCGTATTGTCGGAGATGTCTTGGGTAAATATCACCCACACGGTGATACTTCTGTATATGATGCTATGGTTAAGCTTGCTCAAGATTTTTCTACTAGGTATATGCTTGTACAGGGGCAAGGTAACTTTGGTTCGCTTGATGGTGATCCACCAGCTGCAATGCGTTATACGGAGGCTAGAATGTCTAAGATATCTTCTGAGATTGTTCGGGATATTGAAAAAGACACAGTAGACTTTCGGGCTAACTATGATGCGAGTAGAAGGGAGCCAATGGTTCTTCCAACAGCAGTACCGAGCTTGCTTTTAAATGGTACTCTGGGTATTGCGGTAGGTATGGCAACAAATATTCCTCCACATAATCTTGTAGAGATTATCAATGCTTGTATATATCTTATTGAAAATGATGATGCTACCACAGAAGATCTCGTGGAGATTGTGACGGGTCCTGATTTTCCAACAGGCGGGCTTGTTTTTAATAAAGCCGATATTTTACATGCCTATGCCAACGGGCGAGGAGGTGTGGTGTGCCGCGGTGAAGCAGATATTTCTGAGAACAAAAATGGAAGTTATCAAATCACAATCACGTCACTTCCTTATCAAGTAAATAAAGCAAATTTTGTAGAATCTATTGCCACACTCGTACAAGACAAAAAATTAGAAGGTATTAAATCCCTTGAAGAGCTTTCAACAAAAGATGTTCGTATTGTTGTTACACTTAAAAGCGGGATTAACCCACAAAAAGTTTTAAATTACTTATATAAACATACACAGCTTGAAACAACATTTCACTTTAATATGGTGGCGCTTGTAGAGGGCGTACCAGAAACTCTATCTCTTAAGTCCATTCTTACAGCATTTATTGCGCATAGAGAAGTTGTGGTGAGACGCAGATCTGCATATGAGCTTGCTGTGGCTAAAGCCCGTGAGCATATATTACTTGGTCTTAAAAAAGCACTTGATCATATTGATAAGGTTATCACTATCATTCGTGAATCAAAAGACTCAAATGTAGCAAAAATAAATCTAATAAAAGAATTTAAGTTTACAGATATTCAAGCTACAGCTATTTTAGAAATGAGACTTCAAAGATTGGCGGGGCTTGAAAGAAAAGCAGTAGAGCTTGAACTTAAAGAAAAACAAAAATTCATCAGTGAGATTGAGGCGCTTCTTGCAAGTGTTAAGAAGATTTATAAAGTCATTGTGGAAGAGCTGGAAGAGATAAGAGATAAGTATGGCGATGAAAGAAGAACAAAAGTAATATCTGGTGGTACAAAAAATATTTCTGATGAAGATTTGATTCCTGAAAAAGAATCTGTCCTTGTATTTACTGCTGGTGGATATGTAAAAAGAACAGATCCAGATGAATATAAAAAACAAAAACGCGGCGGTGTTGGAGTAGTAGATCTTGAAACAAAAGAAGAAGATTTTGTAACTATCTTGCTTTCAACTGACACACACAGTGACCTGTTGTTCTTTACAAATAAAGGGAAAGCATATCAAATCAAAATGTATGATTTACCGGAGGGTCGCAGGGCAACAAAAGGTAAAAGTATTATGAACTTCCTATCGCTTGCGGGGGATGAAAAAGTAACCTCAATACTAGCAGTGCCTAAATCTGTAAAATCAGAAAAAGCTTCACTTATGCTGATTACCAAAAAGGGTGTAGCGAAGAAAGTATCTTATGAAAGCTTTAGAGATGTGAGAAGAAACGGTATCATCACTATACGCCTTGAAGATGGAGATGAGCTTCAAAGTGTACTCCGCGTGCAGAAGGGTAATAGTGTAATGCTTGCAACATCAGCTGGTCAATCTATCAGATTTTTAGAATCTGATATCAGAGAGATGGGGCGGACTGCTGGGGGTGTAAGAGCTATGAAAATTGGAAGTAAAGATGAAATTATCGGGGCTGATGTAGTAGTTGCAGAAGAAAATTTCTTTATGCTCAATATGGGGGCGAAAGGTATTGGTAAGAAAACCGCACTCTCTGAATATAAAATTCAAAAAAGAGGCGGTAGTGGTATAAAAACTACAAAGATTACACCTAAGACAGGTCCACTTATGGTTTCAAAGATTGTACAAGATGATACAGAGCTTGTGGCTATGTCTAAGAAGGGGCAGGTGATCAGAGTAGACCTAAATACTGTTCCTTCAAGTGGTAGACAAACTCAGGGAGTAACTATCATGAAGCTAAGAGCAGGAGATAGCTTGGCATCAGTTACTTGTTTATAAACAAAAAGACTTCCTTTAATGGAAGTCTTTTTGTATAATATAAATATGTTTATGGACCCATATAATATTTTGGCAGCATGCAACATTACATCTACAGATGTAGTTGCGGATTTTGGTGCCGGCGCTGGATTTGTAGCTTATACAGCTGCAAGATTTGCAACTCACGGTCAAGTATACGCTATTGAAATAAATAGAGATATTGTTGCTCGCATGAGTCGAGATATAAATGAGAGGAATATTAAAAATGTAGTACCACTTTGGGGAGATATAGAAGTTCGTGGGGGTACTGGACTTAAAGATGAGTCAGTAGATTTTGTTATCCTTTCAAATATTATGTTTCAACTTGAAGATCGAGAGGGTTGTATCAGTGAGGTTAAAAGAGTATTAAAAGCAGAAGGCAGAGTTTTGGTTGTGGATTGGAAAGAAAGTTTTGCGGGCATGGGACCAGCTCCACATCAAGTGTTTAGTAAACTTACAGCCGAGGATTTTTTTGGCCGAGCGGGTTTTGCTTTGATTAATAATATACAAGCAGGGGAGCACCACTTTGGTCTCTTGTTTAAAAAATAAAAATGAAGTTACCATTTCAAACAATTGTATTAGCAGCATTTATCGTAATCTTTTTGGTTGCAATATTGGTTTTTTCTGGGCTTTTTTCTACGGGAAACAGTAATACAGAGCAAAGTATTGGCGGTCAGGTTGTGGTTTGGGGGACACTTCCATCTTCAAATATTCAAACATTCTTTAATGATTTTAATATGAATAATACAAATATGGCTCTTCTTTATATACAAAGAAATCCAGATACTCTTTATCAAGATTTAATGATGTCTATTGCAGATGGGGTTGCACCCGATTTGATACTTTTTAATTCAGAGAATTTTACACAATTTAAAGATAAGTTGTATATGATACCTTATCAAGCATATAGCGAGAGAATGTTTATGGATACAAATATTGATGGTGCTCAAATATTTTTAGCCCCTCAAGGAGTTGTAGGTTTTCCTTTGTTGGTAGACCCAATGGTTGTGTATTACAACAAGGATATACTGGCTAGTAGTAACTTTGTAAATCCTCCACATACATGGAATTCTTTAGTTCAGACAATACCAATCTTAACTAAAAGAACTTCTCAGCATACCATTTCTCAATCAACTATAGCATTGGGAGAGGTAGATAATGTGCGTCATTTTAGAGATATTCTTTCAACTTTATTTTTACAAACTGGTAATGGAATAGTAAGTATCAATCAAAACACAGGTAGAGCATCTTCAACTTTAATCATAGATTCTATTTCAGGTGAAATCTCACCGATAGAGCAGGCACTTTCTTTTTATACAAATCTTGCCAACCCTACAAATGTGACTTATAGCTGGCACAAGAATTTACCAGAATCAATGGATTACTTTATTTCTGGTAGAAGTGCGTTTTATATAGGACGAGCCAGTGAGATTTTTACTATTCGTGACAAGAATCCAAATTTGAATTTTGATGTAATGGAAATGTTTCAAACAAGTTCAAATACTCGTCCTGTGACATACGGTTCATTTATTGGAGTTGGAGTACTTAGATCCTCAAGTAACTTTAACACAGCTTATATGGTAGCCGGGATGCTTGCGGAGGTTGATAATATAGACAGTCTTTCAAAAATACTTTCCATTCCTCCGGTGAGAAAAGATTTGCTTAGAATAGCACAATCAGACCCCTATGTATCTATATTTTTTAGAGCTGCAATTTCATCATTTTCTTGGCCAGATCCAAACCCTGTTAAGACAAGGCAAATATTTCGTGATATGATAAATAACATTAATAGTGGGAGATTTGATATTAACAGAGCACTTAACGAAGTAGCACGAGAGTTTCAAAATGTTTAATAAAATTTTATCTACATTTATTATTTTATTTAGCTTACTGTCTCCAAGTATTTCTACTGCTCAAAATGTAGATAGTCTTCCTTATCTTAGTGGCCCACACTTTTTTGTAGACAGAAAGGGTCTTAAATCTGTTTCTTTTGAATTTAAACCACACAAAGCTTTTGTGGGAGATGTTATGAATATTGATTTGGGGAACTATGTTGATCCGAATAGTCAAGTTCGTGCTAATTCTGTTAGTGTTTTGTGGGAAGTTGATAAGTATCCATACAATTATACAAGGGGAGCTGTCTTTAGAGATTTAAAAGAAGAACCACAAACTTCTTATACTCCTAAGGTAACGATATCTTGGAGCGGTAGTCTGGCACAAGGTAATAAAGGTCCTGCGACCGGGCATTTCGCGAACCTTCAAACCTTTACTTATAATTCAGCGAATGCACATAAATTTTCTTATACTAAAGATCCAGAAATCAATGTTGCCAATAATACTATCAAACTCTCGCTTGTAAGTGATAATAAAGACTATGCTTCAATCGCAGTTTCCTTGTCAGTAGATCTTGGTGGTAATACAAAAATAGTAAACTCCATTAAGAAAGGAGTTCCTTTTGAGGTTTTGTTTGAAGGTAATAGTAATTATAATATAGCTAATAGTGGCAGGACCAATATGCCGGCCATTTATTTAGAAGTAGAACCTAGTACACGTGTTTTGATTTCAGAACTACCAGAATTTGCTGTTTATCAAAAGATTCAGCCCACCCAAAACCCTTCCAGCCCCTCAGAAGAACCTCCTAGTAATGTTCCGCCGGCTGGTAGCAGTGGGGGAAATTCACAGTTTCCTGCTATAAGGTCTACTTGCAATGATGGAATAGATAATGATAATGATGGTAGAGCTGATTATAGGGGCGCTGTTGTAAATGGAGTACAACTTCCTCCTGATCCATCATGTATAAGATTAGATAGCTCAGAAGAAAAAGAGCAAACTTTCTTAGGAGGACTCGTTCCTTGTACTGATAAGTGTGATTTTACTAAACTATTTGAAATGCTTAATGGATTACTTAATTTTGTTTTAACTGTTTTGATAATCCCCATCTTCGCAATAGTACTAATGTATACGGGGTATAGGTATCTAATGGCAAGAGGAAAATCTGGGATGCATGCAGAATTTAAGAAAACTTTGTGGAAAATGCTTAAAGGTTTTGTGCTTATATTGTGTGCATGGCTTTTAGTTAAAACACTTCTTGTGCTTGTCGGATACACGGGGACTACATTTTTGGAGTAAATATGATGTATAATATATCTATGAAAAAAATAATCACTTCAATGCTCATAATCTTTGCGTTTGTATTTACCTTTTCTTTGGTAAAAGATATGGCTTATGCTCAGGCAGGAGCCGCGCCATGTACAGGAACAAATTGTACAGATTCTGGTTCACTTGGTTTGAATTTTAAATTAAAAAATCCTTTGACTGTAAATACGATTCAAGACGCTATTAAGGTGATAGTAAATGCTGTTGTTAGGATTGCCATTCCTATTCTTGTGATATTTTACATCTGGTCAGGACTAGAATTTATTTTTGCTCGTGGAAATCCAGAAAAATTAAAGAAAGCTAAAAATATGTTCTTTTATACGATTATTGGTACGCTACTTATATTAGGAGCCTGGACTATTGTAAATATAGTCATTGGAACAGTTAATTCAATTATTTCATAATATGAAAAAGATATTTTATTCAATCATACTTTCGCTTGGGATTTTACTTATCAATCAAAATATTTCTTTGGCACAATCTTGTAATCTTATAGATAGTGATTCAGCTTATGAAGTTTGTTGTGTACCGTATGAAAATACTGTACACCCCAATATGGGTGCATGCAGCGCTTATGTATCGGGGCCCAGATGTGCTCAGGTTAAAAATAGTGCTGATTATGCAATGTGTTGTTCTAGTCCTACTAGTCCAGCAACAAATAGAAATGCTTGTCTGAGCTATAATGCTGGAAGTGCGGGCACATCTAATACTAGTTGTGATCGTATTGAAAATGATTTAGATTATGCGCGTTGTTGTGCAAGTTATACACCTGATAATGCCGCACTTTGTACCGGGTATATAGGTATAATTGATTTTAATGATGGTGTACCACCAGACGGTAGTGGTGTTGGAAGGCCTCGTGGACAAAATGGAGTAGATAATTCTAGAATAACCGGGTCAGACTATTCTAGGGGTGCTGCGGCCTTAGACCAATGTTCTGAGATTAAATTTATTTCTATCTTAAATATTTTGATTTGGGCTAAATGTATACTTAATTCTTTTGTAATACCACTTATCTTCACACTAGCTTTTGTATTTTTCTTGTGGAATATTGCGGTATTTATTCGTAAGGCCGACAATCAGCAAATAAAGGAAGAAGCAAAGCAAAGAATGATGTGGGGGATTATTGCGCTATTTATTATGGTTAGTGTTTGGGGGATTATTTCAATCGCTACAAATATATTTGAAATAAACCCAACTGTACCAATGTTGCAAACTGAATATTTAAATCCTGAAAATGCTGATAAATAGTAGCGCTTCATTTTATAAGTGATATAATATATATACCTGTATTCGTACCAGGTAGAAATTATTAAGATAATAAAATTATATGAAGAAAACTGCACTATTTACAATTTTTTCATCAGCAATTTTTTCAGTACCAATCATTGCTTTTGGTCAAAACTTTAGTTATGTAAACAACTGGCTTAAAGCTGGTCTTGATCTTTTGAACCTTTCTATTATTGTTATCACAGTATTGATGACATTATATTTTCTTGTTCAAGTTTTTAATCTTATTAGAGCAAAAGACTCTGAAGGACAAAAGAAAGCTAGATTAGCTGTATTTAATGCCATGCTAGGATTGTTCCTAGCAGTAGCTGTATGGGGGATTATCCGTATTGCTGGTAATATCGTTGGAGTAGATACAACTGGTAGAGGAAGTAACAATACTCCTCCTGTAACATGTCCTCCTGGAACAATTTACAGAGCAGATACTGACTCATGTAGAGCTAATGTTTGGAATTATTAAAAAATGAGCTGGTTATTTAATAGTATTGCATATGCAGATGGTTTTGAAGATGTTTTATTTAAAATAAATAAAAACATTTTAAATCCTGTCATTGAAATAGCATTTGTTGTTGCTCTTGTAGTCTTTTTGTTCGGTGTTATGGAATTTATCCGCAACACAGGGTCTAAAGAGAAGCGAGAAGATGGAAGGCGACATATGCTTTGGGGGCTTATAGGTTTGGCTATAATGTTGTCAGTATTTGGGATTATCAATATCCTGGTGCGAACCTTTGGTATTCAAGGGGTGAAGATCAATACTGAAGAACAAAAATTTGAAGCTCCCTCTATGCAAGAACTTAAATTACCAGAGATAAACATAAATCTAAAGAAATAAAAAAAGCCTCCGACGCGATGTCGGAGGTTTTTGCTTTTTCACCGCCTTTTTATAGACTCAAGAAATATTTCTATATCTTTATCAAAAATTACGGTATAGTTTCCTTCAAGCATAGGATCACGACCTGTTATGGTCGTAAAGATAAAATGTCCATTTCTCTTTTCTATGTATCCAACCCAAAAGTAAGAGGGGTCTCTATCTAATGTCATAGACATTTTTGTTCTCACCCCTTCTTCTGTTGGTATGAAATTATAGAAAGTTTCGCATTTTCTGTCCCAAGTATATGGGATATCTGCTCTTAATACATTACCCCTATTTTCATACAGTATACTTTTGGGATTTAAGTTTACTGGAGTAGGTCTAAGCATTTCTCTCGCCATATTTGGCGCACCCTTCCATTCCCACCTAAATCCACGCACTACACTCGCAACAAATAATGTTGCTAGGATTAGTATTGCAATCCCGACGAATCTGAAGAAATTATTCCACCACCAGTCATTGTACCAACGTATTTTTGTTTTAACACTTTTTTTATCACCTGATTTTTGATCAGGATTTTTAGTGTTTTCCACTTTTTTAAAATATTGGCTAAAATTTCTTCTTTTGTTAAATAATGAGAACAAAAGAATAATTAATCCAATACTTAAAACAATGGGCCAAAAAAATGGAATGTAGCCACCGATACTACTATTAGCTTTAAATACTAAAAAGATAATTAATAATACTGCTATTCCCAATATCAACCTAATAATTTTTTTGAGATTGATGTTGTTGATCTTGTCAGCACTTTCAAAAGAATACTGTTTTACGATTTGACGAGTTTCTTTTTCGTCAACTCTTTTGATTTTTGGGTTTTTTAATTGAATACTTTTTTCTTTTTCTTGCTCTTGATTATCCAAAACCTGGTCTGGAATTTCAGGAAAATAATTGTTCGTAATATTGATATTGTTTGTATTGTACGAAAAATAATAATTTTCCTCAGTAATAACAGTTTCTTTTCTCGCAAAAAATTTTTTGACAATCCGATAATATTTTTTTATAAGCTTGTCTACTTTTTCTGCAATAAAGATCAACATTACCAATGTTAGAGCAAATGCAACAAACAATAAAATTTTAGTTGTCATCCTTTTTAATTTTTTTGTAGGCGGCTAGATGCCCGATTGTGGTATCTGATATTCTTTCAGCCTGTTTATCGTTTGAGCTAGACTCTTGTCCTGAGAGTACTAGAAAATCAGCTTTATAAGATCCTGCTACTTCGGCGCGCCCCTTGTATTCTTTGTCCATAAGGCGCTCCCGATAATTTGCTTCTACATTTAAGTCTTTTTCTCGAACTCTTCTCTCAGCATCAGAATCTTTTTCAAAAATTTCTCGTTTTTTGGCGCTTGTTTTTTCAATTTCATCAAGTTGTTTGATTTTAATTGTTTCTTCTACAGTTTTTTTCTTAATCTCAAAATATGCCCTAGATTCATCGGGGATACCAATGTTTAAAGACAATTCTTTAATCCTAAATCCAAACTCTTCGAATTTCATATCATTCAAATAATCTTTGAAGTTGTGTTCAGCACCGTTTATTTTAACTTTTATAGCATCCACTTCTTCAATTTCAACTTTGAGAATATTAGCTATTGTCTTTTTGGTGTGAGCCCACGGAGCAAAAACATCAAGTTTTTCTTGTTTTGCATAAACTAAAAAACCTTTTCTTATTGGAAGAAGTTTCCCAGGATGAAATACATGGATTGTTGTTCCTAAAATAAGAGCAATTTTATTTCCATCACGAAGAATAACTTCTATTCCCATTGGGTGTATTTCAATCTCCCTTATATGGTCTACTACTTCAATTTTTGTTCCGATTCCTAACCTTAAGTTAGGATACTTTACTACACCGCCCTGGTAAACCTCTCCCGGGACTTCATACTCATCGTAAATTAGTGTGAATTTTAATTTTTGAAAAGGCCATGGCATGGGCACAATAGATGGCATATCACTACCATTTACGAATCCAAGAGTTTTGTCAAATGCACCGAGATAGTACCATCTAGCATTTTTAGGTTTAAATACACGGTCTTTTTTAAAACCGCTTAGGATCCACACCAGCACTATGCTGATAATGAGGATTATTGTAAGATTAGTTTCCATTGTTATATTTATTTTTTAAGTTTCAGAATATTTGGTTAACTTCGCTTTATAGTATAACAAAAAAACAGTATTTGTCAAGGTATAAAAATCTGGCAAAAGCTTGAAAAACTTGCGTGAATACAGTATTATAAAAAATGCGCTGGGGTGGTGGAATTGGTATACACGCTAGTCTTAGGAACTAGTGTCGCAAGGCGTGCGGGTTCAAGTCCCGCCCCCAGCACCAGAAAAAGTCTTCATGACTTTGTAAGTGTTATAAGCTCAGTCGTAGCGGCTCGCAAGATTTACTTTCAGTCATCTTTTTGTTAGGATATAGCTGTATTTGCCCTTATAGCTCAGTTGTAGCGGCTCGCAAGATTTACTTTTTTCTATTTAAGAGTTAATATGACTGAGCAGTTGCCCTTATAGCTCAGTTGTAGCGGCTCGCAAGATTTACTTTTTTCTATTTAAG
>CAYODR010000006.1:0-10851 GCA_964402895.1 uncultured Candidatus Saccharibacteria bacterium | reverse complement strand
AGTTAATATGACTGAGCAGTTGCCCTTATAGCTCAGTCGGTAGAGCAGCTCCCTCTTAAGGAGACGGTCGCAGGTTCGAGCCCTGCTAAGGGCACAAAACTAAAAACAAAAAATCTTTTGCAAATGCAAAAGATTTTTTGTTTATGTGCCCGAGGTGGGACTCGAACCCACACGCCTGTGAGGGCTGAGGATTTTAAGTCCTCTATGTCTACCATTCCATCACTCGGGCAAAAGATATATTTATTTAAAAAGATCTTTGGAGACCCAGGGCGGAATCGAACCGCCGTATAGAGATTTTGCAGATCTCTGCCTTACCACTTGGCCACTGGGTCATTATACTACGAATCATCTCGTAGTAAAACATCTATATTTTGACGGGCTTTCTCGCCCTTGTCAATTTCTATTTCAATGAAAGGAATAGTATTTAGATTTAAACCTCTTTTTATTTCATCTTTTATACCAGGTCTTTTTCTTTTTAAAAAATTCACAGCTGATTCTTCTCCAGATTCTGGAAGGACCGTAATGTAGATTGTAGCTTTACGACCTTTTTCAAATAATTTTACACCAGTCACAGAGATGATAGATGTTTTATTGCTTTCGCGTTCAATAAATCTTGCACTTACTTCTCTGATTTGCTCTTCTATTTTTGATTGTCTAGAATTTTCCATAATTATTTTGTCACTAAATTAAATACTTCTAGAATATCTCCTCCAGCTATTTCTGTTTTTGATTCAACCATCATACCGTATTCTCCTTCTTGAATTTCTTTAACCTTTTGTTTTGCTTGTTGAAGTTCTAGTATTTTACCAGTAGCGAGATTAAAATCTCTGCGGATAATATTTACTTGAGCACCGTGAGTGATTATTCCGGCTTCAACCCTACATCCAAGAACTTGTTTATCTTTTTGTTGGGAGAAAACCTTAAGAACTTTTGCTCTACCGATAATTTCTTTTACTTCTTTAAGTGGTCGTCTTTTTTCAAGTTCTTCAAATAGCCATTCTGTAAGCTTATAAATAATATTAAATATTTGTACAGTTGCACCGATATTTTCATTGGCTATTTTTGCGCGGGGGTCTATGTCCACATTGAATCCTAAGATAATTGTCTCTTTGTCGCTTTGTGCTAAGCGAATATCATTTTCAGAGATAGCTCCTATACCTTTACCAATAATCTTAATTCTCAGACCCTCTATCTCTATATTTTTAAGTTCTTTTTCTATTGCTTCAGATGTTCCAAATACATCAGTTTTGATAACAATAGGAATCACTTTATCAGTATTATTGAGTTTTTGAGTTTGGGTATCTTCTGTAGTATTTTCTTTGTTTGAGATAAATTTTTCTGCGTCTTTTTTCTTTTCAAAAACTTGAATAGGTAATCCAACTTCTGGTAGAGAATCAAAACCAATAAGTCTAACCGCACCACTTGGTTTTACTTCACTTACATTTTTACCCAAGAAGTTTTCCATTATTCTAGTTGTGGCAATAGCATTTCCTGCAACTACGAAGTTTCCCTTTTTTAGAGTTCCATCTTTGATAATAATGGTTGCAGTGATACCTCTTTTAGGATCAAGATTACTTTCAATTACCAATCCTTCAGCTATTTTTTGGGGGTCAGCTGAGAATTCTTCCATGTCAGATACAAGCAATATACTTTCAAGTAGGTCTGGTATACCTGTACCTTCTAGAGCCGAGATGGCTACCCAAGGAGTAGTCCCGCCATATCCTTCTACGAGCACTTCATTTTCCGCAAGCATTTGCTTGGTTCTTTCAATATTTGCAGCCGGCCTGTCTATTTTATTGATAGCAACTATATACGGAATATTTGCATTTTTGATTGTGTTTAATGCTTCAATTGTTTGTGTTTTAACCCCGTCTTCAGCTGATACAACAAGAATCGCAATATCGGCAACATCTGCACCTCTTTCGCGCATACCTGTAAATGCAGCGTGTCCTGGAGTATCTAGGAATGTGATACTACGATCTGTTCCTTGATAGGGGACACTTATTTCATAAGCGCTTAAGTGCTGAGTAATACCACCAACTTCAGCTGATGCTATGTTGGTTTTTCTAATGTAATCCAGTAGTGTACTTTTCCCGTGATCAATATGTCCCATTACTGCGACGATTGGAGGGCGAGGGGTTGTGTTGTTATTCATATTTTTGTTTGGTCGAGCGCATTTTTTAATGCTGTTTGCTCTTCTTTAGTTAGTGATTGAGTAGCATTTCCGCCAACGACCTTTTTGGCATAGATACCCACATGATTTCTATTGGTTATTACAGAAAGAATATATCCATCTCCTCGTTCATCAAGTAAACCCGATGCAAAGCTTTGTTCGCCACCACCATCTGAGTATGCGTCATATCGAACAAGAGAATATCCTCTTAAACTTTTTTTAACTCTAGAATCTATAAACTCTAAACCTTCTTTGTGCTTTTCTAAAGTTTTTTCGTTAGATTCTGTGCGTTTTGTTAAAAGAATTAGTGTATCTTCTAGGTCAGATCCGTCTTTACCAGACATGAAGATAGATATTTTTTTTTGTAATTTATATAGGAGTACAAGCGTTACTATTATAGTAATGACAAGCACAATGCAGATTATTAAAATGGCTACCCCTGTACTTTCTCCCATAGTTCTGTATTATACTTATTTTATGGCTTTTTTCAAGAATTTTAATAAAAAACGAATATATTTAGATGTGGCATCTAGTACTCAGATAGATAAAGATATGCTTAAGAGCTTTCCCCAATTAGGTGATGAGGCTCTGATGGCGAATCCAAGTGCTCTTCATAAAGAGGGTGTTTTGGCTAGGAATCTTATCAATAAAGCCAGAAAAGTGGCTGCAGAAGTTTTAAAGACACAAGAAAGTGAAATAATATTTACATCTGGCGCAACAGAGAGTGATAATCTTGCTATCTTGGGGGCGGTAGATGCTCTGGTAACAGAAGGTATTTCTAGAGAGTCTATTTTGATTTATCAAAGCGCATTTGAGCATAGCGCTATAAATGAAACTTTATTGCATTTGAAAAAAAATAATACACAGGTTCGAATTTTGCCTCTTGAAAACGGAATAGTAAATCCTAAGGATATTAAAATCCCTGCATGGGTAAATGCTGTGATTGTTTCTGTGATTTATGTAAACAATGAAGTTGGTACTGTGCAGCCCATAAAAGAGATTGCAAAGAGAATTCGTTTTTTGAGAAAGCATAATCCTAATCTTAAAATAATTTTTCATATTGATGCTACACAAGCACCAAGTCATTTTAATTTAAATGTTCAATCTCTAGGGATAGATATGATGACACTTGGATCTACAAAATTGTATTGTCCTAAGGGGGTCGGGCTTTTATATATTAAAAAAGGTATTAAGGTTGAACCCAGGTTTTTTGGTGGAGGGCAAGAATTTGGAATAAGACCTGGAACTGAATCTGTATATTTAATACATAATTTTGCTTATGCTCTAAAGTATGCACAAGATAATTTGGAGAAAGAAAATAAAAAAATATTGGAAATAAGAGAATATTTTGAAAATCTTTTGAAAAAAGAAATTTCAGAAGCTGTAATAACTTTTGAATCATCTTTTAGAACTCCGCACATCTCACATGTAGCTATCAGGGGGATTGATAGTGAGCTTTTGGTACTTGAGCTTGATGCCAAGGGGATAGCCGTCTCTGCAAAGAGTGCTTGTAAAAATGAAGATAGTAATGAGAGTCAAATTGTCCTAGATGTTCATGGCGCAGACTATGGTGCTATAAGGTTTTCTTTTGGTAGGTTTAATACAAAAAAAGACGCACATAAGTCGGTCTTTATTTTGAAAAAAATTATTGATAAATATAAGAATTAAATTTATAAACTAAATCCAAAACAAATATATCTTTATCACTACAAACAAAACCTTTTTACCGTCGGCATAATTTTCTGGCTGGTGATTTGCCTGACTCTCGACTCAGTCAGTCTGCGAGACACGGTAAAAAGGTTTTGTTTTTTTGTTTACTATATATTTTAAATATTAAGAATTTAAGATCCTTTCTTTTTGAGTATTGAATTCTTCTTCTGTAATAGCTCCGCGATCTTTTAGATCTGCTAGTCTAGATAGTTTGTCTATATTGTCATTATTGGCGATGTTTAATACTTTGTTTATCTTTGTATCTGTCATTGCCCAAAGTAAAATCAAAATCCAACCTATAAATGTCCAGCCAAGTACTGCGTTTAAAATAAGTATCAAATGTTTGTCAGTATGTTCACATTTAAATGCGATGATACTTGGTAAAAAGTAAAGTGCTAATCCTGCTAATACGAAAATTGGTATAAAAATAATTAAAAATTCCATAAGTTTATTATATCAAATATTGTTTGAAAAACCATAAAAACCTAAAATTGCTATATTACTTATTTAATATCCATCACTACAAACAAAGCATTTTTTCCGTCATTATATTTAAAATCAAAAACCTCCAAAACAATATTGCTTATTTTTAGACACGGATAAATCTTTGCTAAGATTTTCCTGTTCTCGCGCCAGTCGCGCTGCGAAAGTCTAAAAATAAGCAATATAGTTTTTTTCGTTTTAAACACAAAATGAAAAACAACATAGCCTTTTTGCCGGACTCTCCGGGCTGACTGAGCCGAGAGTCAGGCAATTCACCAGCCAGAAAAATACACCGACGGCAAAAAGGCTATGTTGGTTGAAGTGGTGTATATGATATAATATTTATATGAAAATCTTATCAACTCAACTAAAGGATATTAAGGGGGGGTATACCACTAAAAGTTACGCCTTCACTCTGATTGAACTCCTAGTAGTTATTGCAATCATCGGAATACTCGCGGGCGTAGTCATTGCATCTCTAAACTCGGCCAGAACTAGCGGTAGAGTAGCTGCAATAAAATCAAATTTAAAAAATCTTCAGACGCAAGCTCAATTATATCATCTAGATAATGGTACTTTTACAGGACTTTGTACATACAACAAAACAGGTCTATCTCCACATACATCTATTGCCCCAATGATAGACTCTCTTGTTTCTATCGCAGGGTCAGGAAATGTCAGATGTGTGGTGAGGACATCAAATGTCCCGGGCGGTGGAGCGGATTTTAATTTAGAAGACTCACTAGAAACTAGAAACTTTGGTGTGGCAGTATACTATAACAATAGACACTACGGAGTAGATACAACAGGTGTCATTACTTTAGATGAAGCAGACACAACATCACCATCTACTACTCAAACCTGGACTACTGCCAACAACACCTGTGCTTCACTTGGCAAACGCCTACCTTCTATTGAAATTCTAAAAGCTATCAATGACTATGGCGCACAAAGTGGAAATCTTACTTTTGTGTCAGGGACTTACTGGTCTTCTACAGTCTCAACCCTACCTAGTCTATATGCGTATCATCACAGTTTTAGTACAGGAAATATAAGAATATACCCCCAATCTTATAAGAATAGTATTCGCTGTGCCTCGTAAAATTTAAAATAGAAAACTTGGTTTATTACGAAGAATAATATTGTTTAGGATTTCTACTATGTTATAATAAAATCATGAAAAACTTGCAGGCGTACTCTAAAAAGGTTATAGGGGGGGGGGTGTGCTATTCTAAAAAGAAATTCCTCGCACTAAAGAATTTTAATAAAAATTCTAAAGCTTTTACTTTGATTGAACTTCTTGTAGTAATAGCAATCATCGGTATTCTTGCAGGAGTAGTCATTGCATCATTAAACTCTGCTCGCACTAAAGGTAGAATAGCCGCTATTAAATCAAACTTAAAGAATCTGCAAACTCAAGCAATCATGTATCATAGTGATAATGGTACATTTGCAGGACTTTGTGCATACAACAAAACAGGGATATCACCACATGCACAAATACAACCAATGATAGATGCACTCGTAAGTATTGCCGGAGCAGATAGGGTCAGGTGTGTGGTTAGGACGAGTGATGTACCAGCAAGTAGTGATTTTGTACTCGCAGATGGATTACAAGATAAAAACTTCGGTGTAGCAGTATATTTCAATGAGACACATTATGCTGTTGATGCTCAAAGTGTGATGACATTAGACTCTATTAATAATGGTAGTAATACGAATTGGCAAACAGCCATGAATAGATGTGCTACTGCCGGCAAAAGATTACCTCCAATTGAAGTTTTCAAATCTATATATGATTATAGCAGTAGTGATGTGACGCAATATGGTTTTACTACTAATGGTTGGTGGTCTTCTACTCAATCTGCTATAGATCCTAATATTGCCTACGATCAAGGTTTTAGTAGTGGTAATGTGCTTAGGTATCCTATCAATACTACTACCTTCAATGTTCGCTGTGCTTCCTAGATTTTATTTTTTAAGAATGGAAAAAACTATGAATTTGTGGTAATGTAAAAATATACGGTATTTCTGGATGTCTATAACTCTGTAATGATAGAAAGTCTTTATTTTATTGAATAATTTTGAATTTGAAACATGCCACCACTAAATAAATTTACGACAAAAGCAAAGGAGGCAATAAAGCGAGCTCATGAGCTTGCTATTGAGCGTGGACAAAATAATGTAAGCACTGTGCACCTACTTGCTTCTTTGCTCATCCAAGAAGAATCAAATGTTTTAACATTGTTAGATAGTCTTGAGATAGATACAATACTTTTGACAGATTCAGTGCTAGAGAATATTGAAACTGCAGAAACAAATACAACTGTTGCTCCATCATATCAAATGTTTTTGACGGCTGATTTGGCGCAAGTAATAGAAGGTTCACTTAAAGCATCAGCTGAACTCAAAGATTCTTTTGTATCTGCTGAACATTTATTCTTGGCACTACTTGATGTAAAAAATCAAGCGACCGATATTCTTGACCCCTTTAAGATTGATAGACAAGCGCTACTTGATGCTATCTTAGATTTTAGAAATAATAAAAATCCTATTCCTCAAGGAGATAAAAAGATGCGGATGCTTTCAAAGTATACTCGTAATCTGACAAGCCTAGCTAGAGAAGATAAGCTTGATCCGGTAATAGGACGAGACACTGAGATAATGCGCATCATGCAAATACTTTCTCGTCGTACAAAAAACAATCCTATACTACTCGGTGAAGCTGGAACAGGAAAAACAGCTGTGGCTGAAGGTCTTGCTATTCGTATCGCTAAGGGTGATGTATCAGAATCTTTAAAAGATAAAGAAATCATTTCCCTCGATATCGGACTTCTTATTGCGGGTACAAAATACCGCGGTGAATTTGAAGAAAGATTAAAAAATATTCTTAAGGAAATAGAACGCCTTGATGGCAAGGTGATTGTTTTTATTGATGAGATACATACTATGGTTGGTGCCGGAGGTGGAAGTGATGGAGCTATGGATATGTCTAATATGCTTAAGCCAGCACTTGCTAGGGGTGAGCTTCGCGCAATTGGTGCTACAACACTAAAAGAGTATCAAAAATACATAGAGAAAGACCCAGCTCTTGCTCGTCGTTTTCAACCTGTATACATAGAAGAACCTTCTCAAAATGATGCGGTCGCTATTTTAAGGGGACTTAAAGAAAAATATGAACTTTATCATGGTGTACATATTACAGATGATGCTATTCTTGCGGCAGTAGAGTTTTCAAGTAGGTATATTACAAATAGATTTTTGCCAGATAAAGCAATAGACCTGCTTGATGAGGCTTGTAGTGCACTTCGAATGGCACTTGAAAACAAACCAGCAGTACTTGAAGAGGCTCATCGTAGAATTATGCGTCTTGAGATTGAAAAAGAAGCCTTGAAAAAAGATTTAGAAAAAGATGCTAGTACTCAGAGTGTTAAAAATGCGAAATCTAGAATTAAAGATATTGATTTGGAAATAGCCAATACCGAAGAACGCACTAAGGAGCTTGAAACAAAATGGAAGACAGAAAAGACATTGCTTCAAGACATTGCCTCTATTCGTAAGGATTTAGAAACCTTAAGACTTGAAGCTGAGGGTGCGGAGATGCGCGCTGATCTCGGAAGAGCAGCAGAAATAAGATACGGACATATACCAATGCTTCAAAAAGATCTTGAAACAAAAATGGCAAGATTGAAACGCTTACAAAAAAACAGAAGAGTTTTGAAAGAAGAAATCACTCGCGAAGATATTGCAGAAGTCGTAGCTCGTTGGACAGGAGTACCTCTGACAAAGATGCTTGAAGAAGAAAGAGAAAAGCTTATCAATATGAGCCGTGAGTTACACAGGCGAGTAATAGGACAAGATGAAGCAGTAGATAAGATTGCGCATGTGATCAGGAGAAACAGAGCAGGTATCAGTGACCCAAACAGACCTATCGGATCATTTTTATTCTTAGGTCCTACTGGAGTTGGAAAGACCGAGCTCACAAAAGCACTGGCTGAATTTATGTTTAATGATGAGAAGGCGCTCATCAGAGTAGATATGAGTGAATACATGGAGCGACATAGTATTTCTAAGCTCATTGGTTCACCGCCAGGATATGTTGGACATGATGAAAGCGGACAGCTCACAGAAGCCGTACGACACAGACCTTATTCAGTAATTCTTTTTGATGAAGTAGAAAAGGCTCATCCGGAAGTGTTTAATGTACTTTTGCAAGTACTTGACGATGGAAGACTCACTGATTCAAAAGGGAGAGTTGTGAATTTTAAAAACACAATTATCATTATGACTTCAAATATTGGAAGTCAGCATATTCAAAAAATGGAAAGTATTGGTTTCCATAATAATACCGAAGAACAGGAATATGTGCAGACTAAAGACAAGGTCACTGATTCGCTAAAAGATTTCTTTAGACCAGAATTCTTAAATAGAATAGATGAAATCATTGTCTTTGATATTCTTTCACAGAATGCAATTCAAGATATTGTGAAGCTTCGTGTAGATGCAGTTCTAAAAAGATTATTAGAAAAAGGTATAACAGTATCTTTAGATGATAAAGTGCTTTCTGTACTTGCTAAAGAAGGATATACACCACAATATGGAGCAAGACCACTTAATAGGCTTATACAGACAAAGATTCTAAACCCTATAGCAGAGAGAATTATTCAAAAATCTATTGATGCGGGGGATCATGTAATGATTTCTTTACTAGGAGATGAGATTGTTTTAAACACAAAAACAAAAAGAAAATCACCTATTGTTAGAAAAAGTAAGACAGTTAAGAGTATCTAGCAAAAAATAAACAGTATGATATACTGTTGGCGATGCGTCGGTGGTAGAGTGGTCAATTACATCTGACTGTAAATCAGACGCCTTCGGGCTACGGGGGTTCAAATCCCTCCCGGCGCACAACAATAGTAAAACACCCAATTCCTAGAATTGGGTGTTTTACTTTGACATTTTTAGTATTTTATATTATTATATGAAATGAGTTTAGTTTTTTAAGTTCACAAATAAATTTACCACTTATGGATAGTAAGACTAATTTAATTAAAGATATTCTCGGTCAGAGATCTTTAGTTACATCAAAAGATATGCTTTCCGCGGCATTTTTCTTGATGATTACTTTACTAATAAAAAAAAGAAAAGAATCAGATGTTTTGATCATAGCCTGTTTGATGTTTGTTTTTATCTTTCTTGCGATTTTGATTTTTTTGGTTTTTTTTATAAATTTTAGCAAAATAGTTTTTTTGATTTCATTCTTATGTGGCGGACTTTTCTCGTTTTCGGTTTTATATCTGGTTTGCTTACTTATTGTAGAGGAAATCAGAGATAAGGACCCTTATGCTCATTGAGTGTAAGGGTTCTTTTATTTTTCTTTTATTCTTATATTAAACTCCTTAAACAAATATGTTGTGTTTTTTAGACACGGATATTTTTCTGGCTTATGAATTCCTGTGCTCGCGCCAGTCGCGCTCCGCAAGTCTAAAAAACACAACATATTTGTTTAAGGAGTCGTAGGTGGTATAATGAAATCATGAAAATTTTACCAACAAACTCTAAAAGACAAATAGAGGGGGGGGGGTATATATATTAAAAAGTAGAGCCTTCACTCTGATTGAGCTTCACAATGTTCGTTGTGGCGTTTAAGACTTTTGTTTTTAACCTTTATCATGTAGTATAAAAGCATGAAAAAGATTAAGGATGATAAAATCTATCTATATGGGAAGCACGCTTTAAATGAAGCTTTAATCGCAAAACCTGGAATCATTCAAAAAGTTTTTTTGGATAAAAATAATTTAGATGATAAAGATTTAGTAAAAAGTCTTGAGAAAAATGGTATCAACATTTCTCAGATGAAAGGTGAGGCTGGAATTGAAAAAGATGCAGTACATCAAGGTGTGATTGCTGTTTTAAATACTGAAAAAATGTATACGAAAATGGATGAAGTCTTAAAGATTTTTGATCAAAAAGAAAATCCACTATTTGTACTTTTAGATGAACTTCAAGACCCACACAATGTCGGGGCTATTATTCGTAGTGCTGTGGCTTTTGGTGCAGATGCTATTCTTTTACCTGAGCACAATCAATCTCCTATCACGGGAGTGGTGATCAAAACATCTGTTGGTATGGTTTTTCGTATCCCTATCGTAAAAATAGGAAATGTAAATCAGACGATGAGGACTTTGGCTGATAAAAGAATGTGGAGTTATGGACTTGTGATGGACGGGGATACAGAATTGAAAAATGCTGACTTTAGTGGTCCGGCGATTATAGTAGTCGGTAATGAATCAGTGGGGATAAGAGAAAAAACACTTGAGCTTTGTGATGTAAAATTATCCATTCCAATGGACCCCAGATGTGAATCATTAAATGCATCAGTTGCAGCTTCTGTTGTTTTGTATGAGTATAGTCGGAATAAAAAATAAACATAGCCCGTTTTCTTTTTTTTAAAAAAAAGAAAACGGGCTATTTTTTATTCAATT
>CAYODR010000005.1:0-56090 GCA_964402895.1 uncultured Candidatus Saccharibacteria bacterium | reverse complement strand
CTTGCATGCCTTATCCACGCCGCCAGCGTTCATCCTGAGCTAGGATCAAACTCTTCTTAAAAATGCTAAAAGCATTAGACTGAGGCAAAAGAAAATTGATATCTTTTGCCTCCATAAAATATTGGAATAATTTTGGTTTCTTTTTTGTAGATTGTTATTTTTCTTTAAAAGATTTTCAATGTACGATGCTCTACAAAATATGTACAGCGACCCCTATTATATACATCTACCAAACAAAGTCAAGCTTTTATATAGATAACCCAACAGGCGAATATTCACGATGATTTTATCAAAAATTTAACACTATTTTATATACTGTTTATATGAATAAAGAGTTTGATAATTGGAATATACAAAAGAAAAAGATTTTAAAAAAATAAAAGAAAAACTTGAGCAGCTACTCAAGTTTTTCTAAATTATCATCCTGATATTCAGGAATCGATGGGAAATCCCCAAAAGTATTTTAAGTATATCAAAATAAATTATTGTATCAATAAAAAAGAGCGGGTAAGAAATACCCGCTCTCAAGTAAGATTAAATCCCCATTATTATAATTCTTGTAATAGTTCGTAATAACGAACTAAATCATACTTACTAAGAACCGCTTTATTGGGCGGATAAATATGGGCACTCAGAAACTTCTTCATTATCTCTTTTTTATTTAAGGATTTCTCTGCAAAGTACTTAAATAAAAAAGAGTTCAAGACAATAATTAAAACTGCCATAATGACAATTCCCGCCATAATCAACTTAAGGAAAAATAGGTTTTCCGTAGTCATGCTCAGCAAGAAAATCAAAATTAAAAATGTAATGGCCCAAAACAGCACCATCTTCATATTTTTTTCTATATACCAAACTTGTGCGCTAAGCTTGATATCTTCTGGAACCAAATTAATGTCATAATCTGGTTCAAACTTCAAAAATCTCTTCATGTGAATAATTTTTTTGTTTATATAAATGAATCTATATATACCATAACAGCTAACAATAATATGTCAAATTCATTACATTTTAAAAGATACATTCAAATTGATTTAAATATAGCTTTGTAGTAAGGTTAATTTAAAATAAACTGATTTAATAACCTTAAAATAAATAAATATGAAAAATAAAACAATCATTATTAATGGTGGCAAAACCTTATCAGGTATAGTAGAAATTGTACCCAACAAAAATGCAATTCTTCCAGCTATTGCCGCCTCTATTCTTACGGACGACACAATGTTTTATAGAAATGTTCCTATGAGTCCAGATGTAAAGAAAATGTGTTCAGCCTTAGAAAGTATGGGGGCAACAATTTATTTTGAAGATCAAAATCTTCAAATATGCTGCAAAGATTTAAGCACTTGGGAAGTTCCTGATGAGCATATATCTGGTATACAAGCTGGGTATTTATTTGCCGGACCACTTCTATCTAGATTTGGTAAAGCAAAAATTCCTCAAACATCTGGATGTAGACTTGGATACAGAGGGCATGAAGATCATGCAGAATATTTCCGTAAAATCGGTATATCATTTACTCTATCAAGTGATTCAATTTTGTTTTTTAAGGATAAGAACTTTAAAAAACAAAATCAAGCTTTATACAACAGC
Source organism: uncultured Candidatus Saccharibacteria bacterium (assembly GCA_964402895.1). Taxonomy (GTDB): domain Bacteria; phylum Patescibacteriota; class Minisyncoccia; order Phycocordibacterales; family UBA9973; genus UBA4124. The sequence continues at coordinate 54,497 of CAYODR010000005.1, read as the reverse complement.
GCGTTCGTGACACCAACTGAAAATATTTTAATGTTTTTAGCTGGTGAAAAAGATAGCCAAATAAACCTCTCAGGTATTGCTCAAGAACCCCATGTCAAACAATTGATACAATTGTTGAAAAAAATGGGGGCTACAATATTGGGACAAGGCTCTGATATTGAAATCATTGGTGGTAAAAAGATGAACGGGGCTATCTTTGAAGCTGAAAGCGATCATGTAGATTATTTTGGTTTTGCAATCACAGCGGCTATTACAAAAAGTGACTTACTTCTAAAAGTTTCTGATTCTGTTGGGATAAATCACTTAAGTGAATTCTTGACACAAACAGGAATTATTCTAGAAAAAGTTAAAGATGGGATAATGGTTTTTGGGAGTCGCTCTCAATTCAATCCAATGGAAACATTTCCTAGAGCAGATGAATGGACCTATAAAATGAACCCTGGTCCTTGGCCGATGTTTCCCGTTGATTGTCTTCCGAGTTTTATCGCATGGAGTACCATGAATAAAAACGAGAATACATCTACAAGATCAAATAACTGGCTGTACACTGACGGACTTAAATACATCAGTGCCATGAAAGAAATGGGTGCAAAAATAGGTTTATATGATGACCAAAGAGTTGTCACAATTGGAAACGATAGGCAGCCCTATTCTCGAAATCTCGAGATAACATCACCTGATGTTATCGAAGGAGCAAGAGCCATCATTAATTGTGCTCTATCAGGTGGTATACACACCATTAAAAATGCGCAATACATTTTGCGCAGAAATCCTAAATTCTTTGACATTTTAAAAGAATTGGGAGCCGACATTGAGATTGTTTAACTGGACATAAATCCGTACCCCCATAAATACTAGGGTACGGATTTTATTTTTTATATAATAGTATATAATTTATATGTAGTAATCATCTTAGTTCTTCAAATAAATATTAAATAAAATGGAAACAAAATATGAAATTTTAAAAATAGAAAGTGAAAAATCCAGATGCACTTTCTGTTCTGAGCTTGCAACTATAATGGTAGCAGACGTACCGTATTGTGGACTTCAGTCCACAGGTGGATGTTGTGCAGATCTGACAACAATCTAAAAAATATTTTCTAAACGAATGCCACGGGATGCCTTAACGAAAATTAGGGCATCTTTTTTATTTAATGAATCAAACAATATTTTTGCTGAATCTACATTTTCAAAAAAATTAAAATCAAAAATATTTTTATATTGATAGAAATCCTTACCTACAGCCAATACAATATCTTCTTTAGAGATATTGTATTTAATATAATCTAAAATCTCTAAATGATACTGAGAGCTAGACTCTCCTAACTCAAGCATATCTCCGACTATAATAATTTTATTTTTATCCTTAAAATTTAAAAATAAATCTTTCAAAGAAAGCTCCATACTAGAAGGATTGGCATTATAACAATCTAAAATTATTAAATTATCTTCTGTTTTAATAATCTGAGAACGCTTTAAGCTCGGAGAGTACTCAAGTATGGACTTTTGTATTGAAGATATATCAATCTCAAAATATTCACCTATTGCTATTGATGCTAAAATGTTTGGTTCATTATAAGAACCAAAAAGTTTACTTTCAAAAACATCCTTTCCATAAATCAAAGATGCGTATTCGCCAGATGTACTTTCGTATTCTTTTTGAGGATATAAAATACAATCTCCACCATCACTATCCTGCATTAAATCAGAAATGAATTTGTTTACAAAAATCTTTGCATTATTTTCTTTTGCCCAATCATAAATTTCTTTATTTGCCTCTCTCACACCCTGAATTGATCCAAAACCCTCTAAGTGGTCTTTTCCATTATTTGTTACTAAAACAAAACATGGCTTTACAATAGCTAAAAGGTCCTTATGCTCCCCAATATGATTTGCTCCTATTTCAATCACTGCAATCTCTGAATCAATATGCATATCTAAAATAGTCAAAGGTACTCCTGTATGATTGTTGAAACTTTCTTTTGTATAATGTGTTTTATATTTTTTTTCTAAAACAGAAACTAAAAGTTCTTTAGTTGTAGTTTTACCATTACTACCTCCTATGACTATCAATGGAATATTAAATTTATTCCTATGAAAAGAAGCTAGATCTTGTAGTGTTTTTATGGAGTCTTGAACCAAGATACATTTTTCATTTACCTTGTACTCAGGATTATCTATAACTACATAATTAGCACCTTTTTCTAATGCTTCTTCTGCAAATTTATTTCCATCAATATTTTCACCCTTCCAAGCAAAAAATAAAGAACCTGTTTTTATTTTTCTAGTATCAGTAGAAATACTTTGTGAACATTCATTTATAAAAATGTTATATAAATCTTTTATTTCCATAATCTTACTTCGCCACCTTCACAGCCTCATCAAATTTAATAGAAAGAAGTCTTGAGGCACTATCATTTCCAAGCGTCACACCATATAGTACTGTTGCACGGGACATAGTCTCACGGTTGTGTGTCACAACTATAAGCTGAGAGTACTCTGAGAGTCTTTCAATCATATCTCCATATCTTCTTGAATTTGACTCATCAAGCGCAGCATCTGTTTCGTCCAATACTAAAAATGGTGGTGGATTTACTTGTGAGATTGCAAAGAGGAGCGCAATAGATACAAGAGACCTCTCTCCACCTGAGAGCATTTGCAAATCTTTGATTTTCTTTTCGGGTAGATTCACATGTACTTCTATTCCTCTTTCAAAAAATCTATGATCCTCTTCATCTATTTCCTCGTCTATATCAGCCAAAGATTCATCATTTTTTCTGCGCTTTTTCTTTTCAACAGTAATAGAGAGAAAGGCGCTTCCTCCACCAAACATTGTGCTGAAAAATTCTGAAAATTTTTCATTAATCACAGATACACCGTTGGTGAATTTTGTATCAAGGGTCTTTTTCAAATCTGAAATTAAAGATTCTAGATTTCTAATACTTACTTCAATATCCGCCACTTCTTTAGCCAAAAATTCATCTCGCTCTTTTGTAGATTCGTATTCTATCAAAACATCATTCCCAATACCTGAATGCTCATCTAATCTTATCTTTAGTCTATCAATATTTCTACGGACCTCTTGAGTATTTAACTCAGGTATTGGTTCTTTTTGCTGAAGTTCACGCACAAAAATAGGACCGAAAATAAATCCAGCCTCCCCCAGTTCTTTATCAAAATATTCTTTTCTTTCTAAGAAAGCATTTTTAGAAACATTCAAAATCTGAAGTTCAGATTCACTTTGCTTGATACTAGATATGACCTCATAACGCTTACGAGTATTTTCTTGATTTTGCATCAAATTTTGCTCTTTTTGTTTTTCAAGAACAAGAAGCTTGCTTTGTAATTCTTCTTCTGATGAAATAATGACTTTCAAATCTTTTTCTAAATCTTCCATTTCAAGGGCTGTATCTTTAATAGTCTGATTTGCAAATGATACATCTTGAGACTGTCCACTTGTACCCTTCTTAGAATTTAATTTAGATATAACGCTTTCAAGTTGTACTGAAAAAGATTTTACTGATTCTAAAGTATTTGCACTCTTAATATTATTTAAAATATTTTCTAAATCAGATAATACAGAAAAATATTCTTCGCCTTCAAAAAATACTTTTTCTTTTTTATTACTATCATCTATTTGTTTTTGCAAAAGATTTCTATGAGCATCAATCACACCTTGAAGTCTGTTGATTTTAGATTCAATCGATCTTCTCTTATCAGAAATCTCTCTTAAAGAATTTTGAATATTCAATCTTTCTTCCCCTGTATTGTCATGGGTAACGCTTTCTTCTGGTAAAGAAGTCAAAATATCTTTTGCTTGAGAAAGTTGTGAGTTAATAAATCTTTCGGCATCTGTAATACGAATATCTTCTTTGGAAAGAAAATCTTTTTCATTTGCTAAATATTGCTTCCAAACACCTTCAAGCTCTGTCCGAATCACTCTACCCTTTTCTATTTTCTCAACTTGCTTTTGTAAGAATTTTAAATGAGGAACAAGTTCACGCCTTAAAGATTGCGCATCTCCAAGTGCATCTTGCGCTTTTGCTAACTTGCTCTCACTTTCTTTTATTCTAAAATGGTAAATCTTAAGCCCCAGCGCATCTTCAATGATCTCTCTTCTATCACGAGAAGATGCACGAAGTACTCCATCAGCTTCACCTTGAGAAATTATATGATGACTACTAGTACCAATATTTACAGATGATAAAAGTTCTACCATTTGTTTGAGCCTGACTTCTGTACCATTGAGTAAATATTTACTACTACCATCAGCAAAGACTTCACGAGTAAATGTCACTTTATCAAAAAGTGCTGGCGCAGATACTGTACTATCGCCAACTGATTGAAAAGCGAAAACCTTATCAGAATTATCAAAAGTAATAGATACCGATGCACGAGAAAGCTTACTATTTGGACCCTTAAAGATAAGGTCTGACCCACTCTTTCCGCGCATACTTTTCATAGATTGTTCTCCGAGTACAAAACGAAAGGCCTCTACTACATTACTCTTACCAGATCCATTAGGACCGACAACAGCTGTCACAGGATCGGTAAAATTAAGTACACTCTTTTTTCCAAAAGATTTAAAGCCATTTATTTCTATACTGAGCAAACGCATGCTTGTATTATAACAGTAATAGTATGAAAATTAAAAATTATTTACCACAGGCAAAATACCTCGAGTTTGTTTTTATACCATAAGATGGTGCACCAGGATTACCACCTGTTTTCTCCATATGGATATAAAAATTATTATCTTTATTTGAGAACCACTCTGTTGAAGTACCATGTATTGTTGATATAAATCCAGCAACAACATCTTCTTGATAACTCATATGCAGAGCTTTTAATTGTTCAACGCTTGCTAACCTTGATCCTTCATTCATACAAGTATTCATTGAGTTTATATAATTTTGACCACCCCCACTATGAGTCCCCAACACCTCAACTACACCCATATTGTCTACTGAAAAATTCCTATCATTAAAATTCGCTGATACTCCAAAATTTAAATTTCTATGTACCCCCCACGAGCTTGAAAAAACAAAACACCCGGATCTCACACCGCCAGAATTTAATGAGTTCATCATGTCTACTATCTTAGAATCCTCACAAAGACCTCCATAAGTCTTATTTGTATCAAAATACAATTCAGCTTGAAGACCGATATTTTTTAAACTAGATTTAATATTTGCAATTCTTCCTTTCTCTCTAGCACTATTTAGACTTGCAATCACAACAGTGGCTAATATTCCAATTATCGCAATAACAACAAGTAATTCTATGAGAGTGAAGGCATTACTTTTAGTGGTATACCCCCCCATTTGTCTTTTAGAGTTCGTTGGTATGAAATTTTTCATGTTTTTATTATATCATATACAACACTTCAAACAACATAGCTTTTTGCCGTCGGTGTATTTCTTTGCTAAGAAATCACCTGACTCTCGGACCAGTCGTCCTGCGAGACACGGCAAAAAGCTATGTTGTTTTTCGTTTTTGTATTTATTAACTTAAAACCGTAAAAACTATATTGCTTATTTTTAGACTTGTGAAAAATGCAAAAACAAATATGTCTTTCTGGTGGGACTCGCGCAGGACGACTGGTCCGAGCGTAGCAAAAACTCAGCAGAGTTTTATGCGTGCCCCCAGAAAGACATATTTGTTTTGGAATGGAGACTTATCTGTGTCTAAAAATAAGCAATATGGTTTTGGGGGTTTAGTGGTAGATATTAAAAAAGGGGCTTACCACCCCTTTTTATCAAGTGCAGCTTGTGCCGCAGCTTGTTGTGCTTCTTGTTTACTCTTACCTTTTCCTTCAGCTATTTTTTTATCTCCAAAGAAAATACCAATAGTAAAATGTTTGTCATGATCTGGTCCGTTTTCAGAGACTACTTTATACGAAGGAGTTACCCCTACCTTGTCTTGAGCCTCTTCTTGAACACGACTCTTGGCATCTTTCCAAGATTTTTGTTTCAAAATCTCTTTTAGTCTAGGCACCAAACTATCCAGTACAAATTTCTCACAAGGAGCATATCCCTGATCTAGGTACAATGCTCCGACAAAAGATTCATAAGTATTTGCAAGGATTGTCTGTCTTGCGCGACCAGTATCTCTGCTCTCCCCTTTTGAAAGCAGTAAAAAATCATTCATGCGATACTCTCCCGCGACTTCTCCCATCACTGTTGCATTCACAAGTGCACTACGATATGCTGTCAGTTCTCCTTCTGCAGAATCTGGATATTTATTAAAAAGATAATCAGTCACTACTAATTCAATCACTGCATCTCCCAAGAATTCAAATCTTTCATTGTGTAAAAAACCACTATTTGGATTTTCATTAATAAAAGATCTATGAGTAAATGCGCGCTGAAGAAGAGTTTTATCTTTGAATTCTATTCCTAGTATTTTTTCAAACTCTTTAAAGTCCTTCATTTTTTATTTTTTTATCTAAGGATTCAGTTTATAAATTACTTTTTTAGCAACCTATAAGCTAAAACCTAGCCTTTTTTAATAATCTCAATCGCTTTTGCGATTACAGGCAATATATCATCATATATTGTCAGGTCAACTACATCTGATAGTTTGAACCACTGTGCCTTATCTAGTCCGCCATCTGAATATATATTCAAGTTTTGATGCTTAGCTTCTGCCAAGAAAAAGGTTACAAGCTTTCTAACTTTTCCTTTTTCAGGATGCGAGGCAATATAATCAATATTCCCAATTTCTTCCTTAAGAGTATCTATTTTGATACCGAGCTTGTCTTCCATTTGTCTTTTAGCTGCAGCTTCTCTATCTTCTCCTTCTTCAAAAGATCCTTTTGGAAGGGTCCAATATCCAAATACATCATGTACAAGAGCAACCATGTATTCGCCTTCATTTTGAGTATATACAAGTCCTCCAGCTTTTTCTTCTACTACAACTTTTTCTGGGTCAAAGTCATCTTTAGTTTTTTTACCAAGCTGATCTTTTTCTGGTTCACCCATTTCGCGATATACCGCCCCAAGAACTCCATTTACAAACCTTCCACTATTCTCTCCTCCAAAAGCTTTAGCAAGCTCAATAGACTCATTGATAGCAACCTTAGGTGGGACTTGTGATCTATCTCCAAAAAGCAGTTCGGCTAATCCCATACGCAAAACATTGCGATCTACATTTGAAATTTTTTCAAGTGGCCACTCGGGCGCTGCTTTAGAAATAATATCATCAATAACCGTTTGTTTTCTTTGAACGGTTTCAACTAATTCATATATAAAAGCAATGTCATCATGGCCGCTAGCAAATTCAGCAATATTTCTATCAACCACACTCTTAATATTCTCTGGTTTTCCAGAAAAATCCCATTCGAAAAGTGATTGTAGAGCTATTGATCTTGAAAGGTGACGATTAGCCATGACGACTTAAATATATTTATTAAATTTATTTAGCTTTTGATTGCTTTTTTTGTACTTTTTTAACAGGATCACCCACAACAACACGACCCTTGTATGTACCATCTAAACTTGCGCGGTGACGGATATGTACAGTACCTGTATTATCCTTACTAAGCGCCAAATCCTTAAGTGCATGATGTGATCTGCGATTTGCTGTATGTGCCCTTGTGTGTCTCATTCGAACTACCATAGTATGACTATCATACATCATTTCTAAAAAAATGCAAAATAAAATGTCCGACACCCACAGTAGGGTTCGGACATTGATCGTCTTTAAATATTAATGGAAAAAATCTTTTTTCAAGAACCTTTGGAAAAATGAGAGTTTTTTAGCTGGTACCAGCCTAAATTCCTCTATGCCCTTCAGGGCTGTCACAATCCATGAATGTGTGGGAGCAATATGCTCCTCAAGCATCTCAACGGGCATCCAAAATGGAATACCCAGATGACTACCGAGAATCTCATACTCTCTGATCCTTTGGTCATCAAATTTTTTTGAAAGAAAAGCTCTTTTGATATGTACAGACTTCTTTTGATTATTAAGCCTGTTATCTTGTACTTTCAGCTCAGAAATAAACTGAACTGAAAACATATCAATTTCTACACCGGTCTCTTCTTTTAATTTTCTCCTAAGTGTGACCTTAGGGTCTTCATTAAACGAAGTACTTGTGTTTCTATTTTTTCTCTCAGTTTTATACGGTATAACTAAAACATATTTTTTCCCTTCAATCTCTTTTACAACAACCCCAAAAGACGCATGAGTATTGTTGTGAAAAATTCCATTTCCTCCTGGAAATCGGATTTCATAGCCTTGATCTCTAAGACAGGCTATGTCTTTGATCAGATCTTTCATTTTTTAAAATTTATTTCATTCTGATATAAAATACTTTTTATGTCAAGCATGAAAAAATCCTTATAAATGCTATAGTTTTGGATATGCAACCAATAGAAAACATTAGACATTCACTTGCTCACCTACTAGGTGCAGCTATACTTGAGCTTTATCCTGATGCGAAATTAACGCTTGGACCAAGTATTGATGATGGCTTTTATTATGATTTTGATTCTAGTGCGCAAATAGGTACAAATGACCTAGCAAAGATTGAGCAAAAAATGCGCGAAATACTTCCAACATTCAAAGAAGTATCAAGCTCTACTTTATCCGCAGATGAAGCACGCGAGTACTTCAAAGACAATACTTACAAATTAGAATTGATTGAAGGTATCATCTCTCGTGGTGAAGAAATCACTACATATACAATGGGATCTTTCACTGATTTATGCCAAGGAGGACATGCTGAAGATTTATATAAAATAGATCCAGAAAGTTTTAAACTAGATAGAGTAGCTGGAGCATATTGGCGTGGTGATGAAAAAAATAAAATGCTTACTCGTATATATGGTATAGCTTTTGAATCAAAAGAGGGCTTAGAAAAATACGAGTGGCAAAAAGAAGAAGCTAAAAAAAGAGATCATCGCAAACTTGGAAAAGAATTAAATCTTTTTACAATTTCAGAACTTGTAGGTTCTGGACTACCACTTTTTCAGCCAAAAGGAATGATTATTAGAAAAGAATTAGAAGATTATTTATGGAGCTTACACAAAGACAGAGGTTATGACAGAATCTGGTCACCCCATCTAGCTAAAGAGAGTCTCTACGAAGTTTCAGGACATGCAGGTCACTATATGGATGACATGTTCTCTGTTAAAGGAGGAAGCTCTAAAGAAGATTTCTATGTCAAACCAATGAATTGTCCTCATCATATGCAAATTTTTGCTGACAACCAATTCTCCTACAGAGATATGCCGGTAAGATACTTTGAACCAACTACAGTTTATAGAGATGAAAAAACAGGACAACTCTCTGGACTTACAAGAGTTCGCTCTATCACTCAAGATGACGGACACTTATTTTGTCGTGTATCTCAAATAGGTGAAGAAATCAAAACTATTGTAAGCATCATTAAAGAATTCTATACAACAATGGATATGATAGACGGATATTGGGTACGTCTTTCACTTCGCGGAGAAGACAAAAGCCAGTATTTAGGAAGTGATGAAGTATGGGCAACAGCTGAAAAAGCTTTGACTGATGTATGTATAGAAGAAAATCTTCCCTATACACCAGCACCAGATGAAGCAGCTTTTTATGGACCTAAGCTAGACTTTATGTTTAAAGATGCAATTGGGCGTGAATGGCAACTAGCTACAATTCAATGTGACTTCAACCTACCCGAAAGATTTGACCTTTCATTTACAAATGAAAAAGGAGAAAAAGAAAGACCAGTAATTATACATAGAGCTATAAGTGGGTCTCTTGAAAGATTTATGGGAGTAATGATAGAGCATTTTGCAGGAGCATTCCCTGTATGGCTATCGCCAATACAAGTACATATAGTACCTATATCAGATGCACAAAAAGATTTTGCTGATCTAATATCAAGCAAACTTCAAGCTCTTGATATTCGCAACAAAGTACTAGTAGAAGATAGCCTAGGAAAGAGAATTCGTTTTTCTAAAACACAAAAAACTCCTTATCAAATAGTTATTGGTAATAAAGAATTAGAAAGTGAAATACTTACAATAGAAGCTCGTGGTGATAGAAAGCTATCAATGAATATAGATGAATTTATAAGTTATATAAAAGAAGAAATACAAGACCGTAAAGATAAATAGTGGTACAATATGACTATGGAAAACAATAATTCATTTAACCTTACAAATCAGCTCGTTGAAGAATCAAAAAGTCTTTGGAGAATTAGAAATATCTACATCGCTGAAGCCAAAGATGATTCAGAAAAATCTTTCTGGGAAGAATTAGCTAACCAAAAAGAATCTGCAATAAATACACTTAAAGGACTAGTAAAAGAAATTCTTTAATACAAAAACCGCACACATGTGCGGTTTTTGTATTTGATTATAAAAATAAAAAACCCTCGGATATCAAACCCGAGGGTGGCCTTTATTAAAAGGTTCCCAAAAATTTTTGGCGCATTTCGTATAATGAAAATGTCCCCCGTATATGGAAAGCCGTACTAATGGCTTCCATTATACCCCAGCACAATACTAGCTAGGGTTGGAGAAATCCTGACATTTGTCAGAATCACCGCTAAATATATTATAGCATAGTCTATCAAAAATGTCAAGGATTTTTAGGGGTTATAAAAACATCCAGCTTTTGTAAGATCATAAAGACCTTCATATGTATTACCTGATGATCCTATGCAAAAATAATTTCCAGCATTTATACCATTTTGATATTCATTATCTTGGAGTTTTACTTGTACAGAAAATCTGTTTTTTGGATCATCACAATTTGGACTTGGGGTATTTGAACATCCGATCAATAATTTATTTCTCGCACTACCACCTATCATATTCGTAGGGAGCTTATTCGTAATACTATTACAAATCTCTACCGCCCTTTCTCTATAATTGGTAGATAAAAAACGATTGGAACAAGTGGGGGTATCTTGAGATTGACTACTAGTCCAAGCTGTGGTCAGTGTATTATTATAAAATGTTCTAAAATCCCCCGTCTCCGCATAATGTTCCATTGCTAAATTAAAGAGTTGTCTAGCTTCAGACTTTATAGCTGCGCTTTTAGCTTTTGTTCTTGCACCGTTTAAACTCGCAATCACAACTCCTGCAAGGATGCCTATAATAGCGATGACTACTAATAGCTCTATGAGAGTGAAGGCTCTACTTTTTAGTGTATACCCCCCCTTTTTAATATTCTTTAGTTGGGTTGATAAGATTTTCATAATAATATTATATCACCTACGACACTTTAAACAAATATATTGCATTTTTTAGACACGGATATTTTTTTGCTAAAAAATTCCTGTGCTCGCGCCAGTCGCGCTCCGCAAGTCTAAAAAATGCAATATATTTGTTTAAAGTGTTTAGTATGATACTGAATAAAAAACTGCACATACTGTGCAGTTTTTTAAATATCTAGATTTGCAAGTTTTGCATTTGTTTGAATAAAACTCTTACGAGGTGCAACTTCTGATCCCATCAAGATATCAAAGATACTATTTGTAGCTTCTAAGTCTTCAATAGTCACCTGCTTCATTACACGTCTTTCTGGATCCATTGTTGTTTCCCAGAGTTCTTCAGAATTCATCTCCCCGAGACCCTTATATCTTTGCACCATAACCTTTGAGGTACGCTTCTTCACATCTTTCTTTTCATCCTCTTCTTCAACATCTTCTTGAGCACCTTCATCAGAATTGATTTCTGATACCTCACTTGCGCCAATATCCTTTAGAATCTTTTCTTTTTCTGTATCGTTATAAGCATAAAAAATTTCTTTTCCTTTTTTAATCTTATAAAGTGGTGGCTGTGCAATATATACATATCCGGCTTCAATCACCTCTCTAAAATATCTATAGAAAAGAGTAAGAATCAAAGTACGAATGTGTCCACCATCTGTATCTGCATCAGTTGCAAGTACTAGCTTGTGATATCTTATACGACTTATATCAAATGTATCTCCAATAGATGTGCCCATTGCGATTACCAGATTTTTAATCTCTTGAGATGCAAGCATTCTATCCAATCTCGCACGCTCTACATTTAAAATCTTTCCGCGAAGTGGAAGGATTGCTTGTATGCGTCTATCACGACCCATTTTAGCAGTACCACCCGCTGAGTCCCCCTCTACGATAAAGAGCTCACTCTCTGAGGCATCTTTACTTTGACAGTCTGCAAGCTTTCCAGGTAGAGTCATACCTTCAAGTGCACCCTTTCTGAGGATTGAGTCTTTCGCCGCTTTAGCAGCTTTTCTAGCTCTAAGTGCTAAGAGTACTTTTGTAATGATGGTCTTTGCTTCATCAGGATGTTCTTCTAGGAATGTTGAAAATGCTTCTCCAAAAGCTGTAGCTGTAGCACCTTGTGCTTCAGTACTACCGAGCTTTGATTTTGTCTGTCCTTCAAATTGAATTTCTGCAAGCTTTACAGATACTACAGCGGTAAGACCTTCAAGTACATCATCTCCAGAAAATGCTCCGTCAGCCTCTTTTGCAATGTTGTTTTTCTTGGCATAAGCATTGAGCAAGCGAGTAAGTGCCATTTTAAAACCGGTAATATGGGTACCACCTTCACTGTTGTAAATGTTGTTTGCAAAAGGCACAATACGCGCAGAAATATCATCTACATATTGTAGTGCTACTTCAATCCCTACTCCATCTTGATCTTTTTCAAAATAAAAGATTGAATTATGAATAGGCTTTTGATGCATGTTGTAATGCTTCACAAGTGAACGAAGTCCTCCTTCAAAATAAAATGTAGTAGAAGGAACTTCAAAACCTTGATCTTTGAACCAAAAAGTTTCGTTCATATCAATTTTTTCTTCTACCTTACGAGCATCAATAATATTTACTCTTAGCTTTTTTACTAAGTATGCTTGTTGGCGAAGTCTATCTACGACGGTCTTCCAATCAAACTCCGTAGTATCTTTAAAAATAGTTGCATCTGGTTTAAAAGAAATGATCGTACCACTGTACTTTGTCTTTGCGACTTTCTTAACAGGACCTTTTTTCTCCCCACGAGCATATTCTTGGACATACATGTCTCCGTTTTTGTGAACTTCCGCACGAGTAAAATCAGAAAGAGCATTTACAACAGACGCACCTACACCGTGCAGACCACCGGACACTTTATATCCACTTGCATCTCCTCCGAACTTACCTCCGGCATGGAGTGTGGTCATCACAGTTTCAAGTGCAGAAACTTTTGTTTTTGGATGAATATCTACTGGGATACCACGACCATTGTCAGCTACTCTCACAATACCATCTGGGAAGAGTACAACCTCAATATGATCCGCATGTCCCGCCATTGCTTCATCACGAGAGTTATCAAAAATTTCCCATACCAAATGATGAAGTCCGTCTACACCAGTTGAACCGATGTACATACCCGGTCTACGACGTACCGGCTCAAGACCTTCAAGTACAGAAATCTGCTCTGCTCCATAGTCATTTTCTTTTTTCTCTGATTTAGCCATATTGGCTTTATTATATCATTTTAAAGAGTTATCTGCGAGTTGACGGGTCTGGTTTTTATTATATACCATAAAGCCTTTTTGCCATTTTACAATACAAACACTCAGTATTTCCATAACCCTCATTTTTACATGGTCTATTTATCCATTCCCCATTTTGAATTAAAGTATCATAATCCCTAATATCTTTTCGGAGCAACTCTACAGTCTCAGAATCTATATCTTTTGCGTAAATTTTATTTTTATCACCTTCAGGTGCTTCAAGAAAAAATAATTTAGATGTGATATTTTTCTTTCCATTTCCCTGAAGTAAATATGTGTACATAGCAAGCTGTCTTTCATAATCAGAAAGTCTACCTTCATCATCTTTTTTAGAAAGTGCACTATGAGTCTTTGGACTTCCTGTCTTGAAGTCAGTCACTACAATGGAATTATCTTTTTCTTCTACTAAGTCTATCTTTCCATGTAAATTTAGATGTGAAAATTCTGGATCAGTATAAGAAAAAGGTCTCTCAGTTGATCTATTTTCAGAAATATTTGGCAAGTGATTTTGAACCCAAGCAGAGATTATAGGCAATCCATCTTTTAAGACTCTTTTGACTTTATGCTCATCTATCACACCATCTTTATGCAAGATAGCTATCATTCTTTCTTCTATATCTTTTGTATCTGTATTGATATTTTTATTGATAATAGATTCAAGTACACCATGAACAGCCGTTCCAAAAAACAAACTCTCTGTTTTTTCTTCTGGCAACCTTACTAAATTTCTAAAATACCAAGTCCAAGGACATTTGAAAAAATTATTTAACATCGTCACAGAGGTAGAACCTCTTGAATATGTTTCTTTAACAAATTGTACAAGCTCATCTATCTTATCTTTATCCGCCGGAAGATTTTCTTCCACAAAAATAGTTGGGGAGTACTCAAGTAGTGCATTTTGGGTATCAGCTAAAACTTTTTTATCAAAAAACTCTGTTGGTATATCAGATATTACCTTAGCCAACTCATCATCTCTACCAGTCGCAGAAAGTGTGGCATATGAAAGAGTACAGTATTTCTTTGCACGAGTAATAGCCACATAGACTTCTCGCCTCACTACTGCTTCATTTCTAAGTTCTTTTTTTGCTTGAATACTTTCAGGAAGTGCGAAGTCTTCTCTCTTTGAATTCATAAGTGAGCCTTCATTTAAATGAGCTATCCAGACATGCTCAAATTCAAGACCTTTTGATCTGTGCAATGTCATAACCTCTACCCCACTTGTACCATCAATCACAGCTACACCAATGCTTTGACCATATTGCTCAAGTCTAGAGATATAATTCATCAAATCATTTAAAGTATATCTTGGGTCATTTTCTAAAAATGTATTTACTATTTCAATAAAAGTTCGTACAACCTCTACTCTTCTTAAGAGAGTATTGTGCTCAAGACTTGTATCTATTAAAAGCTCGTTTGAAACTCTTTGTACAAAAACATCAAGTGATAATTCATTTAAAATCTTCATCCAATTACTTAATCTTTCTCCCCAATTTTTTACATCTTCAAAAGAAGTATTGAGCAAATCATCAAGTGATAATTTATAAATATTTACACTATTTAAAAACCTATGTGCATTTAATGGGTCTACACCCGAAGTATTGTCAAATAAAGATTTTGCTAATACCTCCCTATCAAAAGGATTGCAGATAATTGAGAATACCCTTCTTAAAATGTCTGTTTCAGGCATTTCAAAAAGCGATATTTCAATCGTTGATTTTACTGGTACTCCTTGGCTTTTAAGTATTGCAACAGCACTTCTGACATGTCTATTCTTTGGTACAAGTATTGCCATTTCTTTTGTATCGATTCCCTGCTTTATCTTATCTTTAAAATAAATACTAGCAGAAAGGATTTCATCACGAGGATATGCATATTCATTTAGGCTCACTAGATAGTCATCTTCTAGATTGCTTCTTAGTTTGCCTTCTGCCATTTCACTTTTTTGAATACTATCAGCAAGCGCTAAGATGGTCTGAGTTGATCTATAGTTTTCTAGTAGGGTTATGATTTTAGCTTTTCCAAAAGCTGTTTTAAATTCTTCAAAATATGAAAGATTTGCACCACTAAAACCATATATCAATTGCCTATCATCTCCCACAACAAAAATATTTGGATTTTCTACTTCACTCCATACTGCTTGTACAAAACTATTTTGTACTCCAGATGAATCTTGATGCTCATCTATGTGTACATAAAGATAATTCTCTTGTAAATCAGCCTTAGCATCTTCACTTTGCTCTACTAAAAGCACGGCGTATTCTAAAACATCATCATAGTCCATGAAGCCTTTTTCTCTTTTTAATTTTTCATATTCTTTATAGAAAGATACAACTTCACTTGTTTTTTGGAGCCTAGCAATATCTGACAGTACTGTTTGTTTTAGCTTTCCTTTTGTTGGGCCACGACTTGAAATATTGTCTGGGTTTTCTTTTAAGAGTGTTATGTCTTTTTCTATTTCATATAAAAATTCTTCTGCTGTCACTCTTTCTCTTTTTAAAAGAGAAATTAAAGATTTGATAGAAGAAAAATATTTTGTACTATCTCCTCTTGGTCTTAGGTGTTCCCAAGTATTTTTTTCCAACAATTCATCCATTAGAAATACTGCTTGCTTATCATCAAGTAGTTTGGGTACTTTTTCAAAACCTAAAACATCATAATACTTTTCAATCAAAACATTGGCAAAACTATGAAATGTAGTCACTTGTACCTCCCCTGCACGAGTCCCAATATATCGACGAAGTCTATCTTTCATAGCTATAACACCTGCACGAGTGAACGTAAGACAAAGAATACCGCTAGCAGGAGTATCTGTTTGGGTTAGAATATTGGCGATACGTAAAGACAAAACTTGAGTCTTACCAGTACCCGGACCTGCTACCACCATTACTGGGCCATCTATTGTATCTACCGCCTGCTTTTGTTCTTTATTTAATTTCGCATAAGCTAAGCCAAAATCCTCATCTTTCATGTTATGAGTATATCATAAAAAGGGTGTATAATACGGGCATGTTTATAAATATCCTTATAGGAATATTGATTGCTTTGATATTTTGTGGTACCACATTTTTTATTGTAAAAGTATATTCTAAGAATTTAAAATTAAATAAAACAACAACTCGTATCAGTTTTTTTGTATTAATAATTGCTCCTATCCTATTTTTAGGAAGTTTTGCACTTAGACAAAATTCAGACTGGATGACACAAGACTTATATACCTTTATTCAAACAATCTCTGGTTTTGCCTTTTATATATTTCTGGGATCTGTACTTCTTGCAGCCATCCTATTCTTTGGGTATTTATTTAAAAAAAATATTCCGACTTTTGTTGGTATTTTTATTTTAACCATTTCTCTTGGTGTAGGATTTATTGGGCTATATCAAGCACAAAATATCAAAACCACATACTTTAAAATTCATATCCCGCACTTACCAGAAAACTTCATCGGTAAAAAAGCTGTCCTAGTATCTGATACACATTTTGGATTGGTAAATCAAGAAATTTTTTCTGATAAAGTTGTAGATAAAATCCTAAAAGAAAACCCCGACTTTGTAATGCATGCAGGAGATTTTTATGACGGTCCAACTATATCACTTCGACCAATCACAGAATCATGGAAAAGATTAGCAAACAAAATCCCAGTATTTTATGCACCTGGTAATCACGAAGAATACGGAGAGAGCTATGGAGCATTTATTGCCTCTATTCGAAATGCTGGTGTAAATGTCCTAGAAGATGAAATGATTGAGTACGAGGGTATACAAATAATCGGAATCAAATATCGTGACGGTAAAGACCCTGTAGATATCAGAGATGTACTTAAAGAAATGAATCTAGACGAAACTAAGCCTAGTATCATTATCAATCATCCCCCAACAGGACTTGAGTCAGCAAATGAGTCTAAAATTGATTTACAAGTAAGTGGACATACGCATAATGGTCAAATGTGGCCAATGAACTATATTGTAAAAAGTATTTATGGCGACCAAACTTATGGTTTAAGTAAATATAAAAATTTACAAATCCTAACCACTCGTGGAGTCGGAACATTTGGACCACCATTTAGAACCTTCAATCAGGCAGAAATAATGTTGATAGAGTTTGTGAGATAAATATAAATTTCTAATTTTAAATAAGTCTTGACAAATATATTAATATGTGTATACTATACATAGTTCTTATAAAAAAGAATATTTTAAATGAGAAAAATACCTTCAAATTTAAAGAGGTATAGATATTTTTCTCATATATACGCTGAGGTTCGAAAGCCTCATTTGCCAAGTGTCCTGGCCGCTTCTATAGCGTGTGAGTTGCGCTTTGAAGATGATGCTGTGAATTCTATTCACAGAAACCCACAAAACAACTCCGGTTAACCACCTAAAAGTATTGAAGTGGGAGGACACTATAAGTTGTAAACTTTTCTATTTCAGCGCCGCAGGTTAACCACCTAAAAGTATTGAAGTGGGAGGACACATGGAAAATTTCTTGGGTAAAAATGTAAGTCAGGTTAACCACCTAAAAACATTGAAGTGGGAGGACACTCGTCTTGATGTCGAGGTGGTTTTGCGTGTAGCAGGTTAACCACCTAAAAACATTGAAGTGGGAGGACACGAGTACAGTTCGCAAACCTTGCCGACGTGACAGGTTAACCACCTAAAAACATTGAAGTGGGAGGACACAGAATTCTTTCGCACTTTTTGTGTCTGGGACAGGTTAACCACCTAAAAACATTGAAGTGGGAGGACACTTAATGTTTATATGATAAATAAAATTAAATATAAGCCTATTTTAGGGCTTTTTTATTTTGTCTACTACATCGTATATCATTGCGAAAATTTATTATTTTTTCTAACCATTTAGAATTCACTTTTTAAATTATAACAAAATCCCCAGTTATATACATATATAACTGGGGGGTGCTTAAGAAGCAAAAGAATGCTTTATCCCATACTCATAATTCCTTACAGCACCATAAATCTTTCTTTCATTATTCTTTTCAGAACTAGTTTTTTGGTCAGGAACCCTAACAATCTCTTTGCCATACTCTTCAGCTTTTTCCTCAATAAATCGAAGAAGTCGCGAAAGGTTTCCAGTATTTTGTACAGCCCGGTGCTGAGATTTGGACCCACTTTCTGAGTTTGCAAGCCCTAAACGAACTGGTGCAATACCCACATAAAAAACATCTGCCATTTGGATCATCTCATGAGCAATTTTTCTGTGTAAATCTTTTTGTTTATCACCCCACTTTTTTGAAAGTTTGGTTCGTGCATCAAAAAGATCTCTCCACGCTCTTGATCCTTGAGTTTTTGTTTTCATTCGAGCCTCAATATTCATTCTTTGTTTGGTAAAATACTGATCCCATTTTGGTAAATTCCAAACCCTAAAAACTCCACCAGAAGTGACCAATCCAATACGACGAGCACCGAGATCAACACCAGCAATCTTTGAATTTTGATCAATCTTTTTCTTTTCAGTTTTTGGAACTTCATAGACTAGATTTATTTCAAAATCAGAAATACGATCAGTGTGTACATGTGTCCTCTTAAGGGTCACAAATCGTACCTGTTTACCCCTTAGAAGATCAGATACATACTTTGGTAATTCAATCTCGATTGAACCAATACCTGCAATCTTGTGATTTACCACCAAAAATATTTTAGTGACTCCGCTTTCTACCTTTTCAGTGAATTTTGGTTTTTCCCATTGTATAGTAAAAAATATTTTTTCACTTTGGTACTTTGGTGTTCGCGCCTTATTGTCCCCCCTCTTTTTTAATTCAAAAAAAGATTTAAAACTTTTTGAAAGTACACGACAAGGTTTTTGTAAATCATTCAATGGTAATTGAAGCAGCTCAGTGTCATTATTGCGAATTGGACCGAGGCAATACAACATACCGAACTCAGAAAGAGTTTTATTTTTAATCCGACCATCTTCTTGATTTTCTTGTGTAAAATCTTTTAGAGATTGCAATTCTGCTTGCCCTTTAGGATTAATACTTTCAAAAAGTTGGTCAATGTGAGAAAAAATCCCCTTACATATATCAAGCATGTGATTCCATACTTTTTTATGCAAAAAAGAAATATACCAGAGTATACGCTCTATGTGCGGCTCTGGATTGCGGTAAAAAAACTTAATTGTTTTCTGAGAAAATTCTTTTTCCTTCATTTTTCTATATTTATAATGTCAAAAATCTATTTACTTATCCTTCTATTATTTTAACATATTTATTATATAAAGTCAAATACAAAAGCCTCTCAAAAGTCGTGGAGTCGGAACTTTTGGACCACCATTTAGAACATTCAATCAGACAGAGATAATGATGGTAGAGTTTGTGAGGTAAATATAAATATAAAAAATACACAATAAGAAACAGCCCTAGCTATCCAGCATGGGCTGTTTCTTATATTTGTATTTTAAAAAAATTATTATTTATGTCCATAAATTTTTTAAAGATTTTTGAGCCAATAATCGGGATTGAACCGATGACCTCTCCCTTCGCTTCCACCTTATCTTTAAATATACATAAGGGCTAGACTGTATCTTTATCTACTTAGAGATACCCTTGTCAGTCGTTCGGGCGAATGTCGCCACGGTCTGACCCTTATAAAAGGGCTTTAACCGTTATTCGGGATTCATCAAAATGTCGCCAAATTGATGGGCAAAATCTGTGCGATTTACCATGGGAGTGCTCTACCAACTGAGCTATATTGGCTTTATGCATTTATATTAGAAATACAAAAGCATATTTACCATATCATTTTAGGTTTATTTTTTCAAACTCTTTTATTTAATCCTTCAAATATTATTTTTTCCATAAGTCCATGATTACCCAATACTCCTTGAACACATGCTTTTATATAAAAATCTAAACCTAAACTGTTCCAATCAATTGTGTTAAAACCTGATTTATATACCACAATATCTAAAAATAATCTGATAGTGCGACCATTACCATCTCTAAATGGATGAATAACATTAAGCTCATTATGTATGATGGCTAATTTATTTGAAATTATTTTAATATCATCTTCATTATCTAAAAGATTATTATCTAAAATTTCTATAAATTTTTTTAGATTATCTTCAATATATTTTGCATGACAAAATTTAAAACCATCCTTAGAAATATCTACAGACCTAATATTACCAGCCCATTTATATAAAGACCCTAGAAAAAATTTATTTATATCAAATAAAAGATTTAGGTCTATTTTTAGATTATCTGCATTATCTAAAAAATATAAATAAGAATCATTTAAAAGAATAGTCTCAGCATCATCTAAATCTGCTTGGTTATGAATATCAAGATTATTGATTAAAACACCATTTTCATAAACACTTGCGTCTTTTTTTGAAACATTATAACGAGAATGCCCTACCATGTGTTTGTAATTTTTTAATTACAGATGTATTTTTTTTTGCACGAGAAAAACTGATTTTTTCTATTTTAGAACTGTTTGTAGTAGCAGAAACAGCAATCTTTTTTAATGTGTTTGAGATATCTTTCATGACTGTATTATAACATATTTTTATGTTTATTACAATTAAAAAACACTCAATCATGAGTGTTTTTTAATTTAGTGCTAGCTTACAAAAGTAAGCGCTACACCTTTTTTATCTCCTCTACCTGTTCTACCTATTCTGTGAACATAAGTATCATATGTAGAAGGTATATCATAGTTAATAACATGAGTTACATCTTTGATATCAATACCGCGAGCGGCTACATCTGTAGCAATCACTGCTTGGATCTCACCTTTTGTAAGAGCTTCCACCGCTCTTGATCTCTCACGTAGTCTCATATCTCCATGAAGCGCTGATACATTGAATCCTCTTGATCTCAAATCTTTAGCAAGCTCATCTGTATGTCTTTTTGTTTCTCTAAAAATCAAAACTTTTTTAACATCATCTTTAATCAGAATATCATGAAGTACATCAAGCTTGTCTTGTCCGCGAGCTATACGCACCACATCTTGATCAATACTTGCTGCTGTATCACGAGTCTTGATAGATACTGTTTCTGGATTATTTAAGAAGTCAGTACATAATGCTTTGATTTCATTTGAAAATGTTGCTGAGAAGAAAAGACCCTGTCTTTCTTTTGGCATCTGACCTAAGATAAGTCTCATATCTTCAATGAATCCCATATCAAGCATTCTATCTGCTTCATCAAGTACAATTGTATTGTACTCTGACATGTCTATTTTCTTTCTTTCAATCAAATCTTTTACACGTCCTGGTGTACCTATTACAATATTTACACCTCTTTCTAGAAAACGAATCTGTCTCAAGATAGGTGCTCCACCTACAGCCACAGTACTCCAAAGTCTCATACCGTATGAAAGCGCTCTGAACTCTGCTTCTATTTGCTGAGCAAGTTCTCTTGTCGGAGTTAAAATCATCGCTTTTGATTTTCTATCAGTTGCTAGATTGTTGATAATCGGGACAAGAAAAGCAGCTGTCTTTCCAGTACCAGTGTTTGCAATACCGATTACATCTTTCCCTTCCATAATCACAGGGATAGATTGGTCTTGTATAGGTGAAGGTTTTGTAAATCCTTTTGCTAAAATATTTTTTGTAAGACTTGGATGTACACCAAAATCTGTAAATGTATTTTTTGGAATGTAATCAGGCTCTTTTGTTTCTGGGGTTGCACGATTGATGAAAAGCTTTTCATCAATTCTGTCTGATTTAAATCTTCCGCGCCCAGCTGATCTTCTTCCACCAAATGATGGTCTTGATCCCCCAAAGCGTGTTCCTCCTGCACGAGAACCAGAAAATACTGGTCTACCTGTAGGCCTAAAATTACCTCTCTTACTTCCAAAAGAAGAACTTTTTACCTCTCCTGCTCTAAAACCACCCACAAATGAGCGTGGTCTAGAAGGTGTGCTTTTTGAAGCACTGAAATTGCGTCCACCTGGACGCGGTGTTGTTTTTGTAGTCATAAATATTATATTATCGTTACTACTGTGTCTCCAGACTTCATGTAGTCGATAACACAATATTATTAAATAATGTGACAAGTATATAATTTAAATCACTTTTTGTCAACTATAAAGCAATATCCGCCCTGTTGGGGCGGATATTTTCCAATAAATGAAATCTTATAATTTATTTCCAGTACTCATCCTTGTCTTTATAAAGTTCTTCTATCCGCTCAACAGACCAGCCTTTTAAATACCATTTGCCATCTATTTTTTCTAGATTAGCCAGATTTTCTTCTGAAGGAACAATGTTGAATTCTTTGGCAATAGCCAATTTCTCCCCTCTTGAAAAATCAAACTCCATTTGTTTTTCTATTCCCATGTGTATATTATACACTTTTTCGCGCCAAAAGAAAAACCCCTGATTTCTCAGGGGTTTTTCTTTTGGCGCAAACGACGGGACTTGAACCCGCAACCTCTCGCGTGACAGGCGAGTGCTCTAACCAGTTGAGCTACGTCTGCAACGGTATTATTATACATAATTTTGAGAAAAATCAAAATTAAAGTGGTGTCGGTAGGAGGGAATGATCCTCCGGCCTCAGCTTTATGAGTGCTGCGCTCTAACCAACTGAGCTATACCGACATTTAAATAAAACATATAAAATATATGTGTATTTTTATAATATCATATTTTTTTATATTATCAACAAAACACCCATTTCTGGGTGTTTTGTTATTCTTGTTGCGGGAGCTTGAATCGAACAAGCGCCTAAAGGTTATGAGCCTTTCGAGATACCACTTCTCTATCCCGCTATGTATATTTACAAAGTGTTTTATTTTTAAAGCTTATAGGCTCATAACCTTAGTTATTCGCGCTATAATCTTCTCAAACAAAACAAAATACATCCGAAGATGTTTCTGTATAGTACAATCTTTTAGAAAAAAAAGCAAGCCTAACTTATTTTTCTTCTAATGAAAATCACAAATAATACAAATAAAGCTAATGCTGCCCACTGCCAATTTCTGATCACCCAGCTTATCCCATCAATACTAGCATCATAAACCCTAGCTATACTTTTATTGTTTTCCGGCAAAAACCTCTCTATACTCGCACCCAAAATTTCTGGCTCTGGTTCAGATTCTGAGTTATTATTTTTTTCTTCTTTTTTATCTTCTAGACTATTTGTAGATGGTTTTGAAGTATTAGATATATCTGTATTATTTGATACTTTTTTATTTTCTAGATTGTCTGCAATTGTATTTGCGCTTTCATCAATATTTTTAACTACAGTTTTTATATTTTCAATAATACTATTTACTCCTTCTACTTTTTCCAAATTCCCAAGAACAGTCTTCTTTTTAACTTCTAAAATCTTTTCTATGTATTTTGAATCAAATTCAAGATTGCCGTCAGAAACTTCTATAGAAATTTTGTGTTTTCCAATTACACTTCTCCAAGATTCATTTAAAACTTTTGTTTCTTTAGGATCTACCGAAAAATCTTTAGTAGACAAAGTATTATCCCCGATTCTAAATATAATCTTTCCCTTAAATTCCTCTGTGCTTTGATTATAAAAAGCGGTATAGATTTTTATATCCATATCCTGAGTAATTTCAAGCTGATCATACCAAATATCAGAAACCAGACCTGCATTAATTTTCTCTTGTGCCTGTACAACGAGAGTAATTAGAAAAAAGAAAATTATACTTAGAAATATTTTTTTCATATTATAATTCAACTAGAATATTATCTTCCGAATATTGAGTTTGAACTATCTGCATTTCTTGAGCTTTAAATATAAAATACATATAAATACCGAATATCAAAATAAAAATTATAATGGCATTGGTTACAAAATTTGGATAATACTTATTTACAATCATAAGCATCAAAACAAACAGTAAAAAGGATACGGCTATCTGAAGTACATTTCTTTCAAAAAAAGTTTTTTCAACATCTTCAGATACAGAAGTTTCTGCTCCTAGAACCAACCCTTGTTTTTCCATGGCAACAAAATCCCTATATAGATTAGTTGGTGCTTGAAAGTCCCCGCCTTGTACAGCTACAACATCTATTATCATTGGACTTGCATAAACCTGTGCGACGAATTCTGTCTCTTTTCCTTTATATATACCCTTAGCAACTCCTGTCCCCATTTCAGTATAAACACCCTTCATAATATTTGCTCTATGGCCCGGACTTTTCATCCAAGCTTCTGTGATATTTTCTGATTGTTTAAAATTCACAGCTAAATTCTCCCCTGCATATTTATAATCATATCCCGCAAGCTTTATCCAATACCAAGGACTTTTACCGTCAGGTGAGGTATGAGCAAAATATCCATTAGCCGCCATATCATTTGCTTTCATTTGTGCTGCCAAATTGAGTATTTCATTTTCATTAAGCATATTTAGACCCTCATAAGACCTTTTCTCATTTGTAAGGTTACCTAAGACCACTGGAAGTACTGTGGCAAAATTATCTTTTAGATGATTTGAAGATAAAAAGACAAATACAAAAAACTGCACAAATAAGATGCCCAACACAATCTTTCGCGCATCATTTTGATCTATAAACTTTCCAAACCAATGCTTATTCATGCTTGGTATTATATCAAATTAAACACAAACATAAAACGCCCAAAGGGCGTTTTATGTTTGTTCAAAATATTTTTGAATTATTTATTTAGAGCTGCACGAGTTGCTGGTCCTACAATACCGTCTACAACTAGTCCGTTAGCAGCTTGGAATGCACGAACTTGAGCCATTGTGCGTGGTCCAAAGATACCATCAGCCACACCTACATTAAATCCTTTTTGATTTAGGATTGCTTGTAGTGAAGAAACATCTCGATTTCTATCACCTATGCGTATGTTTGTATTTGTACTGAATTCTACAGTAGTAGAAGTATTTATATTGATTGAATTCATGTATCTATCAAGAGCTGCACGAGTCATAGGTCCTGAGATACCATCTACTGCTAGAGGTCCGAAACCATTTGTATTTAGAAATGCTTGAAGCATTGCTACGCCCTCACCTCTTGCACCAGGAAGAAGAGCATCACCAAATTTTTGGATTTCAGTTGCTTTTTCTTCTGGAGTTGAAGGTGTTGTAGGGAGTCCTGTATTTGAATCAATCGGTGCTGAAGGAGTTGGAGCTGGAGTTTGAGATACAGGTCTTGATCCACTTGAAGAACTAGTTTGTCTTCTGTTTACTGTTACTGTAAAGTTTTCGTCAACTTTTGTAACATCTCCTACAATAGCTTTGTAATTAAATGTATAAGTTCCTTCCTTAAGCGCTTTGATAGTTACATCAAGAGCAATACTTGCGTTATCTCCAATTTTTAGACTGTTATCTTCACCACAAGGGCCATCACATTCAAAGTCGAAAGGAATCTCTGTTCCGAGCAATGTTGATATACCGACTGAAGTTACCTCAATTCCTGATTCATCACCAGAAGTCAAAGTAAACAAATGATGTCCTTCTATTTTTGTTCCACCAAAGTCAGCTAAATCTAAAGAACCATTTATAGTTGCCGAATCTCCAACTCTCATCGTTTGGTTAGAAAATCCTGAAAGAGACAAAACATCATTTTCTGCAAAAGTATAAGTTTCTCCAGCCCAAGTGATTGAAGTTACTTCTGCATTATTAATATCTGTTGAACCAACTCCAAATCCGAGAATTTCATAAGAATGAAAGGCTCCTAGAATATCATAAAGCTTAACTCCCTTATAGGCAACATTAGCCCCATCAACACCTGTAGCAGTATTACTTGTTACCCAGTTATCTTCTAGATTAAGTGAAAAGATATCATTTTTTTCAACCCCATTATCATCATAAGATACTGGACGAAGTGTTGTAAATAACCAACTTTCTTCTTCTCCAGTTAATTTAAAGAAGATTGGAATTTGAAATGATGTATATTCATTTCCTAACCATGATGCAGAATCAATATCTTCAAAAGTTTTTCGATTATCAGGATGGTATCCTAATAATACTTGATGAGCCTTATTATTTAAATAATTTTCTGGATCAATTTTAGCATTAACATATAAAGTGTTTCCTAAAATATCAAATCGTTCAAAGTCATTACCTGGACAACTAGTACTCACATGCCAAGTATTGTAGTTAAATCCAGAAACAGTTGCGTCATCTCCTCCAACTTCACACGGAGCGATATCTGACGGTCTAATAACTGCAGCATCAGCTTGAGTTGCCCCCCCTACCAGTGAAAAGGCGGCAACGGCAAATATTGTTGTTAATAATTTTTTCATAAAATTAATTTAGTATAATTTAAATCTAATAAAATAAATGAAAACAAGTAAATACTCCTTGTAATATTATTGTAACAATATAGTAGTGTGAATAATATTTTTTTATCCCCAACATAGTATTGTGGTATATAAAAATCTAGCGGTCAAATCAAATATCTACTCAATCACCTCCAAATCTCTAAATACGATTTCAAAATATGAAAGCACGCGTCTTGCTTCTGGCATTGTGAGTATATAGCTTGCATCATGGGCTATTTGATTGCGGACTTTATGTGCTTCCCATGCTATTTGTAGAGATGGAAGCTCAAGTGGTGTCAGAGATTTAAGCTTGTCTCCAAGTGTATCTCCATGCCAACCTTTTCTATCTAGTACTTTATCTAGATATATATCAGCTTCAATGATCGCCATACGCCAATCACTTTCTACATCAGATAAAAGTCTATTGCGAATACTTTTCCAAGTGCCATCGTCCTTGATGACATTCACTTCAGGAGATACTTGAGAGCTATCTATGACTGCAGGAACATCTTTTGGGATTTCAGCTACCTTTCGTTCTTTTTTATTTTTCTTTTCTTTTTCATCATCTTCTTTTTTAAATTCATATAGTCTCACTAAAGAATAAAAAATCACAACAATCAAAAGAATGGTGATGAGACTAAAAATCACATACATCACAAAAAGCCAATTTACACCCAAAAACTTTGAAATAAATATATCCAATCTATTTAAAATATTACTAAATGTTATATCGGTCTCCATTGATACTATTTTAGCGTATTTTGCTCAACAATGGTACCTATTTTAGATAATTGACCAATATTTTAAATGATGTTAATATTTAAATGTGCCTGTAGGGGCAAAAGCCCTATTCAGCCAATGTTTATCATAAGCTTGAAGGCGGGTACAATAAAAAACATCTATTTATAGGTGTTTTTTATTTTTATTCATTTATTATGTCTTTACTTGCTAACTGATACGTATCTTTAATCTTTAAGTTGCTACTAGGCATAACGCTCCAAAAAATTATATTACCATTTCCCACTCTTCTCAAAACAACTTTAACTTTTATATACTCATTTCGACTTTTTACTATTGCAACAAAACCCCAAAATTCCATTTCTTTAGTATTAAAAAACCCATTTGCTTTTCTTTTTCCATATTTACAAAACTGTTTTCTATATTCTTGCAATGTACCTGACCTGCTTATTATATCTGGAGCTAAATTAAAAAGATTAAATTTCAAAATTTGTAAATCTTTTTTTCTTTCTCTACCATCAGAATATATTAAATGATTAAAACCTTCTGAGGTAAAAATTATTTCTTTATTATTAAAATATGGACACTTAATTGACAAAATATTTTTATATTTTTCTTCAGTTTCTAATCTAAATTTTTTATATCTATCTAAAGTATTCATTTTTATATTTAAAAATTAAATAATAAAAGCTGGGTAAATAAAAACACAGTCCATTAGGGCTGTGTTTTTATTTAGATCACAGCATAAGCTGCGCAACTTAAGAAATTATATATTATTTTGCTCAACAATGGTACCTATCTCAAAAAGAGTATCTTCATCAAATCTCGCACCGATGAATTGTACTCCTACAGGTAGTCCTTCGGCATTTTCACCTGCTGGTACTGCAAGAGCTGGATGATGAGCAATATTTGCTGGTACACTAAATAGATCAGATAGATACATCTCCACTGGATTACCACTCTTTTCTCCGAGCTTAAACGCTGGGGTTGGAGCTGTTGGAATCAAAATTGCATCATACTCTAAAAGCACATCTTCTATTTCTTTTCTAATCACCTCCCTCAATGCCACGGCTTTATTGTAGTATGCATCATAGTACCCATGAGAAAGCATATAAGTACCTAGAAGTATTCTGCGTCTTACTTCTTTACCAAAAAGTCCGCCACGAGTCTTGCTATACATTTCAGCAAGATTTTTACCTTCTACCCTATCTCCATATCTTACACCATCAAGACGAGCTAAGTTTGAAGAAACTTCTGCTGGCGAGATAATATAGTACACACGAAGTGCATCATCAAAGTGTGGCAAATCAACTTCAGATACTTCATAACCTTCTTTTTCAAGAATAGAAATACTTCTTTCAAGTGCATCACTTACATCTTTTGAAAGGCCTTCACTTCCACGTACACCTTTAGGGATAGCTATTTTATTTTTCTTTTTCTTGTCTAGTTTTATATATTCCAAAGATGTACCATCAAGATCATCTTTACCCTTAATAATATCAAAAATAATTTTTGCATCCTCTACAGTCTTAGTCATTGGACCAATCACATCAAGTGAACTTCCCATAGCAATAAGTCCATGACGAGATACTGTTCCGTATGTAGGCAAAAGTCCAACAATGCCAGTATAAGATGCGGGTTGTCTAATAGACCCGGCAGTATCAGACCCAAGACTTGCTACTACCAAATCAGCAGCCACAGACGCTGCGCTTCCTCCAGATGAACCTCCTGGTACTCTTGTCGTATCTATCGGATTTAATGTCTTTCCATATGCAGATGTTTCAGTAGATGAGCCCATAGCAAATTCATCCATATTGGTACGACCTATTATTATCGCTCCTGCATCTTTTAATTTCTTAATAGCAGTAGCGTCATAGCTAGAAGTATAATTCTTTAGCATCAGAGATGATGAGCTAGCCTTATGACCAGCAAAAAGCATATTGTCTTTAATCGCTATCGGAATACCAGTAAGAGGTGTTGCTTTGCCTTCAGCAAGCATCATTTCTGCTTTTTGTACTTGTTCATCAATGTCTTCAAATACTTCTATAAAAGCATTGAATTTTTCTTCCTGAGCTTTTTGTAAATATGCATAAACAAGCTCTTTAATAGAAAGCTCCCCATTGTGTATTTTCTTACTTAAATTCGCAATTGTATTTTCTTTCATATTATTCTAAAACCTTAGGCACCTGTACAAAACCATTTTTATTTTTAGGAGCTACTTCAACTAAATCATTACTCTCAATTGGGTTTACGATGTCTTCTCTAAAGACATTCTTACTTTCAAAATCTCTATTTGTATTTGCGGGCATTTCTACATCTTTGATCTTATCAATAAAAGCGAGTGTACTTTTAAAATCCTCAACCAAAGAATCAAGTTCTGTATCTGGTATTTCTATCCTTGCTAAATCAGCTATTTTTTGGAGTTCTTCCCTATTCATGCTTGTACTATAACACTTTTTAAGGTAAAAGAAAAATTTAAAGTATTTTCAAAAATTCTGCTTCTGAAATAACTTTCACACCAAGTTTTTGGGCATCTTTTAATTTTGACCCAGCTTCATCACCCGCAAGCACAAAGTCTGTATTTTTAGATACACTACTTGATACTTTGCCACCATTATCTTGTACCATCTTCTTGGCATCATTTCTAGAAAGCGTAGGAAGTGTACCCGTTAAAACAAATATTTTGCCTGAAAACTTTTGTCCTAAAGATTTTTGTACCTCTATTGGTTTTACACCAAAACCAAAAATCTTTTTTAAAATTTTACTAGTATTTTTATCTTTTTTATAATTCTGTACACTTTCAATTACAGCAGGGCCGATGTTTTCAATATTAAGCATCTCATTTGCATCACTCTGCCAGAAATTCTCAAAAGTTTTAAAATATACAGCAATATCATGCGCTGTCTCTACGCCAACATGGAGTATTCCAAGCGCGGCAATGAATTTATCAAGCGGAGGATTTTTCTTATCTTGAATTTCTCGTATTATATTTTGAGCGCTTTTCTCTCCAAATCTTTCAAGTCCACTTAGATCAGCTTCTGTCAAAGCAAAAAGGTCTGCAAAATCACTGATAAGACCTTCTGCCTGAAGTCTGTCTATGATTTTTGGGCCAACTTCATATATATCTAATGTCTTTACAAAGTGTTCTATAGTGCGAGTATTTTTTGCGGGACAAAGTGCATTAGTACAATAATATGCTACGGTGCTACCGACTTTTTTTGATTTTGCTTCACGAGTACTGACATCAGAATCACATACCGGACATTTTTCCGGCATAAAAAAATCTTTTTCTTTTCCATTGCGTAAATCTTTCAAGACTTCTACAACTTCAGGGATTACATCCCCTGCTTTTTGTATGATTACGGTATCACCTATTTTAATTCCCAATCTTTCTATTTGTTCTATATTATGAAGCGTAGCTTTTGAAACAGTAGACCCCGCAACAAGAGTAGGATCAAAATGAGCAAGTGGAGTGAGTACTCCTGTACGCCCAACATTTACAGAAATATCTCTGATGATACTTGTGGCTCTCTCGGCTGGGTATTTATAAGCCACAGCATATCTTGGGGCCTTACCGACTATCCCCAGATTTTCTTGGTGTACTATTTCATCTACACATATAACTACTCCATCAATATTAAATGGGAGTTTTTCTCTTTTTTTATGGATACTCTCTATAAAAGACATAAGGTCTTCTACTTTTTTTACTTTCATATCTTCTTCAAAAACAGGCATACCGATATCCTTCAAAAATATATGTTTTTCACTATGAGAAATAAATTCTTTCTCTTCTCCAAAAACATCATATGCAAAAAAATCTAAGTTTCTATCTTTTACTATTTGAGGATTAAGTTGTCGCATAGAACCCGCTGTCGCATTACGAGTATTGGCAAAAGGACTAAGCCCTAACTTTATTTGTTTTTGATTTATTTTATCAAGTGTACTTTGACGCATTATTATCTCACCGCGAACCTCTATCACTCCCACATGTTTACCAATCAGTGTCAGCGGAATACTTTTTACCATTTTTACATTTTCAGTAATATCTTCCCCTGTATACCCATCACCTCTAGTTGCACCTCTTACAAGAACTCCATTTTCGTAAATTAAAGATACAGCAATACCATCAAATTTTAATTCAGCAAAATAATGATGTGCTGCCCCTGCTAAAAGTTTTTCCATGCGCCTGCTCCAGGTCAAAAGTTCATTTTTATCAAACACATCGTTAAGCGACAACATCCTTCTCTTATGACTGACCTTTTGAAAAACATCAAGCGGCTTACCTGCCACACGATCAAATTCATGTGAAATTGCAATATCTGGATATTTTTCTTCTATCTTTTTTACTTCACGCATCAAAGATTCATAAACATCGTCTGTGACCTCTGGTGCATTCTCTACATGATATTTAAAACGCAGATTATTTATCTGTGCTTTAAGTTTATCCAATCTAGATATTGCTTCTTTTTTGTTCATATAAAATAGTCTTGTTTTATATGAGTATTATAGCATAAAAGCCCGAAAGCTTTGCTTTCGGGCTTTTATTAAAGCGGAAAACCACACCGAACCCTAAGCGTATTACCCGTTGGGGCAAATAAACCATCTACTCCATTATTTGTTATTATTCCTATCTTATTAACACCGTTTGGTGTATTCGTCCAATAAGAACCATTAACCATAAATCCATCATTTAAAGGACCTATCAATCTTAAAGATTTAAAACCTCCAATCCCCATTAAACTCGCGCCTAAATTACTACATGCAGTGAAGGCTGCATTCCAATTCATTTGACCTTCATTATTTTGTTTGATTTTCATAACACCTTCTACAGGACCGGCAGTATATCTTTCAGGACTGTATAAGACACCGACACCCCAATCCACAGAACTAGTATCACTTCTAACATAACACTTTACACTAGCACCTGTTGATTTAATATAATCCATTGCTCCTTGAATGCTAGAAACATTTGAATCTCCATCTACATTACAAATATTACTATAGCTGTTAGAGTTGGATGCTTTATAAGCTTCTCCCAAGGCTAATATTTCTGTGAGTTTTTCTTTAATTATGGATTCAGGATTTTGATTTTGGAATTTTGCCTCAAGTGCACGCTCTACCTGTCTGGGAGTTTGCTTACAGATATTATATCCGCGAGACTTTACGCTATTTAAAGAACTATTAGTCTTATCAAAGATAATAACTCTGCACGGATTATTTAAATTACTAACATTTTCTTTATATACAAATCTATCTTGCTCACTTGCAAGGTCATCGTATTCAAAAACCATATTCCCACAAGAAAGTGTGCTAGGAACACTTGTCACCCCTCGAGCAAATTGAGAAGTGTTTAAATCGTGTAAAAGCCCACACTCAATCCCCGTATCAGCAACGAAAAAAGCAACCTGTGAATCCTTTGCAATACTAGAAAGAATATTTTGCTTAAATGTGATATTAGATATACCAATAGATATAGAAAGGATAATACTTATCACAAGTACCGTGAACAACATTGCAAAACCTTTTTGTGAATCTTTTTTCTTAATCATATTATTTCCATGGAGTTAATAAAAAATCTTGAGAAATGGTTCGGGTACGCCCACCATCAAGCCAAGAGACTAATACATTTACACTTATATAATTTACATTATATGTCATTTTTATTGTTCTTACATAAGAAGTATTTATCATGCCAGTAGACCCAAACGGATACCCGTAAGTATAAGCATATATACCTTGCGCCGGATAAAAATTAAGCGCAGTACAAGTCCCGCTACAAGCACGAAAATTTTGAGTAGTTGTATAAATATCTACAATACAACCAGCTGTAGCAAAACAACCTGTAAAAATATTATTTGCCATATTCTGCCACTTAAGCTCTCTTTCTGCGGGGTCTCCGGCTGTGATATAGAATTCTGTATCACGAACATTGCGAATCTTTTCTATTGCTTCTTGTGCCAAATTATCCGCCACTATTTGATTGCGAGCATATCGTACAGAATAATATCCGTTGGCAGCAAGCGTTAAGAGTGATCCCATTGCAAGTGTCATAATAAAGATAGCAATGATTGTCTCTATGAGAGTAAAACCTTTATTTAATTTTATGTTTTTATTTCTCATATTATTTGTTTGATCTTTGTGAAATTAAAGTGTGCAAAGCAAAAGTTGTAGTCTCACCCGTATAGGCAGTAGCTACTCCACTTAAAACCATTATGACATAAGGCTGAGCATTTTGATGGCTATCTGAATTATGTACATAAAAGGATAGCGACTCTACACTAATTTCAGGAGATGTAATGGCTAGCCAATCTCCATAACCACCCCCATCATCAATTCTTTTTTCTATTTGTTTGTTTGCAGTATTCAATCTATATTCTACATCATACTCTTTTCCTAGTGTACTGCTCATAGAAATACGACTCTTTGGATTATTTGGAAATGTACAATTTCTAGTTCCTCCAACTGGGGCAAGCTCCCCATCGCAAATGATATCTTTTGAAGTACGAATAGTACGGCTCATACTCTCAATGGCAAAATTCAAATTATCAAGTACTCCCCTTATAGCCACTACCTTTCTGTATGCATTATTTACTGAATAAAGTGATGCTACGGTTGCAAGTGTTATAAAGGTAAAAAGAGTAAGCGCAACCAGAAGTTCAACTAGTGTAAAACCTGAATCTTTTTTCTCTTTTATTTTTTGAAATAATTCAAACATGATTATATATTATTCTATACTAATCTGACCCGTATTCCAGATTGTCACACTACGCATATTCCCCCTAATACTTTCAAGCTCAATTTTTAAAAATGATCGCGGAGAATCACAATTTCCAGATATCACCACACATATTTCAGCATCAGGACTTGGTCTTCTAAAAACCACATTTACAGTCCCTGATGTAATACAACCTAAATCAGTACAAAGTCTAGCTATTTTTTCTGGGGTATTGATCGTAAAAGACTCAAGACATTCATTGCTTGTACTTGGGTTCCCACAAATTCCAGAATTAGCATAGATTCTATTTGCCGAACCAGAGTCAGCAAACAATATAAATCTCTTAGAATTTGGAGCAAAAGCCGTAGCATTATCATCAGGTGAAAAACTTATCCCGTAAGCAGAAAAAGTAGAACTATATGTTTCAATTCCATCAAGTTTTTGCACGCCCGTAGCATAAGTTTGAGCTTTTCTGATAGCAAGAGCTGTCTCTTGTGACAAGTTTCTCAAAGTGACATTGGTATTAAAATCATTGAAATTAAAAAATAAAACACCAGAAACGAGTGCAAAAATAGCAACTACGACCATTACTTCTACCAAAGTTAATCCTGATTGTGATTTCTTTATAGCCATAATGTAAAAAACTTTTCTAAACCTATATTCCATACACCCGCAATAAATGTCCCAATGACTAGAAATGGTGCAAAAGGAACTTCTGATTTAAGAGAATACTTTTTAGAAAGAATCAATATTATAATACCGACTATTCCACCAATCCAGAAAGAAAATAGCAATGCCATCACTCCAACCGATAGCCCAAGCAACCACCCCATACCGATAGCAAATTTTACATCACCAAATCCCATCCATCTTCCGCCAGAGATAAGCCACAGCAAGAAAAATGGTGCAGATATTGCAAAACCAGCCAAAAATGTCTCACCTGCCGGAAAATCTGGGATAGTAAAATACCTCCAGACTATAGACACCATAGAAAGCGCTATGAAGGTAAAATTAATAGCATCAGGAATAATCTTATGTCTAATATCGTATACCAAAGCTACTATTAGAAGACACGCTATCACAGATAGGAAAGCAAAGTTTGTAAGCGCGATATATGAAAGACCAAATTTATCAATTGTAGTTAAAAATAGTATTACAAAAGTAATAGCGGTAATAAGCTCAACTACTGGGTATTGAAAAGATATTTTTGCTTTACAGGTGCGACATCTTCCACCTAAAAATATAAAAGAGAAAAGTGGAATGAGCTCATACCATTCTAACTTTCTACCACAACACATGCATCGTGAACGACCGGTGACAAAACTCTTGCCCGTGTTTATTCTATAGATGACAACATTTAAAAAACTTCCAATGATAAGTCCGAGTAAAAAAATAATTATAGAAACATATGCCATACCATTATTGTATCACTAATATACAAAACAAAAAATCCCCAATGGGATTTTTTGTTTAAATTCATTTTTTTATTATGAAGCAGGACAAATAAATGTACTAGCCGCAACCACATTTGTAACATTTTTAGCTACACCAGTTGAATCTGCACAAAAGAACCCTGCTGCGTGCAATTTAACAGAAGCTACCCATGATGTATCATTATCTCTACACACAGATCCTGTAGCAGCTTGCGCTGTGGTATCAGCTACAACAACAGCCCCAGTACTTGCTCCAGCAGTATGGGCAGCATTCAACATACTAGCCGCTGCTGTACACACAGTCGCATAGCTATTTGGTGTTACACTATCATAAATAAGTTCAGCTTGTGCGCGCATGTTTGAAAGGTTTGCTCTCACCGCAGCATCAGAGCCTTTTGAACGAGCACTATTTAGTGATGCAATCACCACAGCAGCAAGAATACCAATGATAGCGATAACCACTAGGAGTTCGATGAGTGTAAAACCGCGTTTTAAATTTTTGTTCATAAATATTTTATATTCTTATAATAATCAATTATTACATTTTGTAACGCTTATATTATATCACTAAGAAAGTGTTTTAAGCAAAACAAAAAATCCCCATTGGGGATTTTTTTAATTTAACAAGTTTGACCATCAGCTGAAGCTGCGGTAGCTCTTTCTTTTGAAGCGCCTGTATGATCTATACACCAGTGATTAGTAGTCAGAGGAGCTGTCACTATATATGTACCAGCAGCATCAAAACAAACACCCCCTGCAGCAGTCACCATAGTTCCTATTCCATTATTTGCTGTACCACATACAGCTGCATAACTATTTTGGCTATCATAATGAAGCTCAGCTTGTGCACGCGCATTTGAAAGGTTTGCTTTCTTGGCAGCATCAGAGCCTTTTGAACGAGCAGAGTTAAGTGATGCAATCACTACTGCTGCAAGGATACCAATGATAGCGATCACTACCAGAAGCTCAATCAAAGTAAAACCTTTTTTGAAATTTTTTTCCATAAATTAATTTATTTTTCTAATAATAACCGATTATTACATTTTGTAACGCTTATATTATATCATTAAGCTTGTATTTTTAGCAAAACAAAAAATCCCCAATGGGATTTTTTGTTTTAACAAACTAGTTACCAGCAGGACAAACAGTTGCTCCGGCTGTAACAGAGGCCACCCTCCTTGAAGATCCAAGCGAATCAATACACCATACCCCTCCATCAATAGCGCTTGACCATGCTGCATATGCTGTAGCATTTGATCCACAATTTGTAGCCGCACTAGAAGTTACTGTTGAACCGGCTGCTACCACCATGTTACCTATAGCACCCGCTGTAGTTGTACTACAAACACCAACATATGTACTACCAGTATCATAGAAAAGTTCAGCTTGCGCACGAGCATTTGAAAGGTTTGCTTTCTTGGCAGCATCAGCGCCTTTTGAGCGAGCACTATTTAGTGATGCAATCACCACAGCGGCAAGAATACCAATGATGGCAATCACCACTAGAAGTTCAATTAGTGTAAAACCGCGTTTTAATTTTTTTTCCATATCTTTTATTTATAATTTTTATTATTAATTACAAAATCCTTTGCGACTTTATAATACATACATTATATCACGCAGACTTTCAAAAAAGCAAAGGGTTAGTATGTGTGGAAGGGATATTTTTATATTTTTTCCTAAGAAATACCTCCAGAAATATTATAAATAGGCACAAGTACTGAAACCAAAAGTAGCCCTACTCCAATACCCAAGGAGATAATCATAAATGGCTCAATCAAGCCCACAAGGGTATCTACCGCCTCATCTACTTCACGATTATAAAACTTCGCAAGCATTCTAAGAATAGATCCGAGGCTTCCTGTCTCCTCACCAACTCTCACTATTTGGGACATGATTTGTGGTATTTCTTTATGCATTTCAAGTGCCTGAGAAAATGATTTACCTGCCTTCACATCATTCATAGCTTGAACTAGTATGTTTTGGTATTTTTTATTACCTACAATAGTAGATGTGATTTCAATAGCACGCACAATGGGAATACCCGATGAAAGCATTGTATCCATGTTGTCAGCAATACGAGCAAGATAAAGCTTTTGATATAGGTTACCCATCACTGGGATTTTAAGCTTAAGCTCATCAAGATATTCTTTTCCTCTCTTTGATCTAGAGAGTTGAATCAAATACCCCAAAGCCACAACTACACCAATAGCCAGGAAAATACCATAATTCACCAAAAAGCTACTAATACCCATGACGATTCTAGTATAAACGGGTATATCTTGACCACTATCTTTGATAATATCTGAAAGTTTTGGAATCACAATTACAAACATCAGTATCATCACAATCAAAAACACTCCGATAACAAAAGCTGGATAAATAAGTGCATTTTTTGTTTTAGAAGTAAGTGCGTATTGTCTATCTAAATAATCAGCGAGGAAAATAAAAACTTGTGTAAGTTTTCCAGACTCTTCACCTGCGCGGACCATGTTTACATAAAATTCTGAGAAAACATCATTGTGTTTAGAAAGCGCACCCGCAATAGAAGAACCTGCTTGAAGATCTGCTACTATTTGTTTTAATTTCTTTTGAAGGAGTTTATTTTCACTATTTTCAGATAAAAGTGTGAAGGCTTTAAGAGCTGATACCTGCGCTTCAAAAAGCGTAGACATTTGTCGTGATAAAATCACAATTTGCTTCATTGGTACTTTTTCAAATAAAGAAATTTCAAACCACTGCTTAGCTTCTTCTTCACTTTTTATATTAGTAACAATAAGCCCTCTCCTCTGAAGACCTGAAACAGCTAAATCCCGATTAACAGCCTCAATGATGCCACTTTTCTTTTCGCCTGTATTTGTAATTGCTTCGTATTTAAAATTCATATTATTACATCAATCTTTGTAGATTTTTTGGATTAATAGAATGCAAATATGCATTTTCAACACTGATTTCCCCTGCTCTAACCAAGTCAACCAATACCCTGTTCATATCTACCATACCTTGCTCAAGCCCAGTCTCAATCACCATATCTATTTCATGCGTTCTTTTTTCACGAATTAAATTTGAAACCGCAGTGTTGTTGATCAAAAGCTCATACGCCACAATACGACCGCCCGCAATTCTTGGAATAAGTCTTTGTGAAAAAATACCGATAAGAGAGCTGGCTAATTGCGTACGAATCTGATCTTGCTGGTTGGCTGGGAATGAGTCAATGATACGATCAATTGTCTGTGACGCATTATTCGTATGAAGTGTTGACATTACAAGGTGTCCTGTCTCAGCGGCAGTGATTGCTGTGGCTATCGTTTCTGGGTTTCTCATTTCTCCAATCAAAATCACATTTACATCCTGTCTAAAAGAACTTCTAAGAGCACTTTGAAAATCTGCTGTATCAATACCAACTTCTCTTTGATCAATAATGGAGCGTTGTGGTTCATATACATACTCTATCGGGTCTTCAATAGTGATGATATGTGCTGAGCGTTCTTTATTGATATTGTCTACCATTGCAGCGAGGGTTGATGATTTACCTTGACCAACCGGACCCACAACTAGAAAGAACCCTTGTTTTCTGCGTGAAAAATCAGCAAGCACAGGAGGTAACCCAAGCTCTTCTAAAGTCTTGATTTGCGGAATTAGCCTAAAGACAATCCCAACTTTTCCTTGTTGGACAAAAGCATTCCCCCTAAGTCTATATGAATTTTTATACTCATAAGAAAAGTCTAACTCTTGTACTTGTACAAAGTGATTGTAGTGCTCATTAGATAAGATGCCTTCAAGAATACCGACTAATTGCTCGTTAGAAATCTTTTGCATATTTTGCAAAGTTATCAGTTCTCCATTGACTCGAATTGTCGGAAACCGATCTTCAGAAAGATGAATATCTGAACCACCTTCATTTATCAGTATTTGTATTATTTCTTCAAAAAATTGAATATGATTCATAGCTGTTTTAATTATACATTATTATTTTAAAATCCGTATACTTCTTGTATTGGAATATATCCGCTTAATGCTTTAAGTAATGCATCTTCTTTCATTGTAAGCATTCCTCTATCCCTCACTGCTTTATAAAGCTCTGGCTCAGTTGGAGATTTTAAAATAATCTCTTGCATTTTTTTATCAATTTCAAACATTTCAAATACTGCCATACGCCCCTTTGTACCATTTGGAGCTTCATTTGTCGGTCTCATATCATACATCGTCTCTGGTATTTGTAATTCTTGTAAATATTTTGGATCCAAATCAGCAAATTCTTTATTGATGAATTCTCTAGTAAGATTATCCATTGGTACTTCATGTTTAGCTGAAGGATGCATTTTTCTAACCAATCTTTGCGCCATTGCAAGAACAAGAGTCGGAGCAATAAGATATGGATCAACTCCCATATCTATCAAACGAGGGATAATACCGATAGCGCTGTTGGTGTGGATTGTAGAAAACACAAGGTGACCGGTAAGTGCTGCCTGAATAGCAAGCTGGGCTGTTTCTTTATCACGAATCTCACCCACCATGATGATATCCGGGTCTTGACGAAGTACCGAACGAAGTCCGGTTGCAAATGTATATCCAATCTCAGGCATTACCTGTGATTGAGTGATATTTGGTATCTGATATTCTACAGGGTCTTCAAGTGAGGTCACATTTGAAGCTTCACTATCTACATTACCGAGCATGGCATAAAGCGTGGTACTCTTACCACTACCCGTCGGACCTGACACCAAAATCATACCGTGAGACCGTTCAATGGCTTTCTTCACCATATTTAGATTTTTGTCTGTTAAGTCTAGGTCCTCAAGCTTCTTAACTCCCCTTTCTGAATCCAAAATACGAAGCACAACTTTTTCTCCATGATAAGCCGGAAATGTGGATACACGGAATTCTATCTTTCTACCATCTATAATAGTTGCAAAACTTCCATCTTGAGGTTTTCTTTTTTCATCAAGTCTAAGTCTGGAAAGAATTTTAATACGCGCTACTATTCCAGCAAAACTATTCATAGGCAGAGTCAGTGTTGTCGTCAAAAGTCCGTCTACACGATAGCGAACTCTCACAGCTGTACCAGTATTTTCTATATGTATGTCAGATGCTGCCGCTTCTACTGCTTGATTGATAAGTACTGCTACTATCTTAATGATCGGCGCATCTTCTACTAAAATATCTTCATTTTTTTTAGATTTAGACCTTTCTAAATAGCTTTGTTCTTCTTGGGCAAGCTCTTTGTTTGCCATTTCAAGTTCATTAGAAAACTCTCCTAATGCCGCATCTACCTCTTCCGAAGAAGCTTTATAACTTTCTGCTACTGCCAAAAAATCTGTGTAAGAAATCAAAAATACTTTGAAGGGTATTCCGAGTTTTGCTGAAATAAATTGAAGTGCATTCATACTCTCTATGTTCTCTGGCTCAGTGACACCAATAGACAAAATTCCTTCCTCAAAAGAAATAGGAATAAATTTATAATGTCTAGCAGCATCCTCTGGAATATGCTTGATGGTTTGATATGATATGTCTTGTGATTTTAATTTCTTATAGGGGATTTTATAAAAAGATGATTTCGCTTGTACAACGACATCTTCAGAAACGCCTGACGACATAATAGCCGCAGTTAAATTGCCCTGATGTTCAGAATCAAGCTCAGATAAAATACGATTGTATTGAACCTCAGTTATTATGTTTTGTGAGAGTAAATAATCTAAAAACATTTGAGCTTAACTATTTTTATTCTGTAGTATTAAATGTAAGGATTTCCCCCATTACTGTATTCGACCCCTGAACCGCAATAGCTCGAACTGAATATAGAGTGTTTGGACTTAAACCTTCTATATTTAAAACTGTGGAATTGCTAGATGTAACAGATACTGGATTAGTACTCATATTAAACTCATCACCGATACCGTATTGGATCATCACACTTACCGGCATAGAACCCTGTGTCATCGTGAGAGATGCACCAAGCTCAGCAGAAGTAGATGTAATCTTGCCCGCAGGCATTGTCTGCACTGATATACCGGTAGCAACAGGCAAACCAGCATCAGAACCAATCGGAGCGAAAGGATTGGGTCTACCCATGACATCGGTGCCGAGTATTACAGGATAATCTCTCAAAGCTTTATATGCCGGATCTTGTAAGATTGATGTATCAATATTTATATTTGTAATATTTGTAAGAAGTGTAGAAAATTCATTTACTGTCGGCACCACACTCACAACACTTCCTGCTGGTGGAACAGATGAAGAAAGCCCACCTGTTGTAGAAATACCTGTTTGCAAATTTGTTTCTGCTGGCTGACTAAAATAATTGTAGATAAAAAATGCTACTGCGAGTATAAGTACTATTATGCCTATTTTTTTGATATTTTTATTCATAATTACCTCTTAAGCCAATAAGTTTTTAAATTTATTTTGAAACTAAGAACATCGCCCATAGACTGTCCGTCTCCCCCAGCACTACCTTCTGTACCACCAAAATCAACAGATGTGATGTCTACTATTCTTAAGTTTTGCTCTAAATCAGCTAAAAAGGCTAAGAAATTCTGATATGTACCGGATGTTTGAAAAGAGGCGGTAAATTCGCCATAAGGAATATTTGATCCTATAGTAGCACTATCAGAAGAAGTTGATGAAGAAGTTTCTGATTCAGAAGAATATTCTACATTACGAAGAGTAGACATATTATTTTTTGTTGCCAAAGAATCAAGTTGAATAATCAGTCTGATATTATCAACACTATCAGGAAGTAGAATCTTTAAACTGTCTAAATCAGCTTTTGGAATATTGTTGTACTTTGCTACAAGCTCATCTCTTGAAATACGCAGTTGATCAGCAGTATCAAGACTGTTGTTATAAGAAGAAACCTGATTTCGTGTATCTTTAAGATTGTCATATCTTGGTTTAATCACCAAGAAAAATGTTCCGATACAGACAATTATTATTAGTAGTGAAAAAATATATCTCATAAGATTATTGTGTTAAAGCATTACGCTTCTCTATAAACTTCTGATAAGAGAGGTCTTCCATCGACACTGAAAACTTCAAACTAAAACCAATAGCCCCTCCTTCATCGGTTGAAAGATTTGAAAAAACCGGATTCTTTATAAACCTACTTTCAGCAAAAGCATCTGATTGTAGTGCAATAATAGCATAACTTCTAGCAGTACCAGTAAGAGTCACATCTACAGTAGAGCTACCGGATTGAACATCTCTATTAGTTGAATAATTAAATTGTCTGTACTGAATAGACCTTAGAGTTCTATTTTGAAGTTCTTCAAAAATAGGGGAAACTACGATGTGGTTTTTCAAGAGAAGCTTCACGCCTTCTATTCTAGCTCCAAGCCTTTGCATATCTGAAACAAAATCTGTACCCAAACCATCGCGGGCACTACTGATAGATTGCTCTAGAGAATTCTTTTGACTTCCTAATCTTTCTTCATAAAAATACACTCCCGCAAAAGAAAGTGCAGTAGCAATAAAAACAATAGTTGTAACCAAAGAAAGCAAGCCTACGGTTCTACCACCAGTACTACTTTGCATCTTTGATTTTGTATTTCCAGAAACAGGAGCTTTAGGAATAAAAGATGTAGGGATATTTGGTTCCATCTTTTCTATTATACCAACTATTTTAAATAAAATACAATATTAAATAGTGGATTACTGCATTTTCTTAAGAGCTAGACCAATAGCAGCAGAAAATTCCGGGCCGGTTAATCTCAAAACCTCTGATAAAAATATCGGTGTATCTACTTTTGAAAAAGGATTTGCCATCACTATTTCTGCTGAAAAAGAGTCTTTTGCATATTCTGTAAAACCGCGCAACATTGACCCCCCGCCCGTAAATATAATCTTACCGATATTTTTATTATACCTTTTCTCATAAGCAAGCATTGTAGCGTTTATTTCTTGAAAAATATCAGCTAAATGAACTTTAACCACATCTACTGTACTTGGATAATCCGGTGACACATCAAGCCCATGAGTCTTTTTAATATTTTCAGCAATTTCAAAATTTACATTTAAAGCACGGGAGATGGACATTGTCATATCGTATGAACCCTTATTAACAAGTCTAAAGGTCTCTACGATTCCATGCTCTACAATCGTGAGTTTTGTTTTTGATGCCCCCATGTCTACAATCAAGACTGGGAAAAGTTCTCTGTTTAAAATAGATCTTATGTGGCTAAATATTTCTATCTCCATAGAGTCAACGGGCAACCCGACCTTTTGTGCGATTTCTGCATGTCTTGCTACAGTCTCAGAAAGAGTTGCAACTACAAGCACAGAGATAGTGGCTTCACCGCCACTTTCAGCTATAACCCGACTCTCAATACCAGAATCTTCTCGCCTTGGAATCACATACCAATCAAGCATCACATCATCAATATTGACTGGAATGTATTTTTTTGATTCTTCTGGAATAACGATTGGGAGATTTTTTTCTTCAATAGCTGCTGGCAACTTTAAGATAAAAATAATACAAGATGAACTAGGAATACCGATGACTACATTTGTACTTGTGATTTTAGTTTCCTTTAATACATCGGTCAAAGCCGTAGCAATAGTTGTGGAGTCCATATTAAAAACCTGTCCGACTTTCCCATTTTCTGAATATTGACCGAGGGCAAGAGTACCATAAGTGCTGAGTAATGCGCGTGGGCCTTCACTCTTTAGCTCTACAACCTTAA
The DNA here is from genome assembly GCA_964402895.1 of uncultured Candidatus Saccharibacteria bacterium. Classification (GTDB taxonomy): domain Bacteria; phylum Patescibacteriota; class Minisyncoccia; order Phycocordibacterales; family UBA9973; genus UBA4124. Next base: position 10,234 of record CAYODR010000005.1, on the reverse strand, counting down.
TTGAAGAAGTACCAATATCAATACCCACAGCACGGTCATCTCCCTTGCCTGCAAAAAGATTTACAAAAAATCTTTTCAATTCTGATATTATACTATCCATACAAAAGTATTATACTTTAATAAATAAATTTTAGCTATGTTTAAAAACCTAAAAAGACTGTTAATTCAAATATTTTTTCCTAAAAAATGCCTTGCTTGTAAAAAGTATGGTACTGGTTTGTGCCAAGAATGTTTTTTTAAAATCCCAAAATCAAAAAACATTACAAAAAATTCTTTTAGCCTTTTTGATTATGGAGACAAGACTGCCCGTGCAATGATAAAATCTTTAAAATACAAAGGCGATAAGTCTGCTGTCTATCAAGCAATAGAATATTCTAAGACCGAACTAAATAGAATTATAAATGATTCTAAATACTTAAATAGAGAAAAAATCTTAGTTCCTATTCCTCAACACAAAAACAAAACATATCAGAGGGGTTTCAATCAAAGCAAAATAATTACGCAAAAAATTTCTAAAGAAACCGGTATAAATATAAAAGATTTTTTAATTAAAATAAGAAAAACAAAATCTCAAGTTGAAATAAAAAATAAAATACAAAGATCAAAAAACCTTCTTTATTCAATGCAGAGCAAAACAAAAATCCCAGAGGAACCTCTATACATCTTGATAGATGATGTCTATACAACCGGATCAACCTTAAAAGAAGCAGAGCGCGCACTTAAAGTATCCGGTGCTAAAAATATAATTTCAATCACCATTGCTCATGGTTATGCGAAAAATTAAGTTGAAATATTGTAGATATTAATAATCAAAAATAACATATAAATCAAAAGAAGTGATATCCCCTCTTTCCTAGACATTTGATCTTTTGATTTCATAAAGACATAGAAAAGAACAAAACCTATAATAGTAAATACACAGGCAACCACTACTGGCCCCTGTTCAAGTGAAAATGGTCCCGAAATAATAGCAAGCAATCCAAAAGTCAAAGCATTCATTGTAGCTGAGCCTAGATAATTCCCGAGTGCAACATCTGCTCTATTTTTAATCACCGAACGAAGTGCGATAGCTATCTCTGGAATATTGGTCCCAATAGACAGAAGTAGCATACCCACTAAAGCTTGTGGAGCATTTAATATATCAGCAAACCACACAGCCTCAGCTACAAGCAGATTGCCTGAAAAAAATATTACAACCGCAGAAATCAATATTTTTGTAATATCAAAAAATGGAGATTTTTTATTGGCTAAAATAGCTTCTTCTCTTTGCTCTTCAATGGGAGGCGTAACATTGCCATTTTTGATAATCCAAAAAAGAACAACAATAAAAATAAGTGTTGCTACTCCCTCTGTTTGCGATAGGGATCCATCAATAAGAAATACAGATGGAAGGGCAATCACAAATAAAATATATGCGAGCTTTAGACCGTCAAATATTTTGTTCATTTGTACTTTGCCTGCTGCCACAGCCAAAAGTGGCACAATAAATATCAGCAATACAAAAGATGCTCCGACTAAATTCCCCGCCGAAACTTGTGGTGCTCCTTGAATAATAGAATTGATAGCAACAGAGGACTCACCAAGTGATGTTAAAAATCCAAGCACAAAGAATCCGACAATAAAAGCACTTTTCTTTAGTGTAGTTGATATCTTCTCTACACTTTCAACAATTAATCCAGCAAAAAACCAAATAGCTGCAATCGCTGCAGCAAAGATAATGATGTGTGTGATTATTCCCATGTTGTAAACATTATATCAAAAGAAAAATAAAGAGCTACTTAGCCATTTCATTTAATGCGCTGATACGCTTCTCTACTGGTGGGTGTGTCATAAACATATTTGAAATACCCCTTTGCATTTTCCCGCCAAAAGGATTGCTGATATACATGTGTGCTGTTGCATTGCTTGCAGTCTTAAGGGGCATATTGTAGCTTGATATCTTTTTCAAAGCACTAGCTAACCCTTCTGGATATCTAGTAATAAGAGCACCGGTAGCATCAGCTAAGTATTCCCTTTTTCTTGAAATTGCAAGCTGAATAAGTTTTGCAATAATGGGTGAAAGAATTAAAAATATAACCCCGACAATAGCTAAAACATTTCCACCTTTATTGTCATCTCTGCCACCAAAAATCATAGACCTTGTAAAAATATCAGATAGAATTGCTAGAAATCCTACAAGGATAGCGACCATACTTTGAAGTAAGATATCTTTATTGCCAATATGTGCAAGCTCGTGCGCTATCACCCCTTCAAGCTCACTCCTATCTAGAACTTCAAGTAGTCCAAGTGTGACAGCCACAGCTGCATGCTTTGCATTCCTGCCAGTAGCAAAAGCATTTGGTGCTTGCTCAGGAATAATATAAACTCTTGGCTTTGGAAGCCCTGCGGTGATAGAAAGATTTTCTACTATCCGATGTAATTCTACATACTTTTTTTCATCAGCAAGTATTGCGCGCGCCATAGAGAGTGCTATTTTATCACTTCTCCAATAACTCACAATATTCATAACAACACTAAATATAATAGCAATGTAAACAATGGAAGGATTTTGATATTGCACAGACAAAAAATACCCCGCGCCAATCACAACAGACAAAAACACCCCAACAAGAAGCCATGTTTTTGCTACATTAGAAGATTTGTGTGTATAAATAGTTGCCATGATTAGAATTCAACTTTTACAGGTTCAGCTTCAACGCTTCCTTCTGGAAGATCAAAGTACTCACGAACCTTAAAAGAAAATAGTGATGCCACAATACTTGAAGGAAATACATCCACACGAGTATTAAAATCTCTAACATTGCCATTATAAAATCTTCTTGCTGATTGAATTTTATTTTCTGTATCAGTAAGTTCTTTTTGTAATTCTAAGAAGTTTTGATTTGCCTTTAAATCTGGATAAGCTTCAGATACTGCAAAAAGACTTTTAAGCGCACCTGATAATTCTCCCTCTGCTTTTGCGTGCTCTCCTGTACTCCCCGCTTGCATTGCAAGGCTTCGTGCATTTGTCACTTTATCAAAAGTTGCACTTTCATGCGTCGCATAACCTTTTACAGTATTTACTAAATTTGGAATAAGATCATATCTTCTCTTTAGTTGTACATCAATATCCGCCCAAGCTTCCTCGATACGATTGCGTACTGTGACAAAAGAGTTATATGAGGCAATAAACCAAATAACCGCTATACCAATAATTGCTAAAATAATGATTGTTATAATATCCATACTCTTATTATAACATTTTTTAGATAAAAAGGGCAAAGCGCGCCCGTTGGGCGCGCTTTTGAATTCAATTAAATTATTCTTTTTTCTTCGGTTGCATAAGCACCAAAAGTGGGCTTGCCAAAAACAGCGATGAATATATTCCAAAAAATACTCCCACTGCTAAAATAAAGGCGAAAAATCTTGTACTCTCAGGACCCCAGATAGCAAGGGCTACAATGGTCACCAGAGAAAGAAGTGAGGTATTCATTGAACGAACAAATGTTTCAGACAAACTTTTACCTACCAAGGTTTCAAAATCCATATTCAAACCCATACCGAGTTTTTCGCGTATTCTATCAAAGACAACAATAGTGTCTGATATTGAAAGAGCGAGAGTGGTAAGTATCGCTACGATAAATAGTGTATCCATCTCAAATCCAAAAACATGAGCTGATATAGCAAATACTCCAAGCGGAATAATGATGTCGTGCAAAAGAGCAATGATAGTCGCAAGTCCAAACTTCCATGAAGATACTGGTTTTGAAACTTTTCTAAATGCATAAGCAATAAAAATAATGATTACAAATAGAACCAAGACTATAGAAATGATAGCTTTATTTTTAAGCTCTGTCCCTACTGATGGTCCGATATTTGTAAAACTTTTTTGCTCAACTAAACCTAGCTCTGTTAAAATAACTGACTTTTGTTCTTCATTTATTTCTTTGAGTTTGAGCACTACTCCGTTTTCACCTACTGGTTGAACCTGAACTTCTTCAAAGCCTAATCCCTGTATAGAAAGGACTATACTTTCAACTGTTGGTCTTTGATTTTTATATTCTACTTCCAGTGCTGAGCCCCCCTTGAAGTCTATTCCTAGTGGAAGTCCAAAATAAAGTACTGCAAAAATTGAAGCTCCTACTAAAACTGCTGCTATTGCGATAAAGATTTTTTTGTATTTGATGATAAACATATTTTTATGACTTAAATCCGCTACTAAATAAAAACTTATAAATACGGCCATCACCTTCTGGTAGTGATTCCAAAAGAACTCTTGTGATAGTAATCGCACTAAGCATACTGATAAATACACCCAAGCCAAGCGTCAAAGCAAAACCTTTGATCAAAGATGTTCCAAACCAAAAGAGAATGATAGAAACAATCAAAGCTGCAATATTTGCATCACGAATAGAATACCATGCACGAAGGAAGCCATCTTTCAAAGCTTCTCCTCTTGGCTTTCCACTCTTTCTCTCTTCTCTAAATCTTTCAAAGATTAGAATATTTGCATCAACCGCAATACCAATAGAGATAATAAATCCAGCTATACCTGAAGCTGTCAAAGTGACGGGAATAAACTTATAAAGGATCATTGTAATAACTAAATACAATCCGAGCGCAAGTACTGCCACTACTCCTGGTAGTCTATACCAAACAATCAAAAACAAAGCGACTACAATAAAGCCAATTATCCCAGCCGTTACCCCAGCCTCAATTGCATTGCCTCCTAAAGTTGCACCAATTGTCTGAGTTGTACTTAGATTGATAGGGACAGGAAGAGCCCCAGAGTTAAGTCTGCCCACAAGTTCTTTAGCTTCTTTTGGAGAAAAGTTTCCAGTGATTTGTGCTTGCCCACCTGAAATAGCAGACTGAATAACTGGCGCAGAAATAATCTGTCCATCTAGATATATAGCTAAAACCTTTCCAATATTTTCTTGAGTTATTTTTTCAAAAATCTTTGAGCCTTCAGCATCAAATTCAATGGTGATTTCTGGAGAACTATTTTGAGGATTAAATACTAAACTTGATTTTTTTAAATATTTACCAGTCAAATCAGTTGAGACAAAAAGTTTATCTACATCTATTTCTTCTACATCAGAAAAATCACTTGATGATTGTAATTTGAACTCCAAGAAAGGTGTCTGACCAATCATCTCAATTGCTTTTTCAATATCTGTCACACCCGGAAGCTCAATAGAAAGTCTGTTTTCTTTTGTACCAGAGAGTGTGCTACTTTGAGTTGTCACAATAGACTCCCCTACGCCAAAAAGATTAATGCGTCTTTCAATCACATCACGGAGCGCTTCCATAGAAGAATTCACATCTCTATCTAAAAGAGCGCTGGTATCTGCTACATATATAAGATGACTTCCTCCTGAGAGATCAAGCCCCAGAGAAAAATCTTTATTCAAAAACTTTGGGACCAAACTTGAAGAGGGATTTAAAACACTAAGACCTAAAAATACCCCGACTAATAAAATAAGTACTGAAATTATTCTCTTTTTTAACATGGTTTGTATTTTAACCCTTTTTGAACACTCTGCAATGTAAAAAACATTAGAGATTATCTATATAGAAAAGTCAAAAAGTTCCTTGATATTATCGGCATAAGTATACCGAAAGCAAAGCCAACAAGTACATCAAGTGGATAGTGCACCCCGACAAAGATTCTTGAAAAGCCTATTATGAAAGAAAATGTAATCAAAAGTATACCTGTCTTTTTATAATAAAAAGAAATAGCAACTCCAAGAGCCATTGTAAGCGCTGAATGCAATGATGGAAAAGATTTTCCAGATGCAGAGACTAATTTATTTACACCATCCAAAACCTCAAAAGGTCTTGCTATCGAAAATAATTCTTTTAGTGTAGCAACGACAAGCCATGTAAATACTACACTTAGAAGTACATATATAGCAGCAATCAAAGCTTCTGGTCTTTCTCTTTTTGGTGTAATAAACGGAGCAACAAAAAATAAAAATATACCTATTAACCAGAAAATAAGATAAGTCCCATCATTAGTAATAAATATAAAAAAAGTATCCCAAAAACTATTATTGAGAGCTAGATTATTTATTGAATTAAAAAAGTTTATATTTAGATTAAGCATAGCCAATAAATTCTTTATGTATATCATCCGGATGCACCGCTCTTTCAAATCGAGCCATACTCATGATTATACCAAGACCGATAAATTCACCAAGCAAATGACTACCGCCATAACTCATAAAAGGAAGCGGGATACCAGTGACAGGCATGACGCCTATATTCATACCAATATTAACTATCACATGCCCAAAAATCATAAGTAAAAAACCTACACAAAAAAGCATTTCAAAATTAGTAGCCGCGCGAATAGCGTGATAAATAATTCTCCAAAAAAGAACTCCGAAAGATGTGATAATCAAAACTCCTCCAAAAAATCCCCACTCTTCGGCAAAGGCTGCAAAAATAAAATCTGTCTCATATTCTGGGAGATAATTTAATCTACTTTGAGTACCGTAGCCCAAGCCCTTACCCATAAATCCCCCGCTTCCTACCGCTACCATACTTTGATAAGCGTTATATCCACTTCCTCTAATGTCTGCGGTTGGATTAAAGAAGTTGGTAATACGATTTTTTTGATATGGCTGAAAAACAAAAAGCCAAGCAATAGCAAATATTACTGATGCAATACCCACAACAAGGAGTAAGTGTTTTCTTGAAATCCCAGCCACCAACGCCATGCCCAGCCAAATACCAATGATCACCATCGCAGAACCAAAGTCTGGCTGAAGCAAAATCAAAGCTGTAGGTATAAGTGCATAAAGAGCAGAAATGAATAAGTGTTTAAAGCGTGCTATCTCTATATGTCTACGAGAAAAATATTTTGCGAGGATTGCAATAACTAAAAGCTTCACAATATCAGTAGGCTGAAAAGAAGCAAAACCAAAATCAAACCAACTCTTTGCACCCTTTACGGTTTTTCCAACCAAAAGTACTAAGACCAATAAAGATAATGCTCCGGCATAAAAGATGGTGATATATCTTGAATCTCTAAGAAATCTGACATCAATATTTGCAATAAAAAACATCAGTACAACGCCAATTACTACCCACAATAATTGTCTAGCAAAAATATCTCCTGACCCCGTAAAAGAAGTCATAATAGCAAGTCCACCCAAGATTATTGGCACAATAGAGATAAGCAGTATCCAGTCTATATTTTTTCCAAAACCTCTAATCATAAAGCGATATCGAAAAGATTTGTTCTGATATATATTTCAGACCTTACAGAAGATCCCGCATAAGGATAGGGCCAGGTAAAAAATATGTTTTGAGTTTCTTTGGCTTTAAGAGTAGGAATATCGTATTTTGAAGTTGTAATCGCATTGCCGGTAGAATCATACAATATAGCTATTGCTTGAACATTGTTGAATGTATAATCAGTATCATTTTTAACAATAGCAGATAGTCTTGAATGTGTCTGCCCTGAATTTGTATAAGAAAAATTTTCTAAATAATGTCTTTCTGTATTGATAATATTTTTCGTAAATTCAGTTGATATTTTATGCCATGAAATAGGTTCTAAGATAGTAAATGTGGTGCGAGCAATATTAATCTCTGAAATAGAAATAAAAGTTTCTGATATTGCCGTCCGGCCAAGCGGACCTAAAAATGTACTACCCTCTCTCTCGCCAACTAATTCATTTTGTTCATTATAAAAAGAGAATTTATAATTGATTTTTGATGCTACTGCTGTGATGTTGTTGTGTTCAATCATCGCCACGGCATGTGCGGTAGTTTGAGATATTGGAAAGGAGCGGGACCAAAGTACTTTTGGAGTTGATAATGTATATGGACAATAAAGCGCACAAGACCCACCACAGTCTACCCCCGTCTCATCGCCATTTTTTCTTTTATCAAAACAAGTCGGAGGAACATCAAAATATCTCAAATAAAGCAAAAACGCAACACCGATAATAAATAAAAATATCAATAATAAATATAAAGTCTTTCTGCGTCTTGCCCAATCCATAAAAATTATTATAGCACAAAAAAACACAACTTTCGTTGTGTTTTTTTGTTTTGACATATACTTAAGTCCACAGTCCTGGCAGTTACCTACTTTCCCCATTAAAATGAGTATCATCGGTTCTATAAGTCTTAACTTCTCTGTTCGGAATGGGAAGAGGTGAGCTTTTAAGCAGAATTTCCAATAAGCATATATTTTTTGCAAAAAATAAATATTACCTATTTTTCACTATCTAAATCAAAATTATTCTTGTTTTTGTTTGGAGAAGTATCAAATTCTTGGGTCAGCTCAAAAATTAAACCATCTATAGCATTATTTAAAATATCATATTCAAGAAGTGTTTCTCTCTTTTTGTGTAATTCACTACTTAGCTCAATTAATCTATTATGATCTTTTTCTGGTGAACTATCTTCATCTATATATGAATAATAATCAACAGAATCTACACCCACTTTTCCTGAGATATTTTTTTTGATCCTTTTAGTAATTTCATCAAATTCTTTGTACCACTCCTGACTAAGATTATTCTCCTGGTTTTGATTTATTTTTTCCATATTCATATAAAAAATAATAACATAATAAATAAAAAGTTCAAACAACTCTTCTCTTAAGTGCTTTGTCCTAACAGTTTAGTTCTACAAGTCTTAACTTCTCTGTTCGGAATGGGAAGAGGTGAGCTTTGGGGTGGGACCCGAAGCGCAAGACCTTTTGAGATTTTTATAAGCTTGCGAAATAAAAATCCAAAAGGTGTACTGCGCCTGTAAGACGGGACAACCTGCGACAATAGATAAACAAAAAACCCGATATTGTAATCGAGTTTTTTGTTTTGACATATACTTAAGTCCACAGTCCTGGCAGTTACCTACTTTCCCCATTAAAATGAGTATCATCGGTTCTACAGGTCTTAACTTCTCTGTTCGGAATGGGAAGAGGTGTGACCCCTGCGACAAACCACCAAGACTGTGGACTCAAATATTTTTTCTGAACTTTATAAAATAAAGCCTGATTTCCAGATTTCCTAATAGGAATCGGGCAATTAGTACACCTCAGCTCAACGCATTACTACGCTTCCACTTAGTGCCTATCAACCTAGTCATCTCCTAGGGCCCTCAACGATATCTAATCTTGGAGCTGGCTTCCCGCTTAGATGCTTTCAGCGGTTATCCATTCCGAACATAGCTACTGAGCAGTCCAGTTGGCACTAGAGCTCATACACCAGAGATTCGTTCACTTCGGTCCTCTCGTACTAGAAGCAACTCTCCTCAAATATCAACGCCTGCAGTAGATAGGAGACCAACCTGTCTTACGCATCTTTTCACACATTACTGTATGGATTGGACTATACCTTATACTCTTACGAGTATCTCAACATCTAGTCTCTACGGGTAGTCTTATAAATTTTACAAGACCTTCCCTCGGTGTTGTCCTCTCTTTTTACAGAGGTAGGATTTCACCGATATTAGTTGAGCATGTCTTCATATATCACTATATGAGACCGCCGTAATAAGATGGTTCTCTTTCTACTATCATTTGATAATTTAAAAAATTATTTTGAATTATTTTATTAGACGAAAAGACTAAAACATAATGCTACATTATATTAATTTATTTCTTACATTCTCCTCGGGATTCAGACGATGCAAATTACTTACAGAAAGTAAACAATCTGCACGGTCTGAACCCAGCTCGCGTACCTTTTTAAATGGCGAACAGCCATACCCTTGGGACCTTCTCCAGCCCCGGGATAAGGTGAGCCGACATCGAGGTGCCGAACTCCGCCGTCGCTATGGACGCTTAGGCGGAACTAGCCTGTTATCCCCGGAGTAGCTTCTATCCGTTAATCTTCAACCGCATCTAATGCGAATTGTCGGTTCACTATGTTCTGCTTTCGCACCTGCTCGGGATGGCCCCCTTACAGTCAAGCCAGTTTTTGCCATTGCACTATCGGCACGGTTTCCATTCGCGCCTAACTGACCTTTGAACTCCTCCGTTACTCTTTAGGAGGATACCGCCCCAGTAAAACTACCAACCAGGCACTGTTCCACTGCGTTTTTTCCGCAGTGGTTAGAATATGCCCGTGTAAAGAGAAGTATTTCACTGACGACTCCACGCGGCCCGAAAGCGGCGCTTCAAAGTCTCCTTCCTATGCTACGCATTACACAAACATACCCAATACCAAGCTATAGTAAAGCTTCCGGGGTCTTTTCGTCTAACTGCAGGTAACCGGCATCTTCACCGGTA
>CAYODR010000004.1:34208-94876 GCA_964402895.1 uncultured Candidatus Saccharibacteria bacterium | reverse complement strand
CCCTAAAGCTATTTCGGAGAGAACCAGCTATTACCAGGTTCGATTAGCTTTTCACTCCAACCCACAAGTCATCCGAACGCGTTGTACGACGTACCGGTTCGGGCCTCCATGCTGATTTCTCAGCACTTCACCCTGCTCATGGGTAGCTCACCTGGCTTCGGGTCTCATAAGTACGACCAATTACGCGCTATTAACACTTGGTTTCCCTGTGGCTCCGTATCTTTAATACTTAGCCAAGCCGCACTTATGAACTCGTTGGCTCATTCTTCAATAGGCACGCCGTGACGGATGTAAACACCCGCTCCGACTCCTTGTAAGCATATGGTTTCAGTTCTATTTCACTCTCCTCTCGGAGTTCTTTTCACCTTTCCCTCACGGTACTAGTTCACTATCGGTCTCTACAATGTATTTAGCCTTACCAGTTAGTGCTGGCAGATTCCTCCAAGCTATTCGTGTCTTGAAGTACTCAGGAGTAGAAGCAAAAGAGGTATATATATTTCGAATACAGGACTATCACCTTCTGTGGTATTGGTTTCCAACAATTTTTCCTATACATATACTTTGTAACTCTTCTCGTAAAACGACGCTTCTATCCTACAACCCCGATGCCCGAAGGCATCGGTTTGGGCTCCTCCCTTTTCGCTCGCCGCTACTGGGGGAATGTCGCAGCATCCGCTGCATTTTTTTCTTTTCCTCTCGGTACTGAGATGTTTCACTTCCCGAGGTGCGCTCCGTACATTCTTATGATGTACAGTGTATGAGGTTTGCTCATACGGGTTTCCCCATTCAGAAATCTCCGGATCAAAGGTCATAGACACCTCCCCGAAGCGTATCGCCGCCTATCGCGTCTTTCATCGCCATGTAGAACCTAGGCATCCACCATATGCTCTTATTTCCTATTAGGAAATCTAGAAATCATTTTATAGTCCTATTAGATTGCGACCGCTCGCTATCTATTTTCTATTGGACTTCTCTGACTATTCTTTACCTGCAGTTATACAGAGTTGTTCTTACTCCCCTTATCAAAGAGTAAGCTCTGGTCTCGTTAGCATGAGACTTTAACTAAAAAGAATGTCAGGATGTTTTTGTCAAAAAACTATACTGAATGATTACATAAAAAAACCGCCTAAATCGGCGGCCAAAACAAATGAGTGGCAACGCCGTTATTTATTTTGATTTTTATATGTATTCATCAGTGGGGCTAGTATAGACTAGGCCCAAAAAAAAGTCAAGCATTTTCTCTAATCAAAAAAGGCTACCCCAAGGGTAGCCTTTTTTGATTGTTTAAAATAGTAAATAAATACTATTTTTGGTCATTACGAGAAGATAAATCTTCTGCTAGACGATTTACAAATCTTGAAGCTACATCTTTTGACCCAAGACCAAAAGCAATAGCAAGAGCCAATGAGAAAGCAAAGACAATTCCAGTAAATAGGATTTGTCCAAAATATCCGAAGATACCTAGCTTATCAAGAGCTGTGATGATTGTAAGAATCCAGATAGCATAGTAAGCAATAGTACCAAGCGCACGAGCACTTCGTACTCTTGCAATAGCTGCACTACCACGGATAAGCTTGCGTACAAAGTCAGCTAGTACTGTACCTGCAATCAATATCAAGATAGCAATGATCACTTGTGGAATGTATGCCACTATTTGATATAGGAATACATTTACTTGATCAAGACCTAGAAGATTGATTGATGCAGTAAAGAATCCAAGTACGATTAGCCACTTCACTAGCCATCCGATAACTCCACCTATGTGAAGCTTCCATCCAGCACGAGCAAGAGCTTGTTCTGTACCTGCACCTTTTAATACTTTATCAAGCCCAAGAGCATCAACTGCACGAGTGACCAATGCACCTAGTGTAGAAGCTACAATCCAACCGATAATAAATACCACAATCGCAAGAAGGATTGCTGGTACTGTTGAAATAAATCCGTACCATAGTCCTTGAAGCGAGAGAAGGAATATTTCACTCCATGTCTGTATAAGCATAATATTTTTGTAATACGCGCGTATTAAAAATTATTGTTAATTCTGACACGACGATCGCCGGCGGTCAGTGTCTATATTATACCTTATAAAGGGATTAGTTTGAAAATATAGTTGTGGAGAACTCTTTGCCTACAATTAATTTTTCGTGAGGAAAATCAAAAACATCACGAAGGAGCTTGTCATACATAGAGAGGCGGTACTTGAAGTCTGTAGTATTAAATACTGCATATCTTAATTCCTTTCCAAGCTCACTCTCAAGCACTGCAACTGCACGCTGAACAAATGGCTTGCGGATATTCTCCCCCACTATCAATAGATCTAATCTACTATCTGAGTCCTGAATAAAAATGCCAGATACAACCAAAAGCTGAACCTTACCTGCTGGCTTAAATCTTTTTGATATTTCTTCATGCTTAAAGAATTCTCCCTCAACAAGAAGTTGTTTTAATTCTTCAATATGTGGGAAGCGCGGATTAAGCACCCAGCCAGAAATTTGCTTTTCAGTCTTTCGCCCTTTCGCATCCTCAAACTCTTGGATAAAATCTATTTTTTCAATAAGAGTCATACTTAAAAGTCCTGTAATAGCTTTTCTTGCTACAGATTTTTGTAATCTTGATCTCTCTACGATGTCGTCTATACCAAATGGTTCATTTGGATTTAATAAAAATAGACGCATCACCTTTACACGCGGAATACCGCCCAACATTTTTCCTAAAATTTCCATTGTATTACTCACACCTCTCTTATAAGTGTGAGTCTATTATAGCATATTTTTAAATAAATAATCTTGCCGAATCAAATTATACTTGTTGTAAATTTAGACAAAAAAAGAACCGCGATATCACATCGCGGCTTATAATTTGGTTGTTTTTTTGCCTGCTTAGCCTGGCTAAGCTAAGGTGGTACTTCCGATTGGAAATCCGCCTTATCAATGTCTTTGTAATTTTTTTCTTGAAGAGAAAAAACTGACTCTGTTTTTCTGTGTGAGGTAAGTCCAGAAATAAACTTTCTTCATTACGATCGTTAATCAAAACGATTTTCGGAAGATTGCTTAATAAGGATGATTCCTCCAATTGAGTAGATTTTTTTGTTTCAAGAAAAATTATTACATCATTTTTCAAGTACTTCTCCGCTACTGCTGCTAGCGAAACAAATCCTACACCGAAGACAATGATTGGCAAATGTTTAAATTCTGCCATATAAAGAACATTTAGATTTTTAATATATCATATCTAAAAATTTTTTGCAACCCAAAACAAAAATCCCCTTTCGGGGATTTTTGTTTTGGATTTAAAGTTAAAAACTATTGAAGTTCAACTTTTCCTCCTGCTTCTTCTATAGCTTTTTTAAGAGCTTCCGCTTCGTCTTTCTTAGCGTTTTCTTTAATAGTTGCAGGTGCTCCATCTACAAGGTCTTTAGCTTCTTTAAGTCCAAGACCTAGAGCTTCTTTAACAGCTTTCATAACTGCGATTTTTTGTTCTCCTGCTGATGCTAGTACAACTGTAAATGAGTCTTTTTCATCTGCGCCAGCTGATGCTGCACCTCCTGCTGGAGCTGCTGCAACCGCTGCTGCTGATACTCCAAATTTTTCTTCAATAGCTTTTACAAGCTCGTTGAGTTCTAGTACTGAAGCATTTTCAAGTTCAGTAAGAAATGATTCAAATTTTGACATAATAATAGATTAGTTAGTTTTAATTTTTAGTTTTTACCACTTCATTGACTGCAATAGCCAAGCGTTGTAGTGGACTCTTGAGCAAGAATGCGATTTGTGACAACAGAACTTCTCTTGAAGGAATTGTCGCAATTGCTACCATTCTATCTTTATCTTTGTATTCTCCTTCAAAAATACCACCTACGATACTGATAGCACCCTTGGTTGATTTTTGAAATTCATATACTCCTCTTGCACTTGCAAGCTGATCAGTACTATACGCAATAGCTATCTCTCCTTCTAGTGGAGGAAGCTCTCCTGTATAACCTTTTTCAGCGAGTACGCGCTTTAGCAATGTCTTCTTCCCTACTTTATATCCTACACCTTCTGCACGAAGTGCGCGGCGAAGAGCATTAGTAGTAGAAACTGGTACCTTTCCGAATTGTACGAAAACTACAGATTCTGCATCTGACAGAGCTTCAGAGAAAGAAGAAACAATAGACTGCTTTTTCTCTTTTGAAATTGCCATAATAAATAAAATTTTTAATGTAAGTGTAGATTTAAAAGTGAGTTTTCGACCTCGGTAGGACTTATATGCCTACTGTCTTCGATCTACACTGCCCTATAATATACTTTTTATCGCTAAAAAGTCAATGTTTTTTATATTTAAAACTAGTTCTAGTTAATATAGATTCCCAATCCCGTATTTAATTCATCACACAAAATATCAAATGAACCTACCCCACTAAATCTCGCCATTACTTTTTCTTTTTTGGGTAAAATATATGCTCGCTTGCCTATTTGAATTTCGTGAATTTCATCTGTAGTATTTTCTACAACTACCGGTTCATTCGCTGTAAAAATATTTTTATTTACATACACCTCACAAGCATTCACTACATATATATGTGTTGGCTCATCTTTTACAGAATAAATTTCAAATTCTATATCCTGTCTTTGTTTAGGATTTTGGTCGACAACAGAATGTGGTTCATCCAAAAAGACAATAGGACTTTGCAGTCCTATTTGCCTCGAAAGAAGCGCTATCACTAGTATCACTATAGCCAAAACTGCGGTGATAAGAATAATAGTTTTTCTTTTCATAAAATTATTTTACTTCAATAGTTGCAATTGTCGCATCTCCACATGTGAGAGTTGCTGTTTGTGCTTCTTTGAAGCGAAGTGTTTTATAGTGGCGAGCACCTACTGTAAATGTCTCTTCACCCATTGTAAAATCTTGTGAAAGATCTGATGAGTTGTTAAGTAGGGCTGTCTCTCCTAGTGCGATTGATAGAGTCTCAGGTGTAGCTACACATACATCTGTGATTTCAATAATTCTACCTGCGTGTGATGTTATCGCTGCTTGATAAGCTTCTTCTCCTTCTGGAATAGATACTTCTGATGCTTCTACTATTGTCTCTTCTGTATTTTCTACAACTTCTTGTTCTAGATTTGATTCTCTTGCTGGCTTATTGTTAAAAATAAAGAAAATAAACAAACCTATAATTATGATAACTATTGCAGAAACAATACTATTTCTGTTTTTCTGAAAAAATGATTTCTGATTATTACTATTCTGTGTCATACGCCTATATCATACCAATTTGCGTCTGAAGCCCAAAGTTTACAAAAACAAAATCTGTATTCTATTAAAATACGAATTTTGCCCTATTTTGAATTTTCTTTTATCCAATTCTTCAAATCATCTTTTACATCATCAAAAGTCCGGTACTTAATTACGAACTTTTCCTTTTCTGTCATAAACAGCTAGATCTTTAAAAGTCTTGTGGTATTTTGAAAGAATTTTTTTTGTTTCTTTTTGAACAGAGTTTTTTTGAAACAAAGATATCTGACTAGAGTATTCAATTATCATTGATAATATTTTTTTCATATGTATATATACTATCTATGACGAGTACTAGTATCAATACATTACTCCCCTCACCATCTAATACCGCCGACCCTTGGTCGGCGGTGATAGATATAAAATCTAGATAAAGTCGTATTCACATTTTGGGTTTGCTCAAAATAAATGGATGTGTATAATGGATATATCACCACAAAAAAGACCCTTATAGAGTTTTGTCTCTATCGGGGGCTTTTTTTATTCTAAGTTTTTCATACTGATCTTTAATATAAGATATCTTCGCACCGGTTCTCTTTAATAAAATTGAGCACTTTTTCTCATTTGCTGGAGATACTATTGATATTAAACTATTATTCTTTAATAGAAATTTTACTAAAGATGAATAATCCCCATCACTAGAAACTAATAAAACTTTTTCAAAATACTTTTCATAATAATTAATGACAGCATGCAAAACAAGATCTGCATCACAATTCCCTTTTGCTTTTCCGTGAATATCATAAACTACTTCCTTGAAAATAATTATATAACCATATCTCTCTAATAACTTATAAAGATTACGATATTTATCTATATAACCTAAAAATATAAAAACTTTTTTAATTTTATATTTTTCTTTTATCCATATAAAAAACTTTTGATAATCTAAATTCCAACCTAAAGAATCAACTCCTTTGTGTAAGTTTGCTCCATCAATAAATGCGTAATTATTTTTCATATCTACATGATACGAAAGTGTGTTCAAATTTTGATAAAGTCGTATTCACTTTTTTGATTTGCTCAAAATGTGTGGGTGTGTATAATAAAGATATTATGGCTTTGGCCTCCGAGAATGCTGGTGTGGAAATCACACCAGCATTCGTTTTTATATAATTTCTTTTATTAAAGATTCTAAAATTTTATATTCACATTTTAAGATTGCTGAAAAAGACTAGATGTGTATAATGGAAATATATTACGACGAAAAAGCATCCGAACGGCTAACTACCTAAGGAGGCTTTTTTATATATCCATATGTATATGGTACAAATATAGCGTTCAAATTTTGATAAAATCATATTCACATTTTAAGATTGCTGAAAAATACTAAATGTGTATAATAGAAATATCACCACAAAAAGTCCCCTACAATGTTTTGTCTTTGTAGGGTCCTTTTTATTTTTCACCTATCAAATTTTTAAGATCATTCATAAAAGCAATGTTTTTCTTAGCAAACTTTTTTAATAATGCAGAATATTTATCTCTATTAGGAACAAGTACTGTTTTTAATTTATCTTTTTCTAAAAGATATTGAACCAAACAATAAAAATCCCCATCACCAGTAATTAAAACAGCTTTCTTAAAATCCTTAAAATGTATCATAGTATGCAAAACCAACTCTGTATCAACATTACCTTTTATTATTCCATTTTTATATTTTAATACTGGCTTAAAAATACAAATAAAACCAGCATCTTGCAATCTTGAATATAAATTATTATTACCATCAATATACCCAATAAATAAAAAAGCTCTTTCTATTAAATAATTCTCTTTTAAATAAACTCTAAATCTTTTCCAGTCTATTTTCCAGCCTAATATTTTTATAGACAAATACAAATTCTGCCCATCAATATATGCATAATTATTTTCCATATCTATATGATACGAAATAGAGTTCAAATTTTGATAAAGTTGTATTCACAATTTAAGATTGACGCTAGAAATAAATTTGATATAATAAAACTATAAACAAGAAAAAAACCCTTGATAGATTACGGTCTATCTGGGGGTTTTTTCATTTTAGGTTTTTTCTGAAGTTTATTTTTCATATCTTCCAAGATAACAATTGGTACATTAGTTCTTTTAAGAAGGAGTGAGAGGTATTTTTTATTAGGTGATACTATCGTAATGGGTATTTTTTTATCTTTAAGAAACTCAACGATACAACAATAATCGTCATCCCCAGAAACAAGAATTACTGATTTAAGTTTTTGTTCATAGAAATCTTTTGCTATTTGAAGTATTAGTTCACCATCTACATTCCCTTTTGTTTCTCCATATTTATTTTTTAAAGTAGGGCGAAAAACAATATCATATCCAATTGATTTTAAATGATTATAAATATCAATATTCTCAGAAATAAATCCTATAAAAAGAATTGCTTTTTGAATACCAAACTTGTCTCTAAGCCAAGATCTAAAAGATTTATAGTCTATCTCCCAATTATTTTGTAAAATACCGAACCTAAGATTTGAAGCATCAATATATGCATAATTATTTCCCATATCTATATGATACGAAAGTGTGTTCAAATTTTGATAAAATCGTATTCACTTTTTTGATTTGACCCTTTAAGTATTTTTGTTATACTAAAAACATATTCGGGGTTTCCCGCGTACCTCTATTGAGAGATAGAGGAAAATATAAATAAAAAAACTTATCTATGAGGATAAGTTTTTTTATTTATATAATTCTATAAATTTTTCTTTCAAAATCTTTATATCATTTTCATCAAGTGATCCTATCCTAGAATATAACCTTGAAGAACTTACTACGCGAGCTTGAGAAATATTTAATACAACCTGCTTTTCTTGAAAATAAATAGATACATACCAACTACCATTTTTAAACTGAGTAGACATAGGGATTGCCATAAAACCCATACGACTTAATTTCTTATAAATAACTATAGGACGAGAAAATACTTCACTCTTTCCATTAATTTCAATACCAACATTCTCACCTATTCCACACCACCAGACCTCTCCTTCTGAAAATAGCGGGAGTTTATTTATATTTTGCTCATCTATCTTTTCTTTAATTAAAAACCATTTTTTAAATCTTTTTATACTCATATAATACGAAAGTGTGTTCAAATTTTGATAAAATATTATTTACACTTTATATTTATAAAAATAGCTCGACCATTTACAAATAATTAAAATATTATACAATGAGCACATGTTTTCTCAGCGGATTTTTATACTAGTTTTAGGAGATATTGCCGCTTTTCTATTGTCTTTTTTTATAATGACAAGAATTCGTTTTGAAGGTTTTGCAGAGCAAGCAATTTCAGAACAGTTTATGCCATTCTTTTGGTTGTTTTTAATATGGCTCATTACCTTCTTTATTTTTGATCTTTATGAAATAAAAAAAATAAACCCCTCCCCTACAAATATAGGATTATTATCTATCGGTATAACTACAAATATTGTAGTAGGGGTTTTATTTTTTTATCTACTTCCTCAGACTAAAATTGCACCAAAAACAAACTTGCTGATAGTGGGCGTACTTTCTTTTATTCTAACGATCCTATGGAGAAGACTTTATTATCACCTCTTTGCAAAACAATTTCGCAAATCAATTCTTTTAATAGGAGATACTCAACTTATATACAAACTCAAATCAGAAATAGAAAACCATCCTCAAATAGGTTTTATTTGTTTGCATATTAAATCGCTATCAGAACCTATAAATATAAAAAGAGTGAATACAATCATAGCAGAAAATATAGAAACAAAACTTTTAATAAAAATTTCTCAAAAACTAAATGCAGAAATTCTTCCACTTCATAAAGCTTATGAAATAATGTTTAGTAAAATAAACCTATCAACAATGAATGAGGACAAGGCTCTTTTCTACATATCAAAAGAACGTAATATTGGCGTACATATAATTTATAGAATTATAGAAATTCTTGTTGCAAGTCTAGTACTCATCATATCTTCCCCCATCCTATTATTAGCTATGTTTGCTAGATTTATAGAAGACGGATCACCTATATTCTACTCTCAAGAAAGAGTCGGAAAAAATGGAAAGATTTTTAGAGTATATAAAATACGTTCAATGCTTAAAGATGCTGAAAAGTCAGGAGCAACATGGGCAACACAAAAAGATAAGCGTATAACACCACTAGGCTCAATCCTAAGAAAAACCCATATAGATGAAATACCTCAAATGATAAATATTATTAAAGGAGATATTGCACTTGTAGGGCCAAGACCTGAAAGACCAGAGTTTGTAAGAGAACTAGAACAACAAATACCATACTACTATCTAAGACACTATGTAAGGCCAGGCTTTACTGGCTGGGCACAAGTAAAATATAGATACGCAAGAACAGTAGATGATTCAAAAGAAAAATTTGAATTTGATTTATATTACATAAAAAACAAAAACCCCCTATTAGATATTGGGATAGTACTAAAAACAATTCATATTATATTTACACATTAAAATGTTTTCAAAAATAAAAAACTTTCTCTTCAAAAATACTAGCGATAAACAGACAGTGATCAAAAATACTTTTTGGCTGGGATTAGGCGAAGCTGGGACTAGAGTTTTAAAACTTGGGTTATTTGTTTATGCTGCTAGAATCCTAGGAGCTACAGAATGGGGTCTTTTTTCTTATGGTCTTTCTCTAATGGGTATATTTTCTATATTGTCTGATATTGGTATTAATTCAATACTTATAAAACAAGTTTCAAAAAAAGATGGAGACATAAAAAAGTATATAGCTACAAGTTTTGTATTAAAAATAATTCTTTCAATAGTAAGCATGAGTACTCTTTTAATGCTGTCTATTTTTATAGAAAATGAACAAGTTAAAAATATTATTCCACTTGTAGCAGTATTACTAATGCTCGACAATCTAAGAGAGTTTGGATTTTCTTTAAATAGAGCAAGAGAGAAAATGGAACATGAAGCTATTATTAAAATACTTTCTACAATCTTATTAGTTTCCATATCTTTATACTACATCTTCAAAACCCCTACAGCACCCTCTTTATTTATTGCCTATATCATAGCTGGAATACTAGGTGTAATTTTAGTTTACATTTCAACAAAAAAATATTTCCCAAATATTTTTTTAAATTATGATCCAAAAATTATAAAAAATATTTTTAAAGAAGCTTGGCCTGTAGGAATGGTGGCAATACTAGGAATAGCTCTCTATAACATAGACACTCTCATCTTGGGTTATTTTAGAGAAATGTCAGAAGTCGGATACTACAGTGCAGCACAAAAAATAATACAAATACTTTGGCTAGTGCCATCTCTTTTTGCAACTGCCCTACTTCCTATGTTATCTAGAACATCTGAAGAAAATATATATTCCTTTAAAAAAGTTTTAGGAAAATCAATAACTATCTCAATATTAGGTATAGGTATCATATCTGGAGTATTGGCTTTTTTTGCTACCCCCTTAATATCTATCATATACGGCACAGAGTACACCCCAGCAGTTCCAGTATTTCAAATAGCTTCAATTAGTGCTGTAGCTATAATTCCCAGCTTGTTTATTTCAAATGCTTTTCTAGCAAAAGGTAAACAAAAAATAACTTTAAAATATATAATAATCGCATCTGGTACAAATGTATTTTTATGTTTTGCTTTAATACCGCCCTATGGAATGTACGGAGCAGCTATTGCATATACCCTATCACAAATAATCTCAAATGTTTTTATTTTCTACAAAGCACAAAAAGATCCAGAGACAAAATTTAATCTTGAATTACCTTCGATAGAGAATTTATTTTTTAAAAAAAGATTGTAGTTTATAAACTATACTTTTTGAAAAAGGAATGTAACTATAAACTAAAAAGAATACATATCTAGAATATCCAAATAAAATATTTCCTATTTTATTTGGATATTTATCTTTGTATTTAAAACATAAAGAGAGCATTCTTTTTGCTTGTATAGTTCTATTTTTAGAAGTAATACTATCCCTTGAAACAGTGAGAGAGACTGAATGTTTTTGTAAATTAAAAATTTTTGAAACCAAGCCTATTCTAAGCCACAGTTCTTGATCCTCAATATGTCTATGTAAAACACTTTCTGAATAACCGTCACCAACTAATTCTTTTCGAAAAAATACAGAAGAGTGGACAAAACAATTCCTACCTAAAATTTTTTTTCTAATATCTTTATCTTTTTCTGGCAGTAGATATCTTGATAGTTCTACACCTTTACTATCGATCAAAATAGCTCCCGTACCAACAAGCCCATAATCAGGATTTTTTTCTAGGAAATCAAATTGTATTAAAATCTTTTCCCTATCTACCCATTCATCATCTGCATCAATACGTGCGATATATTTTCCTTGAGATAGTGCCAGCCCCCTATTTAAAGTTTTTTGTATTCCCAGATTTTTATCATTTTTAAAATACTTTACCCTAGAATCTTTATTGCAAAAATTAAGAACTATATTTTCTGTACTGTCTATAGACCCATCGTCAATAACGAGAAGTTCCCAATCTTGAAAAGACTGGGATATTATACTCCTTATAGACTTTGCTATATATTTTTCTCCGTTATAGACAGGGAGAATTATAGATATTTTATATTCCATAAATAAACTTTACAATTATAACATAAAAAACTATAGTTAATTTATGTATAAAATTAGTGTTTGTATACCAACATACGAAATGAGAGAAATGGGAAATTTCTTTCTAGAGAGAAATTTTTTAAGTTTAGAAAGGCAAACGTTTAAAAATTTTGAAATTATCATATCTGACCATTCTAAAAACAAGAATATTGAAGATTTGTGTAAAAAATATAATGAAAAACTAAATATAGTATATATTAAGAATAATATAAATATAGGTAGTTCTTCTTCTAATATAAATAATGCAATTAAAAAATCTAGTGGAGAAATAATAAAAATAATCTTTCAAGATGATTTTTTACTAAACAAAAAATATCTTGAAATATTATATAAAGAATATAAAAAAAATAATTTTAATTGGGCTATAACATCTAGTATTCATACAGACTATGATGGTATTAAATATTTTAATAAAATTAAACCTAAATATAATAATTTTATTTATATTGGAAATAATACTATAGGATCACCTTCTGCAATAACAATTAAAAATTCAAGTCCTATGTTATTTGATGAAAATTTAATATGGCTTATGGATTGTGACTATTATAAAATGTGTCATTTAAAATATGGAAATCCATACATAATTAAAAATTTATTTGTTGTCAATACATTAGGAAAACACCAAATAACAAACCATAAAATAAACAATAAACTAATCATAAACGAAGTTAAATATATTATAAATAAATATAATAAGAAAAAAATCAAATTTATTATTTTATTATATTATTATACAAAATTTATTTTTAAAAAAACTAGTTCTTTTTTGCTATACAAATAATAAAATCTTTTTGAATTTTTATATTATTAGATATTTTAGAACTTCTATAATTTTGATAGTAAAATTTTTCAAGTTTAAAACCTGAACTACTTAACCAGTTTTTAATTTTCTCTTCATCTATAAAAAATGTTCTATGAAATCCCATATCTATAGCTTTTTTATCATTAATTTGCATATATGGAGTAGAAAAAATAATTAAGCCATTTTCTTTTAAAGATTTATGAAATATGGTCATCAATTTTATTATATCATCTTCATAAAAGTGCTCTATTGTTTCAAAAGAAAATATTACATCAAAAATATTACTATATTCAATATCTAATAAATCTTTTTTTTCAAAATATAAATTTTTTATATTTTTATATTTATCAGATATGTGACTTATTACATTACCATCTATATCAACCCCCCTAACCATTTTAGATCTTTGAGTAAGAATAACAGATCCATAGCCAGTACCACAGGCCATGTCTCCAATGATTAAATCTTTATTTATATAATCTAAACCAAATTTATATCTATTTATATGACATCTATCATTTTCATTTAATAAAAATTTAAATTTAAAAAATGGTTCAACCCTTTCACCTTTATTCTCTAATTTAGAAAATAAAGTTTTAATTTTTGATAAAAAGTAGTAAAAATATTTTTTAGGACTTAAATACTTTTTTATATTATTATTTTTCATATTATTTATTATATCATTTTATTTATATCAAAAACTATCCAACCATCCGGAGCAAAAACAATGCCACTCCTATCACTTAAATAAGCCGCCCACCAAGAAAATGTACTATTAGGTATAATAAAATGCTTACAAGATCTCATAAGTTCAAAATGACCTATAGCACGCTCCCCTGAATACTCATCTCCAACAAAAGTAGTATCTATACCAAAAGACATATTTTCTCTACACCAATCAATATCATCAGAAAAAATATAAATGTGATCTATTTTAATATTTTTAAATTTTTCTAATGATTTTTGATAATAATCAGATGGAAGAATATCATGTGCTTTATTCCCAACATAGTCACCCCTTCGAACATGTATACACAAAGATTCTTTATTTAGTATTTCTTGCCTAAGACTTTCTATGTTTTTAGGAAGAGGATTTTTTAAAGAAAAATCCTCTTTCAAGATATGTTTAATATCTTGAAAATATTTTGGATTTTGCCAATACCCACTTAAATATACATTTTTTAAAGACAAAATATTTTGATCAAAAACAAAATCTTTCTTTTCATTTCCTTTTGTGAAAAAAAGTTTTTTTCTTAACATATTTAAATACCATGCCAATCTACCCTGCCCATAAAACCTAAACCAAAAAGGAATTTGTTTTTGAGATAAGATATCAGCTTTAATATTAAATAAATCTAAATCATATCCACGATATGTAAAACCTTTTCTTGGAGTTCTGTCCAATAAATCCTTTAAATCCAAACCTACAGAATCATTATTTCTAATAGCTATAGCCCTTGCTATAGCATATTGAAACATCTGATTCCCCATTCCTCCATAAAGCCTAGTTATAATCATATTATTTCCACTTATCAGTCATACAAGGACTGTTTTCATAACACCATCTATCGCGCATATCTTTTACATATTTCTCAAATTCTTTTGTGGCTATACCACCCTTAATCATCTGATCTGCGTATTTATAGTTGGTTTTATACTCAGGAGCTAATGCAATAGCCGCACGAATATATTTTTGAGAATTTTTATAATCTTTTTCAAAAGCATAAGCTTGGGCTAAATCAGAATATATCATAGGATTATTTGAATTTATCTCAAGAGCTTTTTTATAATTCTCAATTGATTTTGCTCCCAAATCTTTGTTTACAATCATATCTATAGCTATAATTTTCAAATAAAGCTGACCCAAAACCCATCTTGATCTAAAGTTTTCTCTACCATCTGCAACTAAAGCATCTTCAATTTTTTCAATATTTTTATATAAAACATCTTTTACTTTTTTCTTTTTTTCCTCAGTACTATTTTTGTCAGCACTTATCATACTAGAGGTTTTAATTGCCCAAAAAGCACTATCTCCAGCATAACCCATATATGAAATATTATCAGTTTCTTTTGATAATAATTTTCCATTTACAAGATTACTAGTTAGTGAGCTAACCTCCCTCCAAGGTTTTATCCCGCCTAAATAAATTAAACAAATAGAAATAAAAATAATTAGAGAAATAAATATTTTAAAAATAATTGACCATATTTTATTTAACTCTAAAACTTTTTCTTTTTGAACACCTATAGCAAAACCTATAATTATATAGAACATCATAAGAGGGACAACTGTATCAAAAACAAAAAAGTTTTGTACTACATAACCAAATATAGCACCAAATAAAACAGTGCTAAATACTCTTTTATTTTTATCTTCTGATTTAGTAACTAAAAATAGAGTAATACCAGCACTCCCGATCATTAAAACATAAGTAAATAAGCCTAAAACACCAGCGTTAACAAAATGTTCTATTATCATGTTGTGCGGATTATTAGTCCACAACTCTATTGCATATCCTGGTGAGAAAAATATAGAATCATAATTTTCTTGGAAAAGATACGCATACCCCCCTACTCCCCAACCAAATATAGGTCTTTCATTTATTCCTGCATAAGCAATATCCCAAAAAACAAATCTGTTTGCATTTTTTTCTTGTGTATAAATCTGGTTTATTTTAGAGTCTGGGTTTACAAGCTCCTGCCCTGCCCACCAAAGAGAAGTAAAAAGTCCTATTAACAACAAAGCACCAGCCCATTTTAAAACATGCTTTTTAGAACGAATAAGGAAAATAGAAATAACAGAGATCAATCCTATTCCGACACCTAAAGCAGAACCATTGGCAGCACCAAATAAAATAGTAGGACTTGAACTTATCTCAGAAAAAGAAACGAGTCCTTTAAAAATATTAAAATTAAAGAATATAGGAGAAAAAGAGATCGTAAGAATAGATAAAACTAAAAATATCTTCTGATATAAGTTTTTTGAGGTTAAGACCAAACCTAAAGCCAAAAAAAGATTTATTAATAAATAAGCACCTGCATAAGAAGTATTTCCGAGAGTAGATCCACCAGTAGATGATGGGAGTATTTTTTCTCCACCAAAAGCACCTATTGCCACAAAAACAGCAGATATAACAGAAGTCCAAGCTAGTATTTTAATAAAGTTTTTATCTTCTTTTACAAAAGAAGATAAAACAAAAGCCATTGATATACCAGAAAAAATCAACAAACTACTAGCTCCACTTATTTCTCCAAAAAGAGCAAACCTAGGAACCACAGCAAAAATAGTACTTAACACAAGAGCTAGTGAAAATAAGATAATTGAAACAGAAACTATGCCAAAAGATATTTTTATTTTTTTATCCCTTAAAAGTCCCCATAAAAATAAGCACAGAACAGAAAAAGTACTGATAACAAAAAATAGTGCTTTACCTGTAGTATACGGAAATGCCAAACTTCTATTTATCAATAACGGTAATAAAAATACTATAAATAATGATAAATATTTTGCTAAATTATATTGCCAAAAAATACCCTCTGTTTTCATATAAAACATACTATAACAGAAAAATATACTATTTAAAATATTTTTAAGAACAAAACAAAAAACCCCTTTCGGGGTTTTTTGTTTTCCTAAATTAATCTAAAAGATTAATTATTATTCAAGAACAACAGTCGGTGAAAGTTGTTTGTTTGTAGGAACTTCTACACCAGCAGCTGAAGTAACTCTTACTTCTTTACTACCAGATGTACTGAAGTCGTAACGTACTCTGAATGTAGCTTCACGTCCTGATTCAACAGTATATGAAGTACCTGCAGTATGAGTTACAGCATCACCAGCAACTAGGGCTAGAACACCAGAAACGTTGTCAGTTGAAGTAGCAGAGATACTTGATGCAAGAACATCATAGTCTTCATCATCAGCTTCTACTGTAAAGAAGAAGTCGATAACACCAGTCTTATCTGTCTTAGCTATTTCCCACTTATATCCATCAATAACAGCAGAAGAAACACTTAGAGTTTGTGTCTTAGCTGTAGCTGAACCAGAGTAAGTATTAATATCATCAGAACCTTCAGCAACGATATCTAGAAGCTTGATGTCAAACTTAGTTTTATCATTGTAGTTTCCAAGTTGTGCATTAAATACAACAACCACCTCAACTTCTTCTGAATCGTTTCCATCAATAACAAAGTCGTCATCAAAATCAACACTGTAAGTACCTGTTGTAGTTGTACCAGATACAAATTTTGCATCTGCTTCAACACCATTTACTTCAATGTATGAGATAACATCTTCAACTTTTTTACCAGCACCAGCACCAGTTACTTCTACTTCAAAAAGAAGTTCATTGATTGTAATATCATTTGATTTCTTTCCTGTTTCGATATCAAATGTAAGTACTGTGTATTCTTCTGACTCATCATCAGCATCAACTTTTAGAGTATCAGCTGTTGATTTTACTCTCTTGATAGAAAGCTTGTCATCTTTACCTTCTTTGTCAAAACCAAAGTCACTAGGGTATCCAGTTACATCTGTAAGGATTGCTCCTGTAGCATCTGTATAACGAACATCTGTGATTTTAACATCGAATACCTTAGCAGTATCATCAACTGTTGATAGAGCTTCTACTACTACGTATAGGTTTTCACTCTTACCTTCTTTGATAACTGCGTTTGAGATTGAGATACTCTTTGTGTAAGTTTTACTACTTCTGTTGAAGTCATCTCCATCTACTTCACCAACTTTCTTGTCTCCAAGATAGATAGCTACAGTATCAACATATTTGTCAATTCTGTATGAACCATTTGCAGATGAAGCTTCTTTGATTTCAACTTTAACGTTAGTAATAGAGATATCAGAATCTTCAGCCTCAGCTTTTACACCAAGAACTTTTTCTGATGATCCTTCAGCAACTTTTGACTTAACGTCTTTTGAAGTTGATGAAAGCTCTAGGTTTCCAGCACCACCATTTAGGTTGCCTGTATTCCCTGTATTTGCACTTGAATTACAAGCTACACCTGTAACAGGAGAAAATCCTGCAGTTGATGTACAGCCAGCTGGAAGTGATGAACCTGAGTCACACTTCACACCTGTTGTAGTTGAGTAGCCTGCAGTTGAAGTACATCCTGCTGGTAGATCTGATGGAGTTGTTGTACCACCTAGACCAGCAAGCTTAGCACCAGTTGCAGCACCTACGATACCATCTGCAACGAGACCGTTAGCAGCTTGGAATTTTACTACAGCAGCTTTTGTTGCAGGACCGAAATATGTTGTTTCTGATCCAGCTGAACCTGCTCCTGTAAGAGCAACTTTGTATGCAGTTGCGTTAAGTGCTTGCTGAAGAGCAAGTACTTGTGTACCACGTGAGCCTTGTTTTAGAAGACCTGCGTGTACATATGCAGCGTCAGATACTGCTACCAACCCTAGGGCGAAAACAGCAACTGAAGCTACGATAAATTTAAATTTGTTTGTCATAGTCAATTAAATATTATTAATCGTCATGTATGCCTCCATACTAAAATATGAAGAGGTAAGTGTAGTGTCGACAACACCAACAACATACAGTGACGTGTGTTCTATATATAAGTATCTTTTTCATACCATATATAAAACGTGTAATTTGCAGAGGAAGGTGAATTACTGCACCCTCTATCTGCCGTGTCGACAAGGCCGATATCGTACTTATCAAATTCGCATTTGATAAGCGATGAGAACGACCGCCGAAAACTAATAAAGATCGTTGATTGCTCAAATTTCAATATTTGGTTTTCAATGATCAGTTCTCTGTGATCTCACTTCGAGAAAATACTCGAAGTGAGACTAAATCATAATACCACATAAACACTTTGTGTGCTAGTGATATTACGATAAAAGATATTATATCTTATTCGTCTCACTTCGCAAATACTTGATATCTCGTATGTGCGACCACATGCTTATAATGACGCAGTGAATTTAAAAATCTTACACAAAACAAAAAGGCAAAAGCGTATACTTTTGCCTTTTTGTTTTTTAAAGTGCCATATATACACTCCATCTTTTCTCCCCTCTCTTCGTGATGTGTCCGCTTCCAACTAGTGCAGTGAGTTCGCGCTGGATTGTCTTTTCACTAACTTCTGGAAACAAGGCTGAAATGTCCTTTATCCCTGCACTCTTCCTATTGTTTATAAAAGACAATATTGCTTCCTGTCTTTGATTTTTATTTGATATAGTAGATACTTTTGTATTTAATTCAAATGTATCCTTAGATGATGTCAGAGATTTTTGTCTTTGAGAGATACTGATAGATGTCTTTTTGGGGGTGAGAGATACTGACTTAAAAGATGCGAGCGATGGTTGTCCAAAATGAGACTTAAGTGCTTCGGTAATCTCATCGCCTTCTGACTCTCCCAAGTTTGCAAAATGCCGAAGCTCAAGAACTAAGATAGAGGCATTTTTTTCAGAGATAAGTCTTGCCAATACTGCAGTGCTTAGAAGGTCTGATATCTGTATAGACAAAGCTCTTTTATGATCAAGTGTATCGCTCTCTAAAAGCTTCACGGCTCTTTGTCTAATAGTGTTTTTCATCGGATCATTATCAGACAAGTGAGAAGTGACAAGGTATAATCCAGCAGATATCTTCTGTCCTTTTGAATTGTCTTTAAAAGAAAGTTCTATTTTTGAAGCATTAAATGTGTGCATTTGTCTTTAATATTTTGTCCTTTTAATATATCTCTCTCGAACCTAAAGTACATCCATTATATAGGACAAAAAAATAATAAACAAATATATTGTGTGCTGTAATTATCCTTATAAAATAATAGTTTTTTAATAAATTGCTTGCTATAATACTGTAGTAAAAAGATATGGCTAAAAAAAATAAGAAAAATAAAAATAAAGACAACAACAATCAACTTTTTATTATCATCGGACTACTCTTAACCCTCGCTTCATTGCTTACACTTGGTGGGATACTCGGATTAGCAGGCAAGGGTGGTGTAGAAATATCAGAGTTCACATATTGGCTACTAGGTGTAGGACAAATATTTATTCCAATAATACTCTTTGCTGCTGGTATTTATACTTTTAAAAAGAAACTCCCTGAGATAAGTATTAAGCACACTATTTCAGCTATTATTGGTCTTGCTTCTATGTTGGTCTTGTTGTCACTCTTTAACCCTGCTCTGGGAGGAATCTTGGGTATATCTATCGCTACTTCCCTACTTCAAACTTTTGAGAGAATCTTTAGTATCGTGATTGTAGTATTCGTGATTATTTCATCATTTACACTATTCTTTGATCAGCTTCCAAGTATCGCACCGTTTTTCCAAAATCTATTTGGAAAATTTAAAATCTTCAAGCGCAAGGAGCAAGCAGAATACGAATATGAAGAAGAGTACGATGAAGAATATGAGGAAGAAGACGAAGTAGAAGAAGATATCCCAGCTAAAACAAAAGCTCCGTCCTTGATTCAAAGTATCAAGAAAGAAAAAGCTCCAGAACTCAAGATAAGTGATAGTGCCAATGCTGGTGATTCTATCTCTATTGATACAAAGTTTTTCTCTGGAAATGGCAACTATACGCCGCCCCCACTTTCACTACTTGAGGGTGACCGCGGAAAAGCAAATGTAGGTGATGTAAAGAGTAATGCAAATACCATTAGACGAACTCTTATGAACTTTGGTATTGAAGTAGAAATGGATGAAATCACCATTGGACCGACCGTGACTAGATACGCTCTAAAGCCGGCACAAGGGGTAAAACTTTCTCGTATCGTAGGACTTCAAAGCGACTTAGCGCTGGCACTTGCTGCACACCCACTTCGTATTGAAGCACCTATCCCAGGCAAGGCACTGGTAGGTATTGAAATCCCAAACAAATCAAAAGCTACAGTTGGTTTAGCTAGCCTGATCGGAGATAAATCCTTTGCACAAGCCAAACCTCTGACTGCTGCTATCGGAAGAAATATCGCCGGCAAACCCGTACTCTATAGTATTGCTAAAATGCCTCACCTACTTATTGCGGGAACTACTGGTTCTGGTAAGTCTGTGACTATCCACGCTATCATCAGCTCTCTCTTATATAGACATGGACCAGATGATATGAGATTCATCTTCGTAGACCCAAAGCGTGTTGAGCTTACACTTTACAACTCTATCCCCCACCTACTTACTCCTGTTATCACAGACCCAAAGAAAGCAGTACTAGCGCTTAAATGGGCAGCAACAGAAATGAATAGAAGATATGACATTCTAGAAAGTGAGGGCGTTAGAGATATTGATTCATATCATAAAAAATACGCAAAAGAATTTGCCAAAGGCGCAAATGCAAATGACACCGAAGACCCAATAGATAGAATGCCTTATATAGTGATAGTGATTGATGAGCTCGCAGATATCATGCAAGCTTATCCACGCGAAATGGAAAGTGCAATTGTAAGACTTGCTCAGATGTCTAGAGCTGTGGGTATCCACCTTATCCTTTCAACCCAAAGACCAGAAGTAAATATTATTACTGGCCTTATCAAAGCCAATGTTCCAAGTCGTATCGCTCTACGCGTCCCTACTCAGATAGACTCTCGTACCATTTTAGATACTGCGGGTGCTGAGAAACTCCTGGGGCAAGGAGATATGCTTGCCATGGTGGGCACCAATCAAGCAGAGAGACTTCAAAGTGCATTTATCACTGAAGATGAAGTAAAAAATGTGGTAAAATACTTAAAGAATGCTTTCAAAGATGACATCAGAGATACCATCGAAATAGGTGGCGGAAACATCTCAGGCGACAAAGCAATGTTTAGCGATACACTTGATGATTCTGACGATGACCCACTATATGAAGAAGCACGGACGGTAGTGGTAGAGGCTGGAAAAGGTAGTACTTCATATATACAAAGAAAGCTTAAGGTTGGTTATGCTCGTGCGGCCAGACTTATGGATATGTTAGAAGAGAGAGGCATCATCGGACCAGCCGACGGAGCAAAGCCCCGTGAAGTACTTATTGGCAAAATAACGACTAGCGATGAAATAGCTGAAGAGATGGGATTATAAATATGAGTAAAAATAAATTATCATTTTCAATAAAAAATTCAATCATTGGAATACTTGGTATTGCTATTTTAACTTTAGTATTTGCCAACATCAAAGATGCATTTTTTGGTACATCTTTTCAAATAGTCACAGCTTCAAATGGCACCACCCTAAATGACAATTTCCTCCCCCTATCGGGGATTGCTCATGGTGCAATAGAGCTTCTGATAAATGGACGAAGTGTCAATATGGATCGTAAAGGAAACTTTGAAGATGCAATCATACTTTCCTCAGGGTATAATATAGTTGAAGTTGCGCTCAAGGATAGATTTGGCAAGACAGAAACAAAAACATACCAATGGGTCGTCGAACCCGCATCAATGGTGGCGCAGTCTGGTGAGATTATCAACTAAAAAAATATTTTTATGGCACGCAAAAAAGTAGAAAAAGAGATAGGTTCTTCAATTGAAGATACAATCAAGTCTATTCAGACCAAATTCGGTGAAGGAGCTATTATGAAATTAGGAGAAAGTCCAAAGGTAGACTTAAGTGTCATCCCCACTGGTTCTATTGGACTTGATATTGCTCTGGGTATCGGAGGAGTACCGAGAGGTCGTATTATTGAAGTATTTGGGCCAGAGTCATCTGGTAAGACAACACTCGCCCTTCACATAGTAGCTGAAGCACAAAAAACAGGTGGTGTATGTGCATACATAGATGCAGAGCATGCAATGGATCCAGATTATGCAGCTAAAATTGGTGTAAAGACCAACGAACTTCTTATCTCTCAACCCGATACCGGTGAACAAGGATTAGAAATCTGTGAATCATTAGTACGCAGTGGGAAAATAGATGTAGTCGTCGTAGACTCTGTGGCAGCCCTAACTCCTAAAGATGAAATAGAGGGCGATATGGGAGCAAGCCATATGGGTAAGCAAGCCCGCCTTATGTCTCAAGCACTCAGAAAACTCACAGCAATAGTTGCCCGCTCAAAGACTGTGGTTATCTTTATCAACCAAATCCGTATGCAAATAGGTGTAATGTTTGGTAACCCAGAAACTACTCCAGGTGGTAAAGCTCTAAAGTTCTATACTTCTATCAGATTGGACATCCGCCGTATTGCCCAAATCAAAAAAGGTGAAGAGGTTGTAGGTAGTCGCACTCGCGTAAAGGTTGTTAAAAATAAAGTAGCCGCACCATTTAAACAAACAGAGTTTGATATCATCTATGGTGAAGGTATTTCTTTAGAAGGAGAACTCCTAGCACTTGGAGAAAAGCTTGAAGTGATCAAGAAAGCTGGTACATCATACTCATACACCCCTACCCCAACCAAAAAAGATCCTGAGCCAGAAGATATAAAACTCGGACGCGGATATGATGCAAGTCGTATCTTTATGAGAGAAAATACAAAAATACGCGATTCTATTCTCAAAGAAGTTCGCTCTCGTATGAAAGAAGTCGTAATGTCTTCTGGAAGTGATGAATAAAATATAAAGACAAGGCCGTTTAAATATTTTTACATTTCTAAATATGATAAAAGGTCGCGCCCAATGGGTGCGACCTTTTAATATGATTTATTTATAAATCTATATATACCTATTAATTTTTTTTAAATAAAAGCTTATTCTTTATAGACTTTTTGGGAAAATGGGTATACAATCCACTACATGGCAATGCTAGAATATAATGAAATCAAAGAAAGAAAAATCATCATTTACGAAGGTCAGCCTTATGAAGTAATCCATTCACATGTCTTTCGTAAGCAACAGCGTAAACCAGTTAACGCAACGAAACTTAAAAATCTCATCACTGGTCGTGTAGCAGAAATCTCTTTTGGCTCATCAGAAAAAGCCGAAGAAGCAGATATCACCCACAGAGAAGCTTTATATCTTTATATTGCTAAGGGTGAAGTTTGGTTCTCAGATCCAAAAGATAAAAGTAAAAGATTTTTTGTCAAAGAAGACATTGTCGGAGATAAGATAAAATTTATAAAATCAAATTCAGAAGTAGAACTCATAATCTTTACCGATGAAAAAGACAACGAACAAGTTATCGGTATCAAAATTCCAATCAAGGTAGAATTATTGGTCAAAGAAGCTCCGCCTGCAATCAAGGGAGCAAGTGTAACAGGCGGCAACAAGGTTGCTACACTTGAAACTGGAGCGCATGTGAATGTCCCGCTTTTTGTAGAAGCTGGAGAAAAAATCCGAGTAAATACAGAAACAGGCGAATATGTAGAAAGAGTAAATGAATAATTAAAAAAGCGAAGCCCGTCGGGCTTCGCTTTTTTAATTTAATTCGCAACGAATGGCAATAGAGCCATAAATCTTGCGCGTTTTACTGCTTCAGCTAAAGATCTTTGATTTTTTGCGGTAAGTCCCGTGCGCTTTCTTGAAAGAATGCGACCATTAGGGTTTAGGAACTTTTTCAAACTATCAACATCTTTATAATCAATAAAACGAATATTATTTGAATTAAAGTAATCGTTTTTTGTCATAATTGATTAAAAAGGAATATCTTCTAAATTTATTTCTTCTTCTGGATAATCTATGTTATCTAGATCAGCTGGAGCATCCTTCTGAGCTGCTTCAGCATCTGATGTATTTGAAGGTTTATATCCATCTCCTGTCGCCGATCCTTTTGGACCAAATTGGAAATTCTCAAGTACAATTTCTGTACGATATTGTTTTTGTCCATCCTTTTCCCAAGAACGAGTTTGAAGACGACCTTCTACATAAATAGAACTACCCTTTTTACAATACTGAGCAATAACTTCTGCAGTTCTACCAAAAGATACTATATTGTGATATTCCACATTCTCCTGCTTAACGCCATTTTGATCTTTCCATGTGCGATTTGTAGCAAGCGCAACGCTTACTACCTTAATCCCACTTGGGAGAGATTTGAGCTCAGGATCACGAGTTAGATTACCGATAAGAAAGACTTTATTAAGATACATAACTTTTTATATTAAGGTTATTAATAATCTACGCAACCTCTTTTATTTTACATTTCTGTTTCCAAATTTGGAAGCTTTTCATGTATTTCTAATGCTTCTACAGAATCATCTTCTTCTAAGTTTTCAAAGATAGCCTCATCAGTCGCAGCATCAGGGCGACGAGCTTCATTCTTTGGCTTTTTGAAAAGAGTAGTATTTTCAGCATTAGTTTTGATAAGGATATAACGCATGATTGAAAGATTTGCATCAAATGCTTTCTTGAGAACTTCCATAAGCTCAGGATTTGCGTTAAATTTAATCCAACCAAAGTATCCTTGACTCCACTTCATCTTCTTTGAAGATACATTCTTTTCGATTGTATAAGCTAGGTCAATAAATTCTGGTGCTTGCTCTGAGATAACCTCTGCCCCAGCATTTGTAAGCTCATCTTTAAAAGATTGAACTACATCGCCTATTTCAGCTTCAGAAGTAGTTGGAGTTACGAGATATGAAAATTCATATGTACGATTTTCTTCTGACATATTTTATTATTTTTTTATAAATAAATGAGCCCGCTTCGGACCAATTGTCCCATTTTTAAAATCAAAATGGGAAACGGGGGCTACAGGGCTTATACTACCCCATTTCCCCATTTTTGACAAATAAAACTTGCTTATTTTAGTAATATTATAGTATAATCTATATATTACCACGAAAAAGCAAGCGAACGGGCTAGTCCCTAAGTTCGCTTTTTCTTTTTTCTATTTTTTGTCTAACAAAATCTGAATAAAGAGTATCGAAATATTTAACTGTTATTTTTTTATATAAAGATGAATATTTTTTTGATGGAAATAAAACTTTTTTAAGTTTTCCTTTCAAAATAAGATAATCCACAACTTTTTTATAATCACCATCACCGGAAACTAAAACAACACCATCCATACTATATTCATCTATTAATGATTTCATTATGGAAAAAACAATATCAGTATCTACATTCCCCTTCTTTACTCCAACCATATTAGTATTGTGCTCTCTGAATTGAATTATAAAACCTGATTTTTGTATTTCTGAATACAATTCATAATATTCAGGATTAATAAAACCTAAAAAGTAATAGGCCTCGGAAATATTGTATTTATCTTTTAAATAAATTCTAAATTTTAATAAATCTATACTCCAGCCATTTTTAGTAGATCCTAAGTACAAATTTTGCCCATCAATAAAAGCAATATTATTTAACACTTTCATATAACTAAAGTTAAGCTATTAAAGTGCGCAACTATTTTGATTATATCACAATGAATTAAATCTTGAACAAATCTTTAGCATTTTTAAATAAAGTATCTCGTGCTATTTCAATATCTATATTTTTGATTTCAGCTATCTTTTTTACGATTTCTACTACATATGCTGGTTCATTGGTCTTGCCTCTATACGGTACGGGCGCAGCAAAGGGTGCATCTGTCTCGGATAGAATTCTTTCAATCGGAATATCTTGTACTATTTTTTCATATTCTTTGGCAAATGTTATCACGCCAGAAAAAGAAATATGAAAACCTAAATCACAAAATCTTTTCGCTATCTGCAAAGTCCCAGCAAAAAAGTGTGCTGTACCACGCATAGTACTCCATCTATTTTTATACTCATGAAGTATATCTAGTGTATCTTCATACGCATTCATAGAACCAATACTTGGTCTGATATGGAGCATCAATGGAAGGTCTAACTCTATTGCAAGCTCTATTTGCTGACGAAAAATATTTTCTTGTATTTCTTTTGCATCAGATGACTGTTCTTTTTCTCTAAAATAATCCAGTCCACACTCACCTACCCCAACAGCGCGGTTTTCCATAGCAAGAGATTTTATTTTTTCTAATTCAAAATCTTTTTGCCATTCTATTGGATGATGTCCCACACATGCCCAAATATTTGGGTTCTCTTTTGAGAGCTGTACAGCTACTAGGCTAGTCTCTGCATTGATACCTACACATATAGTACCAACGCCCACAGAATTCATTCGCTCAATTATCTCTTTTGTATTTAATGAAAGTGGTTCAAGATTTAAATGTGAATGTGTATCTATGGTATGCATATTATGATTCATCTACTCTGGCAAAAAGTGGAGTTTCCGGCATTTCATGGTTTTGTACCAAGTACATTATTTTCTTTGCTGTCTCTGGCATAAATGGCTGTAATAAAAATCCAACAATATAAAGACGGCTGGCAAGCTCTGCTACTATTTCACGAGCTTTATCAATATCAACTTTTGCAACCTTAAATGGTTCTTTTTGTTGAATAAGCCAATCAAGCCCGGCTATTTCTCGCCAGATATCATCCATTGCAGATTTCAAATCATATCTTTCTATTTTATCTTTGAATCCTTCGGGTACTGCATCATCAAATTCAAGCAAATCATCTTCTTTTAAAAGACTGTATTCTACTTCATAGTTCTCTACCATTTTCATAATACGAGATACTAGGTTACCGATACCATTTACTAAATTAGATTTATAACTTTCTTTAAATCTATCTATTGTAAATGGGCTATCTTCAAAAGAATTTATTTCACGAAGCAAGAAAAACCTAAGTGCATCTGTACCATACTTCTCTACTATATCTTGAGGGTTTACCACATTACCCAATGACTTTGACATGCGCACACCACCATCTCCTGTAATAAATCCATTCACTATGATATTTCTAGAGTTTGAAAGCCCTGCTGCCATAAGCATTGCTTGCCATGTCACCGCCTGAAAACGCGTATTGTCTTTTCCACAATACTGAACTGGGTCCCCTCTCATCCAATATTTTTCAAAAGTCTCATCATTATTGGGCCAACCAAGTGTTGAAACATAGTTTGTAAGCGCATCAAACCACACATACATTACTTGCGTATCATCATCGGGCACGGGTACACCCCAAGGCATTTTTTCTTTTAAACGAGAAATAGAAAAATCTTCTAATCCATTTTTGACAAAATTCTTTACTTCATTAAATCTAAAATCCGGTGTCACAAAATCTGGATGATTTTCATAAAAGGCTAAAAGTGGTTCTTGAAAAGCCGAGAACTTAAAAAAATAATTCTCTTCCTCTATAATAGATATTTCCATATTTGTATGAAGTGGACACTTCCCGTCTACAAGTTCAGAATCTGTCTTGTAGTCTTCACAGCCTATACAATACTTTGCTTTATAAGCTTTCTTATAAATATAACCATTATCTCTTACTCTATTCCAAAACTCCCCAGCAGCTTGTATATGATATTCATTGGTAGTACGAATAAAGTGTGCCTCTCCCACCCCAAACGATTCTACTTGCTTTTTAAAGACTTCAAATCCTTTATCTACAAATTCTTGTGGATCCAAACCTTCTTCTTTTGCTTTTTCAAAAATCTTCTGACCATGTTCATCTGTTCCTGTATTAAAAAATACATCATAACCCTGAAGTTTTTTATATCGGGCAATAGTGTCTGCGCGTACAAATTCAAGTGCATGCCCCATGTGAAGTGGTGCATTTACATAAGGAAGTGTAGTTGTAATATAAAAAGGTTTTTTCATTATTTTAATTCTGAACTATTTACAATTGGCACTAATTTTTGTTTTTCTATATCGCCCATATATTCAAGCACAAATACAGCTACAGGTACTGCGATAATCGCTCCCCAGAACCCCGCCAGCGAAATACCTGCAATCAAAGCGAGTAATACTACTAAAGGCGGGATCCCCACAGTTTTTTTGGCGACCAACGGAGCAAGAACATAATTCTCCAACTGCTGAATTACAACAAAGAATATCAGAACTTTGATTCCGAGTACAATCCCGCCATCAATAACTGCAAAAAGTATAGCTGGTATAGCTGCAAAAATCATTCCGAAAGGCACAAGCTCAGCAATAGCAGTGATAATACCGATAATGAAAGCATACTGCACTCCAAGCAAAGCTAGTGTCACGATTGTGACCGCCCCAATAATCAGACCCAAAAGAAGTTGTCCTTTAAACCAAATACCAATCTTAATCTGTGTACGATTCCAAAGCCCGATTACATAAGCTTCGTGTTTTTTAGGGGTAAGAATTTTTAGAAAATTATCAATCCCCTTTTCTTGAATAGAAAGATAAAAAGACATCACGATCACAAGCACAAAATTCAAAAGTCCTCCAAAGGTAGCACCAATTACAGAAGTTGCACCCTGTGAAAATGCGCTACTAATATCTTTCACGGCTACCAAGATATCATTGATAGAAGAATCTTCTGTTAAATCAGATATCATGTTTGTAGCACTATCTATAGTCTGTGGAGTATCTGGTATATATCCAATAATAAGACCGACCATACCTGAAAGCTCTCTAAAAATTATCGGTAAGAACATATAGAAAATAATAATCATCAAAGATATAACGAAGGCAAAGATTATTGGTACAGACATAGTACGCCCTATTTTATATTTAGCAAAAGCTCTTACCCCTGCCTCCACAAAAGAAGCAAGCACAATAGACACCAGTACTAAAAGCAAAGTATCTCTAAGAAAATACAAAAGCCATACCCCAAACACAACCAGGGCGACCCTTATCAAAGTATCGGTGCTAATACGAATATTTGATATTTCTTTCATATATGCATCATAACATTATATCTTTATTGGAGCTATACAGAATAACTTAAAATGCTATCTATTGATTTAATAATATCTATATTTTTATAGACTTGCCTCGAAACTCTAATCCAAATATGTCCTTCTGGGGGCACGCGTATTTTTCAGGGTGTTGAATCGCTATACTCGCGCCAGTCGCGCTGCGCAAGTCTAAAATAAAGAAAGTCCTTGCACGGTTTTATATTATATTTTTTTAAAAATTCTTTATTAAATCACCCTCTGTCGCACCCGGACCAACTAATGCAATTTTAAGTTTTTTATAATCCAAAATCTCTTTTGCAACTCTCAAAATATCTTGACTTTTTACCTTCAAAATCTTCTTAACCATATCATCTTGTGTGACAATCTTTCCCGTCTCAAATAAAGATGTAGCATAAAGACTGGCAATAGTGTCTGTAGTTTCTATAGACATACCAAGCATGCCGATAGAAAACTCTTTTACCTTATTTAATTCTTCATCTGATACTAGATTCGTTTTAAGATCATCAAGTATTGTGCGTATCGCCAACAATACTTCGTCTATTCTTTTTTTATCAATTCCTGCACGAATTACAAATTCACTATAAGTAGAATGCTTGCTTACTCCAGATCTGACATAATACGCAACTCCAAGCTCTTCTCTTAATACCTGAAAAAGCCTAGAACTCATACCCCCGCCTAAAATAGTACCGAGCATAGAGATCGTAGCAGAATCTTTGTGTGATCTTTCAAATGCAGGAAATGCCAAAGCGATATGTGCTTGATCTATTTCTTTTTTCAAGACTTTAGATTTTTCATTTTTTAATTTTGGCCGAATTTTTACATGTTCAAATTTTTGCCCCCTCTCTTGTCTACCAAAAGTTTTATCAATATCATTTAAAATATCTTTCTCATCAAAATTCCCAACAATAGTTAAAATTGTGTTTTGAGCAACATAAAATTTTTTGTGAAAATTCAATAAATCTTTATGTGTAAGTTTTAAAACAGAATCTTTTGTTCCCGCAATCCCACGACCAGCAGCAGTATCTCCGTACAAAATCTCTCCCAAAATTTCTGTAACCTTATACTGAGGCATATCTTCATACATATTGATTTCTTCAATCACTACTCCCTTCTCTTTTTCAATCTCTGAAGCAGGAAGCTTGGTATCTATCACAATGTCTGCAACTAATTCTAAAATCTTTTTGGTATGTCTAGGATGACTTTTAGCATAATACCCCGTGTATTCTTCTCCAGTAAAAGCATTTGTAATAGCTCCAATACTTTCAAAAGCTTCATTCAAACTTTTGGCGTTTTCGTGTAGCTTAGTCTGTTTAAAAGACATATGCTCTAAAAAGTGAGAAAGCCCATTTTGATGTCTGCTTTCATTATTAGAACCAACCCCTATCAAAGCCAAGACCGTAGTGGTCACCGCCTCTCTTTGAGGTACTAAAATAATCTTAAGACCATTTTTAAGCTTTTTTTGTATGATATTCATAAACAGAATTAAAACCTTTTTTAAGAAAAACTTCAAGCTTTTGACTTAAAGAGCATATCATGAGATAGTGTTGTCTAAATAACAAATATTGTACACAAAAAAAATAAATTAGAATATGGAAAATATTTCAGATTATTTTGCACTAGCAATCATCATTTTTCTAGTTGCTCTGGGTATTATAAGCAGTATAATATCTAGAATTAAGAGATATTAAAAGACGCCCAATTAAGGACGTCTTTTTGTAAGGTTATTATCAATAAATAATAATATTTTTATTATCCCAAATTATCGGTGAATGACTAGTTGGATAAACAGTATATGACATAGCTACTTCTGGGCATTCCATATAATGACTACCAACCTCACCTGTCCAATACTCCATATAATTTTCACCTGCCGGAAATTCAATAGAAACATTACCGAAAGAATTTCCACTGTCAGAAACTATATCAGCATTTATATATAAAGGTGTCCAAATTCTTTCTGATGTTTCTACAGTAATTGAACAATGGTGTTTATTGGGGAATCCTAATATCATACTTTCTTTAGCACCAATAGTTACATAAATATTTTGCTGATTATACTGATATGAAAAGCCAGCATTATATGTTCCAGAGGTAGATTGAGCATTTCCAATTTGTAGTGTTCGAACAATACCTGGCTGTAAATCAAAATTAGCATACCCTCCATTAGCGCCTCCAGCAAAATCAATCGCCGTTGGATAAGCAAAACCTAAATCCAAAACCACATCGGCGTAAATTGGTTCCCCAGGACTATAAGATGGCCTAATTCCACCGGGCGGGACAGTACCTGTTAATCCAGCAGTTAGATATACATGTCCTGTATCAGTATAAAAAGAAACAGTAGTAGCCCCGACCTTTTCTGTACTAATAAAATTAAAAGCTATTAATAAACTAAGTGTCAAAATTATCTTATTCCTCATACATTTATATTATAACACTCCTAGCCTGCAAGTTTAAATGTGGACAACCAAAAAGTCCCGAGGTGTATGATAACACCCCAGGACATTGTTTATGAAATTTACCTAAAACCTACTCCTGATGTAAATCTTATGGGTCCTAATCCCATTGATATATTTATATCAGATGAATTTTTAGAAGTTGCCAAAAGATGTGAGTCTCCATTCTTGTGCACATAGGACTTATAGTCCTTAGTTTCAAGAACTCGATAAACTTTAAATGATCGAAAAATGGTCTCAGAAGGATCGAGTCTTATCTCTTGATAGTAGACAAGAGTATCTCCTTTGAAATACAGATACTCAAATGTACCATTTTTTTCATAACCATCTGATGCAATACTGCGGAAGTGATACATATCAATACCGTCTTTCCTTTCGGGTTTAATGGTAAACCAGGGTGAGCCTCCACTTTTTGGAAACTCACCACAGATATTTTTGCTCATGAGTTGCAAATACCTTTTGTCTAAGGTATATACATCTCTCCTGGAAACAGCGCAAGATGTAGTATCAACAAAGCTAACTTTCCATTCCATGGGCTTACTTCTGTCTCCTCCAGGATAATCAAATCCCACCCTTTTTCCGGTCTCTTTCCAGACCCCAATGAGTTTAGAAAAAAATGGATCAGGAGCGGGAACCTTGAAGGTCAAAGACTTCGTAGTAACCAAACCTTGACTACTGGTCGCAGTAAAAAGAAAAGTAGTATCCTTAGTCATTTCTTTTAGGCTAATCCTGACTACATCAGAAACTATACCGGTATAATCTGCATAAGTTATTTTTGCAGATGGCTCAGTCTTAGCGCTGAAATTTCTACCCTGTCCATACTCTATGTCCAAAGAATTATTCTCAGGAGACAGATGCCCCTCAAAGGTGATAGTCGGCGGATTTACTTTAGGTGGTTCAATAGGGACCACTGGCTCTTTCTCACAACTTAGTGTGAAAAAGAGGAATATGAAAAGTATCTTTTTCATTATTATATGTTTTTAAAGTGTGAGAAAATTTGTGAATTTATCCGAGCTTATTATCTCTTATTTTGAAGGGTTTGTCAATGGGAAAGATTGGCGAATAATCTCCTTAATTTTAGAAACCTTATTTTATATAATCTATATTTTATTTAAAAGATAATCTCTATATCTATTTTTTAGATTAAACAAACCATTCTCATTATTTTCTTCAAATAAAAAATGTGTTTCTAGCATGCTAAAAAGAATTTTAACATCATCAGATTCTTTTTTAGAATTAAAATTTTTTTCTAAATCAAAAAATAGCCCTCTTGCTATGAGTACCTCTCCTACCAAAACGAGTCCTATAATATTTAATAGTTTATCTTCCATTATTATAAATAATATAGGGCTGACATACTTAATGTCAACCCTAATTGAGGCACAAATCATTTTCCGCTGCCACCGGTAGATTCTTTTTTATTAAAATTTTCTCCTCTACCACCTGATTTCACTGT
This sequence comes from uncultured Candidatus Saccharibacteria bacterium, assembly GCA_964402895.1. Lineage (GTDB taxonomy): Bacteria > Patescibacteriota > Minisyncoccia > Phycocordibacterales > UBA9973 > UBA4124. Next base: position 61,689 of record CAYODR010000004.1, on the reverse strand, counting down.
GCCCTTAGAATAGTTTGTTTCAACAAACTCGTGAACCTTGGGCATTTCACTCTTCCCTTTATCAGAATCATTAAAGGTGTATTTGTCTGTTTGACGACTTTCACCATCCCGGCTAAGAGTGTTGGTTTCTATCTTAGAAGATGTACCATCATTGTTCGAAAAAGAACTATTTTTTCCCATTATTAAAATGTTTAAGATGAACTAAATTTAATATTTACACCATTTAAATATTACAATTTAAATTTCAATAAGTCAATTTTTTATACTTTTGTAAATATTAATAAAATCTATTTTAAATAATGAATATCTAAAAACATCTAACCATTCACCGGAGATATCTCTACGATGATTTTTAAAATGACCCTCCTTCTGAAAATTTGTTTTGTTGATAATCTTTATGGCATCAAAATTATTAGAATAAACATCTATTATGATTTTATTTAATTTATATTTTTTAAAGAGATATTCGCATAATAAACAAAAAGATTCTACCCCATAGCCAATATTCCTAAAACCTTTCTTAAGAAAAACAGTAATAAAACAATTTTGATGCCATAAATCCATATCATAAATAAAAATTGTGCCCATATAATCTTTAGTGCGCTTATTTATTATTATAAATTGATCTTCTCTGTCTTTATTAAAATCATAAGATATCTCTTTCTTGAATTCTTCAAAATCTTTTAACTTTTTTCTCATAGAGCAAAAACTTCTATAACTAATATCATTTCTGCATTCAAACAAAAAACCTAAATCATCTTCTGTCCATTGGGAAAGTATAATTTTCCGACCAAATATTTTTTTCATATACATTTTTTTAAAGTTTACAAATCATTTTACTTGTTTATATCATAAAAAATATATTAATCAATAAGCTATAGAAAATCTAAGCATTCCGTGCTAAAGTGTGTTTATGAATTTCAAAAAACCTATAAATAAAACATCAGAAATAAAAGTTGGTGAGATATATGAATTATCTATCAATATCTCATCTCGCGGTATTGGCTTTGCCAAAATTAAAGAAAAAAATGTTTCAATTGAAATACCCAAGGAAGCTTTAAATAGAGCTTTTAGTCAAGATATTGTAAAAGTAGAAGTGACTGCTACACCACGAGATGCAAATCCTGAAGGAAAAGTATTAGAAGTAGTAAAGCGTGCAAAAGCCGGATATAGTGGGACCCTAACTTTTGAAAACGGCAATCACTGCGTCGTCACCAATGATGGCAAGATGTATACCCCTATTGAAATCCCTGACGGCAAACTAAACGGTGCTAAAAATGGTGACAAAGTTTTTTGTAAAATAGATTCATGGGAAAATCCAAATAAAGAACCTCGCGGTGAAATAGTGCGCGTACTGGGTAAGCCTTTTGAAAATAATGCGGAAATGCTTTCACTCGCACTTGAAAAAGGTTTTGACAATAATTACCCAGCAGGAGTACTTGATGAAGCAAATGAAATCAAGGCTCGCGGAATCACTGAAGAAGAAAAAATTAAAGACAGAAGAGATTTTAGAAATACTATCACTTTCACTATTGACCCAGAAGATGCAAAAGACTTTGATGATGCAATCTCTATCAAATTCTTAGATGATGGCAATATAGAAGTTGGTGTTCATATTGCTGATGTATCTCATTATGTAAAACCTGATTCAGAAATAGACAAAGAAGCTGCCCAAAGAGCAACTAGCGTATATCTAGTAGATCGTACTATTCCAATGCTTCCAGAGGTTCTATCAAATGATCTTTGTAGTTTAATGCCAAATGTAGATAGACTGACATTCTCTGCAGTATTTACCTTTAGACAAAATATGGAAATAGTAGATCAATGGTTTGGTCGTGGAGTAATACATTCAGTACACAGATTTAGTTATGAAGATGCTCAAAAAGTATTAGATAAAAAAAATGGCCCATATCTAAAAGAGCTTGAAAGCGCATTACAAATAGCTAAATTTTTAGAAAAAGAAAGATATGCTAAGGGTGCTATCAATCTAGAGACAGAAGAAGTTAAATTTAAATTAGATGAAAATGGTAAACCCATTGGTGTATTTGTAAAACAACGCGGAGGTACTCATAAAATGATTGAGGAGTTGATGCTCTTAGCAAATAGAAAGGTGGCAGAATATGTAGCCAAAAAAGAAAAAGGTGCACCCATCTTTGTTTATCGTATTCACGATTTGCCAGACCCTGAAAGAGTAGACAATCTTCAGACATTTTTAAAAAGACTGGGTTATAAACTCACAGTAAATGATAAGGGTATTATTCCATCACAAGAAATAAATGACTTAGTACTATCACTTGATGGTAAGCCAGAGAGTGAGACTATTCAAACGGCCATCGTTCGTTCTATGGCAAAAGCCATATACTCAACCAAAAACATTGGGCACTATGGATTAGCTTTTGAATATTATACTCACTTTACATCGCCTATTCGTAGATATCCAGATATCATGGTGCATAGACTACTAAACAAATATCTAAATGGTAAAGAAATATCTAAAAAAGAAATAGACTACTATATAACAATGTCAGAACATTCATCTCAAAGAGAGAAAGAAGCAACTGAAGCAGAAAGAGCAAGTATTAAATATAAACAAACAGAATACATGTCTGAAAGAATCGGACAAGTATTCGGTGGCATCATTACAGGTATTTCTCCAAATGGACTTTTCGTAGAAGAAAAAGAAACAAAATGTGAAGGCATGGTAAGGCTTCGTGATATAGGCAATGACTTTTTTGAATATAAAGAAAAAGACTTGGCAATCGTAGGTAAAAAAACTAAAAAAGAATATCATATCGGAGACCCAGTAAGATTCAAAGTACTCTCAGCAGATATTCCTAAAAGATTAATAGACTATGCACTAATTTAAAATGATTTATAAAATACTTTTAGTGATAGCCGCTTTTGGACTAGGTACAATAGCTTTTGCACAAATTAATAAATCCGGTATTACTCCACCAACAAAAAAAGTAGTGCAAGAAATATTTTATCCCACTAAAAAATCAGTGGACTCTTTGAGTGTATCTTGGGTTGGAGATATGGTACCTTCAGATTTTTTATATAATCAAAATATTTTTAGTGATGTAAAAAATGAACTTCAAAAATCTGACCTCACAATTGGAAATTTAGAAGGAACCTTTGCTGAAGAATGGAGAATATCTAAATGTGAATATGCATATCTAAATAATTGTTATGCATTTAGAGGAGATAAAAATTTTGCTGATGCACTTCTTGATGCTGGTTTTGATGTTATTAGCTTAAAAAACAATCACTCCTTAGACTATGGTGAGCAAGGATTAGAAGACACACTAAAAGAACTTGATCGAGTTGGAATTAAATATGTGTCTGTCAAAAATCCAACTACCAGTATTCAAATAAAAGATAAAAACATTGGCATCTTAGGGCTATCAAGTACCAAACCCTGGGAAACTATTTCTGATTATGATTTTATAGAAAAAAATATAAAAAAACTAAAAGCAGAAAATGATTTTGTTATTATTCTTTTCCACGGAGGAAATGAGGGAGTAGATAAAACAATTGTGCCCTACGAAATAGAATACACGGGCAAAGAAAACAGGGGCGATGTTGGAAAGGTTGCTTATACTGCAATAGATAGTGGGGCGGATTTAGTACTTGGGTCAGGGCCGCATGTTTTAAGAAAAGTAGAAATATATAAAAACAAAACTATAGCTTATAGTCTTGGAAATTTTGTTGGAGGAAATGGTAGATTGATAACATCAGGCTTACTTGGTATAAGTGGGATTTTCAATACTACCCTATCAAAGGATTCTTTGCCGGTAAATTATTTAACATCTGTATTTTTAGATAAATCTGGAAAACCTTTTATAGATTTTGAAAAAAGAGGTCTAATTCTTTTAGAAGAGTTATCTAAAAAATAATAGCATCGGCAATAAACTTTTCTAAATCTACAATAGGAAGTCTTTGTTGCTCACCTGTATCTCTATGCCTCAATGTCACAGTGCCCTTAAGCGATGGCGTTTCGCCCAGTGTATCAAAGTCTACAACAATACAAAACGGGGTTCCTACTTCATCAGCCCTTCTATATCTTTTACCAATATTCCCATTGTCATCCCAAAGAATATCCCCAAACTTTTTCTTAAGATCTAAAAATACTTCTCTAGCTTTTTCTACTAGTTCTGGTTTATTTTTAAGAAGCGGAGATACTACCGCTTTAATCGGCGCAATTGATGCTGGGAGCTTTAAGACTACTCTTTTATCCTCTCCTTCTCCTACTTCTTCATAACTACTTGTAAGAATTGCTAAAACCGTTCTATCAAAACCAAAGGATGGCTCAATACAATGCGGAACTATTTTTTCTCCAGTAGTAGAATCAGGTACAAATAAATCCACCCCACTTGCTTCAGCGTGTTTTTTCAAATCATAATCAGTACGATATGCCAGACCATAAAGCTCTTTTTGTCCAAAAGGAAAATCAAATTCAAAATCCACAGTTCTACTTGAATAATGCGCACGATCCTCTGCCGAGATTTCTATTTCATGTATTCCCTTAGGATTGATACCGATACGCTTTATCCATTCACGCATCAGATTGAGCCAAATATCAAAATTCTGTTCCCAATCTTTACTCTCTATAAAATATTCTATTTCCATTTGTTCAAATTCTCTAGACCTAAAAATAAAATCTCTCGGAGCAATTTCATTTCTAAACGCACGACCAATCTGAGCCAAACCAAAAGGAAGTTTTGGATGCATACTATCTACTACATTTTTAAAATTTACAAACATCCCCTGTGCTGTCTCAGGTCTTAAATACGAAACACTATCTTCACTTTCAACAGAGCCGACATTTGTTTTAAACATCATGTTAAACTGTCTTGCGCCAGATAATCTATTTCCATCTGGAGAAAGAATATTTTTTTCATCAATCAGCGCCTCCATCTCTGATAAAGACATTCCTCTTGAATCAATATTGTTATCCTCTAAAAGATGGTCTACTCTGTATCTTTTTTTAGTTACCACATCTTCAATCAATGGGTCGGCAAATCCATCTACATGCCCCGATGCTTTCCATACTTTACTATTCATTAAAAGCGCAGCATCTATACCATAAATATCTTCCCTCTGATTTACAAAAAAATCCCACCAATGTTTTTGAATATTTTTCTTTAGGGTAGTACCAAGCGGTCCATAATCAAATGTCCCCGCAAGACCACCATATATTTCAGAGCCTTGAAATATAAAACCCTTTCGCTTACAAAGACTTATGATATTTTCCATTGTTTTTTCCATAGCTATATATTTAGCATATTTTGATGAATAATACTATGGTAAGACTTTTTCCTTACCAGGTGTATATGCTGGGTCGCTACTTAATCTAGTAGTAAGGTCTGAGCGAGAAGCTGTTATGGGAACATTGGCTGAAACATCGTGAGCATTTATATTAGCTCGTCCAAGTAGCGGCACCTCAGAATCAATCATCTCTGTTGTTGGTCTTATTTGAACTTGAAATGTTACACTTTTTGAATATGAAGTATTGCCGATTTTTGGCATAGAACCTGCATCCCAAAGAATGGTTCTACTTTCTGGGTTATATGAAAGTCTCTCTGATTGTGGGGTATATATATTCTTCCAAACTACACCTTCCGGTAAATTTGCTGTGACGACATAATTTGAAAGCGCATTTTCACTCGGTCTAGCTGTCCAGGTGATTGTGTAAGTAGTATCTTCCCCCGCCTTTGGTGGAAAAGGTCCCATATTTTGAATTGGTCCAATAGAATAAAAAGCTTGTGAAGCAAATTGAATATGAGATGCATGACGAATAGATATTTCATCAATTGATGAAATTCTCTCTTCTGTATACCCTCTATCAGGAAATACTCCGCGAATAGATAGTGTGAGCTTGATATCGCTAAGATTTGAATTCTGCAACATTGGGAAATTAAATGAAAGCTGACCTCTTTGACCAGGCTGTACAACTGAAAGAGCTGGGTTAGATTGGCTGTTCCAAAAAACAGTTCTACTCGGTCTATCAAAATATCCACTAGAAGCATTAAATCTTGAAAAATCTGCCCCCTCACCCTCAACAAGAAGTTCAAAAACAGCATCGGTAATTCTTTCCCCTGAGGCATTTTCCCAACTGATACTTCCATTTACATTTTGACCAATAGGTACAGCAACAACATCTTCAGACTCACCATTTACAAAAATATTGCTAGCAATAAAAGGTCTTGAGAGTTGTAATGTGTGTATGGTGGAGCTATATGTCAAATCTATTTTGTTGTCTATCTCATTTTCTGGAGTACCTACATATACACGAAAAGATTTTTCATCTCCTATTTGCCCTACGATTCTTCCACGAATATACACAACTTGCTCATTTCCTGACTGCAAGTCTCCCAATGTCCAAATATTGTCACCGGATATAGGCGCAGGGACTGATGATTGATAAATAAATCCATTTGGATAATCCACTCTCACCCTCACATTTGGCAACAAATTTTCTCCCATAAATCTATTACGCAAAGTCATTGTAAATGTCTGGTCTGGAGAGATCGCAACAGGAGCATCAAATGTAAGCTCAATAGGGCTCGCATTTATCAAAACATCAAAACTAGATTCTTTTTGAAAAACCGCACTGGAACCATCTAGGTTATATGTGAGTACCGCTTTGATATTGTGGAGCATACCCTGTTCTCCATGTAAAACTACAGAAAAATTTTCTGCCCTTCCTTTACCTCCAGGGATAACTCCAAGCTTTCTCTCTACTCTCACAGTATCTCCTTCTTCCATATCTACTGCCCCTCTTGGATAATTTAAAACAAGTACAACATTAAGCAGGTCTGCAGAATTTTTATTTAATACCTCTATTTTAATAGGAAGCTCTTCTCCTCCAGAAACAAAAGTGTTCCCTGCTATTTCCAAATCAACATTCTTACTAGAGAGAGTTACTGCTCCTCTAAAAACAGAGAAAGCCAGTGCACCTAGAGCTAAAATAAAGAAAATTAAAGAAAAAACAAAAAAACGCTTAATCCCACGCAGTCCACTTTTGCGAGTAATATTTATATCTTCAACTTCTGTTTTACCCCAAGCAGAATTTACATTCTGCTTAACCGGTCTTAAAATACCAAATCTTCTTTTGGGAACATTATCAGGATCGCGTGTATAAAGACGCTTCTGAAGATCTGAAATGTGGTCCATTTCTTCTGCCATATACTTTATTATACACTATAAATGACTTTGCTCTATGGCTTTTTGTGTATAAACAAGAATTTTTTTATACAATTGTTCATCAACCTGAGAAACAGCATGCTCCAAACTATCTTTAACTAACACAGAGTTTTTAAAATCTATTGATATATATCCTAAGTGTCCAAAAATTCTAAATAAAGACACTCCATCTAAAAACTTTGGATTAATATTTTCTTTTTGAATTAAATTAAAAAGTTCAAGTAAGTGATCAAAAATCAAATCATTACTCTCTTCAGAAGAAAAAAATCTTGCTATCATAGAAAGAGAGCGGGCATATACTCGCACAAGAGGGTCTCTTTCTTTTTTCTGTATAGGGTTTTGAATCAGGCTTGCACTAATCAATCTCCATACTTCTTTTCCACGAATAATATCTGCTTTGATATATGTATAATCCCCTATTTGAGATACAAGTTTAGCTCCAGACTTTCTTACACCTTGCACAACAGCCACAATAAGCCCAAAATCCTTAGTATAAAGCCAAAGTCTTTTATTTGCTTCACCATATTGTATGCTTTTTAAAACAAAAGCTTCTGTGTGATAAATACTATGCATTATGAAATGTTGATAACAAAATCAATCCCCCCAATATTTTCCGGCTCTCCATTAAATTCTTTGAATAGAATACTATCTGCTCCCACAGTCTTAGTAATATCTGCGCTGAATTTGCTGATAATTCTTTCTCCGTCTTCAGAGGTTTTTATTTCAAGTATAATAATATCATCTGGTTTAAGTCCGGCAGATTTTCTTTTGTCTTGGACAAGTCTAATAAATTCTCGCGCCATACCTTCTTCTCTTAATTCTGGAGTTATTTCTATATCAAGCATCGCTTCATCCTCCTGACTTTCATCTCTTAAAACATTTTTGATATTAAGCTCATCTTTAATCAAAAGATTGTATTCTTCACTAAGCAATTCTTGTTTCAAAACAATACTTGCAAGCGGTTGTTTTACTGCAATACCTGTTTTTTTTCTAAGAGCATTTCCTAAAGTACAGATATCTCTTACAGTCTGCATGTTATTTAAAACTTCAGAATTTATTTCCCCGACAGATGGCCAATTACTTAAGTGTACACTTTCTTCATCTTGATCTGTTTTTAATATTTGCCAGATTTCTTCTGCAGCAAAGGGCGCGGAAGGAGCAATAATTTTTGAAATAGTTTTAATAACTTTATAAAGTGTAAATTTAGCCTCAATATCTCCTTCTTTTATTCTTTCTCTAGACCTTCTTAAATACCATGTAGAAAAATCATCAATGAATACTCTCAGGGCACGGATTGGTTCAAAGAGTTTATAATTATCAAGGCTGTTTGTAGTAAAAGAAACAAGCTCATTTAATCTGGAAAGAATCCAGATATCCAAAATATTCTGAGGTTTTATATCTTGATCCTCTATACTTTGATTTCTATAAAGCTCATAAAAAGACAGCATGTTAAATAAGAGTCCAAAAATCTGCCTATTGATTTCAAGCACGGTTCTTTCGTCATAGTTTTTTGAATCACCCGGCTGATTGACAGAATACATCCAAAGCCTTAGAGTGTCTGCTCCATATTTATCCATTTGTTCCCATGGGTCAACAATATTTCCGATAGATTTAGACATCTTTTTACCTTGCGCATCAAGCAAATGTCCTAGACAAATAACATTTTTATAGGCCGCACCCTTGCCCAAGATAGCCGCCACTGCGTGAAGTGTATAAAACCATCCGCGAGTTTGATCAATACCTTCTGAAATAAAGTCTGCAGGAAAAGCAACATTATCAACATACTCTTTATTATCAAAAGGATAATGCATTTGCGCAAAAGGCATAGACCCACTATCAAACCACACATCCATCACCTCTTTAACACGCGTAAACTTTTTACCATCTTTAAATAAATCTATGTCATCTATATATGGCTTATGCAAATCAAGTTCTGAATTTTCGTTAATTGGAAGTTTTACAAAATCTATTTTTCTAAATTCTGCATTTTTAAAACTATTATAATTTTGTTTTAAAAATTTATACCGATCAACTGAAACTCCGTTTGAAATAAATTCAAGCGCACGAAGTATCCCTCCATGTGCCACAATGAGAATATTTTTTCCTTCGTATTTTTCTTCAAGTAGTGCCAAGCCCTCACCTACTCTTTTTATAACATCCCGAAAAGATTCTCCATCTTCTGATTTAAATCCATACTCATTTAACTCATCAACAGAATCAAAAAATATTGAATTTGGAATATCATCAAAGTCTTTACCAGGATTCCATTCCTCAAAAGCTTTATCATAGATAATACTTTCTTTATCAATGCCGAGTTTATCTGCAACAATCAAAGCGCTTTGTTTAGTTCGTAAAAATGGAGAAGATATTATCAAATCAATCTGGCCTAAATTCAGAGCAGACTCTCTCATCTGGTTTTCCCCATTTGGAGTAAGCGGGTCATTTGATTCATTACCATAACTCCAAACATCTTTTAGATTATATCCTGTCTCGCCGTGACGAATAAGGGTATAAGTATTTTTAAATTTTTGTGAAAAATCTTTAATTTTTTGAATACTATCTACGACCAAAAGCTCGCCGTCTTCTGCTGTCCAAATAGGTAGAGGCGTCCCCCAATATCTTTCTCTTGAAATAGCCCAATCTTTAATATCTTTAAGCCACTCTCCGAACCTACCATTTTTAATATGCGATGGTTCCCAATTAATACTTTCATTATTTTGAACCAAATCATCACGAAGTGATGACATTCTAATAAACCAAGAATCTCTTGCATAATAAAGAAGCGGGGTCTTACATCTCCAGCAATGTGGATAGCTGTGTTCATACTTTTCTTTTTTAAATAAAAGTCCACGATGAGCCAAGTCTTTAACAATGTCCACCGCCACATCTTCTTCTTTTACAAATCTATTAGCAAGAAAGTCGGTTCCTTCAATAAATCTTCCATCCACTCCCACTGTGTGGAATTTTGGTAAATTATATTTTGTACCCAAATCAAAGTCATCAGCTCCATACATTGGCGCAACATGTACAATACCTGTACCATCAGTAGTTGTCACAAAATCCGCCAAATATACTTTATAGGCATTTTTAACTTTTCCTGCTTCAGCTGCAGAAATATTATTTATAAGATACGGATATAGTGGCTCATACTCTATTCCTTCAAAATCTTTACCTTTATATTCACCTAAAACTTCATATTCTGAAACTAAAGATTCTAATCTCTCTTTTGCAATGATCAGTTTTTTCTCGTTAGTCAATACATGTGCATATTCAATCTCTGCCCCCATAGCAAGTGCCACATTGCCAGGCAAAGTCCATGGAGTTGTAGTCCAAGCTACGATACTTGTGTCTTTGAACTTTTCATTATCTTTTATTTTAAATTCTGCATAGACAGATAGGTCTTTTACATCTTGATACTCTTGTGCAAGTTCGTGTGAAGAAAGTCCTGTACCACAACGCGCACACCAAGGAATGATTTTGTAATCTTTATATAAAAGTTTTTTAGTATCAGCTACACCAACAATGTTCCACAGAGATTCAATATATGAATTATTAAAAGTGTAATACGCACTGTCTTTATCTACCCAATACCCTATACGATCAGTAAATGTCTCCCAATCTTTGATGTATGTAAAAACACTGTCTTTACATTCTTTATTAAACTTGGCGATACCATATTCCTCAATATCTTTTTTAGAAGTTAAACCGAGTTTTTTTTCTATTTGAAGTTCAACGGGTAATCCATGTGTATCCCAACCCGCTCTTCTTGCAACCTTAAACCCCGCCATAGTTTTATAGCGTGGTACAACATCTTTAAAAGCTCTAGCTGCCATATGGTGAAGTGCCGGTTTTGCATTTGCAGTAGGTGGACCTTCATAGAAAACGAATTCTCCTTTTGCTGAATCTTTTTCTAAAGTCTTTTCAAAGATTTTATTCTCTTGCCAGAATTTTAAAATCTTTTCTTCTTTTTGTGCTCTATCGCTTTTTTGTGGTTGTTGTTGCATGTTGTTTTTAAAATTAAATCGCCCGTAAAACTCTTAGGAGTTTTACGGGCGATTTATAACCGCGGTACCACCGTATTTTGTACTTCATTACCGCTATAACGGGCATACCCGCTGAGTTCTACTTCCATTTAAGGTTTCTTCTCAGTGCTCTGGGGTGATATCCCCTTCATCGCATAATTAATCTTATCTTATCAAAAAAAATATCTTTTGACTACTACCCGGACTTTACTTCTGAAATGTAAAGCTCTACTCCTTCTTCACGGTCTTTTTCTATAATCTTCATAAGCTTCTCAATCAAAACCTTGGGGTCACTATCATATATGACCCGATCAGAAGGACGATTACTCTTATCCATGATATCTCTAATCTGCTCATCCATAGTCCAAGGACCCTCAAGCACACCTATCGGCTTGTTGTCTTCATAGGCTACAGTAAATTCATGAAGTGTGCCGATTCTACCACAACCTATAATCACCGCATCACAACTTCTAGTAAAGAGAATATCTCTTCCAGGAAATCCAAATCCAGTATAGACAACTAGATCCATATAATCTATTGGTAAACGATATGTCTCCAGATGTTCCTTTTGAGTAGCTGCCGGAGAAAATCCAATAGATACACCGCCCTCATCTTTTGTGCCCATCGCAGACCAAAGTGGAAAGCCAGTAGTAGCACCGGTAATTAAGATTCCCCCTTGTCTTACAATTTCTCTACCGAGCTCTTTTGCTGATTCAAGTGCGCCCAATCCACAATGCCCAGTCTCAGCTGCTCCACTAACACCAATCTTTGCTCTTAAAAAACCTTTCTTATCTTTAAAATCAATTGGGCCATTATAATAGTATCTTTTCTTATCGTGATTATCTTCCATTTTTATTTATCTAAATTAATTACAATCTAATTCTACCACATCTTTCTCGTCTGGCGCATAAGCCATTACCCCAAGATAATCTCTTAATCTTTGTGTCAAGAAAAGTGAAGACTTAGGTTCACCCATCACCACGAAAACTTTCTTCAAAGTGTCTGCTGTGTCTGATACAAAATCCACCAATCTATCAGAATCTTTATGACCAGAATATCCCGTAATAAATTTAACATGCGCTCTAACTTCTACATCTTGCCCATTTATTCTCACCTGTTTTGCACCATCTTGTATAAGCCTTCCTAATGTCCCAGCTGTTTGATATCCGGTTAAGACCAGTGTGCTATTTGGATCTGGTAAATGATTTATATGATGATGAAGTATTCTTCCTCCGTTACTCATCCCACTACCCGCAATAATTATTTTAGGATTTGACATCCGAACAATTTCTTTTGACTCTTCGGTTTCAAGAGTATTTTTTAAGCCTTTGAAATTAAAAATGTCATCCCCTTCTGAAATTAATTTTCTAGCTAATGCATTGAAGTATTGAGAATACTTTTGATAAATTTTTGTAAGCTTAATAGCTAGAGGCGAATCAAAAAAAACAGGCATCTGAGGTATTCTTTCATTCTCAACTAATTCATTTATTTCAAACAAAAGCTCTTGCGATCTTTCTAGTGAAAAAGTGGGTATCAAAAGTGCTCCACTTCGTTTATAATTATCTTCAATATTTTTTTCAAGTCGATTTCTTCTCTCACTTCTCTCAGGATGGTTTCTATCACCATATACACTTTCCATGATTAAGTAATCTACATTTCTGATTCTTTCAGTATCTTTAAGCAGTGGCGAAGGTGAATTCCCCAAGTCTCCTGTAAAAATTATCTTTTTATTATTATAAATAATCTCAAGCATCCCAGACCCCAAAATATGCCCAGCATCTATAAATCTAAAAATAAATTCTCCAAATCTATATTCTTGTTTATAATCAACGACTTTCCATTTCTGAAAGACTTTTTCTAATACACTTTTACTATAAATCTTTGGTACCAATTCATTATCATCTTTTGAAAGAATATTTGAAGTATCTTCAAGCATAAGTTCTGATAAATCCTTTGTCGGTATAGTTGAAACAATCTCTCCATCAAAACCATCATATATAAGCTTAGGTATTCTACCAATATGATCTATATGTGCATGGGTCACAAAAAGAATATCTATCGTCTTTGGGTCATAGGAAAAAGGTTCCCAATTCTTATCTTCCATATCACGAGACCCTTGTGAAAGCCCGCAATCAATTAAAAATTTTACTTCACGCTCTCCATCTTTTCCTTCTAATAAAAAGTTGGAGCCAGTTACAGACCCTGCCCCACCTGCAAATGTAAGTTTAAGTTTCTTACTCATGCCTTATATTGTACCCCGACTTTTCTTTAAGCACAAAAAGAATTCCAAGTGCTCCGCCCAAAATATCAAAAATCATATCAAAAAAAGAGTCTGTTATATCGGCAAGCCGATGTGATCCTTTAATAAAATACTGTACAGCGTATTCAAATAGCTCCCAACCAAGACCAATCAATATAACAAAAAACATAATTGAAAAAAATATTTTTCGGTTATTCTTATCTTTTAAATACTTATAAAAAATAGTTGCACTAAAGAACGCTAAAAATAATCCCCCTAAGAAATGCATTAAATTATCAAACCACCAAATAGATACATACCAATAAAATACCTCAGCCAAAAAGTGCAGCCCCGAGACCAAGAGTATTAAAATTAAAGATTTTTTGGCTAAAATATTCCTATTCATATTTTGATTGTATATGATAAAAAAACTTTTTGCATCTACTAATTCCAATATTCATTCACAATAGTATTTTTATAGATAAAAACAGACGAACCCATTCATTTGCATGAATGGGTTCGTCATTACGGCTATTGAGGTATAGTACCGCAGCACTATATTTAAGTGGGCTATCTAGATAAAATCTACGCCGCGTTTATAAAAATCTGACGTAAAATCTTATCACACGAATGCCCATAAGATGATGTTCTCGATACTATAAATCAATAGCCGTACTTTCATTATAGACTACTACGAGTTTGATACAAGTAGACAGTAAAAAAAGTTATTGTCTCAAAATCTTTATCTATATCCTTATTCAAGAATACCGTCCAAATTTACATCATAAAGAATACTTTCTCTGATATGTCTATATGAAAGCATTTCTTTTTCATCAAACCAAAGCGCAATTTCTCTCTCTGCTTCTTCTACTTTATCTGAGCAGTGTATAAGGTTGCGTACTGCACGATCATCAATTGTCGCCATATCATATGAATCAAGCGTAAAATCCCCTCTAATAGTCCCAACATCAGATGTAGCAGGCTCTGTACCCCCTACAAGCTTCTTTACTACAACTACAGCCTGATTACCCTCTAGAACCATAGAAACAACTGGGCCAGCTGTCATAAATTTCTCAAGTGCACGAATGATATCTTTACCATATTCTATGGCTTCTTTTTCAATAGGAAGACCAGCGTCTGTGCGAGACTTGACGATACCCTCACCTTTTGATTTAAACCAAATATCGTCTTTTGAGTAATGTTGCCAGATTTTTTCACTATCTAGCATTCCAAACTTCAAACCTACAATCTTTAATCCTGCACGCTCAAAACGAGAAACTATCTCTCCGATAAGAGATCTCTGTACCCCATCTGGCTTAATAATAACAAAGCTTCTTTCTTTCTTTGGATGCATATTTTTATTTATTAACAATAATGAAAATACTGTATCTTAAAAAGACATTATTTTCAAGCAATTACTATTAAAATCATTTTTTAAAGTTATATGAAAAAAATATATAGCGCTTCAAAATACATTACTATTTTTAGACACGGATAAATCTTTGCTAAGATTTTCCTGTTCTCGCGCCAGTCGCGCTGCGAAAGTCTAAAAATAGTAATGTATTTTTTCGCTTTATTACTTACACAAAATGAAAAAACAAATATGTCTTTCTGGGGGACTTTCGCAGGCTGACTGAGCCGAGAATAGCGGTTTTTCCTCAGAAAAATACACGTGCCCCCAGAAAGACATATTTGGTTTTGAGTTTTGAATATTTTTTATTACATCCTTTCAGGAATTTTAATAGCGAGTAGGTTTAGACCATTCTTCATTACTTGTAAAAAAGCTTTTGTGATTTTTATTTTATAAGCTTCTTCTTTTGTACCATCTACGATTTTTGTATTTCCATACCAAGCATTAAAGCTTTGAGCAAGTTCAAGTAGATATGCTACTAAGTGGTGCGGCGACCAATCATAAATAGATTTCTCTATTGCATAAGGAAAATGAATAAGATTTTTTTCAAGCATTATTGTATTCCAACTTTCAGGAGTATTTAGAGTATTTTTAATTCTAAAAAGATTTTTTAAATTAGCAAAAAAGTTTTTATTTCCTTTTGTAAGAATAGATTTTGCCCGCACCGCACTATATTGTAGATAAGGGCCAGAATCCCCCTCAAAAGAAAGTGAAGTCTCAGGATCAAAGTTTATATTCTTACCTGCAGCAGCACGCAAAATAGCAAATTTAATTGCTGAAATAGCGATCATATCTGCAGTATCTATAGACAACTTTTTTACTGAGCGCGTAAAGACTTCTTCTGCAACTACAGCAATCATTTCTTCTACCAAAGGTACACCGCCAAGTCTTGAAGACATTTTTTGTCCCTTAAAACTCATTCTTCCATGAGATACATGTATACTTTTTTCTGACCACTCTTTATTGATATGATTTGCTGCATCAAGCACAACTTTAAAGTGCGGTATTTGTTCTATATCTGTGACAAAGATGGATTTATCTGGATTATATTTATCAAATTTTAATTTAAGCAATCCAATATCTTTTGCTTCGTATGTAGGATTTCCTTGAGAATTTATAAAAACTGAAGTATTAATATCTTTTCTTTCTTCACTCGGCACATAAACTATCGCACCTTCGCTCTCAGTAAATACACCTGGCGTGTATTTTTTTACAATTTCTTTTCCTTCTATACCCGCCTCACTTTCATATATATATTCATCAAAAGTAGTGCCTAGTCTTAAAAGAATTTTTTCAAAATATTCTATATTTATTTTTTTACATTTTTGATACAAAGACCACTCAGCAGAATCTTTCTGTGTATATAGATTATCTGCAATCTCCTTAACTCTAATTTGTACAGATTCATCATCTTTATACCTCTGTGTACCCTTTACATATGCATCACCCAGTTTTTGAATAGTAATATCTCCATCCTCTTCTAAAAGAATAAATATAGCTTTGGCAACTCCAAGTGAAATATCAGAAGGAAAAGACATTGTATAAACTTTTGCACCAGAAAATTGTGCAAGCCTGACTAAAGACTCTCCGATAGTGTTATTCATCATATGTCCAATATGAAATGGCTTAAAAAGATTTGGACTTGAGTGTTCTACTAAAATATTCTTTCCATTATAAATATCACTTTCCCCAAAAGAGTCCCCCTCTCTTAAAATTTGATCTAAGACTTGATTAAAAAAACTTTTTGACAAAGAAAAATTTATAAAACCAGAAATAGCAGAAGCGCTTTCAATATTTGAATTATCAATACTTTTATTTATTTCTCCTACTATTTCCTCAGCGATTACTATAGGACTTTTATTTATTTCTTTTGCTAAAATAAAAGATATATTGGAAGTGTAGTCTCCCATAGAGAGGTCTTTTGGTTTTTCTATAACTATAACTTTCTTTAATTCGTATAGATTTTTTATGGCATTTTCTATTATTTTAGAGATGTCTTTTTGCATATTTGAATAATACCACCCTACCAAATATTAGCAATGTTGACTTCATGTATAGAATTATATAAGGTATTAAAAAATGTTTTTTCACTTAAATTATACAAAAAATGAAGCAGTATCTGGAATTACTACGCCATATTAAAGATAATGGTACAGTTAAAACTGATCGTACCGGTGTTGGTACGAAAAGTATTTTTGGACATCAAATGCGCTTTGATTTAAGCGAAGGATTTCCAATGGTGACAACAAAAAAAGTTCACCTAAAATCAGTCATACATGAACTTTTGTGGAAAATCTCTGGTGATACCAATATCAAATACCTAAATGATAATGGTGTAACTATCTGGGATGAATGGGCAGATGAAAATGGAGATGTTGGTAGGGTTTATGGGCATCAAATGAGAAATTTTGGTTTTGTACCAGAAAATCAATTAAGTAATTTCCCTTACCCAGAAATTACTGGATATGACCAAATATCATGGTTGCAAGATGCGATAAAAAACACTCCCGATTCTAGACGTCTAATAATGACACTCTGGAACCCGCATGATGTACCGTATCAAAAATTACCACCATGCCCGTGCTTTTATCAATTTGAGGTCCATGACAACAAATTGAATCTTTCGGTGTATCAAAGAAGTGTTGATACGTTTCTAGGATTAGCGTTCAATATTTCCGCAGAAGCATTATTTTTGATGATGTTTGCCCAAGTGACCGGCTACAAAGCCGGAGACTTAATCTGGACTGGTGGAGATACTCACATATACTTGAACCACGAAGAGCAAACTGATTTACAGCTGACTAGGGAGCCTTACCCGCTTCCAAAAATGATTCTCAACCCTGAGGTCAAAAACATATTTGATTTCAAGTATGAAGATTTCCAAATTGTTGATTATCAATGCCATCCGCACATTGCTGGAAATGTAGCTGTGTAAATTTTTAGCTTATAAGCTAAAAGCCCGAATCTATGATTCGGGCTTTTGAATTTCAATGATTTTAGATAACAAATTGCTTTGCCAAATTCGGTCCTATCTGGTTTTGATAATTAGACCGAAGTCTGGATTTGCATAAGCATATACAGACTCCGGTAGTGCTCCTTTTTCCATATTTATATTATTTAAGTTTCAAGTTAGTTATTTAAGCTAATATTATTGATACTTGAAACAAGGTCAAATATTTGTATTATTTTCTAAAATATGTAATATCAATAAAAAACCAAATAAAACAATATGGCAAAGATATTTTTAATAGTTGCTTATGGACCTGGTGGTGTAATAGGCAGCAATGGCGATCTCCCCGGCTGGAACCTTCGGGAAGATTTGAAGAACTTTAAAAAATTCACAAAAGGAAAATCTGTAAACATGGGCAGAAAAACATTTGAATCTTTACCTGGGAAAAAACCTCTACCAGGCAGATTCAATATCATCTGCACAAGAGACGGCGCATATGCCCCGCCTACAGCAAATGATGATACTTATGTATTTACAGATTTCTTAAGTGGGATAAAAAAAGCATCTGAGCTTTCAGAAGAGGTCTTCATCATCGGTGGCGGAGAAATCTATAAGTTAGCTTTGGAGCTAGATATTGTAGACAAAATCATAGCCACCGAAGTTGAAGGTAGTTTTGAGGGGGATACTTTTTTCCATTTTGATAAAAATAAGTGGAATGAAGAAATTTCTTTATCTTACAAAAAAAATGAAGAGAATTCACACGATTTTAAAATAGTTGTGTATACTCGTCCCTAAAAATAAAGGCCGTTCGCACCCAGCGAACGGTCTCTTATTTTTTAGTCTACAATCTCAATTCCTGCTGATCTAGCTGATCCTGCAACAATCTTCATCGCAGCTTCTATATCGTTTGCATTAAGGTCAGGCATTTTTCTTTCTGCTATTTCCTGAAGTTGAGCTTTAGTTATTTTCCCAGCTTTAGATGTTCTTGGTTTTGAAGAACCCTTCTGTATACCAGCAGCCTTTAAAAGAAGTGATGCAACAGGTGGAGTAGTCACAACAAAATCATATGAACGATCATCATAAACATTGATTTTAATACCTACCTTTTCACCTTTTTGCTCTTGAGTAGCAGCATTAAACTTTTGCACGAAGTCTGCAATGTTGATACCTGCTTGTCCGAGTGCGGGACCTAGCGGTGGAGCTGGAGTTGCCATCCCCCCCATTGCTTGAAGTTTGATTTTCTTAGTTATATTTGCCATGTAGTTTGTAATTATTTACTAAAATGAAGCTTTAGCGTAACGAGAATGATTATAGCAGAAAATACTTTTTTGTACAGAACATATATTATGGATTACCGATACATCCAGCAGAACCCGTACTATATAAACCTTCATATACAGCACCAGATGTTCCTATACAAAACCAATTCCCAGCTTCTACTCCACTGGCATAAGCATTGTCATTTAGTTTAACTTGAACAGAAAACTGGTGTACTAAACTACAACGAGCTGTCTGACAAGAAACAAGCATTCTATTTGCAGCAGAACCCCCAGAGGTATTTGTTGAAAGTTTTGAATTTATACTATTACATATTTCTATCGCCCTATCTCTATTTAAGGCAGTTGCTCGTATTCTATTAGAACATGCCCCGGCGGTAGCACCTTCTTGTCCGTCTCCCTTAACCCAACCATAAGACGCAAAAGTAGTAAAATCCCCCATCTCAGCATAATGCTCCATTGCTAAGTTAAAGAGTTGTCTAGCTTCAGATTTTATCGCTGCAGTTTTAGCTTTTTCTCTTGCCCCATTTAGTGATGCAATCACAACTGTTGCGAGTATTCCGATAATTGCGATCGCTACTAAAAGCTCAATGAGCGTGAAAGCTTTATTTTTATTAAAATAATTTAGAGTGAAGGCTCTACTTTTTAGCGTATACCCCCCCCCTTAATATTCTTTAGTCGAGTTGATAAGATTTTCATGTTTTTATTATATCACAGCATTAGTCCCAAACAATATATCCTATTCAGAGACACGGATAATTTTCTGCAGAAAATTATCCGTGTCTAAAAATAAGCAATGTAGTTTTGGAGGTTTTGTACTAAATAACATAAAAAAATACCAGCTAAAGTTTTATGCGTGCCCCCAGAAAGACATATTTGTTTTAGAATGCAGATTATTATCCGTGTCTAAAAATAAGCAATATGGTAATGACAGGTTTTTATTTTCAAATATAATGACGGCAAAAAGGATTTGTTTGGAGTGCTGGGTATTAAAAAACAAAAAACCGCATAAGCGGTTTTTTGTTTTACATTTTGCGAACTTGTAAAAAATCTAGTTCAACAGGTGTCTCTCTTCCAAAGAGCGATACCATCACACGAACCTTACCTTTTGAATGATCTACCTCACTTACTACTCCCTCTGCATCTTTAAATGGCCCATCATTGATGATAATGATTTCCCCCTCTTCAAGGTCTATGGTGTGAGATGCCTCAGTATCTTCTTGCATTTTACCGAGTAAATACTCTATCTCTTTTGTAGTAAGTGGAACCGGAGTTACTCCTGCCCCTACGAACCCTGTGACTCTTGGAGTATTACGCACCACAAACCATGAATCATCAGTCACAATCATATCTACTAGGACATAGCCGGGATAAATTTTTTCTTCTACCTCTACACGCTTTCCGCCTTTAATTTTTATTTTCTTTTCAGTCGGTACAACTACCTCAAAGATTTTATCTTCCATACCCAGACTTTCAATACGCTGCTTAAGATTTCTAAGTACAGCATTTTCATAGCCAGAATAAGTATGAATAGCATACCAATTTCTTTCTCCTGCTTGTTCTTGTTTTGCCATAATTTTAAAAAGATAAGCTATTAAATAAGTGCGCGAAGACCTGATTGGAAAATACTATCTATTCCACTAAAGAAATATCCTAATGCTAATGAAAAAGCAATGATAATTACTGTATAAGCTACTGTGCGTGCGCGTGTTGGCCATTTTACATGTACCATTTCTTGTTTTGTTGCTTTTATAAATCCAAGTTTTGCCATAATTTTAATCCTTACTAAAAATCGCCCTACCTCGGGCTAATTAAACCCATAGTACCACATAAACACTGTATATGCAAATTAAAAATAGCCTTATCACATAAGGCTATTTTAAATAAGATTTTAACGAATTTCGTATACAATAGTTACACTGGAATGAACTTCTCTTTCTCCAATTACTACATTACTAGCACTTGAATCCATTACACCACCCAGCATGACTTCTTGCTTAGCCATATTTAATAATGGAGCTCTAGCAAAACTACCATCTTCACTAAATGAAACAATCCTCACAAGTCTCACCCCAAGATCTTGTGCTAATTTTTCAGCCTGATCTTTTGCGTCTACAATAGCAAGCTCTCGGGCTTCTCTAGCTATAGCCTTGTCATCATCAAAACCAAA
The DNA here is from genome assembly GCA_964402895.1 of uncultured Candidatus Saccharibacteria bacterium. Lineage (GTDB taxonomy): Bacteria > Patescibacteriota > Minisyncoccia > Phycocordibacterales > UBA9973 > UBA4124. Next base: position 40,414 of record CAYODR010000004.1, on the reverse strand, counting down.
ATTTGGACCATTAATATCTGTAACGGTATTTCTTCCGAGAATATCAATTACATTACCTACCAATTCCAAATCTTTAACTTTTACAAGTACACTATGTGAGACTTCATAACCACGAAGTACTGGTGCTCTATTGTCTAAGTATGTATATCTAGGATATGAATTATATCTTTCTGTACTAATATCTTTTGAATCTACTCCTAATGCAACAAGCTCTGAATTTATTTTTGTAAATTTATCATCTACAACTTTTTGTGCATCAGACAAAACTCTAGACTCATTGTTAATTGAAAATGTTATTCTAGCTGTATCTGGGGCTTTTTCTATTTTACCTTCACCATTTACTACTATTACATTTCCTGATTGTGAGCCGCTACCTATATATTTGTATTCCTTTAATCCCTTAAAAATACCTACTGCTAAAAATATTGCCAAAAGAACGAGCACAATAATCCCCACAGACACTAAGGTCTTTTTGTTTGCTTTAATTTCATTCATACAAAATTATTATATCACAGTAATTTTATAACCCCTCTTTTTCCCAAATAATTAAATCCCCCTCTGATACACCGCTTTTTATCTCAACAAAATCATTGTCCCCAGTGAGCCCAACTGACACAAAAACATTATTTAGCTTACCGTCCTCTGTATTTTGTACCTGTAAATAATATCCATTTTCTGTTTCATAAAGAGAATTTCTGTTTACAAAAAGCACATCTCTGACTTCTGCTGTTATAATTCTAGTTTGAACAATACTGCCTACTTCAAAATCCTTGTTGGGTAAAAGAGTACTTATTAAAAGTCTTTCGCCAACATTCTTAAGCCCCGTAACAGAACTTTGAATAGCATTATTTCTAGATCCGATACTCACCCTTTGTCCACGAGAAACAAATATCCCATCATATATAGACACATCTGATTCTAAATAATAATTATCCTTATCAGAAATACTGATGACCGAAATATCAGTGCCAACTACTTGATCCACTCTGCCTAAAACTTTAGTTATAACTCCATCAATAGGTGCCCTGACTCTTGTTCGCTCTACAATTGCACGAGTAGATTCTACGAGTACTTGGGCTGCTACCACATCAGATAATGCTAAATCAAGCGCATCTTCATGATCCTTTTTTTCTTTAGGATTATCTTTTACTTCAGTATTTAATATTTTTCTATATCTCTCTTCTGCTTTTTTCAAAATAGAAAGCGCATTATTGTAGTTTTTTCTTTCATCAGAATTATAAAGGGTGATGAGTATATCGCCCTTCTTAACTTTCTTGCCAACCCAGACAAATACACTATCTATCTGACCCTCTTCAATAAAAGTTAAATCATATTCAGCACCATTTACAACTGTGGCATCCACTTCCAGACTTCTACTAACCACTCCACTTTGTATATATGCAGAAAAGTTCTCTGTTGTATTTTTATTTTTAAATAAAAACAAAATAAAACCTAAAACAACGAGTGTAATGATTATGATTAAAATTTTTATTTTTGAGAGCTTCATTTAATTATCTTATTTCTAATAGCACAACATCAAAGATAAGTGTTGATTTTGGTGGAATAACTCCTGGGATACCATTTTCTCCATATGCCATATCATAAGGAATAGTCAGAGTTCTCTCTTCACCAACCTTCATTCCAAGTACTCCTTCGTCCCAACCTTTAATCACCATACCTGCACCTAAATTAAAAATAAAGGGGTCATTATTTCTATTTGAAGTAGAATCAAATACAGTACCATCTTCAAGCTTGCCCGTATAAAGCATTACAGCATTTTGTCCATTTACAATAGACGCGCCTGTTCCCTCTTTTGTAATTTCTATTTTCATATCTTGTGTATTATTCTTAACTTCTAATTTTTGTGAGATAGAATCATCTTCTAAATCTTCAATCAAAACCTCTGCTTGGGATTGTGAATAAGTGCTATCACCACCCACCCTTTCTTTCTTTATATAACTAGCCCAAATCAAAGTACCTACTATAATAATCGTAAAAACTAAACCAACTACATATTTCATATACCTTTAAGATACCATATTTTTACCTAAGCTCAAATTGAGGATTTTCTTGAATTTCTTCAAGTATCGGTTTTAGCTTATCTGACACTTCAGCATCAGTCAGAGTAGAATCTTTAGATTGGAAAACTATTCTATAAGCAAAAGAGGTTTTTCCGTCTTTAGTAAATTGGTCAAACTTTTCTACAGATAGCACATCCTGATCTACCTTAAGTTTAAAAATAATATTTTGAAGTTCTTGCTCAAGACTATTTTCTGTTTCAGAAATCCAGACCGCTATATCTCTGACAACAAAAGGATAGCTACTCCAAGATTTAAATAGTTTATTATCTGTTGAGACTTCAAGTTCAGAATCTGGGACTGAAAATTTTTCCACAAACTCGTCTATTAAATATTCTTCTACCCCTCCTTTGGTCGCAAGACCAACTCGGGTTTCTTCTGTGATTTTATCTCCATCTAGATTAAAGACATTACCTATTTCAAATATTTTAACTTCAGATAAACCAAGTACAGGAGCATTTAGTCTGTTGAGCTCAAAACTCTCTGCTAATCCAGTTTTTAAATCCTTTCTTAAAGCACTCTTATCTTTTGGACCATGGGCTACAGAAATATCACCCTTTTTTCTAAATACATAAGTTAGTACTTCTGTATACCCATCATTCATTAAGAAATTCTTAATACTTCTAATCTTTTTATCAAATGAAGTAGTATTGGAGATAAATTTAAAAGGTAATTCTTTTGGAAGTATTTTTTCATATCCCACCACTCTCCCTATCTCTTCTGCAATATCATGAGCACCATTTAAATCTTTTCTGTAATAAGGTGGGATTAAAATAAAATTATCACCTTCTTTTTGATATGTGTATTTATATTTATTGAAAACATCTATTACATCATTTTCTGTGATTATATCGCCAAGTCTTTTATTGATATCAGACATTTTAAACCCAATCTCTTTTTCTTCTTCAACCACCAGACAATGGTCGCTATAGCCTACAATCTCACCGCCTGCATTTTCCTTAATCATTTCTGATAGTAGATACATTGCTTTTGGTACAAGATTGTTTGAAATATTATTTTCAAATCTTTTTGAAGCATCAGTCACAAGACCCTGACTGCGAGATGTTTTTCTAATACTAACTGCATCAAAATTCGCAACTTCAATTAAAATATTTTTTGTACCCTGATCAACTTCAGCTCTATTGCCCCCCTTAACGCCAGCAATAGCAAGTAGCCCAACATCATCAGCGATGACAATGTCATTTTCTTTTAGAATCTTTTCTTCACCTGATAGTGTTGTGATTTTTTCTCCATCAACTGCATTTCTTATAACTATATTTCCTATTACCTTATCTGCATCAAAAACATGTGTCGGTTGTCCAATATCACTTAAGACATAGTTTGTAGCATCAACCACACTGTTGATAGTTTTTTGGCCAATACTTTCAAGTAAGCTAATGATTTCTTTTGAAGAATCTTTCACTTCTACATCTTTGATAAACATCAAACTATAACGAGTACATTTATCTGTTTGAATTTCAAATGCCGAACTAGGATATTTTTCTGTTATATTTTGAAGTTTGGTTTTTAGATTGAAACCTAAAATTCCAGCTATTTCTCTAGCCATACCATAATGTGATAGTGCATCCCCCGCTCTATCTGGTAATACCTTAATCTCCATTACTGTATCACCATTTTTATCTTCTACATCCTCAACTTCAAAAGCATGAAAAATGATTTTTTCAATAAGCTCATTCGGAGCTGGAAGTTTTTCTTCTATATGTTTTTGTATCCAGTTATAAGAGTACTTCATATTATTTCCATTGATTTATTCTAGCGTCGCCCTGGTACCCAAGTCTGACATCTGGTATTCCATATCTAATCATCATGAGTCTATCAATCCCCATACCAAAAGCAAAACCTGTTATGCTCTTATCATCATAGCCAACTGACTTAAAAACATTTGGGTGAACCATGCCCGCCCCTGCGACCTCAAGCCATTTCTCTTCACCATTTCTAATAGTTTTTACATCTACTTCAAATCCAGGCTCAACAAAAGGAAAGAAGCTCGGTCTCAGTCTAATCTCTGTATCTTCACCAAAAAATTCTTTAAAGAAAGAAAGCAGTGTTCCTTTTAAGTGCTCAACAGTGATACCCTCTCCGACAACCAATCCCTCTACTTGATGAAATTGCATTTCATGAGTTGCATCTGTTGATTCATTTCTAAATACTTTTCCAGGAGCCAAGATAGCAAAAGGCGGTTTATTTTCTTCCATAAATCTAATTTGAACAGAAGATGTATGAGTTCTTAAAACTTTCCCCGGATGATTCTTTATCCAAAAAGTATCTTGCATATCTCTTGCTGGGTGATCCTTTGGCACATTCAAAGCATCAAAGTTGTGATATTCATCTTCAAGTTCAGGACCATTAACTACAGAAAAGCCAGACTTTTCAAAAAATCTTTTTATATCTTCTGTAATAATTGTCATAGGGTGCAATGTTCCTTTCATATTATTTTGAAAATAAGTGAATAAAGTTTCCGACAGCTCTACCAAATTTAGATTTTATTTTATTTGGATGTCTCATCTTGCAACCATTTGGACAGGTGATTTTTTTATTTTTATTTTTAAAATCATCTACTATACTCTTTGAGACGATAAAGTGTCTCCCGCACCAAACATTTGCACAGTTTACAAAATTCTCACTAGCATCACCCGTAAATTCACATTTACCTATTACCTTGTGTTTTTGATCGTCAGTATAAAAGCCCATAGCAATTCTGTTATCAAAAACATAAAGCTTGCCTAAGAAATTCTCATTTGGATATTTTTCCATATAACTAACTATACCACCATCAAGCTGATATACATCACCGAATCCTTGAGATACAAGATATCCACTAGCCTTTTCACACCGAACGCCCCCAGTACACACAGTTAAGACTGTTTTGTTTTTTAAGTGTTTAAGTTTCTTAGTGATTTTTTGTAGATCTCTAAAATTTTCAAATTTAGGCAAAATAGAATTTTCAAAATGTCCTAGATTGTGTTCATAAACATTTCTCATATCAACAATATAAAACTCTTTTCCTTCTTGAAACCACTGATGTAGTTCATCTGGAGAAAGTCTCTTGCCAGTAATCTTATTTGGGTCAATATCACACACACCTAAATTAGTAGTCACTATTTCATCACGAGTTTTTACAGACAACTTTCTAAAAGATTTTCCATCTCCCACGCTTCTTTTATAATGAATATTTAAAAATCTAGAATCCTTTTCTAATTCAGAAATAAAGTCTTCAGTCTTATCTTTTTGTCCTTCAAGAGTGATATTGATACCTTCATGTGCAACAATCAGTCTACCCTTCAAACCAAACTTTTCACACAAAAGTCTTAGCCAATCACGAACTTCGTTTGGGTTTTCCAAAAAAACATATTTATAAAAAAGTAATACCTGATAGTCTGTATCATTTTGATTCATATTTTTTAGATTATCATAAAAAAGATTCAAAAACCACAGAGTACATAATGCTTGCTTTTTTATTTATTTGTGATATAATAAAAGAAGGATGAATTAAAAACTTAATATAACTCTATGTACACACCGAACTTAGTGGACTCCATGCTGAGTCCTGAAAAAATTTTTGAAAAAAACTACAAACGCCTAGCGGAGCACGACCCCGCAAAAGCAGCAGCTTATGAAAAAGCTGTTCTGAAAAAACTTGGATTCTCTGCGATTAAACACGCTGATTCGGCGACAATTGTCGCCAGAGAGGCGCCAAATTACCCGGCTAGACACATCGGAAAAGATGTGAAAGATATGCTGAGACTTGAGTATCAAATTGCCAAGTTTGCTCCTGCTTCATAGCAGAGTAAGTAAACTTAGCAAACAAAAGACCGTGAGTCCCTAAAAGGTTCACGGCTTTTTTAATTTTTTATATAAGTTTGACTTCTTTGGTCACCCAAATAAAAATCCCCCCTAAGGGGATTTTTATTCTTGGGTGCCCAGAGGGAATTGGTCACAAATCACTAAACAGAATTCTTCGCTTCGCTTGAATTCTGTAAAGTGTTCGCTACCCCGACTCGCTCGCCTTTCGGCATAGCTCCGTCTTTCAATTCCCTCTCAGAAGTCAAAGCAGTTTGACTTCTTTGGTCACCCAAATAAAAATCCCCCCTAAGGGGATTTTTATTC
>CAYODR010000004.1:0-34108 GCA_964402895.1 uncultured Candidatus Saccharibacteria bacterium | reverse complement strand
TTGGGTGCCCAGAGGGAATTGAACCCTCGATGTCGGAACCACAACCCGAAGTTTTACCACTAAACTATGGGCACCATGCGTATGACTTTATACCATTTTTAAACTATAAAATCAAAGGTTGAAAAAGGTTTATAAAAATCACAGTTGCACACACCGCAGATAGCATACACCACATACACCAGCTTTTAATCACATGCATTTGTAAATAAACAAAATAGACAGAAAAAACAAATCCAAAAATAGACAGAGTTCGTACGAAAGTTAGAATTTCGTAATCAATATAAATAAAAGGAACTAGTACTATCAAAAATGCATAATACATCATCCCCAATATATCATTTTGAAAACCAAGCAAATTTGAATACTTCCCCTTTGTGACAAGATTACACCCACCTTTTCTCGGGCACATACGCGGATTTTTCTTTTGATTATTTATATAGATAATCAAAGCTGAAATAAAACCTAAAATAGCAAAAAGCAAAACAATATAATTCATAGCATTGATTATATCATTTATTTTTCTTCTTAAAATATTTAACACCTTTTAATCTCTCTGGCATCAAATCTTCTTTAGTATAAATCTCATATCCCTCACCATATCCTAAATCTTTCATTAACTTTGTCGGAGCATTACGAACAATTTTAGGAATCGGTAAATTCCCAGTACGAGATACATCAGCTAGCGCCCTCTTGTATGCATCATATGCACTTCTATCTTTTACAGCGTTAGATAAATATGCAACACCATGAGCTAGATTTATTCCTGCTTCGGGTAATCCAATAGTTTCTACAGCTCTAAAAACTTCATTCGCCACAACTAATGCTGTAGGTTGAGCAAGTCCGATATCTTCTGATGCAAATATCACCATTCTCCTAGCAATGAATTTTGGATCTTCTCCGGCTGATATCATACGCGCCAGATAATACATTGCTGCATCAGGTTGAGATGCGCGCATACTTTTTATAAAAGCACTGATGGTATCATAATGAGCTTCACCCCTTTTATCATATCTAATAAAATTTTTGTCAGAAACCTTAAGTATATGTTCAAGTTTTATATTTTTATAAATACCCGCAACATTTTCAAGTATTACAATAGCTGAACGAGCATCGCCATCTGAAAGTTCTATTATTTTTTCAAGTGCATTTTTTTCAATACTGTATCCTTCGCCTATTTTCTTTGCAGCTTTATTTAAAATATTTTTTAAATCTTTATCTGTCAAACTCTCAAGCACAAAAACTCTCATCCGTGATAAAAGTGCGGGGTTCACTTCAAAACTAGGATTCTCAGTTGTCGCCCCAATTAAAATAATCTTTCCACTCTCCACATACGGCAAAAGAAAATCTTGTTGAGATTTATTAAATCTGTGTATTTCATCAAGAAAAAGTATTTTAGGCCCCAGAAGTGATCCTGTTTTTTCTAAAATATTTTTTATATCTTCCTTGCCCGCAGAGACAGCTGATAATTCAAAATACTCTGCATTAAAATTCTGTGCATAGATGCGTGCAAGCGTAGTTTTACCCACACCTGGTGGACCCCAGAGAATAAAAGAAAATAAATGCTTTTCTTTTATAGCTGTAAAAATAGGCCCATCAATACCTACAAGATGCTTTTGTCCGACAAAATCTTTTATACTTTTTGGTCTAATGCGTGAAGCAAGTGGTTCCATTACTTGAATCTTAACTCAGTTTTGGAAACCATCAAAAGTGTGTGAATAAAACTAATGATAAGTGGCCCAATCACTATACCAAGCGGACCCATCAACACTATTCCACCAAGTACACTAAATAATGCTGTGATAGGGTGAATATTTACACTTCTACCCACAAAGTATGGGTGTATCACATTGTCTACCCCACCAATCATCACAAGTGACCAAATAGCAAAACCAATAGCCTCTGGTGTTTGTCCCATAGCAAAAAGATAAAGTATCGCCGGTACAGAAACTATCGCCGGACCAATACTTGGAATAAAGGATGCTACAAAAGATACAAGCCCCCAAAGAATTGCATTAGGTACTCCAAAAATCCAAAGCCCTATTGCAGTCAAAGTTCCTTGTACCAACCCTACAAGCAAATACCCCTTAACTATCCCATTAAAAGATTTATAAAACCTATCAGCAATATGCTGTGTACTATCTATTGAAAGTGGACTAGCTGATGTCACAGATTCTTTCCACCTTGGACCATCTTTTAAGAAATAAAACATTGTCAAGATAACCAAAATAAATGAAAAAATAGTTGAAGCAGTAGCAGACAGAAGTGAACCCATGCTATTGGTAAATGTCGAAGCAATACTTGTCACAGCACTTTGAGTATCAAAATCAAAACCGGGTAAGATACTATGAACAGCATTATCTATATTTGAAAACAAACCATTCACAGCACCTTCTGTACCAAGCCATTTATATAAATCTTGCGCTTGATCAAATACAAGTGTCATGACAAATGCTACTGGAATACAAAATACTAAAATAAAAGTAAATACAGTTAAAAGTGAAGCAATAGTGGTCCTTTTAATCCTTTTTAAAAAAAATCTATAAACCGGAGAGAAAACAACTGCTAAAATAATACTAATAATGATAATGGTTAAAAATGGCCAAAATAGTAATGCTCCAAAAAATAAAGCTACCAATAAAAGACCAATAAAAAAATATTTCTTCAAAAATGCTTCTTGCATACAAATAGTGTATCATAAAAATATTCAAATATTGCACTTGAAAAACAATCTGTTATAGTAATATCTACATGCGCAGGTGGTGGAACTGGTAGACACGCATCCTTGAGGTGGATGTGCCGATTACGGTGTGGAGGTTCAAGTCCTCTCTTGCGCACCAAACAAAAAGACCCCATTAGGGTCTTTTTTATTATTCTTCTGTAGCTACTACTTCTGCAGTATCTTCTACAACTTCTTTTGTTTTTGAAGAAAAGATTTGCTTCATCTTACGACGGATTTCTTTTACTGCCTTGTCGCGGATATAGTAAAGTTTATTTCTACGAGCCTTAACTTGTTTTGTAACCTCAATACGATCAATAAGTGGTGAATATAGAGGGAAAATTCTTTCTACCCCCACACCATTTGAAACTTTTCGAACAGTGAATGTTGCTGTTGGAGATGTGCCGTGCTTGCGAGCAAGAACTATACCTTCAAAAGCTTGTAGACGAAACTTTCCTTTATCTTCAATTTTTGACCATACTCTGATGGTATCACCTGAAGAAAAAGCCATATTCTTGCGGGCCTCAATATCAACAGGAGTAAATGTAGTATCAATGTGTTCCATATAGGACCACACTTTATCACAGACTTATATATTTAGCAATAGCGCTCTTAAAATCAAGCTGATATGGAGCCTCCACGACAATCTCATTACCTTTCAAATCCTTAAACCTTATACTAAAAGCATGCAGTGCCACCCTATCAAAGTCCAGTGCCCTATCTTTACTACTAGCATACAGACTATCTGAAACTATTGGCCTTTGCAGATATGCCATATGTACACGAAGCTGATGGGTACGCCCCGTCAAAGGAAAAAGTTTAATAAAAGCAAACTTTTGATCATTTTCGTCTGTAAAATTCTGTATGAGCTGAAAATGTGTGATTGCATCTCTTTGCTCTCCTCTTATCCCTCTACCTGCCTGCCATTTTCTAAAGTCATTTTTATTTCTTCCAATGGGTGCGTCTATTACACCAACTTCATCTTTAAAATTCTCCCAAACAAATGCATGATATTCTTTTTTTATTTCTCTATCTTGGAATTTTTTCTTCAAAAAAGAAAAGGTTTTTTGGTTTTTTGCAATTATTAAAACACCCGATGTCTGCTCGTCCAACCTATGAACTATTCCCGGCCTATAAATAGTTTTACCATCTACAAGCATCGGCTCACCCACCTCCTTTATCTCTGGATATTTTTCTAATATCCAATCTGTAAGTACGGGTATATCTTTTTTCCCGTCACTGTGCACCATTATCCCCGATGGTTTGTTTATCACCAAAAAATCATCATTTTCATATAGCACATCTATCCTCATAAAATGAATATAACACAAAAATTGACATTACTTAATAAATAAAGATAATGATGCTGGAAACAAAAAAATAGAGAAAATGAAAAGAAACAAAAAAGCCATTTTCCTGGTAGCAGAAAATTGCTCAGGAAAAACAACTATTGCGAAAATATTGTCTCAAAACCTTTCTGCAAAAGAGTATTCTATGCGAGAAATAATCAGAGATTCTGCTATCGCTGAAGGGGTTGACCTTCAAAATAGAACGGAGTTTATAAACTTTTCCCAAGGGAAAAAAGTGTTGTACGGCTCAGAATTTTTTATCAAAAAAGCCGTAGATGATTTTGCAAAATCAAATGAAAGATATGCAATAATCGAATCTCTCAGGTGCCCCGGTGAAATAACTTGGATTAACCAAAACCATTTATATAATGGCATACAGCTAATCCCTGTTGCAATTATTACTCCCCAAGAGCTGAGACTTGAGAGATTTCTAAATCGTAGCAGCGGTGAAAACTTAAGTAACAACGAGAACTCTGTTGAAGAGTTTGTGAGACAAGAAACCCTTTGCAACTCTGGTGTTGAGACCTGGGAAGAAAACATTAAAAAAACAATATTGCTGACCTTTCATCGGTTTGAAAACATCGATGAAAGACCAGATGTTTGTGCAAATAATATTGCACAGAAAATCTATTCTTCCTGACAAAAAAATGAGCCTTACCGCATGCGGTAAGGCTCTGACTTTTTATGGAAGACTACTTCCTCTTCCATGCGACTACACTGGCATTGATGATCAAGCCAACGGTCACATAATTCCCCTGTCTGAAATCTGTTGAGATCTCAGTGAAAAGAAAAGCATTTACGCTCGTCTTTTCAAGGTTTGCAATCGGCAGAAACTTTTCAAATCCAACCGCTATAGTGTTACTTTTATCGGATAATCCGTGTCCATACCGAACATAGGTATCGTATCCGTTTTTTAAAAACAAACCATGCAGCGTACCTACCGCATTGTTTCCTACACCATAGGTCACCAAGTGGTAACTTTTTTTAGTGGATGCATTTGCCCCTAATACAAGAGAGGTAATTTGTGTCATTGGTTTTTTACCAATATCATTGATATTGACAGTACCGAAGTTGAACAATGAAGTTCCAACTGAAACTTTTTGTACTTGAGCTTGAGAAAATCCAACAACAAAGAGGGAAAAAATTACGGTAATTACAAGGTTTTTCATAATTCAATATTTTTTTGTTAATTTTGTTTACTTATCCTATTTGATTAAATCAAAGCATATATATTACAAAAAGTCAATAGTATCATATCTATCTGATTCTATACCCTATAACTATATTCATTTCTATAAGATCGGCGCCCTGAGGGATTCGGTCACAAGTTACTAAGCATAATTTAAATCTTAAAATCCATATTAAATCTATTCAGGGATTCGCCTCCTTACAGGAGCAGTACACCTTTTGGCTATATTATTTCGACAAGCTCATAATATACCTCAAAAGGTCTTGCGCTTTGGGTCCCTCCCCCAAAGCTCACCCCTCCCCTTGCTTAATAAGGTGAGGCTTCAAACCCCAAGACAACCATCAAACAAAAAACATCCCAAAATAATGGGATGTTTTTTGTTTGTGCGCCCTGAGGGATTCGAACCCCCGACCTTTGCTGTGTAAAAGCACTGCTCTACCAACTGAGCTAAGAGCGCATGTTTATTTTTATTTTTAAAAATACTTTTCCATCTTAGTGTCTAACACTATACCTACCAAGACAGCTAAGAGCGCATGTTTATTTTTATTTTTAAAAATCTCGCTCAACCTTATATAAAAATAAATTTTTATATAAGGTTTTCGCTTGTGCCCCCGGTATTTTCAATGCTGGGGGACTTCGCTCAGTCTAATATAAAAATAAATTTTTATATTAAGACCTTCGCTTGTGCCCCCGGTAGGAATCGAACCTACATTAACGGCTTAGAAGTCCGCAGTTCTATCCATTGAACTACAGGGGCATGGCTACCAGCGGCAGACATACTTTATCATTTAATTCAGATTTTGTGAAGAGTTGTTTTGTTCCATCAAAATCTCTAAATCCACTACTCTATTTTCTATAGACTCCAGTCTCATCTGATCAGTTTCTATCTTAGGCAAAACCTGATTATCAATATTTTTCAATACTAGATAATACACCCCCACCCCAAAAAGAATGGCTAAACCTAAAAATAAAATAACAAAATTCATGACACCCTGCCACCTATTTTCAGCCTTATCTACGCTATAATATTTTTTAAACTTTTTATAATTCATGTTATTTAAAAATCTTAAAATATAAATTCCCACCAATAAATTCAGATGCTAGATTTATATTCATATCAACAAGTTCAGACTTTATAAAATGATCTTTTATAGCAGATACATAATATTCAACAGATTTCTCATCTCCTAGAAAATTGATTTCTATATCATAATCTTCGGGATTTTCAAAAATAGTAATATCTTGAATTTTAATATTTTGTGCAAGTTCATAAAAGATTTCTTCTTGAACCATAGATGCGGTGAGCTTGTCCTCAAGATAAAATATTCTTTCGCTCAAAGAAACGGTGAGATCAGACACATCAATATTGGTATTGGTATTGGTATTGGTATTTATTTTATAAGTTACCAATTCTTGTTCATATTTTTTGATTCTCAAGAATTTTTCATAAAGAAAATTTAAAGAAAAAATAACCGCACAACAAACAACCACCAGCATTACAATACTTATAATTATCCAGATTTGCTGTTGTCTCTTTATATTTTCCATACTATTTTAATTTTATCATTATAGAAAAAATCTTTTTATCACCCTCTGTACCAGTCTCATATTCAAAACCCTGAACAAATTCATGATTTCCAACTTTTTCTAAATATATATCTAGGGCTTCTTGATCTATGTATTCACCCTGAAGATTTAAAGTACCTTCTGAATAAGAATAGCTATATACATAAACCCCTTCAGTCTGTAAATCAGACTTTAATGCAAAAGGGTTTAAATCTTTTGATAGATAAGAAAGTGATTCTTCTAATTTATCTACGCGACCAAAATACTCTTCTATCGTCAAGCTACTTGGCAAATTATTTTGAACTACATAATTATTATATTCATAAACGACTTCTTTCTCTTTTTTATCAAGCACCAGATAAGATGGTAATAACAGCAAAATAAAAGCGACCAAAGACCAAACTATTCCCCAAATCAAAGAATTCAAAAATCTATATCTGCGAATACTATAAAATAGATTTCTGTATTTTTTAGGTAGAAGATTTGTTGATAAAATATGATTGGATAAGGCTATTCCAATAGATGGTACATAGCTCATAGATTCTTCTAATGTAAGCTTGGGAATATATTTATTAAAACTAAAACAGTTTACCCAAGGATTTGCTCTTTCAACTTTTATTTTAAGCACCGCACTTAAATATTCATCCAACGCTTTCATATTGCTATGTCCTCCACATAAATATACTTTATCAATAGCAGAAAAATCTATATGGCGATTTTTATTTGCTTGCCAATATTTAAAAGTTTCATCTATCTCTTTAACAAGCGGATTCAAATGCGTAGACAAAACATCAAAAAAATCTTTATCTTCTTTTTGGACCAATCCCAAAGTTCTTTTTTTCTCTTCAACTTCTTCAACAGAAATATTAAGCCTCTTGGAAAGAGCTTCACCCAAAAGCATACCGCCAAACTTAATCGTTTCAGAATAAACAACAACTCCCCCAGCAACAATAGACACTCCCGTATGACTAGCTCCAATATCTACGACTATCTTGGTTCCAATATCATCTTTAGATATACAAGCTCGTGCTATAGCTTGAGCATCAAATTCTAAAGATACAATGTAAATACCCACACTTTCAAATAAATTAATAAAATCATTGATATATTTTTGTGGGGCACTTACTACTTGCACAGTTAAAGCATTTCCTTTTTGACCAAGTATTGAATAATCAAAAACAGCTTCTCTAGATTTTAGAAGTGTGTACTCTTCAATATTTTTATAAATAGCTTTTTCAATATCTTTTTCTTTGGAAATATCTATAGAAATAGTAAAAAGAAAAACTTTAGACTCTGGAATAGCAAGTCTTACATATTTTATATTGTGTTCTTTTTTAATCTCTTTTAAAAGAGTAGCAAAAGATTTTTTATCAACAATTTCTCCATCTCTAAAAGAATTTTCAGGAAGTTTTTTCTCAAAATAAAATTCTGGCACCAATCCAACACCACTTCTTTTAAGTTTTAAAAATCTAATAGTCTTAGCAGAAAAATCCACACCAACAGCTGGGAAAGAAATGCCTGATGGAGTTTTAAAAAGTTTTTGTGATGACACTGTTTATATTATACGATAAAAATAATATAAACACACCACTATCTCACCTTTGACCCCGGATTTACTTCTTTCTCTGGTACAAGAAAAACAGGGCTTCCATCTATGCCATCTACTGCCATAAGCATTCCATTACTATCTAGCCCCCTGATCTTTCTTGGTTCTAAGTTCAAAATAAATAACCCAAACTTCCCTACCAAATCCTCTGGAGAATACCACTCTCTAATACCTGAAAGAATTTGTCTCGGAGTATCTTCTCCAAAATCAATTTCAAAACGAATAAGTTTATCAGCATCTGGCACCGCCTCTGCGACAAGAATCTTTCCCAGTCTTGCATCTATTTTTTTAAATTCATCTATTGTTATATATTCCATATATTTTTATTTATCTAATTCTTGCATAATACTTTCTAGGTCAAGTGGTAAAGTCACCATTTCTACCGTACCATCTGGATTGATATTCCACTCTTCACGAGGCCGATCTACATATAGCTCAACCCCGTTGCCGTCTGGGTCTTTTAGATATACAGCTTCACTCACTCCATGATCAGCAAATCCATCAATTAAGTAATCTGCATCAAATATTCTTTTTAATGTCTTCGCCAACTCAAGCCTAGATGGATACAAAAAAGCTACATGATACAGCCCTGTGTGGTTTTTAGGAGCAGGTGTAGCATCTTTTCCGAGCCAAGTGTTTAATCCAATATGATGGTGATATCCATCAGAAGAAAGAAAGACTGCAGAATTGCCATATCTTGAAGATACTTTAAATCCCAATAAGTCGCGATAAAAATTAAGTGACCTTTCAAGATCTTGAACGGTTAAATGTATATGCCCTACTATTGCTCCTTTATTTTGAAAATTCTTTTCCATGATTTTAAATTAAATTATTTTTATTTTTATCAAGATATCTCTGAAGAATTATGGCCGCTGCGCTATCATCTCTATGACCTTTTTTCGTTTGATATCTATGAGCTTCAAAAGTTGAGAACCCTTCTCTTTCTAGATATATAGGAACTTTTATTTTTTGTTTTAGTTTTTCAATAAATTTATTTGTATCTACTGACACGGCATTTAAGACCTCATTACTTGCCCTAGATTCTCCAATCACAACAGCCGAAACCTTTTCTTGATAAATCAATCTGCAAATTTCGTTTTCAGGATTCTGATTAGCCCCAATGATACTATGTGGAAAAGCAAACTCACCCCCATCATCAGATAGTGCTAAACCAATCCTCTTTGTCCCATAATCTATCCCTAAAATCTTCACTTTTTTATATTAGCATGCACACATTGAAAAGCTAGTTATCTTATGTTAAAGTATCAATACTTCACCAGTAAAAAAGGAAGCGTGGCTGAGTGGTTGAAGGCAACTGTCTTGAAAACAGTCGTACGGGAAATCGTACCGTGAGTTCGAATCTCACCGCTTCCGCCAAGTGGGGCACCCCAAGGTGACCCGAGTACATATGAAAACATCCTTAAAACCAGAAGAAATAGAATACACTGCACTGTTCATTGATAGTCCAGAGAAACTTTTGGAAATGTTTCCGGCAAAGCATTCAAAAGTATTTGCTCATCATTCTACAAATTGGTACAAACCAGTCTCTTCAGAAGGGTTGGAAATCGGCAAGAAAAACACTCTAAAAATCATTGGACAAGCCTCCGACCAAAAAGGCTTTGCGGTGCTTGTTGAAAACGCTAAATCAAAGAACAAATTTCCCCACATCACTATTTCTTGCGCTGAAGGCATTGCTCCAGTTTATTCAAATGAATTGCTTGAGAAGGCATCGGAGAACGGCTCGCTTGAAATGTTTCAAGAGCCTTTCTTCATTGAAGTGACCGAGGGGTATGTTGATATGAGCAAGAATCTTGTCCTCTCGAAAAACTAGCCCCGACCCACATACCTCAGTTTAGTCGCTGAAATTATCCCAAACAATCCTTGCGATGCCTCACCACTCTGGTACTGAACCCACATGGCCCGCCCGTAGTCTTTTTTATCGGACCTATGTTGAGGCTTGATAAAAAAGTAAAAATAAAAAACATCCTAAGGGGTGTTTTTTATTGCTCTTTTTAGAACAAGAGCAGATAATTAACTGTATTATGGACAGCATATGGATTTCAATCATTCTTTCACTTTTAACGGGACTAGTTTCCAGTTCTTTGGTTGTTCTGTATTTTGAAATACGTCAAAATAGAAAATATGCTCTGTCTCGAGCACATATCTTGGAGAGATTTTCGAGGGAACTATTTCATGTGCTTACGGTTGTGAGAGTTGCTTGTAATTTAAAATTAGGAGACACATCATTTGAAAACAAAATGAGTGTTGCTACAGAACTAGAAAGAATTCTTGGGAGAAACAATCCTTCTATCTTAATGAGTCGAATCCCTAATCTGACACCAGAACAACACAGGAGTATTTTTAACCAATTGATTCAAATTCGTGAATCTTTATCTCTTTTATTTGCTCAATCTATAGGACATAAAACCGTAGAAGATAATATCTCAGCATCCATAGCGGAAATGCAAGAATGGATTGATTCTGTGTTGCACTATTACACGACTTTCCCTGAAATTATTGATAATCAAATAGATCAAACGATTCATATGGTCTGGATGACTAGTGTATTTAATCTTATCGAGAATTCTTTTGCAATTCTTAATAACGTTCTCAAAAAGCAGCGTATATCTGAAGAAGTATTGCGTTGGGGTAGTCGTTCAAAATAAGTCATATTTTTATTCAATTGTTACCACCCCCTCCGTCACCTTTATCTTTGACTTAAAGCAACTCATCAGCTCACGCTTCTCCTCATTTGATCCCTCTCTCAGTACATACTTCGCATATGTTCTTAAATCTATCTCCTTATGCTTCGCATTCGGATTCGAGTACCCGAGTACACTCCTGTGGAATTTGTTGTAC
The DNA here is from genome assembly GCA_964402895.1 of uncultured Candidatus Saccharibacteria bacterium. Classification (GTDB taxonomy): domain Bacteria; phylum Patescibacteriota; class Minisyncoccia; order Phycocordibacterales; family UBA9973; genus UBA4124. The sequence goes on along the minus strand of CAYODR010000004.1, from coordinate 22,823 downwards.
CGCTTCAGCTCGTCCTCGAATTTGTGTCGTATTCCTGCTTCGCTGAAGTCCACCTGATCCAGTACTGATACCAGCTGTTCTATTAATTCTTCTTCTCTCAAGTATTTGCCTTTGCAGTGCTTGTCTTTCGACCTTCCGCATCCGTAGTAGATGTAATGTGCACTCGTTCCGTCTTTGAGTGGTTTGTACTTATCCTCAGCTGATATTCCTGACCCGCATTTTCCGCACACCATCAGCTTCGTGAAAGCGAACTCTCTGCTTTGTCTGACGATGTTATCTCTCTTGAGATGTTCTTGTACTTTGTCGAACAATTCCTTTGATATGAGTGGTTCATGCTTTCCTTGATACCAGTTACCACTCTTTTTTGGGTATTCAAATATTCCGTGATAGAAGGGATTCATTAAAAGTCTGTACACGTTACCAAGTGCTAGTGGTTTGTTTCCAACTGTATGGAAGTTCATCTCGAACTTCAGCCAGTGATACACCTTTCTTCCAGACCATTGTTGGTGTGCGACTTTTTCAAACATCTGCTTTACGATGTGTCCTCGCTCTGGATCCACAATCACCTGACACTTCCTGTCCATGTGCCTTTGGTTTAGGTATCCAGTCGGTGCAGTTCCGGGTCGATATCCCATCTCACATCTTGTTCTGAGTCCTCGCTTCACATTGATACCTCTGTTGTCATTCTCGAGTTTTGCTTGCGATCCGAGAATCATCAGGAGGAACTTCTCATTCGGATTGTTTCTGAAACTCTGTCCGTGCGTTCGTATCTCTTGGAGCATTCCACCATCCATGAGGTCGATGACTTTCCCGAGGTCTCCGGCGTTTCTTGATATTCGATCTGGTGCCCATGTCAGAATTGCATTGAACTTTCCGTCACGAATCTCCTCGATGATTTCATTGAAGACTGGTCGCTGTCCTGTTTCCTTTGCGGAGTGAGACTCTCGCTTCATCGCCACAATCTCCAACCCGCCTCGTTCTGCTAGTTGGAGCATTTCCTTTATCTGCGAGTCGATTGAAAGCACCTGACGTTCCTCCGACTCCGTACTCTTTCTCGCATACAGGCAGAACTTGAGCGGTATGACTTTCATTTCCGCTCTTCCTATTTGTCCTCCTGGGAGGCTCACTGTTTGTTGCATATCGTTTTCGTTGTTATTAGCTGATATACACAAGGAATGACGCAAATCGTCCAAGGAGTCTAGGGCGTCTCGGGAGCCTAAAATGTTGGTAAAGTCGCTCTACAGAAGCCTTTATTTAAGCTTGATTTTTTGCTAAAATGGGTTTATGAGACTTACTAAATTCGAGCAATCAGGCTTCATTCTGGAAACCAACAATGGCTTCCGTTTAGCTTTTGATATTGGTAACAAAACTCCTACAGAAAAACTCCAAGGCGTTACAGTGGATGCAATGCTCGTATCTCATATTCACGGCGACCACTTCTCACTTGATCAGATAAAAACACTCTCACCTAAAAAGCTCTATTTAAATCAGGAATGTATTGAAACGCTTGGTGAAGAAAATCTAACCTTTGAAATTATCCGAGTGAAGACTGGTGACACTGTAACGATTGAAGACATCACCGTCCAACTCTTTAATGTCGATCACGGTCCAAACGTATCTGCACCGCTTCAGGAAAATTTTGGTTTCCTTATCACAGCGGACAACCAGACGGTCTATTTTGCAGGCGATATGTTCTATGAATCTGGTATTAATGTTTCAAATCTTGAGGTGAATATTGCATTATTGCCAGTTGGAACATTTTATACATTCGGTCCGCAAGAAGCATTTGAATTTGCAAAGAAATTTAAGAAGATCGGCAAAGTGACACCGATGCATTATGAAAAGACTCCTGAAACGAGAGAAGAGTTTATCAATTTAGCAGTAGCACACGGCTTCAATACTGACAGCTACATTTTGTAATTATGTTGTACTGGGATATCTATCAAGTGAACAGTAAAACTCAAAACCTCATCGGGGTAAAATTTCGAGGTACAGTTCGGAAGTTTGCAATAGAAAACGATTTTGTACTTTTAGCAGAAAATGCACAAGACGAAGAAAACACCGTTCGTTTTGCACTAGTTGAAAATACCTATGAAGAAAAACTACTCCAACGGATTACTGATTTCATACGATCAATAATTGCCGATGCAGAAATCAAACAAGTGCTCGACAAAGTGCCGAACCCAATTTTATCAAAGCTAAAAAATAACGACTCAAGTCGATACTAAACTATATGGCAACATACGACGCAACAACCCAAGATAACAAATGTATTTTTTGCGAAATCGCACAAGGTCGTTTTGATACGCCTGGTATTTTCTGGCAAGATGACGAATTTATGGCTTTTCTTTCAATTGATCCAAATACCGAAGGATTTTCTTGTGTCATCCCGAAAGAGCATCATGGAAGCGACATCATGAAAATGCCAGATGATGCTTTGCAAAAGCTGATTCTTGCAAGCAAGCATGTCGCTGGAATTCTTGAAAACTATTTTGAAGATACGGGACGAGTCGGTGTCATTATGGAGGGTACGGGAATTGACCACGCTCATGTGAAATTAGTACCAATGCATGGTACAGAAAATTTGAAACGCGGAGAATGGAAACAAGTGCTTTCAGGTAAGGAATTCTGGTTTGATAAGTACGAGGGATGGATTTGTTCAGGTGGTGGACCAAAAGCTGATCCTGAAAAACTAAAAGTACTTGCTGAGAAACTGAGAGTAAGTCAAAAAATAATATGAACTCAACCTATGTAAAAATAGTAATCTTCGTACCAGAAACTCATACCAATACAGTTCGTGAAGCTATGGGTAAGGCTGGCGCAGGAAAGATTGGCAACTATAGCCATTGTTCTTTCTCCTCAAAAGGGATTGGTCGCTTTAAGCCTGAAGACGGAGCAAATCCTCATATTGGTGAAGTTGGAAAATTTGAAGAAGTTGTTGAGGAAAGAATTGAAACTGTTTGCGAACGAGAGAAACTTCAGGAAGTCATTTCTGCGATAAAAGAAGTCCATCCTTATGATGAGGTCGCCTTGGATGTATACCCTTTGGAAAACATATGAGTACTAAATTTATTCTTCACGGCGGTTTTGATAAAAATAAGACAAATGAAGATAATCATCTCTTCTATTCTGAGATCCTAAAAGATACGTCTGATAATACAAAGATTCTTCTCGTACCGTTTGCAAAGGACGAAGACAGAATTACCCCTGCAACAGAGAAAATTTCGAAAGAGTTTCGCAATGTATCTGAGGGAAAGACTTTGCATATAACGGTAGCTACTCACGACAATTTCCTTAATCAACTTACAGATGCTGACGTTATATATTTTCACGGAGGAGTAAGTACTAAACTTTTGGAGACACTCAAGCCATACGGTGATTTGTCTTCTTATTTTGAAGAGAAAACCATTGCAGGAGAATCAGCGGGAGCTAATATACTTTCCACCTATTTTTATAGTCCTCATGCCGACCAGGTTTTGGAAGGATTAAAGATTCTTCCTATTAGAATGATTCCACACTATACGGAAGATAAGAAAGATAAACTAAGCGGACACGGTGACGGACTGGAAACATTGTTTTTGCCAGAGTATGAATTCAGAGTTTTTTATAAATAATTATGAAAAGAGCAATTATCGTACATCGTTGGGAAGGAGGATCACATGACGACTGGCGTCCATGGCTTAAAACAGAACTTGAAAAACTCGGGTACGAGGTTCAGGTTCCTGATATGCCAGACACTGACGTTCCAGTTATAGATAAGTGGGTTTCTAAACTTACAGAAGTAGTCGGAACACCAGATGTGAATACATATTTCGTGGGACACTCGATTGGATGCCAGACGATTCTTAGATATTTAGAAACAATTGATACACCCGTTGGCGGGGCTGTCTTTGTTGCTGGTTGGTTTAATCTAGACAACATGGAAGACGAAGACGTGAAAGAAATTGCACGACCATGGATCGAAACGCCGATCAATCTCGCCAAGGTAAAATCTGTGCTCCCAACTGCAACTCTTGTCATTTCAGAAAATGATCCGTATGGATGTTTGGAAGAAAATAAGCAAAAGTTTTCAGAGGTCATGACTAAAGGGATTGTAGTTCCGAACGCAGGACATTTTACATCTGAAGACGGCTACAACGAAATTCCTTTAGTGGTTGATGAACTTGAAGGATTTCTTGCTCCTGATGTCTTGAAACTTCGACTTAAAGAAGAGGGGTTTTCTCATGTGTTTGATTGGCATGACGAACCAAATACTGAATATCCTGAACATGTACATAAGGGTAAAGTCTCTTTGTATGTCATCAAAGGATCAGTGACTTTTTCTGGAGACATTATCGCAGCGGTAAATTCTGGCGAGAGATTTGATGTTCCTGTTGGAGTGAATCATTCTGCAATAGTTGGTCCCGATGGTTGTGATTGGATTGTCGGAGAAGAGATTGATGGTGATTCTTAATTTATCTCTTCTTCAAATTCCCATCTTCGTCATAGGGTGAGTTTGAAGCATTGTAGACATCACTATCACTTCCATCGTAATCCTCATCACGCTCGTCCTCGTAATCATCATGCGAATCATCCCATGCTTTCATGGCTCGGTAGATCTGCTCTTTTCGTTCTTCAGTCAACGGATTGCCTTGTTGCTCCTCCCATCGTTTCGGCATGTATCTCGGATGGTTGTGGTGCAGGTAATATTTCTGGGCAGGAACCTTTCCGTCTCGGGCACTGGAAAGAAGTGCAAGCTCAACATTGTCAGCGGTATGGTCAATAGCACGCTCAATGGCTTGGTTGTCATCAAGAGAGAAGTTAGGATCATCTTCTCTCCATCTGCTGAATGTCGAGCGGTTAATGCCGACACGAGAAAGAGCCGCACCGAGGTTCGGAGCTTCTTCCAGTATCTCAAGGAGTTTTCGTTTCAGCAGATCCTGTCGCTCTCGTATCGTTTCTGCTTTCTTCTCAGCTCCAGAAAGTTTCTTTTTTCTCGTTGGCTTCGGCATACATTCTAATCCTTAAATTTTGCAGTCTCTCCGGTGAGCCTTTCCCATCTGTCGATAGTGGTCTGGCAATACTCCTCATCAATTTCAATGCCGACACAAGCACGCTTCGACTGCTCGCATGCTAATAAACAGGTTCCTGATCCAAGGAAGCCGTCATAGACAACCTCGCCAAGCGATGAGCTGTTGAGAATAAGTCTACGGATAAGGTTCACAGGCTTGGTGGACGGATGATGCGGACTCTTGCTCGGCTTCGGGCACACCAAGACTGACTTGTCCTTTGGCTTCTTGAACGAGTGCGTGCCAAACCATCCGTACGCAATCAGCTCGTGCTGGGGAGCGTAATCAAGTCGACCGACCACGGCTGATGTCTTGATCCAGATGAGTAGCTGTGCGAATTTCACATCTTCCGCTTTCATCGCACTGCGCAGGGCGAATACCATCTTGTCCGAGTTGAAGATGTAGAACGAGTTCTTTGGGGCAAGGTGTGGCTTGATTGCGGATATCCACTCTCTGGTGAACGATTCGTACTCTTCGTCGCTCTGCAAGTGATCCGCTTCGATGACTTTATCCTTGAGCGGTGTCTTGAATCCACGTGACCCCTCAACGAGTGCGACTCCGTACGGCACATCAGTGTTCACGAGGGATATCTTCCTGTCACCGACAACCTTTGCGACGAAGTCCTTGTCTCTACAGTCGCCACACCCAAGCACGTGCTTTCCGAGAATAACAATGTCTCCGTTTTTAGCTAATCTTTTTTGCTTTGTTTCCTGTGAGTTCTTCATAGCGATTTATTATTACTTGAGTAAATACTGGCTCTATCTCGCAGAGATACGCGACTCGTTTCATTTGCTCGCATCCGATGAGTAAACTTCCTGATCCTGCTGTCATATCAAGCACGATGTCTCCTGGCTTGGTTACACGCCTGAGAAATTTCTCATAAAGTGTTGGTGGCTTCATTGTCGGGTGTGAGTAAGTTCCAGTAGGTAAGCGATCTTCAAGCCAAATATTGAGTAGCTCGGCAATGTCGGCAGTCTGACGAGCACCTGTTCCGACCTCCTTGTTCATTACTTCTGTCAGGTTCGTCAATTTTTCATTAATGAACGGCTTTCCAGTAATTCCGTAGGTACAGAATTCAACCGACTTGTTGAAAGCAATCTTGGGTGTGGGGTTTTGGTTCGACTTGATCCACAAACACGTCCGCTTGAAAGCGATTTTGTACTCCTTGTACAAATCCTGAATCATTCCGTTATATCGTTCGTCCGACCATATCGCCCAGTGCGAATCTGGCTTCGTTACTAACAGTCCGCTTGTAATGAGTTTCGACACGAACAGCTTGTAGTCGACATCTGATTTCTTGTCGTTCGTCTTTCCGCCGTACGACTGCTTCTGCCCGATGCCTGTGTCATAGGAAAGACCAATGTTGTACGGGATGTCCGTGTTGATGGCATCAACCTTTTTGTTGCCGACCAATCTTTTAATAACTTCAGGATCTTCCGACGATCCGCAGATGACCCTGTGATCACCAAGAGCGAACATATCTCCGACCTGTATCTTTGTATGTTCTGCTTCTTTTACTTTTTCCTCGAAAACAAATTCAGAACCGTCCTTGATCTCAAGAGCGTCATCCCATATTCGTGACAAGTCTTCGTCACTGAAGCCAAGATCAAGAAGCAAGTCAGGAGAGAACTCCTGAAGTGCATCCCAATTCCATTCGCCACCGCTCCGATTCGAGAGGAGGAGATATTCCTCGGCTTCTTTCTTCGTGAGCTTGCGTGACGGAACACGGACGTCGATTTCCTCGTCCTCTTTTCCCATCAAGACCAAAGCCTTCAGTCTCTGGTTCCCCGCGAGAACCTTGTTGTCCAAGTTGATCGCAGGGATTTCCGCAAGCGAATATCTTGTGAGGCTGTCCCGCAAGATTTCCATTTGGCGATCGCTGATAACTCTCGGGTTTCCGTGGTATTCCACGAGGTCCCGCACCTTTCTTTTCTCTGTCTTCCAAGAGAGAGTTTGTTTGCTTTTCATATTGTTATGTATGATTGGCTGATAATGTATACAGCAAAAAACACCAACTTTTTGGTTGGTGTTTTTTGCATCGAGTGATTAGGCGGACGCAATAACAACAACCTTAAAGGTTGTGACTATTGCTTCCGTCAAATGGAATCGTACCGAGCACTTTCGTGCTGATATTAAACGTTCCTTATCTTTTGACTTACATCGGCTATGCCGCAGACAGCCCCTCCATGTGGGACCAGTAAAAAGCGAGTATGTGTTTAAAAATGTACAAGGAACCATGACCTAGTTCCATGCTTGTATTTTCTCATATACCCATATTCACTCGCAATATGGACAAGGGAGGAGAGATGTTTTCTATTATATTACGCAACATATTCAAACCATTTGCAACTCTTGCACCTTACGCACCTTTAGCAAACCGAGAAAGTTGTTGCATTTGTTGCAATTGATATAAAAAAGAGACCTATGCGGAGACATCAGAAATGATTCTGAAAATCTGCTAGAATACCCTTACAAGACTTGAGGTACAAAGTTTGAATCTCGAGTAGCCCGCAAGATGAGACGAGTATTCTCAAAATAGATACTTCGTCTATATTTTTAAAGGTATTTTTTGGTTCTAACGGGCTAACTTATATTTGATAAAAAATAAACTGTATGCTAATATTTAATTAGATAGAATTTCATCGGAGGTTAATTTGAAAGGTGAACCCCGAGATCGAATGCTGCTATTTGGGTACGAACCAGATAGCAGTTTTTTATTGTTTTATTTTTAATAATGATATAATACTAATGTAAAAAATATTATTAATTTATTAAAAAATAAAATGGAAGATACAAAAAGTAAAACAAAAGATATAAAAGAAAAAGGTTGTTCATGTTTCTGTCATCACAAACATACACACTCTGCTTTTAGATTTATCATGACACTCTTAGTGATTATGATTGCATTTTGGTGCGGACTAAAGCTCGGAGAGCTAAGGGGCTATATATACTCTACACAAATGCGTGAACCTGTAAGATTTTATGTAAATGACTATCAAAAAGAGAAGCCAATGAAAACCGTGCTTCAGACAAATGTAGATATTGATTAAGATACAAAAAAGACCCTAAGCTGGGTCTTTTTTATTTTTGTATATAAAAACAAAAATGATACAATAAAAACATGCAAGAAAATGAGAATCAGGAAAATATAAAAACTATTGCTTTTGAAGCAAAAAGTAAAGTCCAAGGAGGTATAAGTAACTTTATTAAATTTATCAGAGAGCAAGGAGTGATAGGGTTGGCAGTCGGTTTTATACTTGGAGGAGCCGTATCTAAAACAGTATCTTCACTTGTAGAAAATGTTATCAACCCCATAATTGGTATTATATTAGGTAAGGTAGACCTTTCAGATAAAATACTAACAGTCGGAGAAGTATCTATAAACTATGGCTCATTCATCTCTTCACTCATAGACTTTTTGATAATCGCTGCAGTTGTATACTTTATATTTAAAGGACTTGGCATAGACAAAATAGATAAAAAGAAATCATAAAATGGAAAACCTATCCTGGACAACACTTGAATACGAAGAAAAAAATCGTGGCCGTGACTGGGTTTGGTATGTAGGACTAATTACAGCCATTGCTGCGACTTTGGCATTTTTCTATAACAATATTTTCTTTGGAATTCTTTTGGTTATTTTTGGAATATTTATTATATTTTTAAGTATTAGAAAACCAAGATCTATTGAAGTACTAATAACAAAAGAAAGTATAAGTATAGGAGAAAGAGTCATAAAAATTGAGGATATAACTAAGTTTTGGGTTGACGAATCTGAAAAACACAGTAAACTACTACTGCTCACTAAAAATGGCATGATTCCTGTACTTGTTGTTCTAATTGAAAATGTGAAAAATGAATCAGTTAAAGAAATGTTGTCTCCCTTGATAAAAGAGTCTTTTTTAAGAGAGCCAACTAGTGATAAGATTTTTCAAAAATTAGGGTTTTAACCCTTATATCCTCTCGTCGTTCAATGGATAGGACGCAACTTTGCGGAAGTTGTAATGTAGGTTCGATTCCTACCGAGAGGACAAGTGAGTGAAAATGAAAGCTTGCTTTCTATTTTCCGAACGCGGACGCTCGGTATGTCTATACCGAGAGGACAAGTGAGTGTTATAAAAAAGAAATTTATTTATTTTTTATAACCGAACGCGGACGCTTGGTATATCTATACCGAGAGGGCAGATGAACACAGCCAGGTCTTTGTTCTTAATTATTTAGTATACTTAGGATTTTCAGAGAAAAAATCTAGATATTATATTTTATCAAAAACTTGAAAGTGAATATAAAATATTACTAGCACTATTAATGCGTATTTTACCACAATATTTTTTAGTATCCTCACTTTGATTTTTTTCATGAGGATCTAATATATCATTTAATTTTTGAAAAACATCATTTAAATTGTTATCCCCAGAATGAACAACCAAATTAACACCAAAATTCACTGTGTTTGAATTACAAACTGCTGGATTAAAAATATCTATGTCATTATCATATCGATAATTACTCCCATCATGAGGAAATGGGAATACAGGTGCAGAAGAAAGATAGTTTTTGAAGTTAGTAGTATTAGAAGCAATAGCTTGAGCTATAGAGGGATTAGATGTACTTGGAGTTAAAGCATAAGTACAATATGTATTAGCCTGACTATTTACCTCTTTAGGCCAACAGCCCGTTTCAAGTAGTACTAGCATATTGAAAGCTTTTTCAATGTTTTGTAAATCACTTACAACTTTAGATATTTTAGCTTTTTCTCTTGCACCATTAAGTGATGCAATCACAACTGTTGCTAATATTCCTATAATAGCGATAACTACTAAAAGCTCAATGAGTGTGAAAGCTTTATTTTTATTATTAAAATAATTTAGAGTGAAGGCTCTACTTTTTAGTGCATACCCCCTCCCCATTTGTCTTTTAGAGTACGCCTGCAAATTTTTCATATAAATATTATATCATACACCTGCCCACTTTTTAAGCTCTTCGTACGTCACTTCTCCACACAGCTCCCCCTTGGTTTCTTCATTATAAAAAAATGGAATACCCCCACAAGAATCATCATTATCTATCTCTTCCACTAAATCCATATTTTCTTGATTATGCCAAACCTCTTTTCTTTCAATCACAATCTCTGGATATTCTTTCATTAATTTTGTTGTAAGTTTTTGCATTTTTTCACAATGCGGACACCCTTCTCCATAAAATTCATATAACATTTTTTTATTATAACAAAAATCCCCCGTATGGGGGATTTTTATTGTTCTTTAGCTATTTTTGAAATACGAGCTTTTCTTCTACTTGCAGTGTTAGGTTTGATGATACCCTTCTTCGCAGCTTTATCAATTGCACTATAAGCCTTTGAAACAGCCTCTTTAGCTTCTTTCCACTTTTTGTTAATTGCAAGCTTTTGAACAGCTTTAGAGCCTTCTTTAAGAGACTTTTTAACTCTTTCATTTATAGCGTGCTTGCGGTCTGAAACCCTAAGCGCTTTTTTTGCATTTCTTGTAATTGGCATATGTGGCAAAACTATATCAGATAATTATATTTTTAGCAAATATCCTACGAAGCACAACGGACCCTCATATTAGATATTTTTGATACCCTTCCAACATTACCTAATGAAAATTGCAAATAGTAAGAATAAGAAGGATCTATATCAGAATTGGTTATGGACCAATATTGACCAGAAATAAAACCTAGATTGCCACCCGTTGCGCCTGTATCTGCAACCGCCTTTAATATTTCAACAGACGGAAGTCTTTTGCCAACAGTAGTACAAATATTATTAGCATTGGTCCAATTAGTAGTTGCTCCTCCGTTAGAATCTATATCATCTAACGTAATAAGTCCTGTAATATCAACTCCATAATGCATATTGTTATAATATACTGCCACACCAAAATTTTTATCTTGAAGTCCATCTGCTGCAACAAAGTGAGTAGCTGAAGTACTAGGAACATTTGAAGTACGGACAACACATCTTACATTCTCAGCTCCTGCAATATTCTTAAGTGCTTCTATCATTGGTTCGACTGATGAATGATAGCCTGACTGGATTGTTGATGGTGCAACCCATGTGCAAAGTCCTGCAAAAGTACCATTGTCTGCATGGTACATGATCGCTTGAGTTTGTAAGTTTTTTAGATTTGATTTAATAGCTGCTACTCTACCACTTGTACGAGCTGAATTTAGTGATGCGATAACTACACCTGCAAGGATGCCTATGATTGCTATTACTACTAGTAATTCTATTAAAGTAAAAGCTTTGGATTTGTTTAGAGCGGAGAGATTCTTTTTAGAATAGCACCCCCCTATTAGACTTTTTGAAAGGTTGGTTATTTTTTTCATAAATATATTATATCATATACAACACTTCAAATAACATAGCTTTTTGCCGTCGGTGTGTTTAATATATTTAAAAATGAAAAAACAAATATGTCTTTCTGATGGGACTCGCGCAGGCTGACTGAGCCGAGCGTAGCAATTTCTCAGCAGAGAAATATGCGTGCCCTCAGAAAGACATATTTTTTTGAATGCAAATTTTTATCCGTGTCTCTGAATAGGATGTATTGTTTGGGACTTTTACATTTAAGAACGAAAAGAAATAATTATGCTATCATATCTATATGATAGCCCGAATAAAAGGAGAAATTGTAGAAATAAATGAAAAATCTATCACAGTAGATACTGGTTCAATAGCTTATCTTATATATACTACTCACCCACTTGGAATGATTGGCGATAATGTTCTAATACATACACATCCTGTTATTAAAGAAGATTCTCATGAGCTTTTTGGTTTTATTGACCCAGAAGAAAAAAGACTATTTACTATTCTTATAAATGTAAATGGCGTAGGACCTCGTACTGCACTACAAATGCTCTCTCTCTATCAAATGCAAGACCTTATACAATATATAAAAACAGGAGATTCAAAAGCTATCTCACTTGTTCCTGGAATTGGAAAAAAGACTGCAGAAAAAATAGTGATAGATCTAAAAGATAAATTGTCTGACTTTGAAACATTTGAAAGAGCACCGCAAAATGATCTGATAGAAGCATTGCTTTCACTTGGATACAAAGATATTCAAATCAGAGAAGTCGTAAAAAATATAGATCCGTCTATCCCCTTTACCGAACAAATAGCACAAACCTTAAGGGATCTTGGAAAATAGTTTTTTATAAGTATAATTGGGCACATGCCAGAACTACCCGAAGTACAAACAACTGTAAACGGTATAAACAAACTCTTAAAAGGAAAAGAAATCTGTGATGTTTGGACAGACTTAGCTGTCAAAATTCCAACCAGAAAAGATTATTATGCAACTACAAAAAGTTTAGACTTTTTCAAAAAATTCAAAAACAATATTTGCGGTACAAAAATCAAAAAAGCAGAAAGGCGTGCTAAAAATATTTTTATACATTTATCAAATGGATACTCTGTTTGGATTCATATGAAAATGACAGGACATTTAATGTATGGAATGTATGATTTTGATAAAAAAACAAATACCTGGGCACCACATGAAAAAGAGAAAAATCTTGCCCTCCATGACCCCTACAATAGATTCTTGCATGTAGTTTTTATACTAAAAAATGGAAAGCATCTAGTACTTTCTGATGTGAGAAAATTTGCTAAAGTTACAATGATAGAAACTTCAAAAATAGATGAAGTTATGGAAGGCTTTGGTCCGGAACCATTAAATGAAAACTTTAAAATAAAAGACTTTAAAGAAAGAATATTCAAATATCCAAATAAACCTATAAAGACAATTTTACTTGATCAAAAAATCATATCTGGTATTGGAAATATTTATTCAGATGAAGCTCTTTGGCTTTCTGGTATTCATCCTACTCGTACCCCAGATACATTAAGTGAAGCTGAAATCAAAAATCTATTTAACTCAATTAAAAAGTCTTTGCAAAAAGGTATAGAATTTGGTGGAGATTCTACAAGTGACTACCGAGATATAGAAGGTAAGCCGGGGAATTTTAACAATACACACGAAGCATACAGAAGAGGTGGCGAAAAATGTAGAAAGAAAGGATGTGGTGGCACTATCACTAGAATGGAAATAGCTGGGCGTGGATTATATTTTTGTGATACTCATCAAAAAATAATTTAGATATTTAAGATCCTGAAAAGTACTATCCCCCCAGCAACAGATACATTCAAAGATTCTTTTAACCCTTTCATTTTTATCTCAGCGACAATATCAGATTTTTCTAAAATCTTATTTGGTATACCATCTACCTCATTACCTAAGATAAAAACATTTTTATCTGACTTCTTTATCTTTTTATAATCAATAGAATTTTTTGATTGCTCTATGGAGATTATTCTATAACCATCTTTATGATACTTATTTAAAATCGGTAAAATAGTCTTTTTAGATTCGTAAGAAATACTTTTTTCTGCACCTAGTGAAGTTTTCAAAAGAGCTGAATTATCCCTTCCGAATCTATCTAGAGGTGTGGGTGTAATACCAATAAGATATATTTTATCTATTCCTACAGCATCTGCAGTCCGAAAAAGTGAACCAACATTTTGAGAACTTCTAATGTCATTTAAAATAAGAATGTTTTTAAACTTTTTTTTAGGGGTTGATTTCATGCCTTTTGCATGTTATATTCTGTTTACATTTTTGTAAATGCCCCTATAGCTCAGTCGTAGCGGTTCGCAAAATTTATATGCCCCTATAGCTCAGTCGGTAGAGCAGCTCCCTTTTAAGGAGACGGTCGTAGGTTCGAATCCTACTGGGGGCACAAACGAGAGAAAGAGAAAGTTTACTTTCGAATTTCCGAGTGCAGTCCCACAGAAAGATTTTCTTACTGGGGGCACAAGTGAGTGATATAAATTAAAATTTATTTTAATTTATATCCGAACGCAGTGTCTCCAGTATGCATATACTGGGGGCACATGAGCGGAAAACATAGCAACTGCTTGCTATGTGAGCGAAATGTGCAGCCGCAGATATGTCGAACTCGTGAGACAATCGAGGCGGGGTCGCGAGTACTTAGCAGAATTTGAGCTTGCGAAAAATTATGCTTAGTAACTTGTGACACAAGCGAGTAACATAATATAAAGGGTAAAACTTTTTATATTATATCCGAACGCAGTGTCTCCAGTATGAATATACTAGGGGCACATGAGTAAAAAACATCACAATTAATTTCTATAAAAAAACAAAAACCGCAAATGCGGTTTTTGTTTTTTTTATTACCAACTATTTGATCCTGAGTAGTTATTATTGTTATTATTATTTGAATTATTTACATAATAATCTTCTTCGTAATAATCATTATTAGCATAATCCTCGTAATATTCATCATAATATCCTTCGTCATTATAATCATAGTCGTTGTAGTCACTATAATATTCTGCTTCAGAATAATCATTATAAGATGTTCTTGAATTAAAATAAGAATAATTATGAACACTATTATTTACTGATACATCAGATCTCCAACCAGGAAATGTTGTTTCTCTCGTCATTTTAAAAATACGATCATCTAAAGAAGTAGCATTCCTACTTGAGATATTGATAGTAGTATTACGGCCAAGAGAAATAGAATCCATGGCAAAAGACTCACCGGAACCAGCTATCATAATAACAGCGAAAGCAAATACAGATGTAATTAGTATATTGATTTTTCTCATATTTAAGAATAAATTATTTTTAGTCATATTTATATAATAGCATATATATTTAAAAAAGTCAAGTACTCGTAAAGCGAATTCAACCTCCAAGTGCAACACTATTAGAAGCTATCAGTGTTGCACTTACTTATTGAATTGGGGATCTTGTTAGATACGCGAGGTATTTAATGTACCTTTTATTGCAAATAACTTGCATTTTTGTATACTAAATACATGAAAAAGCTATCAACTGAAGAAATAACGGAAATACTCCATGAAGTATCTTTAAAGGCAACTCCGCTTAGAATCCTGATTTTAGAAAAAATATATTCATCCTCTGCCCCACTAACGACAGGAGAAATTATTAAAAAAGTGAAAAAATTAAAAGCTGATGATGCTTCTGTATATAGAGCATTAAAATCTTTTTGTGAGAAAGATATTTTAGAATCACATTCAATCCATAAAGATAAAATCTCTTACTCTATCAAAGAAGACTCTCATAAACACCACATTGTTTGTCAGAAATGTAACACCGTAGAAACAATAGATTTTTGTATGAAAAGTTTAGATAAAAATGCCGTATCAAAATCAAGACTTTTTAAAAAAATATTAGGACACAATCTGTCTTTTTTAGGTACTTGCAGAAAATGCTCGCGCTCGGTACGATAATACTATATGAAAAAGAAAACAAAACAAACAATTTTATGGATATTATTAGCTTTAGCTCTTGTAGCGATTTTTGTATTTTTCTTGTACGGGCAAGCAAAGAAGCCGGGTAAATATGACAACTTTGCTCAGTGTATAAAAGATAGTGGAGCAACATTCTATGGAGCATTTTGGTGTCCACACTGCCAATCTCAAAAAACTCTATTTGGTAAATCAGCTAAAAACCTACCCTATCAAGAATGTTCTACTCCTGATGGAAGAGGGCAAAATGATATCTGTATAGAAAAAGATATTCAAGGATATCCTACTTGGGAATTTGCTGATGGATCAAGACGCGGAGGAACACTCTCAATAGAAGAGCTTGCTGAAATTACTAGCTGTGAAATAGACCCGGTAGTTTAATATGTCAGAGAACATCAATTTATTAATGGGTTCTGGTGTAATACTCGCTGGTATTGTATCTTTAATCTATATAATACTGATTTTAACTAAAAACAAACTAGTACCAAAAATCAATAAGTACTCACACATTTATCTCAGAGTATTACTGGTCGGGGCAGTTCTAGGAAGTTTTACATATGAATATGTATTGGGATACGAGCCTTGTATGCTGTGTTGGTATCAGAGAATTGCAATATTTTCTCTAGCGATACTCTCATTTACCGCAAATATCAAAAATAGCGCCTTACTTAAAAAACAAATGCTCATAATCTCAATTGCTGGTTTTCTAGTCGCAATATTTCACAACATTATAGACAGATTCCCTACTGTAGGAGAAGTTTGCGGAGCAGGACCTAGCTGTCTTGTGCGCTATGTAAATGAATTTGGTTTTATTACTATCCAATTTATGTCAGCTATCACCCTAGCTGCAGTTATCATAGTTATAATCGGAGCTAAAAAGAAATAATTTTAAAAAGGGTCGCCCCATATGGCGACCCTTTTTAAAAACACTCTTAAGGTGTATCTGACAAAGAAAAGTTAATTCCCCCGTTTGTGGAAAATTTAACTTTTCCACATCTTTGTTTAACATTATCTGATGCCCCAATTTCATCTTTATCAAAAATATCATTAAGTAAATTGAAAACTCCAAGTAATGAATAGTCATCTCCTGTTGCGACAAAAAGATTAATCCCTCTAGTGGGAGCAGATGAAGTTGAAGCACAAGTCAATGGATTACGAGCGTCCAAATCATTGTCATACCCATAATTATTCCCATCATGAGGAAATGGAAATACGGGGGCAGAGGAAAGATAATTTGAAAAATTAGTAGTATTTGAGGATATGATTTGAGCTATAGAGGGATTAGATGTACTTGGGGTTAAAGCATAAGTACAATATGTATCAGCCTGACTATTTCTCTCTTTTGGCCAACAGCCTGTTTCTAACAAAAGCATATTAAATGCCAATTCTATACTTCTTAGATCTGACGCAACTTTTGAAATTTTAGCTTTCTCTCTTGCTCCGTTTAAAGATGCTATTACTACTGTTGCTAATATTCCGATGATTGCAATAACAACAAGTAATTCTATGAGAGTGAAGGCCTTACTTAGTGTGTACCCCCCCCCTAATATTCTTTAGTTGGGTTGATAAGATTTTCATATGAATATTATATCACCTACGACACTTTAAACAAATATATTGTATTTTTTAGACTTGCGGAGCCTGACTGAGGCGAGCACAGGAATTTTTCAGCAAAAAAATATCCGTGTCTAAAAAATACAATATATTTGTTTAAAGTGTTTAGTATCATAATAATCACAAACTTGCAGTCTAAATACATCCGTATTATAATGTAGGCAAGTGTCCTCATCAGTGAAAAATTTGCTCCGCTCCTTTATAGTACATTTAACTTCAAAAAAATATATTTTAAAAAAAACCACCAATCATTAAACAGGTGGGTTTTTTATTTTAAAATAACTTTCTCAATAGACAGTTCAAGTGGTATGCCCTTCATCCAAGAATTAGCATGAGCACTTAAAAGATCTTTATAAAAATTGCGGTAAAAATTATTTTTTGAATTTTTTAGCATCAAATCTCTTGTCTTCCAATATATTATTCCGAGAATTGCTTCAATATTGTATTCCTTAATCGCCTTCTGATAATTAAGCCAGGAGGTTTTTTTATTTTCACTTACAATAGCGCTTGCCACAGCAAATAGATTGTCTTTTTGTTTTATTTCACTTTTTTCTTTATCTAAATGTACAATAGCCCCAGACTTCTCTAGTATCTTTATAGTATCTTTCAAAAGAGAGATTTCTTCAAAGAAAAATGTAGTAGGACTTGCAACAAGCTTTTTAACAAAGTCTATACTTAAATCCTTGTGGTTATCCTCAATCATAAACTTCGCATATACCACTGGAGTACTTTCTTCAAAAAGTGATGGATAAATATATTGCTCTAAATCAAAAAAATCCATAATATCATCATCTACAAAAATCTCATCTCCTCTGCAATACTGAAGTGAACATTTCTTTCGGTATTCTTTTTTATCTGAAACAGAAACTACTAACATTAGAATATTTTAGGAACCTTACTTTTATAATCAAGATAATCTTTATCAAATTTTTCAACTAGAAGTTTTTCATATTTTTTAAAATATAAACTAGAGACAAAATACCCAACAATGGTTCCGGCTAAAAATAGTAATGAACCACTGAGTGCAGTATATCCTGTAATTAAAAATACAAAACCTAAATGTGTAGGATTTCTTAAGTACTTATAAGGACCATCTGTAAAAAACCCTTTCAAAGAATTTTGTTTTTCAATCTTTTTTCCAGTCGTAAATTGTGCCCACAAAATAAGAATCGTACCGATGATAAAACACAAGATAGCTATAAGTGTAGAAAATGGTATCCGTACAGAGAAATCAATAAAAGCATCTAAAAAAAGACCTAGGGTGATAAATAAAAAATATGACATATAAGACCGTGTCAGTGTCTTTTGTACTTCTGCATTTTTCATATACCCATTATACCATTTATTATTTCAATAAATCCAACCTGTCACCCACGCTGGTAGACACAGAAAGTGGAACTATTTCTCCTTCATATTTAATAGGTGATCTTTCAAATACCCCCGACATAGCTGATTCAATGATTTTTTGAACATCTAAAACGCTATCTTTATCTACTTCATATACAAGCTCATCATGAATTTGAAGAACCAAACTAGCCTTCTTATACAAACCAGAGCTTCTCAAATCTTCATCTATCAATTTAATGGAAATCTTGATAACATCTGCTGCACTACCTTGAATGGGTGCATTTGATGCCATTCTTTCAGCAATTGCTCTCAAAAAACCCGCACTTGATTTAATTCCCGGGAAATATCTCTTCCGTCCAAAAAGGGTTGTAGTATATCCATCTACTTTGGCATTTTCTTTACTTTGTTCCAAGAAGTTCGTAACCTTAGGAAAATTCTCAAAATATTCATTATAAAACTTTTGAGCCTCTTCTCTACTTGTATTTAAATTCTTTTGCAGCGCTGAAACCCCCATTCCAAAAAGAATTCCAAAGTTTACAACCTTAGCAGCTCTCCGCATTTCACTTGTCACTTCTTCTATTTTTGTATCAAACATAAACGAAGCTACGGCTGAGTGAATATCATCTCCATTTTTAAAACTTTCAAGAAGTTTTTCTTCGCCAGATAGTATCGCAAGCATTCTAAGTTCAATTTGAGAATAATCACTCGAAATAAAGACCTTGCCCTCATCTGCAACAATCCCCCTTCTGATGTCGTCTCCCGAGAATTTATCTCCTGTTGAATTTGGAATATTTTGAACATTTGGATTCGTGGATGAAAATCTACCAGTACTAGTACCGTGCTGTAAAAATGTCGCGTGAATACGCCCATCAGCTTTAGAATGCTCTAAAAACGGAGTCACATAAGTACTCAAAAGTTTTTGAACTTCTCGATAAGATAATATCAAGCGAATTATCTCATGCTCATCTACAAGCCCCTCGAGCACATCAGCATTAGTAGTATAAGCCCCACTCGCCTTTCTCTTGCCTTTGGGCTTAAGCCCCAATTCATCAAAAATTAATTTTGAAAGTTGCTTTGGAGAATTTAGATTAAAATCTTCTTTAGAAAAACTTTTTATTTTTGATTCAATTACAGATAATTCTTTTGACATATTATCTGCAAGCTTTTCATAATAATCTTTATCTATCTTTATACCAACCCGTGACATTTCTTCAATAATAGGGATTAGTGGTTTTTCAATTTTTTCAAAAATATCAATCAAATTTTCTTTTTTGAGCTCTTGAATTAAAACCTCATAAGCATCTGAGAGAGATTTTTTTCTTGTTCTTTGTAAAACCATATCCAAAGTAGGATTTGCTTGCTCAGAATACAAAACCCAAAGTGCGATAGATGCTTCTTTTAATAAATTAGGGTCAGCTTCAACATGATCAAACTCTTCTTTAAAAGAGAAAACTTTTTTAATCCTAGGAATCAAGCTTGTAAATTCGTAGCGGGACATTAAATCCATTATTTCATCTTCATCCAGATTGTTTTTGTACTCACCATCTTTGATATCAAAATCAATAGGGGCATCTCTCCTAATAGTTGCCAGTGTTTTTGAGAAAAAAGCTTCATCTTTACTCTCTTTTAAAACACCAAGTATTCGAGAAGTAATACCGGCTTCTTTTATTGATTGTTCGTCACCTTTTTCTATTGCTTCATAAAGATTCTCTATCGTACCAAATTTCTGAATAATACTTGTAGCAGTCTTTTCTCCAACACCTTTTACACCAATAATATTGTCTGACGGATCACCGCGAAGACCCTTAAAATCAACAAGCCTCTCTGGAGAAAAACCATATCTTTCAACAACCATTTCTTCATTATAAAGAATCATGTCCCTCACGCCCCGCTTTAAAGTATAGACCTGAACCTTATCATCAGATATCAATTGCATAGTATCCATATCACCCGATGCAATCACGATATCTACATCAGATATGTCTTTATATTTTTCAACCAAAGTCCCAATAACATCATCAGCCTCAAAACCCTCAGCATCTAACATGGGGATATTAAAGATTTTAAATATTCCTCTGGAAGCAATAATTTGTTCTATTAAGGCATCATCTGCTTTTGCTCTACCTGCTTTATAACCATCATAAGACAAATGTCTAAATGTTGGTTTTGGTAAATCATACGCTGCTACAATACTGTCTGGTTTTAATTCTTCAAATATCCGAATGAGCATAGCCGTAATACCATAAAGAGCACCTGTTGATTCTCCTCGACTATTTGTAAAAGCAGGTAGTGCATGATAAGCACGGTGAATAATAGCGTGTGCATCTAGTATGACAAATCTTTTCTTTTGATTATTTTTCTCCTTCATATTTTTTGATAACCCTACCATCTTCATGGTGAGTTAATTTAAACCATAATGCATTTTCTGGAATAGCCCCCTTTATATTACTCGGCCATTCAACAATAATAAGCGTATTTCCTTCTGATAAAAGTTTTTCAAAACCTAGCGGAATAAGCTCTGCCTCATCTTCTATTCTATAAGCATCTATGTGTATGGTCTTATCAAAGATACTGTTTGTACGATAATGTTTAGCAATTACAAATGTTGGACTTTGTACAATACCTAAATACCCGTATTTCTTTAAAAGCTCTTTAGTGAGTGTGGTTTTACCCGCACCCAAATCACCCTCCAAACACAAAACCGTTGCACAAAGAGGGTCGGCCCTTAAAAAGCTCTGAATAAAATCTACCGCCAAATTAAGCTTTTCCTCTGTATAAAAAAGAGTTTCTTCCATATAGACAATATAGCACAAAACAAAAACAACCAGCTCTTTACGAGACTGGTTGTTTTTGTTTTATTTATTGAACTTCTTTTTTCTCTTCTTCTCTTTTCTTGTATATATTTCTAGCTAAAATCACTAGGATAAGTATTACTAAGATTAGAAGTAGCCATTCTAAGAGTGAGCCAGGTAAGAATGACCCTACACCGAATACACTAGCGCCCAAAAGCATTGGACATTCATCTGATACTGTCACCAGAGAATATGCAATAGCATCTTCCTGAGCTTTAGTTATCGGATTTGTATAAACCATAGTTGCAGTCATCACAGCCAAGTTCCCTCTTATAGAATTATTGTTGAATTTTGCTCTAAGAGTTACAGTTCCTTGTTCGCCTGCGCTCATTCTACCGACAGGTATAGTTAGAATTCTATCTAGAGAATCGTAGCTCCCCTTACTTGAACCAACAAAATTTAATTCTTTAGGTAAAGCAAGTCTAAGTACAGCATCTTCAAGTGTTACAGAACTAATATTTCTATATGTTATTACATATTCCATATCACCTCCAATACACATGTGATCATATGCACTTGCTACTTGCAGTTCTAAGAGTGATGGCGCACTTTGTGTAGTCACACTATCGCGTACTGTTTGAACTATTACACGAGTGGGTTGAGTTACGACTGTTGTTCCGCCAACACTACTTGGAGCCGGAGTTCTAAAGGTTACAATATCACCATAAGCTGTACCATTTTGATTTTGTACTACTGTTCTATAGTAGTAGGTAGTATTAGCTGAAAGACCGGTAACGCTGTCTCCGTGGGTCACATTAGTATTTCCAGCAGAGATATGTCTTGCACCTGTTTGATAACCCAAGTTTCCTGACGGACCCCATTCAAACCAAACGCTACTTGAATAGTTTTGAGTATTTGGAACTGCAATACCATTTAATTGTGCAGATGTTTGACTTGTAATCGCAGCAACAGTTGTGATAGCTTGTGGTCTTGAAGACTCACTATCTCTAACAGAAATAGTTAGAAAATTACTATTTGAACAATTATTTCCAAATACTTCTATTCTATAAGTAGTTGTACTTGATGGACTGACAGTTACAGAACCACTGTTTGATCTATTTCTATAACCTGGAAGAATATCTATAGTGTTAGCCCCTCGAACATCCCAAGAAATAGTTGCAACTTGTCCTCTATCAATAGTTGTTCTGTTTGTTCTGAATGAAACTATATCACAATAATCACTACTGCTTGAACTTCCTACATTTACTCTCACTGTTTGTGATTCACCTCCAGGATAAGCGGTCAAAGTATATGTTTTACTAGATGTTGGCTTTACTGTACCTGAACTATTTGGATTTAGATTTCCACTGAAGTCAGTTACTCTCACATAATCACAATTTGTAGTATTCCAAGATAGTCTTGCACTATCACCTCTTTCAATGGTGATACTTGATCTACCATCTACTGTGAAGTCGTTGATACGACAGTCTTGGATAGGATTATTGTTGTCACGAACATTTACATTGACTGACATTGTGCCTCCATTTGGATATGCACGAATAGTATAAGTGGTATTATTACTTGGACTTACATTAAAGTTTCCTGTTGGACTAATGTTCCCCGAAAAACTTGTGATAGTTACATAATCACAATTTGTAGTATTCCAAGATAGTCTTGCACTATCACCTCTTTCAA
>CAYODR010000003.1:69850-103758 GCA_964402895.1 uncultured Candidatus Saccharibacteria bacterium | reverse complement strand
AGTTTGACTTCTTTGGTCACCCAAATAAAAATCCCCCCTAAGGGGATTTTTATTCTTGGGTGCCCAGAGGGAATTGAACCCTCGATGTCGGAACCACAACCCGAAGTTTTACCACTAAACTATGGGCACCATGCGTATGACTTTATACCATTTTTAAACTATAAAATCAAAGGTTGAAAAAGGTTTATAAAAATCACAGTTGCACACACCGCAGATAGCATACACCACATACACCAGCTTTTAATCACATGCATTTGTAAATAAACAAAATAGACAGAAAAAACAAATCCAAAAATAGACAGAGTTCGTACGAAAGTTAGAATTTCGTAATCAATATAAATAAAAGGAACTAGTACTATCAAAAATGCATAATACATCATCCCCAATATATCATTTTGAAAACCAAGCAAATTTGAATACTTCCCCTTTGTGACAAGATTACACCCACCTTTTCTCGGGCACATACGCGGATTTTTCTTTTGATTATTTATATAGATAATCAAAGCTGAAATAAAACCTAAAATAGCAAAAAGCAAAACAATATAATTCATAGCATTGATTATATCATTTATTTTTCTTCTTAAAATATTTAACACCTTTTAATCTCTCTGGCATCAAATCTTCTTTAGTATAAATCTCATATCCCTCACCATATCCTAAATCTTTCATTAACTTTGTCGGAGCATTACGAACAATTTTAGGAATCGGTAAATTCCCAGTACGAGATACATCAGCTAGCGCCCTCTTGTATGCATCATATGCACTTCTATCTTTTACAGCGTTAGATAAATATGCAACACCATGAGCTAGATTTATTCCTGCTTCGGGTAATCCAATAGTTTCTACAGCTCTAAAAACTTCATTCGCCACAACTAATGCTGTAGGTTGAGCAAGTCCGATATCTTCTGATGCAAATATCACCATTCTCCTAGCAATGAATTTTGGATCTTCTCCGGCTGATATCATACGCGCCAGATAATACATTGCTGCATCAGGTTGAGATGCGCGCATACTTTTTATAAAAGCACTGATGGTATCATAATGAGCTTCACCCCTTTTATCATATCTAATAAAATTTTTGTCAGAAACCTTAAGTATATGTTCAAGTTTTATATTTTTATAAATACCCGCAACATTTTCAAGTATTACAATAGCTGAACGAGCATCGCCATCTGAAAGTTCTATTATTTTTTCAAGTGCATTTTTTTCAATACTGTATCCTTCGCCTATTTTCTTTGCAGCTTTATTTAAAATATTTTTTAAATCTTTATCTGTCAAACTCTCAAGCACAAAAACTCTCATCCGTGATAAAAGTGCGGGGTTCACTTCAAAACTAGGATTCTCAGTTGTCGCCCCAATTAAAATAATCTTTCCACTCTCCACATACGGCAAAAGAAAATCTTGTTGAGATTTATTAAATCTGTGTATTTCATCAAGAAAAAGTATTTTAGGCCCCAGAAGTGATCCTGTTTTTTCTAAAATATTTTTTATATCTTCCTTGCCCGCAGAGACAGCTGATAATTCAAAATACTCTGCATTAAAATTCTGTGCATAGATGCGTGCAAGCGTAGTTTTACCCACACCTGGTGGACCCCAGAGAATAAAAGAAAATAAATGCTTTTCTTTTATAGCTGTAAAAATAGGCCCATCAATACCTACAAGATGCTTTTGTCCGACAAAATCTTTTATACTTTTTGGTCTAATGCGTGAAGCAAGTGGTTCCATTACTTGAATCTTAACTCAGTTTTGGAAACCATCAAAAGTGTGTGAATAAAACTAATGATAAGTGGCCCAATCACTATACCAAGCGGACCCATCAACACTATTCCACCAAGTACACTAAATAATGCTGTGATAGGGTGAATATTTACACTTCTACCCACAAAGTATGGGTGTATCACATTGTCTACCCCACCAATCATCACAAGTGACCAAATAGCAAAACCAATAGCCTCTGGTGTTTGTCCCATAGCAAAAAGATAAAGTATCGCCGGTACAGAAACTATCGCCGGACCAATACTTGGAATAAAGGATGCTACAAAAGATACAAGCCCCCAAAGAATTGCATTAGGTACTCCAAAAATCCAAAGCCCTATTGCAGTCAAAGTTCCTTGTACCAACCCTACAAGCAAATACCCCTTAACTATCCCATTAAAAGATTTATAAAACCTATCAGCAATATGCTGTGTACTATCTATTGAAAGTGGACTAGCTGATGTCACAGATTCTTTCCACCTTGGACCATCTTTTAAGAAATAAAACATTGTCAAGATAACCAAAATAAATGAAAAAATAGTTGAAGCAGTAGCAGACAGAAGTGAACCCATGCTATTGGTAAATGTCGAAGCAATACTTGTCACAGCACTTTGAGTATCAAAATCAAAACCGGGTAAGATACTATGAACAGCATTATCTATATTTGAAAACAAACCATTCACAGCACCTTCTGTACCAAGCCATTTATATAAATCTTGCGCTTGATCAAATACAAGTGTCATGACAAATGCTACTGGAATACAAAATACTAAAATAAAAGTAAATACAGTTAAAAGTGAAGCAATAGTGGTCCTTTTAATCCTTTTTAAAAAAAATCTATAAACCGGAGAGAAAACAACTGCTAAAATAATACTAATAATGATAATGGTTAAAAATGGCCAAAATAGTAATGCTCCAAAAAATAAAGCTACCAATAAAAGACCAATAAAAAAATATTTCTTCAAAAATGCTTCTTGCATACAAATAGTGTATCATAAAAATATTCAAATATTGCACTTGAAAAACAATCTGTTATAGTAATATCTACATGCGCAGGTGGTGGAACTGGTAGACACGCATCCTTGAGGTGGATGTGCCGATTACGGTGTGGAGGTTCAAGTCCTCTCTTGCGCACCAAACAAAAAGACCCCATTAGGGTCTTTTTTATTATTCTTCTGTAGCTACTACTTCTGCAGTATCTTCTACAACTTCTTTTGTTTTTGAAGAAAAGATTTGCTTCATCTTACGACGGATTTCTTTTACTGCCTTGTCGCGGATATAGTAAAGTTTATTTCTACGAGCCTTAACTTGTTTTGTAACCTCAATACGATCAATAAGTGGTGAATATAGAGGGAAAATTCTTTCTACCCCCACACCATTTGAAACTTTTCGAACAGTGAATGTTGCTGTTGGAGATGTGCCGTGCTTGCGAGCAAGAACTATACCTTCAAAAGCTTGTAGACGAAACTTTCCTTTATCTTCAATTTTTGACCATACTCTGATGGTATCACCTGAAGAAAAAGCCATATTCTTGCGGGCCTCAATATCAACAGGAGTAAATGTAGTATCAATGTGTTCCATATAGGACCACACTTTATCACAGACTTATATATTTAGCAATAGCGCTCTTAAAATCAAGCTGATATGGAGCCTCCACGACAATCTCATTACCTTTCAAATCCTTAAACCTTATACTAAAAGCATGCAGTGCCACCCTATCAAAGTCCAGTGCCCTATCTTTACTACTAGCATACAGACTATCTGAAACTATTGGCCTTTGCAGATATGCCATATGTACACGAAGCTGATGGGTACGCCCCGTCAAAGGAAAAAGTTTAATAAAAGCAAACTTTTGATCATTTTCGTCTGTAAAATTCTGTATGAGCTGAAAATGTGTGATTGCATCTCTTTGCTCTCCTCTTATCCCTCTACCTGCCTGCCATTTTCTAAAGTCATTTTTATTTCTTCCAATGGGTGCGTCTATTACACCAACTTCATCTTTAAAATTCTCCCAAACAAATGCATGATATTCTTTTTTTATTTCTCTATCTTGGAATTTTTTCTTCAAAAAAGAAAAGGTTTTTTGGTTTTTTGCAATTATTAAAACACCCGATGTCTGCTCGTCCAACCTATGAACTATTCCCGGCCTATAAATAGTTTTACCATCTACAAGCATCGGCTCACCCACCTCCTTTATCTCTGGATATTTTTCTAATATCCAATCTGTAAGTACGGGTATATCTTTTTTCCCGTCACTGTGCACCATTATCCCCGATGGTTTGTTTATCACCAAAAAATCATCATTTTCATATAGCACATCTATCCTCATAAAATGAATATAACACAAAAATTGACATTACTTAATAAATAAAGATAATGATGCTGGAAACAAAAAAATAGAGAAAATGAAAAGAAACAAAAAAGCCATTTTCCTGGTAGCAGAAAATTGCTCAGGAAAAACAACTATTGCGAAAATATTGTCTCAAAACCTTTCTGCAAAAGAGTATTCTATGCGAGAAATAATCAGAGATTCTGCTATCGCTGAAGGGGTTGACCTTCAAAATAGAACGGAGTTTATAAACTTTTCCCAAGGGAAAAAAGTGTTGTACGGCTCAGAATTTTTTATCAAAAAAGCCGTAGATGATTTTGCAAAATCAAATGAAAGATATGCAATAATCGAATCTCTCAGGTGCCCCGGTGAAATAACTTGGATTAACCAAAACCATTTATATAATGGCATACAGCTAATCCCTGTTGCAATTATTACTCCCCAAGAGCTGAGACTTGAGAGATTTCTAAATCGTAGCAGCGGTGAAAACTTAAGTAACAACGAGAACTCTGTTGAAGAGTTTGTGAGACAAGAAACCCTTTGCAACTCTGGTGTTGAGACCTGGGAAGAAAACATTAAAAAAACAATATTGCTGACCTTTCATCGGTTTGAAAACATCGATGAAAGACCAGATGTTTGTGCAAATAATATTGCACAGAAAATCTATTCTTCCTGACAAAAAAATGAGCCTTACCGCATGCGGTAAGGCTCTGACTTTTTATGGAAGACTACTTCCTCTTCCATGCGACTACACTGGCATTGATGATCAAGCCAACGGTCACATAATTCCCCTGTCTGAAATCTGTTGAGATCTCAGTGAAAAGAAAAGCATTTACGCTCGTCTTTTCAAGGTTTGCAATCGGCAGAAACTTTTCAAATCCAACCGCTATAGTGTTACTTTTATCGGATAATCCGTGTCCATACCGAACATAGGTATCGTATCCGTTTTTTAAAAACAAACCATGCAGCGTACCTACCGCATTGTTTCCTACACCATAGGTCACCAAGTGGTAACTTTTTTTAGTGGATGCATTTGCCCCTAATACAAGAGAGGTAATTTGTGTCATTGGTTTTTTACCAATATCATTGATATTGACAGTACCGAAGTTGAACAATGAAGTTCCAACTGAAACTTTTTGTACTTGAGCTTGAGAAAATCCAACAACAAAGAGGGAAAAAATTACGGTAATTACAAGGTTTTTCATAATTCAATATTTTTTTGTTAATTTTGTTTACTTATCCTATTTGATTAAATCAAAGCATATATATTACAAAAAGTCAATAGTATCATATCTATCTGATTCTATACCCTATAACTATATTCATTTCTATAAGATCGGCGCCCTGAGGGATTCGGTCACAAGTTACTAAGCATAATTTAAATCTTAAAATCCATATTAAATCTATTCAGGGATTCGCCTCCTTACAGGAGCAGTACACCTTTTGGCTATATTATTTCGACAAGCTCATAATATACCTCAAAAGGTCTTGCGCTTTGGGTCCCTCCCCCAAAGCTCACCCCTCCCCTTGCTTAATAAGGTGAGGCTTCAAACCCCAAGACAACCATCAAACAAAAAACATCCCAAAATAATGGGATGTTTTTTGTTTGTGCGCCCTGAGGGATTCGAACCCCCGACCTTTGCTGTGTAAAAGCACTGCTCTACCAACTGAGCTAAGAGCGCATGTTTATTTTTATTTTTAAAAATACTTTTCCATCTTAGTGTCTAACACTATACCTACCAAGACAGCTAAGAGCGCATGTTTATTTTTATTTTTAAAAATCTCGCTCAACCTTATATAAAAATAAATTTTTATATAAGGTTTTCGCTTGTGCCCCCGGTATTTTCAATGCTGGGGGACTTCGCTCAGTCTAATATAAAAATAAATTTTTATATTAAGACCTTCGCTTGTGCCCCCGGTAGGAATCGAACCTACATTAACGGCTTAGAAGTCCGCAGTTCTATCCATTGAACTACAGGGGCATGGCTACCAGCGGCAGACATACTTTATCATTTAATTCAGATTTTGTGAAGAGTTGTTTTGTTCCATCAAAATCTCTAAATCCACTACTCTATTTTCTATAGACTCCAGTCTCATCTGATCAGTTTCTATCTTAGGCAAAACCTGATTATCAATATTTTTCAATACTAGATAATACACCCCCACCCCAAAAAGAATGGCTAAACCTAAAAATAAAATAACAAAATTCATGACACCCTGCCACCTATTTTCAGCCTTATCTACGCTATAATATTTTTTAAACTTTTTATAATTCATGTTATTTAAAAATCTTAAAATATAAATTCCCACCAATAAATTCAGATGCTAGATTTATATTCATATCAACAAGTTCAGACTTTATAAAATGATCTTTTATAGCAGATACATAATATTCAACAGATTTCTCATCTCCTAGAAAATTGATTTCTATATCATAATCTTCGGGATTTTCAAAAATAGTAATATCTTGAATTTTAATATTTTGTGCAAGTTCATAAAAGATTTCTTCTTGAACCATAGATGCGGTGAGCTTGTCCTCAAGATAAAATATTCTTTCGCTCAAAGAAACGGTGAGATCAGACACATCAATATTGGTATTGGTATTGGTATTGGTATTTATTTTATAAGTTACCAATTCTTGTTCATATTTTTTGATTCTCAAGAATTTTTCATAAAGAAAATTTAAAGAAAAAATAACCGCACAACAAACAACCACCAGCATTACAATACTTATAATTATCCAGATTTGCTGTTGTCTCTTTATATTTTCCATACTATTTTAATTTTATCATTATAGAAAAAATCTTTTTATCACCCTCTGTACCAGTCTCATATTCAAAACCCTGAACAAATTCATGATTTCCAACTTTTTCTAAATATATATCTAGGGCTTCTTGATCTATGTATTCACCCTGAAGATTTAAAGTACCTTCTGAATAAGAATAGCTATATACATAAACCCCTTCAGTCTGTAAATCAGACTTTAATGCAAAAGGGTTTAAATCTTTTGATAGATAAGAAAGTGATTCTTCTAATTTATCTACGCGACCAAAATACTCTTCTATCGTCAAGCTACTTGGCAAATTATTTTGAACTACATAATTATTATATTCATAAACGACTTCTTTCTCTTTTTTATCAAGCACCAGATAAGATGGTAATAACAGCAAAATAAAAGCGACCAAAGACCAAACTATTCCCCAAATCAAAGAATTCAAAAATCTATATCTGCGAATACTATAAAATAGATTTCTGTATTTTTTAGGTAGAAGATTTGTTGATAAAATATGATTGGATAAGGCTATTCCAATAGATGGTACATAGCTCATAGATTCTTCTAATGTAAGCTTGGGAATATATTTATTAAAACTAAAACAGTTTACCCAAGGATTTGCTCTTTCAACTTTTATTTTAAGCACCGCACTTAAATATTCATCCAACGCTTTCATATTGCTATGTCCTCCACATAAATATACTTTATCAATAGCAGAAAAATCTATATGGCGATTTTTATTTGCTTGCCAATATTTAAAAGTTTCATCTATCTCTTTAACAAGCGGATTCAAATGCGTAGACAAAACATCAAAAAAATCTTTATCTTCTTTTTGGACCAATCCCAAAGTTCTTTTTTTCTCTTCAACTTCTTCAACAGAAATATTAAGCCTCTTGGAAAGAGCTTCACCCAAAAGCATACCGCCAAACTTAATCGTTTCAGAATAAACAACAACTCCCCCAGCAACAATAGACACTCCCGTATGACTAGCTCCAATATCTACGACTATCTTGGTTCCAATATCATCTTTAGATATACAAGCTCGTGCTATAGCTTGAGCATCAAATTCTAAAGATACAATGTAAATACCCACACTTTCAAATAAATTAATAAAATCATTGATATATTTTTGTGGGGCACTTACTACTTGCACAGTTAAAGCATTTCCTTTTTGACCAAGTATTGAATAATCAAAAACAGCTTCTCTAGATTTTAGAAGTGTGTACTCTTCAATATTTTTATAAATAGCTTTTTCAATATCTTTTTCTTTGGAAATATCTATAGAAATAGTAAAAAGAAAAACTTTAGACTCTGGAATAGCAAGTCTTACATATTTTATATTGTGTTCTTTTTTAATCTCTTTTAAAAGAGTAGCAAAAGATTTTTTATCAACAATTTCTCCATCTCTAAAAGAATTTTCAGGAAGTTTTTTCTCAAAATAAAATTCTGGCACCAATCCAACACCACTTCTTTTAAGTTTTAAAAATCTAATAGTCTTAGCAGAAAAATCCACACCAACAGCTGGGAAAGAAATGCCTGATGGAGTTTTAAAAAGTTTTTGTGATGACACTGTTTATATTATACGATAAAAATAATATAAACACACCACTATCTCACCTTTGACCCCGGATTTACTTCTTTCTCTGGTACAAGAAAAACAGGGCTTCCATCTATGCCATCTACTGCCATAAGCATTCCATTACTATCTAGCCCCCTGATCTTTCTTGGTTCTAAGTTCAAAATAAATAACCCAAACTTCCCTACCAAATCCTCTGGAGAATACCACTCTCTAATACCTGAAAGAATTTGTCTCGGAGTATCTTCTCCAAAATCAATTTCAAAACGAATAAGTTTATCAGCATCTGGCACCGCCTCTGCGACAAGAATCTTTCCCAGTCTTGCATCTATTTTTTTAAATTCATCTATTGTTATATATTCCATATATTTTTATTTATCTAATTCTTGCATAATACTTTCTAGGTCAAGTGGTAAAGTCACCATTTCTACCGTACCATCTGGATTGATATTCCACTCTTCACGAGGCCGATCTACATATAGCTCAACCCCGTTGCCGTCTGGGTCTTTTAGATATACAGCTTCACTCACTCCATGATCAGCAAATCCATCAATTAAGTAATCTGCATCAAATATTCTTTTTAATGTCTTCGCCAACTCAAGCCTAGATGGATACAAAAAAGCTACATGATACAGCCCTGTGTGGTTTTTAGGAGCAGGTGTAGCATCTTTTCCGAGCCAAGTGTTTAATCCAATATGATGGTGATATCCATCAGAAGAAAGAAAGACTGCAGAATTGCCATATCTTGAAGATACTTTAAATCCCAATAAGTCGCGATAAAAATTAAGTGACCTTTCAAGATCTTGAACGGTTAAATGTATATGCCCTACTATTGCTCCTTTATTTTGAAAATTCTTTTCCATGATTTTAAATTAAATTATTTTTATTTTTATCAAGATATCTCTGAAGAATTATGGCCGCTGCGCTATCATCTCTATGACCTTTTTTCGTTTGATATCTATGAGCTTCAAAAGTTGAGAACCCTTCTCTTTCTAGATATATAGGAACTTTTATTTTTTGTTTTAGTTTTTCAATAAATTTATTTGTATCTACTGACACGGCATTTAAGACCTCATTACTTGCCCTAGATTCTCCAATCACAACAGCCGAAACCTTTTCTTGATAAATCAATCTGCAAATTTCGTTTTCAGGATTCTGATTAGCCCCAATGATACTATGTGGAAAAGCAAACTCACCCCCATCATCAGATAGTGCTAAACCAATCCTCTTTGTCCCATAATCTATCCCTAAAATCTTCACTTTTTTATATTAGCATGCACACATTGAAAAGCTAGTTATCTTATGTTAAAGTATCAATACTTCACCAGTAAAAAAGGAAGCGTGGCTGAGTGGTTGAAGGCAACTGTCTTGAAAACAGTCGTACGGGAAATCGTACCGTGAGTTCGAATCTCACCGCTTCCGCCAAGTGGGGCACCCCAAGGTGACCCGAGTACATATGAAAACATCCTTAAAACCAGAAGAAATAGAATACACTGCACTGTTCATTGATAGTCCAGAGAAACTTTTGGAAATGTTTCCGGCAAAGCATTCAAAAGTATTTGCTCATCATTCTACAAATTGGTACAAACCAGTCTCTTCAGAAGGGTTGGAAATCGGCAAGAAAAACACTCTAAAAATCATTGGACAAGCCTCCGACCAAAAAGGCTTTGCGGTGCTTGTTGAAAACGCTAAATCAAAGAACAAATTTCCCCACATCACTATTTCTTGCGCTGAAGGCATTGCTCCAGTTTATTCAAATGAATTGCTTGAGAAGGCATCGGAGAACGGCTCGCTTGAAATGTTTCAAGAGCCTTTCTTCATTGAAGTGACCGAGGGGTATGTTGATATGAGCAAGAATCTTGTCCTCTCGAAAAACTAGCCCCGACCCACATACCTCAGTTTAGTCGCTGAAATTATCCCAAACAATCCTTGCGATGCCTCACCACTCTGGTACTGAACCCACATGGCCCGCCCGTAGTCTTTTTTATCGGACCTATGTTGAGGCTTGATAAAAAAGTAAAAATAAAAAACATCCTAAGGGGTGTTTTTTATTGCTCTTTTTAGAACAAGAGCAGATAATTAACTGTATTATGGACAGCATATGGATTTCAATCATTCTTTCACTTTTAACGGGACTAGTTTCCAGTTCTTTGGTTGTTCTGTATTTTGAAATACGTCAAAATAGAAAATATGCTCTGTCTCGAGCACATATCTTGGAGAGATTTTCGAGGGAACTATTTCATGTGCTTACGGTTGTGAGAGTTGCTTGTAATTTAAAATTAGGAGACACATCATTTGAAAACAAAATGAGTGTTGCTACAGAACTAGAAAGAATTCTTGGGAGAAACAATCCTTCTATCTTAATGAGTCGAATCCCTAATCTGACACCAGAACAACACAGGAGTATTTTTAACCAATTGATTCAAATTCGTGAATCTTTATCTCTTTTATTTGCTCAATCTATAGGACATAAAACCGTAGAAGATAATATCTCAGCATCCATAGCGGAAATGCAAGAATGGATTGATTCTGTGTTGCACTATTACACGACTTTCCCTGAAATTATTGATAATCAAATAGATCAAACGATTCATATGGTCTGGATGACTAGTGTATTTAATCTTATCGAGAATTCTTTTGCAATTCTTAATAACGTTCTCAAAAAGCAGCGTATATCTGAAGAAGTATTGCGTTGGGGTAGTCGTTCAAAATAAGTCATATTTTTATTCAATTGTTACCACCCCCTCCGTCACCTTTATCTTTGACTTAAAGCAACTCATCAGCTCACGCTTCTCCTCATTTGATCCCTCTCTCAGTACATACTTCGCATATGTTCTTAAATCTATCTCCTTATGCTTCGCATTCGGATTCGAGTACCCGAGTACACTCCTGTGGAATTTGTTGTACCGCTTCAGCTCGTCCTCGAATTTGTGTCGTATTCCTGCTTCGCTGAAGTCCACCTGATCCAGTACTGATACCAGCTGTTCTATTAATTCTTCTTCTCTCAAGTATTTGCCTTTGCAGTGCTTGTCTTTCGACCTTCCGCATCCGTAGTAGATGTAATGTGCACTCGTTCCGTCTTTGAGTGGTTTGTACTTATCCTCAGCTGATATTCCTGACCCGCATTTTCCGCACACCATCAGCTTCGTGAAAGCGAACTCTCTGCTTTGTCTGACGATGTTATCTCTCTTGAGATGTTCTTGTACTTTGTCGAACAATTCCTTTGATATGAGTGGTTCATGCTTTCCTTGATACCAGTTACCACTCTTTTTTGGGTATTCAAATATTCCGTGATAGAAGGGATTCATTAAAAGTCTGTACACGTTACCAAGTGCTAGTGGTTTGTTTCCAACTGTATGGAAGTTCATCTCGAACTTCAGCCAGTGATACACCTTTCTTCCAGACCATTGTTGGTGTGCGACTTTTTCAAACATCTGCTTTACGATGTGTCCTCGCTCTGGATCCACAATCACCTGACACTTCCTGTCCATGTGCCTTTGGTTTAGGTATCCAGTCGGTGCAGTTCCGGGTCGATATCCCATCTCACATCTTGTTCTGAGTCCTCGCTTCACATTGATACCTCTGTTGTCATTCTCGAGTTTTGCTTGCGATCCGAGAATCATCAGGAGGAACTTCTCATTCGGATTGTTTCTGAAACTCTGTCCGTGCGTTCGTATCTCTTGGAGCATTCCACCATCCATGAGGTCGATGACTTTCCCGAGGTCTCCGGCGTTTCTTGATATTCGATCTGGTGCCCATGTCAGAATTGCATTGAACTTTCCGTCACGAATCTCCTCGATGATTTCATTGAAGACTGGTCGCTGTCCTGTTTCCTTTGCGGAGTGAGACTCTCGCTTCATCGCCACAATCTCCAACCCGCCTCGTTCTGCTAGTTGGAGCATTTCCTTTATCTGCGAGTCGATTGAAAGCACCTGACGTTCCTCCGACTCCGTACTCTTTCTCGCATACAGGCAGAACTTGAGCGGTATGACTTTCATTTCCGCTCTTCCTATTTGTCCTCCTGGGAGGCTCACTGTTTGTTGCATATCGTTTTCGTTGTTATTAGCTGATATACACAAGGAATGACGCAAATCGTCCAAGGAGTCTAGGGCGTCTCGGGAGCCTAAAATGTTGGTAAAGTCGCTCTACAGAAGCCTTTATTTAAGCTTGATTTTTTGCTAAAATGGGTTTATGAGACTTACTAAATTCGAGCAATCAGGCTTCATTCTGGAAACCAACAATGGCTTCCGTTTAGCTTTTGATATTGGTAACAAAACTCCTACAGAAAAACTCCAAGGCGTTACAGTGGATGCAATGCTCGTATCTCATATTCACGGCGACCACTTCTCACTTGATCAGATAAAAACACTCTCACCTAAAAAGCTCTATTTAAATCAGGAATGTATTGAAACGCTTGGTGAAGAAAATCTAACCTTTGAAATTATCCGAGTGAAGACTGGTGACACTGTAACGATTGAAGACATCACCGTCCAACTCTTTAATGTCGATCACGGTCCAAACGTATCTGCACCGCTTCAGGAAAATTTTGGTTTCCTTATCACAGCGGACAACCAGACGGTCTATTTTGCAGGCGATATGTTCTATGAATCTGGTATTAATGTTTCAAATCTTGAGGTGAATATTGCATTATTGCCAGTTGGAACATTTTATACATTCGGTCCGCAAGAAGCATTTGAATTTGCAAAGAAATTTAAGAAGATCGGCAAAGTGACACCGATGCATTATGAAAAGACTCCTGAAACGAGAGAAGAGTTTATCAATTTAGCAGTAGCACACGGCTTCAATACTGACAGCTACATTTTGTAATTATGTTGTACTGGGATATCTATCAAGTGAACAGTAAAACTCAAAACCTCATCGGGGTAAAATTTCGAGGTACAGTTCGGAAGTTTGCAATAGAAAACGATTTTGTACTTTTAGCAGAAAATGCACAAGACGAAGAAAACACCGTTCGTTTTGCACTAGTTGAAAATACCTATGAAGAAAAACTACTCCAACGGATTACTGATTTCATACGATCAATAATTGCCGATGCAGAAATCAAACAAGTGCTCGACAAAGTGCCGAACCCAATTTTATCAAAGCTAAAAAATAACGACTCAAGTCGATACTAAACTATATGGCAACATACGACGCAACAACCCAAGATAACAAATGTATTTTTTGCGAAATCGCACAAGGTCGTTTTGATACGCCTGGTATTTTCTGGCAAGATGACGAATTTATGGCTTTTCTTTCAATTGATCCAAATACCGAAGGATTTTCTTGTGTCATCCCGAAAGAGCATCATGGAAGCGACATCATGAAAATGCCAGATGATGCTTTGCAAAAGCTGATTCTTGCAAGCAAGCATGTCGCTGGAATTCTTGAAAACTATTTTGAAGATACGGGACGAGTCGGTGTCATTATGGAGGGTACGGGAATTGACCACGCTCATGTGAAATTAGTACCAATGCATGGTACAGAAAATTTGAAACGCGGAGAATGGAAACAAGTGCTTTCAGGTAAGGAATTCTGGTTTGATAAGTACGAGGGATGGATTTGTTCAGGTGGTGGACCAAAAGCTGATCCTGAAAAACTAAAAGTACTTGCTGAGAAACTGAGAGTAAGTCAAAAAATAATATGAACTCAACCTATGTAAAAATAGTAATCTTCGTACCAGAAACTCATACCAATACAGTTCGTGAAGCTATGGGTAAGGCTGGCGCAGGAAAGATTGGCAACTATAGCCATTGTTCTTTCTCCTCAAAAGGGATTGGTCGCTTTAAGCCTGAAGACGGAGCAAATCCTCATATTGGTGAAGTTGGAAAATTTGAAGAAGTTGTTGAGGAAAGAATTGAAACTGTTTGCGAACGAGAGAAACTTCAGGAAGTCATTTCTGCGATAAAAGAAGTCCATCCTTATGATGAGGTCGCCTTGGATGTATACCCTTTGGAAAACATATGAGTACTAAATTTATTCTTCACGGCGGTTTTGATAAAAATAAGACAAATGAAGATAATCATCTCTTCTATTCTGAGATCCTAAAAGATACGTCTGATAATACAAAGATTCTTCTCGTACCGTTTGCAAAGGACGAAGACAGAATTACCCCTGCAACAGAGAAAATTTCGAAAGAGTTTCGCAATGTATCTGAGGGAAAGACTTTGCATATAACGGTAGCTACTCACGACAATTTCCTTAATCAACTTACAGATGCTGACGTTATATATTTTCACGGAGGAGTAAGTACTAAACTTTTGGAGACACTCAAGCCATACGGTGATTTGTCTTCTTATTTTGAAGAGAAAACCATTGCAGGAGAATCAGCGGGAGCTAATATACTTTCCACCTATTTTTATAGTCCTCATGCCGACCAGGTTTTGGAAGGATTAAAGATTCTTCCTATTAGAATGATTCCACACTATACGGAAGATAAGAAAGATAAACTAAGCGGACACGGTGACGGACTGGAAACATTGTTTTTGCCAGAGTATGAATTCAGAGTTTTTTATAAATAATTATGAAAAGAGCAATTATCGTACATCGTTGGGAAGGAGGATCACATGACGACTGGCGTCCATGGCTTAAAACAGAACTTGAAAAACTCGGGTACGAGGTTCAGGTTCCTGATATGCCAGACACTGACGTTCCAGTTATAGATAAGTGGGTTTCTAAACTTACAGAAGTAGTCGGAACACCAGATGTGAATACATATTTCGTGGGACACTCGATTGGATGCCAGACGATTCTTAGATATTTAGAAACAATTGATACACCCGTTGGCGGGGCTGTCTTTGTTGCTGGTTGGTTTAATCTAGACAACATGGAAGACGAAGACGTGAAAGAAATTGCACGACCATGGATCGAAACGCCGATCAATCTCGCCAAGGTAAAATCTGTGCTCCCAACTGCAACTCTTGTCATTTCAGAAAATGATCCGTATGGATGTTTGGAAGAAAATAAGCAAAAGTTTTCAGAGGTCATGACTAAAGGGATTGTAGTTCCGAACGCAGGACATTTTACATCTGAAGACGGCTACAACGAAATTCCTTTAGTGGTTGATGAACTTGAAGGATTTCTTGCTCCTGATGTCTTGAAACTTCGACTTAAAGAAGAGGGGTTTTCTCATGTGTTTGATTGGCATGACGAACCAAATACTGAATATCCTGAACATGTACATAAGGGTAAAGTCTCTTTGTATGTCATCAAAGGATCAGTGACTTTTTCTGGAGACATTATCGCAGCGGTAAATTCTGGCGAGAGATTTGATGTTCCTGTTGGAGTGAATCATTCTGCAATAGTTGGTCCCGATGGTTGTGATTGGATTGTCGGAGAAGAGATTGATGGTGATTCTTAATTTATCTCTTCTTCAAATTCCCATCTTCGTCATAGGGTGAGTTTGAAGCATTGTAGACATCACTATCACTTCCATCGTAATCCTCATCACGCTCGTCCTCGTAATCATCATGCGAATCATCCCATGCTTTCATGGCTCGGTAGATCTGCTCTTTTCGTTCTTCAGTCAACGGATTGCCTTGTTGCTCCTCCCATCGTTTCGGCATGTATCTCGGATGGTTGTGGTGCAGGTAATATTTCTGGGCAGGAACCTTTCCGTCTCGGGCACTGGAAAGAAGTGCAAGCTCAACATTGTCAGCGGTATGGTCAATAGCACGCTCAATGGCTTGGTTGTCATCAAGAGAGAAGTTAGGATCATCTTCTCTCCATCTGCTGAATGTCGAGCGGTTAATGCCGACACGAGAAAGAGCCGCACCGAGGTTCGGAGCTTCTTCCAGTATCTCAAGGAGTTTTCGTTTCAGCAGATCCTGTCGCTCTCGTATCGTTTCTGCTTTCTTCTCAGCTCCAGAAAGTTTCTTTTTTCTCGTTGGCTTCGGCATACATTCTAATCCTTAAATTTTGCAGTCTCTCCGGTGAGCCTTTCCCATCTGTCGATAGTGGTCTGGCAATACTCCTCATCAATTTCAATGCCGACACAAGCACGCTTCGACTGCTCGCATGCTAATAAACAGGTTCCTGATCCAAGGAAGCCGTCATAGACAACCTCGCCAAGCGATGAGCTGTTGAGAATAAGTCTACGGATAAGGTTCACAGGCTTGGTGGACGGATGATGCGGACTCTTGCTCGGCTTCGGGCACACCAAGACTGACTTGTCCTTTGGCTTCTTGAACGAGTGCGTGCCAAACCATCCGTACGCAATCAGCTCGTGCTGGGGAGCGTAATCAAGTCGACCGACCACGGCTGATGTCTTGATCCAGATGAGTAGCTGTGCGAATTTCACATCTTCCGCTTTCATCGCACTGCGCAGGGCGAATACCATCTTGTCCGAGTTGAAGATGTAGAACGAGTTCTTTGGGGCAAGGTGTGGCTTGATTGCGGATATCCACTCTCTGGTGAACGATTCGTACTCTTCGTCGCTCTGCAAGTGATCCGCTTCGATGACTTTATCCTTGAGCGGTGTCTTGAATCCACGTGACCCCTCAACGAGTGCGACTCCGTACGGCACATCAGTGTTCACGAGGGATATCTTCCTGTCACCGACAACCTTTGCGACGAAGTCCTTGTCTCTACAGTCGCCACACCCAAGCACGTGCTTTCCGAGAATAACAATGTCTCCGTTTTTAGCTAATCTTTTTTGCTTTGTTTCCTGTGAGTTCTTCATAGCGATTTATTATTACTTGAGTAAATACTGGCTCTATCTCGCAGAGATACGCGACTCGTTTCATTTGCTCGCATCCGATGAGTAAACTTCCTGATCCTGCTGTCATATCAAGCACGATGTCTCCTGGCTTGGTTACACGCCTGAGAAATTTCTCATAAAGTGTTGGTGGCTTCATTGTCGGGTGTGAGTAAGTTCCAGTAGGTAAGCGATCTTCAAGCCAAATATTGAGTAGCTCGGCAATGTCGGCAGTCTGACGAGCACCTGTTCCGACCTCCTTGTTCATTACTTCTGTCAGGTTCGTCAATTTTTCATTAATGAACGGCTTTCCAGTAATTCCGTAGGTACAGAATTCAACCGACTTGTTGAAAGCAATCTTGGGTGTGGGGTTTTGGTTCGACTTGATCCACAAACACGTCCGCTTGAAAGCGATTTTGTACTCCTTGTACAAATCCTGAATCATTCCGTTATATCGTTCGTCCGACCATATCGCCCAGTGCGAATCTGGCTTCGTTACTAACAGTCCGCTTGTAATGAGTTTCGACACGAACAGCTTGTAGTCGACATCTGATTTCTTGTCGTTCGTCTTTCCGCCGTACGACTGCTTCTGCCCGATGCCTGTGTCATAGGAAAGACCAATGTTGTACGGGATGTCCGTGTTGATGGCATCAACCTTTTTGTTGCCGACCAATCTTTTAATAACTTCAGGATCTTCCGACGATCCGCAGATGACCCTGTGATCACCAAGAGCGAACATATCTCCGACCTGTATCTTTGTATGTTCTGCTTCTTTTACTTTTTCCTCGAAAACAAATTCAGAACCGTCCTTGATCTCAAGAGCGTCATCCCATATTCGTGACAAGTCTTCGTCACTGAAGCCAAGATCAAGAAGCAAGTCAGGAGAGAACTCCTGAAGTGCATCCCAATTCCATTCGCCACCGCTCCGATTCGAGAGGAGGAGATATTCCTCGGCTTCTTTCTTCGTGAGCTTGCGTGACGGAACACGGACGTCGATTTCCTCGTCCTCTTTTCCCATCAAGACCAAAGCCTTCAGTCTCTGGTTCCCCGCGAGAACCTTGTTGTCCAAGTTGATCGCAGGGATTTCCGCAAGCGAATATCTTGTGAGGCTGTCCCGCAAGATTTCCATTTGGCGATCGCTGATAACTCTCGGGTTTCCGTGGTATTCCACGAGGTCCCGCACCTTTCTTTTCTCTGTCTTCCAAGAGAGAGTTTGTTTGCTTTTCATATTGTTATGTATGATTGGCTGATAATGTATACAGCAAAAAACACCAACTTTTTGGTTGGTGTTTTTTGCATCGAGTGATTAGGCGGACGCAATAACAACAACCTTAAAGGTTGTGACTATTGCTTCCGTCAAATGGAATCGTACCGAGCACTTTCGTGCTGATATTAAACGTTCCTTATCTTTTGACTTACATCGGCTATGCCGCAGACAGCCCCTCCATGTGGGACCAGTAAAAAGCGAGTATGTGTTTAAAAATGTACAAGGAACCATGACCTAGTTCCATGCTTGTATTTTCTCATATACCCATATTCACTCGCAATATGGACAAGGGAGGAGAGATGTTTTCTATTATATTACGCAACATATTCAAACCATTTGCAACTCTTGCACCTTACGCACCTTTAGCAAACCGAGAAAGTTGTTGCATTTGTTGCAATTGATATAAAAAAGAGACCTATGCGGAGACATCAGAAATGATTCTGAAAATCTGCTAGAATACCCTTACAAGACTTGAGGTACAAAGTTTGAATCTCGAGTAGCCCGCAAGATGAGACGAGTATTCTCAAAATAGATACTTCGTCTATATTTTTAAAGGTATTTTTTGGTTCTAACGGGCTAACTTATATTTGATAAAAAATAAACTGTATGCTAATATTTAATTAGATAGAATTTCATCGGAGGTTAATTTGAAAGGTGAACCCCGAGATCGAATGCTGCTATTTGGGTACGAACCAGATAGCAGTTTTTTATTGTTTTATTTTTAATAATGATATAATACTAATGTAAAAAATATTATTAATTTATTAAAAAATAAAATGGAAGATACAAAAAGTAAAACAAAAGATATAAAAGAAAAAGGTTGTTCATGTTTCTGTCATCACAAACATACACACTCTGCTTTTAGATTTATCATGACACTCTTAGTGATTATGATTGCATTTTGGTGCGGACTAAAGCTCGGAGAGCTAAGGGGCTATATATACTCTACACAAATGCGTGAACCTGTAAGATTTTATGTAAATGACTATCAAAAAGAGAAGCCAATGAAAACCGTGCTTCAGACAAATGTAGATATTGATTAAGATACAAAAAAGACCCTAAGCTGGGTCTTTTTTATTTTTGTATATAAAAACAAAAATGATACAATAAAAACATGCAAGAAAATGAGAATCAGGAAAATATAAAAACTATTGCTTTTGAAGCAAAAAGTAAAGTCCAAGGAGGTATAAGTAACTTTATTAAATTTATCAGAGAGCAAGGAGTGATAGGGTTGGCAGTCGGTTTTATACTTGGAGGAGCCGTATCTAAAACAGTATCTTCACTTGTAGAAAATGTTATCAACCCCATAATTGGTATTATATTAGGTAAGGTAGACCTTTCAGATAAAATACTAACAGTCGGAGAAGTATCTATAAACTATGGCTCATTCATCTCTTCACTCATAGACTTTTTGATAATCGCTGCAGTTGTATACTTTATATTTAAAGGACTTGGCATAGACAAAATAGATAAAAAGAAATCATAAAATGGAAAACCTATCCTGGACAACACTTGAATACGAAGAAAAAAATCGTGGCCGTGACTGGGTTTGGTATGTAGGACTAATTACAGCCATTGCTGCGACTTTGGCATTTTTCTATAACAATATTTTCTTTGGAATTCTTTTGGTTATTTTTGGAATATTTATTATATTTTTAAGTATTAGAAAACCAAGATCTATTGAAGTACTAATAACAAAAGAAAGTATAAGTATAGGAGAAAGAGTCATAAAAATTGAGGATATAACTAAGTTTTGGGTTGACGAATCTGAAAAACACAGTAAACTACTACTGCTCACTAAAAATGGCATGATTCCTGTACTTGTTGTTCTAATTGAAAATGTGAAAAATGAATCAGTTAAAGAAATGTTGTCTCCCTTGATAAAAGAGTCTTTTTTAAGAGAGCCAACTAGTGATAAGATTTTTCAAAAATTAGGGTTTTAACCCTTATATCCTCTCGTCGTTCAATGGATAGGACGCAACTTTGCGGAAGTTGTAATGTAGGTTCGATTCCTACCGAGAGGACAAGTGAGTGAAAATGAAAGCTTGCTTTCTATTTTCCGAACGCGGACGCTCGGTATGTCTATACCGAGAGGACAAGTGAGTGTTATAAAAAAGAAATTTATTTATTTTTTATAACCGAACGCGGACGCTTGGTATATCTATACCGAGAGGGCAGATGAACACAGCCAGGTCTTTGTTCTTAATTATTTAGTATACTTAGGATTTTCAGAGAAAAAATCTAGATATTATATTTTATCAAAAACTTGAAAGTGAATATAAAATATTACTAGCACTATTAATGCGTATTTTACCACAATATTTTTTAGTATCCTCACTTTGATTTTTTTCATGAGGATCTAATATATCATTTAATTTTTGAAAAACATCATTTAAATTGTTATCCCCAGAATGAACAACCAAATTAACACCAAAATTCACTGTGTTTGAATTACAAACTGCTGGATTAAAAATATCTATGTCATTATCATATCGATAATTACTCCCATCATGAGGAAATGGGAATACAGGTGCAGAAGAAAGATAGTTTTTGAAGTTAGTAGTATTAGAAGCAATAGCTTGAGCTATAGAGGGATTAGATGTACTTGGAGTTAAAGCATAAGTACAATATGTATTAGCCTGACTATTTACCTCTTTAGGCCAACAGCCCGTTTCAAGTAGTACTAGCATATTGAAAGCTTTTTCAATGTTTTGTAAATCACTTACAACTTTAGATATTTTAGCTTTTTCTCTTGCACCATTAAGTGATGCAATCACAACTGTTGCTAATATTCCTATAATAGCGATAACTACTAAAAGCTCAATGAGTGTGAAAGCTTTATTTTTATTATTAAAATAATTTAGAGTGAAGGCTCTACTTTTTAGTGCATACCCCCTCCCCATTTGTCTTTTAGAGTACGCCTGCAAATTTTTCATATAAATATTATATCATACACCTGCCCACTTTTTAAGCTCTTCGTACGTCACTTCTCCACACAGCTCCCCCTTGGTTTCTTCATTATAAAAAAATGGAATACCCCCACAAGAATCATCATTATCTATCTCTTCCACTAAATCCATATTTTCTTGATTATGCCAAACCTCTTTTCTTTCAATCACAATCTCTGGATATTCTTTCATTAATTTTGTTGTAAGTTTTTGCATTTTTTCACAATGCGGACACCCTTCTCCATAAAATTCATATAACATTTTTTTATTATAACAAAAATCCCCCGTATGGGGGATTTTTATTGTTCTTTAGCTATTTTTGAAATACGAGCTTTTCTTCTACTTGCAGTGTTAGGTTTGATGATACCC
The DNA here is from genome assembly GCA_964402895.1 of uncultured Candidatus Saccharibacteria bacterium. Classification (GTDB taxonomy): domain Bacteria; phylum Patescibacteriota; class Minisyncoccia; order Phycocordibacterales; family UBA9973; genus UBA4124. The sequence goes on along the minus strand of CAYODR010000003.1, from coordinate 82,046 downwards.
TTCTTCGCAGCTTTATCAATTGCACTATAAGCCTTTGAAACAGCCTCTTTAGCTTCTTTCCACTTTTTGTTAATTGCAAGCTTTTGAACAGCTTTAGAGCCTTCTTTAAGAGACTTTTTAACTCTTTCATTTATAGCGTGCTTGCGGTCTGAAACCCTAAGCGCTTTTTTTGCATTTCTTGTAATTGGCATATGTGGCAAAACTATATCAGATAATTATATTTTTAGCAAATATCCTACGAAGCACAACGGACCCTCATATTAGATATTTTTGATACCCTTCCAACATTACCTAATGAAAATTGCAAATAGTAAGAATAAGAAGGATCTATATCAGAATTGGTTATGGACCAATATTGACCAGAAATAAAACCTAGATTGCCACCCGTTGCGCCTGTATCTGCAACCGCCTTTAATATTTCAACAGACGGAAGTCTTTTGCCAACAGTAGTACAAATATTATTAGCATTGGTCCAATTAGTAGTTGCTCCTCCGTTAGAATCTATATCATCTAACGTAATAAGTCCTGTAATATCAACTCCATAATGCATATTGTTATAATATACTGCCACACCAAAATTTTTATCTTGAAGTCCATCTGCTGCAACAAAGTGAGTAGCTGAAGTACTAGGAACATTTGAAGTACGGACAACACATCTTACATTCTCAGCTCCTGCAATATTCTTAAGTGCTTCTATCATTGGTTCGACTGATGAATGATAGCCTGACTGGATTGTTGATGGTGCAACCCATGTGCAAAGTCCTGCAAAAGTACCATTGTCTGCATGGTACATGATCGCTTGAGTTTGTAAGTTTTTTAGATTTGATTTAATAGCTGCTACTCTACCACTTGTACGAGCTGAATTTAGTGATGCGATAACTACACCTGCAAGGATGCCTATGATTGCTATTACTACTAGTAATTCTATTAAAGTAAAAGCTTTGGATTTGTTTAGAGCGGAGAGATTCTTTTTAGAATAGCACCCCCCTATTAGACTTTTTGAAAGGTTGGTTATTTTTTTCATAAATATATTATATCATATACAACACTTCAAATAACATAGCTTTTTGCCGTCGGTGTGTTTAATATATTTAAAAATGAAAAAACAAATATGTCTTTCTGATGGGACTCGCGCAGGCTGACTGAGCCGAGCGTAGCAATTTCTCAGCAGAGAAATATGCGTGCCCTCAGAAAGACATATTTTTTTGAATGCAAATTTTTATCCGTGTCTCTGAATAGGATGTATTGTTTGGGACTTTTACATTTAAGAACGAAAAGAAATAATTATGCTATCATATCTATATGATAGCCCGAATAAAAGGAGAAATTGTAGAAATAAATGAAAAATCTATCACAGTAGATACTGGTTCAATAGCTTATCTTATATATACTACTCACCCACTTGGAATGATTGGCGATAATGTTCTAATACATACACATCCTGTTATTAAAGAAGATTCTCATGAGCTTTTTGGTTTTATTGACCCAGAAGAAAAAAGACTATTTACTATTCTTATAAATGTAAATGGCGTAGGACCTCGTACTGCACTACAAATGCTCTCTCTCTATCAAATGCAAGACCTTATACAATATATAAAAACAGGAGATTCAAAAGCTATCTCACTTGTTCCTGGAATTGGAAAAAAGACTGCAGAAAAAATAGTGATAGATCTAAAAGATAAATTGTCTGACTTTGAAACATTTGAAAGAGCACCGCAAAATGATCTGATAGAAGCATTGCTTTCACTTGGATACAAAGATATTCAAATCAGAGAAGTCGTAAAAAATATAGATCCGTCTATCCCCTTTACCGAACAAATAGCACAAACCTTAAGGGATCTTGGAAAATAGTTTTTTATAAGTATAATTGGGCACATGCCAGAACTACCCGAAGTACAAACAACTGTAAACGGTATAAACAAACTCTTAAAAGGAAAAGAAATCTGTGATGTTTGGACAGACTTAGCTGTCAAAATTCCAACCAGAAAAGATTATTATGCAACTACAAAAAGTTTAGACTTTTTCAAAAAATTCAAAAACAATATTTGCGGTACAAAAATCAAAAAAGCAGAAAGGCGTGCTAAAAATATTTTTATACATTTATCAAATGGATACTCTGTTTGGATTCATATGAAAATGACAGGACATTTAATGTATGGAATGTATGATTTTGATAAAAAAACAAATACCTGGGCACCACATGAAAAAGAGAAAAATCTTGCCCTCCATGACCCCTACAATAGATTCTTGCATGTAGTTTTTATACTAAAAAATGGAAAGCATCTAGTACTTTCTGATGTGAGAAAATTTGCTAAAGTTACAATGATAGAAACTTCAAAAATAGATGAAGTTATGGAAGGCTTTGGTCCGGAACCATTAAATGAAAACTTTAAAATAAAAGACTTTAAAGAAAGAATATTCAAATATCCAAATAAACCTATAAAGACAATTTTACTTGATCAAAAAATCATATCTGGTATTGGAAATATTTATTCAGATGAAGCTCTTTGGCTTTCTGGTATTCATCCTACTCGTACCCCAGATACATTAAGTGAAGCTGAAATCAAAAATCTATTTAACTCAATTAAAAAGTCTTTGCAAAAAGGTATAGAATTTGGTGGAGATTCTACAAGTGACTACCGAGATATAGAAGGTAAGCCGGGGAATTTTAACAATACACACGAAGCATACAGAAGAGGTGGCGAAAAATGTAGAAAGAAAGGATGTGGTGGCACTATCACTAGAATGGAAATAGCTGGGCGTGGATTATATTTTTGTGATACTCATCAAAAAATAATTTAGATATTTAAGATCCTGAAAAGTACTATCCCCCCAGCAACAGATACATTCAAAGATTCTTTTAACCCTTTCATTTTTATCTCAGCGACAATATCAGATTTTTCTAAAATCTTATTTGGTATACCATCTACCTCATTACCTAAGATAAAAACATTTTTATCTGACTTCTTTATCTTTTTATAATCAATAGAATTTTTTGATTGCTCTATGGAGATTATTCTATAACCATCTTTATGATACTTATTTAAAATCGGTAAAATAGTCTTTTTAGATTCGTAAGAAATACTTTTTTCTGCACCTAGTGAAGTTTTCAAAAGAGCTGAATTATCCCTTCCGAATCTATCTAGAGGTGTGGGTGTAATACCAATAAGATATATTTTATCTATTCCTACAGCATCTGCAGTCCGAAAAAGTGAACCAACATTTTGAGAACTTCTAATGTCATTTAAAATAAGAATGTTTTTAAACTTTTTTTTAGGGGTTGATTTCATGCCTTTTGCATGTTATATTCTGTTTACATTTTTGTAAATGCCCCTATAGCTCAGTCGTAGCGGTTCGCAAAATTTATATGCCCCTATAGCTCAGTCGGTAGAGCAGCTCCCTTTTAAGGAGACGGTCGTAGGTTCGAATCCTACTGGGGGCACAAACGAGAGAAAGAGAAAGTTTACTTTCGAATTTCCGAGTGCAGTCCCACAGAAAGATTTTCTTACTGGGGGCACAAGTGAGTGATATAAATTAAAATTTATTTTAATTTATATCCGAACGCAGTGTCTCCAGTATGCATATACTGGGGGCACATGAGCGGAAAACATAGCAACTGCTTGCTATGTGAGCGAAATGTGCAGCCGCAGATATGTCGAACTCGTGAGACAATCGAGGCGGGGTCGCGAGTACTTAGCAGAATTTGAGCTTGCGAAAAATTATGCTTAGTAACTTGTGACACAAGCGAGTAACATAATATAAAGGGTAAAACTTTTTATATTATATCCGAACGCAGTGTCTCCAGTATGAATATACTAGGGGCACATGAGTAAAAAACATCACAATTAATTTCTATAAAAAAACAAAAACCGCAAATGCGGTTTTTGTTTTTTTTATTACCAACTATTTGATCCTGAGTAGTTATTATTGTTATTATTATTTGAATTATTTACATAATAATCTTCTTCGTAATAATCATTATTAGCATAATCCTCGTAATATTCATCATAATATCCTTCGTCATTATAATCATAGTCGTTGTAGTCACTATAATATTCTGCTTCAGAATAATCATTATAAGATGTTCTTGAATTAAAATAAGAATAATTATGAACACTATTATTTACTGATACATCAGATCTCCAACCAGGAAATGTTGTTTCTCTCGTCATTTTAAAAATACGATCATCTAAAGAAGTAGCATTCCTACTTGAGATATTGATAGTAGTATTACGGCCAAGAGAAATAGAATCCATGGCAAAAGACTCACCGGAACCAGCTATCATAATAACAGCGAAAGCAAATACAGATGTAATTAGTATATTGATTTTTCTCATATTTAAGAATAAATTATTTTTAGTCATATTTATATAATAGCATATATATTTAAAAAAGTCAAGTACTCGTAAAGCGAATTCAACCTCCAAGTGCAACACTATTAGAAGCTATCAGTGTTGCACTTACTTATTGAATTGGGGATCTTGTTAGATACGCGAGGTATTTAATGTACCTTTTATTGCAAATAACTTGCATTTTTGTATACTAAATACATGAAAAAGCTATCAACTGAAGAAATAACGGAAATACTCCATGAAGTATCTTTAAAGGCAACTCCGCTTAGAATCCTGATTTTAGAAAAAATATATTCATCCTCTGCCCCACTAACGACAGGAGAAATTATTAAAAAAGTGAAAAAATTAAAAGCTGATGATGCTTCTGTATATAGAGCATTAAAATCTTTTTGTGAGAAAGATATTTTAGAATCACATTCAATCCATAAAGATAAAATCTCTTACTCTATCAAAGAAGACTCTCATAAACACCACATTGTTTGTCAGAAATGTAACACCGTAGAAACAATAGATTTTTGTATGAAAAGTTTAGATAAAAATGCCGTATCAAAATCAAGACTTTTTAAAAAAATATTAGGACACAATCTGTCTTTTTTAGGTACTTGCAGAAAATGCTCGCGCTCGGTACGATAATACTATATGAAAAAGAAAACAAAACAAACAATTTTATGGATATTATTAGCTTTAGCTCTTGTAGCGATTTTTGTATTTTTCTTGTACGGGCAAGCAAAGAAGCCGGGTAAATATGACAACTTTGCTCAGTGTATAAAAGATAGTGGAGCAACATTCTATGGAGCATTTTGGTGTCCACACTGCCAATCTCAAAAAACTCTATTTGGTAAATCAGCTAAAAACCTACCCTATCAAGAATGTTCTACTCCTGATGGAAGAGGGCAAAATGATATCTGTATAGAAAAAGATATTCAAGGATATCCTACTTGGGAATTTGCTGATGGATCAAGACGCGGAGGAACACTCTCAATAGAAGAGCTTGCTGAAATTACTAGCTGTGAAATAGACCCGGTAGTTTAATATGTCAGAGAACATCAATTTATTAATGGGTTCTGGTGTAATACTCGCTGGTATTGTATCTTTAATCTATATAATACTGATTTTAACTAAAAACAAACTAGTACCAAAAATCAATAAGTACTCACACATTTATCTCAGAGTATTACTGGTCGGGGCAGTTCTAGGAAGTTTTACATATGAATATGTATTGGGATACGAGCCTTGTATGCTGTGTTGGTATCAGAGAATTGCAATATTTTCTCTAGCGATACTCTCATTTACCGCAAATATCAAAAATAGCGCCTTACTTAAAAAACAAATGCTCATAATCTCAATTGCTGGTTTTCTAGTCGCAATATTTCACAACATTATAGACAGATTCCCTACTGTAGGAGAAGTTTGCGGAGCAGGACCTAGCTGTCTTGTGCGCTATGTAAATGAATTTGGTTTTATTACTATCCAATTTATGTCAGCTATCACCCTAGCTGCAGTTATCATAGTTATAATCGGAGCTAAAAAGAAATAATTTTAAAAAGGGTCGCCCCATATGGCGACCCTTTTTAAAAACACTCTTAAGGTGTATCTGACAAAGAAAAGTTAATTCCCCCGTTTGTGGAAAATTTAACTTTTCCACATCTTTGTTTAACATTATCTGATGCCCCAATTTCATCTTTATCAAAAATATCATTAAGTAAATTGAAAACTCCAAGTAATGAATAGTCATCTCCTGTTGCGACAAAAAGATTAATCCCTCTAGTGGGAGCAGATGAAGTTGAAGCACAAGTCAATGGATTACGAGCGTCCAAATCATTGTCATACCCATAATTATTCCCATCATGAGGAAATGGAAATACGGGGGCAGAGGAAAGATAATTTGAAAAATTAGTAGTATTTGAGGATATGATTTGAGCTATAGAGGGATTAGATGTACTTGGGGTTAAAGCATAAGTACAATATGTATCAGCCTGACTATTTCTCTCTTTTGGCCAACAGCCTGTTTCTAACAAAAGCATATTAAATGCCAATTCTATACTTCTTAGATCTGACGCAACTTTTGAAATTTTAGCTTTCTCTCTTGCTCCGTTTAAAGATGCTATTACTACTGTTGCTAATATTCCGATGATTGCAATAACAACAAGTAATTCTATGAGAGTGAAGGCCTTACTTAGTGTGTACCCCCCCCCTAATATTCTTTAGTTGGGTTGATAAGATTTTCATATGAATATTATATCACCTACGACACTTTAAACAAATATATTGTATTTTTTAGACTTGCGGAGCCTGACTGAGGCGAGCACAGGAATTTTTCAGCAAAAAAATATCCGTGTCTAAAAAATACAATATATTTGTTTAAAGTGTTTAGTATCATAATAATCACAAACTTGCAGTCTAAATACATCCGTATTATAATGTAGGCAAGTGTCCTCATCAGTGAAAAATTTGCTCCGCTCCTTTATAGTACATTTAACTTCAAAAAAATATATTTTAAAAAAAACCACCAATCATTAAACAGGTGGGTTTTTTATTTTAAAATAACTTTCTCAATAGACAGTTCAAGTGGTATGCCCTTCATCCAAGAATTAGCATGAGCACTTAAAAGATCTTTATAAAAATTGCGGTAAAAATTATTTTTTGAATTTTTTAGCATCAAATCTCTTGTCTTCCAATATATTATTCCGAGAATTGCTTCAATATTGTATTCCTTAATCGCCTTCTGATAATTAAGCCAGGAGGTTTTTTTATTTTCACTTACAATAGCGCTTGCCACAGCAAATAGATTGTCTTTTTGTTTTATTTCACTTTTTTCTTTATCTAAATGTACAATAGCCCCAGACTTCTCTAGTATCTTTATAGTATCTTTCAAAAGAGAGATTTCTTCAAAGAAAAATGTAGTAGGACTTGCAACAAGCTTTTTAACAAAGTCTATACTTAAATCCTTGTGGTTATCCTCAATCATAAACTTCGCATATACCACTGGAGTACTTTCTTCAAAAAGTGATGGATAAATATATTGCTCTAAATCAAAAAAATCCATAATATCATCATCTACAAAAATCTCATCTCCTCTGCAATACTGAAGTGAACATTTCTTTCGGTATTCTTTTTTATCTGAAACAGAAACTACTAACATTAGAATATTTTAGGAACCTTACTTTTATAATCAAGATAATCTTTATCAAATTTTTCAACTAGAAGTTTTTCATATTTTTTAAAATATAAACTAGAGACAAAATACCCAACAATGGTTCCGGCTAAAAATAGTAATGAACCACTGAGTGCAGTATATCCTGTAATTAAAAATACAAAACCTAAATGTGTAGGATTTCTTAAGTACTTATAAGGACCATCTGTAAAAAACCCTTTCAAAGAATTTTGTTTTTCAATCTTTTTTCCAGTCGTAAATTGTGCCCACAAAATAAGAATCGTACCGATGATAAAACACAAGATAGCTATAAGTGTAGAAAATGGTATCCGTACAGAGAAATCAATAAAAGCATCTAAAAAAAGACCTAGGGTGATAAATAAAAAATATGACATATAAGACCGTGTCAGTGTCTTTTGTACTTCTGCATTTTTCATATACCCATTATACCATTTATTATTTCAATAAATCCAACCTGTCACCCACGCTGGTAGACACAGAAAGTGGAACTATTTCTCCTTCATATTTAATAGGTGATCTTTCAAATACCCCCGACATAGCTGATTCAATGATTTTTTGAACATCTAAAACGCTATCTTTATCTACTTCATATACAAGCTCATCATGAATTTGAAGAACCAAACTAGCCTTCTTATACAAACCAGAGCTTCTCAAATCTTCATCTATCAATTTAATGGAAATCTTGATAACATCTGCTGCACTACCTTGAATGGGTGCATTTGATGCCATTCTTTCAGCAATTGCTCTCAAAAAACCCGCACTTGATTTAATTCCCGGGAAATATCTCTTCCGTCCAAAAAGGGTTGTAGTATATCCATCTACTTTGGCATTTTCTTTACTTTGTTCCAAGAAGTTCGTAACCTTAGGAAAATTCTCAAAATATTCATTATAAAACTTTTGAGCCTCTTCTCTACTTGTATTTAAATTCTTTTGCAGCGCTGAAACCCCCATTCCAAAAAGAATTCCAAAGTTTACAACCTTAGCAGCTCTCCGCATTTCACTTGTCACTTCTTCTATTTTTGTATCAAACATAAACGAAGCTACGGCTGAGTGAATATCATCTCCATTTTTAAAACTTTCAAGAAGTTTTTCTTCGCCAGATAGTATCGCAAGCATTCTAAGTTCAATTTGAGAATAATCACTCGAAATAAAGACCTTGCCCTCATCTGCAACAATCCCCCTTCTGATGTCGTCTCCCGAGAATTTATCTCCTGTTGAATTTGGAATATTTTGAACATTTGGATTCGTGGATGAAAATCTACCAGTACTAGTACCGTGCTGTAAAAATGTCGCGTGAATACGCCCATCAGCTTTAGAATGCTCTAAAAACGGAGTCACATAAGTACTCAAAAGTTTTTGAACTTCTCGATAAGATAATATCAAGCGAATTATCTCATGCTCATCTACAAGCCCCTCGAGCACATCAGCATTAGTAGTATAAGCCCCACTCGCCTTTCTCTTGCCTTTGGGCTTAAGCCCCAATTCATCAAAAATTAATTTTGAAAGTTGCTTTGGAGAATTTAGATTAAAATCTTCTTTAGAAAAACTTTTTATTTTTGATTCAATTACAGATAATTCTTTTGACATATTATCTGCAAGCTTTTCATAATAATCTTTATCTATCTTTATACCAACCCGTGACATTTCTTCAATAATAGGGATTAGTGGTTTTTCAATTTTTTCAAAAATATCAATCAAATTTTCTTTTTTGAGCTCTTGAATTAAAACCTCATAAGCATCTGAGAGAGATTTTTTTCTTGTTCTTTGTAAAACCATATCCAAAGTAGGATTTGCTTGCTCAGAATACAAAACCCAAAGTGCGATAGATGCTTCTTTTAATAAATTAGGGTCAGCTTCAACATGATCAAACTCTTCTTTAAAAGAGAAAACTTTTTTAATCCTAGGAATCAAGCTTGTAAATTCGTAGCGGGACATTAAATCCATTATTTCATCTTCATCCAGATTGTTTTTGTACTCACCATCTTTGATATCAAAATCAATAGGGGCATCTCTCCTAATAGTTGCCAGTGTTTTTGAGAAAAAAGCTTCATCTTTACTCTCTTTTAAAACACCAAGTATTCGAGAAGTAATACCGGCTTCTTTTATTGATTGTTCGTCACCTTTTTCTATTGCTTCATAAAGATTCTCTATCGTACCAAATTTCTGAATAATACTTGTAGCAGTCTTTTCTCCAACACCTTTTACACCAATAATATTGTCTGACGGATCACCGCGAAGACCCTTAAAATCAACAAGCCTCTCTGGAGAAAAACCATATCTTTCAACAACCATTTCTTCATTATAAAGAATCATGTCCCTCACGCCCCGCTTTAAAGTATAGACCTGAACCTTATCATCAGATATCAATTGCATAGTATCCATATCACCCGATGCAATCACGATATCTACATCAGATATGTCTTTATATTTTTCAACCAAAGTCCCAATAACATCATCAGCCTCAAAACCCTCAGCATCTAACATGGGGATATTAAAGATTTTAAATATTCCTCTGGAAGCAATAATTTGTTCTATTAAGGCATCATCTGCTTTTGCTCTACCTGCTTTATAACCATCATAAGACAAATGTCTAAATGTTGGTTTTGGTAAATCATACGCTGCTACAATACTGTCTGGTTTTAATTCTTCAAATATCCGAATGAGCATAGCCGTAATACCATAAAGAGCACCTGTTGATTCTCCTCGACTATTTGTAAAAGCAGGTAGTGCATGATAAGCACGGTGAATAATAGCGTGTGCATCTAGTATGACAAATCTTTTCTTTTGATTATTTTTCTCCTTCATATTTTTTGATAACCCTACCATCTTCATGGTGAGTTAATTTAAACCATAATGCATTTTCTGGAATAGCCCCCTTTATATTACTCGGCCATTCAACAATAATAAGCGTATTTCCTTCTGATAAAAGTTTTTCAAAACCTAGCGGAATAAGCTCTGCCTCATCTTCTATTCTATAAGCATCTATGTGTATGGTCTTATCAAAGATACTGTTTGTACGATAATGTTTAGCAATTACAAATGTTGGACTTTGTACAATACCTAAATACCCGTATTTCTTTAAAAGCTCTTTAGTGAGTGTGGTTTTACCCGCACCCAAATCACCCTCCAAACACAAAACCGTTGCACAAAGAGGGTCGGCCCTTAAAAAGCTCTGAATAAAATCTACCGCCAAATTAAGCTTTTCCTCTGTATAAAAAAGAGTTTCTTCCATATAGACAATATAGCACAAAACAAAAACAACCAGCTCTTTACGAGACTGGTTGTTTTTGTTTTATTTATTGAACTTCTTTTTTCTCTTCTTCTCTTTTCTTGTATATATTTCTAGCTAAAATCACTAGGATAAGTATTACTAAGATTAGAAGTAGCCATTCTAAGAGTGAGCCAGGTAAGAATGACCCTACACCGAATACACTAGCGCCCAAAAGCATTGGACATTCATCTGATACTGTCACCAGAGAATATGCAATAGCATCTTCCTGAGCTTTAGTTATCGGATTTGTATAAACCATAGTTGCAGTCATCACAGCCAAGTTCCCTCTTATAGAATTATTGTTGAATTTTGCTCTAAGAGTTACAGTTCCTTGTTCGCCTGCGCTCATTCTACCGACAGGTATAGTTAGAATTCTATCTAGAGAATCGTAGCTCCCCTTACTTGAACCAACAAAATTTAATTCTTTAGGTAAAGCAAGTCTAAGTACAGCATCTTCAAGTGTTACAGAACTAATATTTCTATATGTTATTACATATTCCATATCACCTCCAATACACATGTGATCATATGCACTTGCTACTTGCAGTTCTAAGAGTGATGGCGCACTTTGTGTAGTCACACTATCGCGTACTGTTTGAACTATTACACGAGTGGGTTGAGTTACGACTGTTGTTCCGCCAACACTACTTGGAGCCGGAGTTCTAAAGGTTACAATATCACCATAAGCTGTACCATTTTGATTTTGTACTACTGTTCTATAGTAGTAGGTAGTATTAGCTGAAAGACCGGTAACGCTGTCTCCGTGGGTCACATTAGTATTTCCAGCAGAGATATGTCTTGCACCTGTTTGATAACCCAAGTTTCCTGACGGACCCCATTCAAACCAAACGCTACTTGAATAGTTTTGAGTATTTGGAACTGCAATACCATTTAATTGTGCAGATGTTTGACTTGTAATCGCAGCAACAGTTGTGATAGCTTGTGGTCTTGAAGACTCACTATCTCTAACAGAAATAGTTAGAAAATTACTATTTGAACAATTATTTCCAAATACTTCTATTCTATAAGTAGTTGTACTTGATGGACTGACAGTTACAGAACCACTGTTTGATCTATTTCTATAACCTGGAAGAATATCTATAGTGTTAGCCCCTCGAACATCCCAAGAAATAGTTGCAACTTGTCCTCTATCAATAGTTGTTCTGTTTGTTCTGAATGAAACTATATCACAATAATCACTACTGCTTGAACTTCCTACATTTACTCTCACTGTTTGTGATTCACCTCCAGGATAAGCGGTCAAAGTATATGTTTTACTAGATGTTGGCTTTACTGTACCTGAACTATTTGGATTTAGATTTCCACTGAAGTCAGTTACTCTCACATAATCACAATTTGTAGTATTCCAAGATAGTCTTGCACTATCACCTCTTTCAA
>CAYODR010000003.1:0-69750 GCA_964402895.1 uncultured Candidatus Saccharibacteria bacterium | reverse complement strand
TGATACTTGATCTACCATCTACTGTGAAGTCGTTGATACGACAGTCTTGGATAGGATTATTGTTGTCACGAACATTTACATTGACTGACATTGTGCCTCCATTTGGATATGCACGAATAGTATAAGTGGTATTATTACTTGGACTTACATTAAAGTTTCCTGTTGGACTAATGTTCCCCGAAAAACTTGTGATAGTTACATAATCACAATTTGTAGTATTCCAAGATAGTCTTGCACTATCACCTCTTTCAATGGTGATACTTGATCTACCATCTACTGTGAAGTCGTTGATACGACAGTCTTGGATAGGGGTTGTCGGTGCATTGTATTCATCATCATCATTTGGAGATGAACATCCCGGATCAGACGGGTAATCAATCAATCCATCACCATCATTATCAATCCCATCACTACATTGTGGGTTATTGCTACCGGCACCGGCATCAATTGCAAAGTTTGCTACAAGCACACCTTGTGCACCAGGAGCTACTGTTCCTATATTAAAACCAGTAGTACCAAACAAACCACTTTCACTTACAGATTGTGGACCACTTGAAGAAGTTGGATACCATTTTGCAGAACCTGTAATATATCTCACCTGAGATGGTGCACTAAAAGAAACACTTGCACTACCTACTGAACGCGCCGCAGTAAGTGAAGCTACGCCTCCAGTAAATGTCACAGAAGAAACAGAGCTTGTATCTTTTGGTTTAATAGAAAGAGTTGTACCTTCTGAATTTTGGTTACCAGTATTCTTATAATAAATATGTACAGCTATTTGGTCTCCCGGCTTAGCTGTTGCACTTGTTTTCCAACAACCATTAATAGCGCCGCGTGAACACGGATTTGTATCCACATTTGTTACGGTAAGAGTTGGCATTTCACCTGGTGAATTAAGACTTGCTTGAGCAAACCCAAAAGACACAGCTGCTGCTGCTATCATTACCGAAGAAATCAATGTTAAGATTGTTTTTTTCATAATATTTTATAAATCTAATTTTAATACCACTTTTTAGACCTTTATACTATTAAAGCATACAGGGCTAAAAAATAGAAAGGGGTCAGGCATGCTTTGATGCCTGCCCCTTTTTTTCGCTAATTTCTTCCCATACCAGATATTCTGGTAGAAGTTGAAGAAGAATTTGCGGCTGATCTGCCACCTCCTGAAGGAGGAGCAGACATTCTTGCACTACCTCTTGCTTGGGTTGCGGCAACGGGTCTTGGTTGAGACGCCGCTCTGTTAGTACTGAGAACATTCCTGCTTGGCTGTGCGGTTGTTGACTGTCGCCTATCAGAACTTCTTGAAACAACATTCGTCGAGGCAGTATTACCTCTTGATGCAGTACTAACGGAAGCCACACTTCTAGTGCTTGCAACCTGTTGTCTTTCAAAAACTGAGGCTGGTGCACCACTAGTAATCCGAGACTCTGCTCTGGTGACTTGTTGTCTACTGTGTGCTTCTGCTACTGCCCAAGTATTGTCATTAGTCCCCCCTGGATTATTATTTCTTCCTGGGTCTGGTACTCTAATACCTGGGCCTTGATGATTATCATCGGGGTTATCGGGGTTATTTGGCCAGGAATTATCATATCCTGGATTACCACCCCTATCTCTGTTATAACTGCCTCTATTGTGGCTGTTATTGTTATTGGTGTTTGTATTCGTGTTAGTGATGTAAACATCACCCCCACGCATCGCACCACTTTCTACCCCCTTAGCGATCTTGCTCACAGAGTTTGCCAGCCAAAAATCGATAGCTGTGTTTACTCCCCATTTAAGGTCCTCTTTGGTAATTCCATATCCGTAACCATAATTACCGCCGTATCCATAGTAATCATAGTAAGGATCGTAATAACCCCCTCCCTGCTGATAAATCGGCTGTGGCTGAGGTGTTGAGACAGGGTATGGAACATATTCCACCCTATCAATCATCACCGGAACCTCTACAACCTTTTCAACAACTGAAAGCTTTTCAGACATCACCGGAACCTCTACAACCTTTTCAACAACTTCAACAGATTTTGCAACCTGAGTTTTTTTCTTTGTGTAGTCATTTGGTTCTACAAGAGGAATGTCTTCGGCAACGATGTTGCCGCACGACATTGAAGTCCAGACAATACCTTTATATACTCCAATTCTTTCTCCTGTTCTCCAAGGTCTTTCCCACCAATCAAGCTCACGAGTTTTTTTGTGAAGCATGCCAATTTCATAACTGCCAGTTAGAGTGTTTGCTGAAACAAATTTTGTACCAACAATAATACTCTCTGGAGATTCTCCGGGAAAAACATGATTGAAGAATTCAAAATATGCTTGCCCTGCACCTGCGTGCCACTTCTCTCCATTACCATCAACCAAAAGGTCTGATAGCAATTTTTTGTATTGGGCTTCACTGTTTGCAACCACCTTTAAGAAGGGGTTGTAATCAGTTTGCGCAAAAGCGCTTGCGCTCATCATCACTATGATAATGAGTGCGATAAATTTTTTAAAGAACATTTTTTTTGAGATGTTTAGTTTAAATCAAATTTGTTACTTATCCTATTTGATTAAATAATAGCATATTATAATAAGAAAGTCAATAGGCAATAAAAAGGTCGGTCTACACAATATATGTAGACCGACAAACAACAAATAGGACAATACAAAAAAAATTTAGCCCCTAGCGCCACCTAGGAATAATAATCCTAGAGCTATAACCAGAGTCATAGCCATAAACATCATCCCTAAAAACGGGACGAGCTTGTGGTTGCGGTTGTGTATGTACAACCCTAGGCTGTGGTTGAGGTTGAGCCCTTGGCTGAGCAGGAATAAAATTCCCGCTAAACTGACGCTCAGATTCTTCAATAAGAACCGGACGACAAAATAACTTCGTTGTCAGATTTTTAAAGATAATCGTCTCCCCATCTGCCGTGGTGAAGTACAAGACACTATCTTGTCTTCTAGGTTGATGTAACTCCGAATCAACAAAAGCAAGTCTGCCAGTAGAATCTACTGGCACAAGTACTTCATATAAAGTACTTGGAAGCTCTGTTAAAACTCCTTTTTTTGCATGTTTCCATACATACTCCGCATTATCTTGCGGAAAGATATGAAAGACATGCATCAGGTCCTCCTTTGTTTTTGGCAAATCGTTTGCCTTAGGTCTTTTCGCAAACTTCTGTGCGCTTGCAGATGTCCCAACAACAATCAACGCGAGAATAAAAATTAACTTTTTCATATTTTTTATATTTAATTTTAAAGGTTATCGGAAATCCCTATTTCAAAATAAGATTTTCTGATAACCTTTAAAATCTTTTTCAAAGATCTAACTTATCTATATGTTAACATATATATCAAAAAAAGTCAATACCCCTAAAATAAGCATTATAGCTTTATTTTGCTATAATACTTAGACAATGCCACGCTTCCAAGATGACAACCAGATGAAACGACTCAAAGATTTAAGAGAATCTGAAGAAGAAGCTTTGATTTCCCTTTTAGCTAGAGAAAGATACGGAATACCTTATATTGATTTATCAGGCGAATCTATAGACAACGATGCAATCCGCGCTTTAACAGAAGAGCAAGCGCGAGAGTTTGAGGTGGGACCTTATAAACTCATTGGTAAAAAACTCTCTCTTGCCGTCCGTTCCCCTGAAAATCTAAATGCACAAAAAGCAATACAGATATTAAAAAATAAGGGATACATTATAACTTTAGTAATGGCTAGCCAAAAAAGTATTGAAAAGGTGCATGAAAGATATAAAGATTTATCTTTTGCTAAAGCCTCTCGTTCTGGTGGAATAGAAATAAGTGCTATAACCCTAGAAGAACTAAGTCATACAACCAAAACAATTGAAGATGCGGTGAATTCTATTAACAGCGCGGTAAATGAACTTGGAGAATATAAACTCTCTATTCTTTTGGAAATTATTATCGGTACCGCTATGGGGCTTGGGGCTTCTGATATTCATATTGAGCCAATGGAAGATAAAACAGAGCTTCGTTTTAGACTTGATGGAGTTCTCAGAATCATTACTCATTTTAATAAAGCTACCTACAAACAAATCAATACTCGTATTAAGCTTCTCTCAGGTCTTAAGCTAACTATCACTTCAAATCCTCAAGACGGAAGATTTAGTGCATACTTCAAACCACAAGACAAAGAACTTGAAATAAACTTTCGTACTTCTATGGTACCTGGTGCATATGGCGAAAGTATAGTTCTTCGTATTTTAAATCCCGAAGCTATTCAGGTAGAGCTTGAACAGCTTGGTATTTCAGAACCCCTGTACGAAATCTTTGTTAAAGAAATCAGCAAGCCAAATGGTTTAATCCTTCTAACCGGTCCTACTGGTAGTGGTAAGACCACAACTCTTTATGCTTTTCTAAAAAAAATCTATTCTTCAGAAAAAAAAATAATTACAATTGAAGACCCTATTGAATACCACCTACCAGGAATTACCCAAACACAAGCTGACCATAAAAAGGGTTACAATTTCCTAGAAGGACTCCGAAGTGCGCTTAGACAAGACCCCGATGTAATCATGGTCGGTGAGATCAGAGACCCCGAAACAGCAAAGACGGCGGTAGAAAGTGCCCTGACTGGTCACATAGTTTTTTCAACTCTCCACACCAACAACGCTTCCGGGGTTATTCCTCGCCTTATTGACCTTGATGTAAATCCAAAAATTCTTGGAAGTGCACTCACTCTTTCTATTGCGCAAAGACTTGTAAGAAAAATCTGTTCACAATGCAAATACGAAAGACCCATAACACCAGAAGAAAGAGAACACATTGATAGAATCTGGAACAATGCCAAAGAAAAAGATAAGGATATAGAAAAATTTGGAGCAAATAAAGACATTCAAAACCTCTGGTCTGCAGATGGGTGTCCGCATTGTAATGGTACTGGCTATAAAGGCCGTATTGGTATTTTTGAAGCAATCCAGACAACAGAAGATATTGAAAACAGTATTATAGAAAACCCAAGTGAAAGAGAAATAAAAAAGATAGCCGACAAACAAAAAACCCTAGATATGAAAGAAGATGCCCTAATCAAAATACTTCAAGGTGTCACAGATTTTGAAGAAGTGAAAGATGTGGTTGATCTATACGAAAAAAATTAAAACCCTTAACGAGTAGTTAAGGGTTTTAATTTATCTATCATCCCAAGGGTCTGTATCGTTTGGGTCTAGAATTTCCTCGATTTCCGCATAAGGATCTTCTTCATCTTGATATTCATCTTCTGAAAGCTCTCCTTCAAGTCCATCTTCTAAAACATCGGCATCTTCATCCTCCATAACTTGGTTTATATCCCCACCAAGTTCATCTTCTGTGATTTCTGTTACCTCACCAAATTCATTGTCATCAGACATATATTATCTAAAAATAAATTAATACTAATATGCACATATTTGTATCAAAAAGATAGATTCTTTGCAAGAGCAAAATCACAAATTTTGTAGTGTATTTACTTTTTGTTTTTGTGCCCCGGCAAAAGCTACTGCAATAGCATCAATTTCATCATCTAAAACCTTTTTTGTATCTATCTTTAGAGTGAGTTCTACCATTTTTTTTACCTGATCTTTACTAGCATTCCCTACACCAGTCATTGCTATTTTAACTTCTTGCGGAGAAAGTTCTAAAAGAGAAATATTATAAATCCCAGAAAGAAGTACTATAACTCCACGAGCCTCTGCTACTTTTATAGCGGTTTTTTTATTTGTAGAAAAAAATAAAGTTTCAAGTGCAATATAGTCTGGTTTTTCTTTTTCAATAATTTCTTTCAAACCATTAAAAATCTCAAACAACCTAAACTGGTGCAAATCTTTCTTATCAGTCGTGATACATTCTGATTTTTTTAATTCATATTTACCACCACCAAAATCAAGTATCGCAACCCCGCACCTGTCATAACCCGGGTCTATTGCTAAAATCCTATTCATGAATATACATCTTGCCTCTTTCTGTTAAAATCCTACCTCTAGGAGTTCTTTCAATTAGTCCCATTTGTATCAAATATGGTTCAACAACATCTTCAATCGTTGCTTCATCTTCACCGGTAGCAGCAGCTAGATTTTTAATCCCCGTAGGACCGCCACCAAATTTATCATTTAAAACTTTCATAATTGAAATATCACTCTTAGATAATCCATTCTTATCAAGTCCGAGCAACTCAAATGCTCCTTCAATTGAATCTTGATCAATATCTTTTTGATTCATTTGTGCATAATCTCTCACCCTTCTTAAGAGATAGTTGGCTATTCTTGGAGTCTTTCTGCTTCTCTTTGATAATTCCGGTAGAAAACTTTTATTGAAATCTATTTGCAAGATTCTAGATGACCTTTCTAAAATACTTTCTATTTCACTATCAGAATAAAACTCAAGTCTAAAAGTACCGCCTGAAAAACGAGACCTGAGGGGAGATGAAAGCATACCAAACCTCGTGGTTGCTCCAAGCAAAGTAAAGGCCGGAAGATCAAGTTGAATAGTTCTAGCGCTTGGTCCTTTACCAATCATAATATCAAGCTTACCTGTCTCCATAACTGGATATAAAATTTCTTCAATAGATTTATTGAGCCTATGTATTTCATCAATAAATAAAATATCTCCTGGTTGTAGATTGGTTAAAATGGCTGCAAGGTCTCCTACTTTTTCAATAGCGGGTCCACTTGTGATCTTGATATTTGCATTCATCTCTTTAGCAATCACATTTGCAAGTGTGGTCTTGCCTAGTCCTGGTGGACCATAAAAAAGTATATGTTCCGGTGTCTGATTACGAGACTTTGCCGCCCCAATAAGGATAGAAAGGTTCTTTTTTATTTGAGGCTGACCAACATATTCATCAAAAGATTGCGGTCTCAAGATATTGTCGCTAAATTGCTCGTCTGGGATGGGTTGTAGGTTGTGGCTTGACATTTTTATTTGCTTATGCTATTATACTTTTAGCACTCAATTCAATATAAATATATTATATCACAATAAGAAGGTATAAATCTCTAAGCAGTCAGCCACAGGTTCTAAGTCTAGGCGCAGGACGTCTTGGTTTCGACTGGGGCTATCCTACAAATATGCTTTACTTATGAAGCACAGTCTTTATAAGGACTGTTTAGAGATTTATGCTTTTTTGTTTTTTAGAACAAAAATTATAAAGTACCACAAATAGATCTATTAAAACCTGATGTCTTAACATTTTGATATGAAATACCATTAGTTGGATGTTGAGTATAAGCCATAGAGCTATCATTAAAAGACTCCGTAGACGACCAGTGATAAGCACTTACACTAAAACCTAGATCAAATACTGTTTTCAACATCATAATAGAGGCAACAAATTTACCCTGAGAAATACAGCTATCCATTGAGTTCTGCCAACCAGTTGAAGTAGCTACATTGGAATAATTATCTAATGCCAAAATCATAGAATGATCTACGCTATAATAATTTTCTTCAAAATACACACTTACACCAAATGTATAATATTGCAATAATGATGTATTAACAAAACATTTAATATTATTTTCTCCAACGATATTTTTAAGTGCATCAAAATTAGGTTTTATATTTGCATGGATAACACTATTATCAGCATTACATAATCCTAGAAAAGTTCCATTTTCTGCATGATATGCGAGCGCTTGTGTCTGAAGATTCTTTAAATTTGATTTAATCGCCGCTACTCTACCTTTGGTTCTGGCGCTGTTTAGGCTAGCTATTACTACTCCCGCAAGAATACCGATGATTGCAATTACAACAAGAAGTTCAATCAGAGTGAAGGCTTTACTTTTTAGTGTATACCCCCCTATTTGTGTTTTAGAGTTTGTTGGTATTTTTTTCATATAAATATTATATCATAATGTGCGTCCCAAACAGTACATCCTATTCAGAGACACGGATAAAAATCTGCTGATTTTTTCCTGTGCTCGGCTCAGTCAGCCTGCGCAAGTCTCTTCATAGGATGTATTGTTTGGGACTTTTATATAGTGAAAAGGTTTATTTTAATTTTAACAGAATAACAAAAACAAGAAACCAAATATGTCCTTCTGGGGGACTTGCGCAGCGCGACTGGCGCGAGCATAGCGATTTTTCCTCAGAAAAATACGCGTGCCCCCAGAAGGACATATTTGGTTTTGAGTCTATAAAATAAGTAATGTAATTTAAAAAAATTATTTTTCCTTACACTTCACACACATACAACCTTTTGGTTTTATATATTCGTTAAAATAATCCTTACCATAATCATAGTTAAATTCTTCTCCAGCTTTTACTTTCTTTTTAGTAAATACGAGTATTCTACCTTTTTTTATTTCTACTTCACAATTAGGACGACATGAATGATTTATATATCTAGCAATATTTTCCCTTATAGAACCATCAACGGTTTTATTCTTTGAAATTTGAAAAAGGTATTTTCCACCTTTTTCTTGAGTTTCTGCATCATTTAAAATAGGTCCAAAATACTCAATAATATATTCCCCTTTTGAAATATCTTTCAAGGCAAATAATCCAAAACCATCAACCCCTCTTTTAACCTTTATAAAATCTTTCAATTCTGGATTTATTTTATTGTCACTTAGTTTTTCTTTTTTCATCACAATCAAGAATTATACACTAAATAGATTATTCTTGAGTATACATACTATATATTCCTGTAGTTAATATGCGATTAGAATCTTTTTCTTTTATCCCAATTTCTCCATAGATGATTTTTTCCTCGCCTAAAATACCCGCCAAAAGTTCTCCAAAAGTTCTAGCACTATACCCAGACGCATAACCATTCAATATCACAAGCTTTACATCACTAGATATGATTTTAGGAATTAAAGATATAAGTTCTGTCAAAGATTCTTCTATCTTCCAGACTTCTTTTTTTGGTCCACGCCCGAAAGCTGGTGGGTCCATGGCGATTACATCAAATTTTTCTCCTCTAGATACAAGTCTTTTTACATACTTAAGAGCGTCTTCAACAATGATTTTCACTTTTTTATTTTCAAGTTTTGATTTCTTTAAATTATCTTTTAGTATTTGAACTGTTTGCTTAGATGCATCTACATGTGTCACCTCCATACCAGCAGATGCACCAGCCATACTGGCAATACCTGTATACCCAAAAAGATTAAGCATCTTTAATCCTGGATGATGAGCACCTAAGTCTTTAATTTTCTGCCACTGCATACTGTGCTCAGGAAATATTCCAACATGTTTAAATCCTTTAAAAGAAAGTCCTATCCTCAAATCATTCCAAGCTATATCCCAACTTTCTTTTAAATCTTTAGAAATCTTCCATCTCTCCCCTTTATCTGCCCAGACAAATTGAGCCTGCGCCAAAAGCCACAAATCAGTGTGCTTTTTATTCCAAATGGCTTGTGGTTCTGGGCGATCAAGAAGAATACTTCCAAACTGCTCTAATTTTCTAGAATCTCCAGAATCTAAGAGAGTGTATTCTGACCAGTTATCAATTATATAATCTTTTCTTTTCATATTTTTATTATATTGCCACGATATTCTTTTTGAAGTACTATTCCCTATATGGAAAGTCTAGAAAAAATAATCTCGCTTGTATGGAATGTTATTGTATTTGCAATAGTTAGTATTGTTTTTCTACCAGCACTTCTGATTGTTAACTTATTTCAAACATTTTGGTCCAAAAAATTAGGTGACTTATTTAAATATTAAATTATTTTAATAATATTTTTTTTACCAATCTTAAAAACTTTTTTCTCTGTATTTATTTTTACCTCTTCATACGAAAGAGTTTTTTTGCTTTCAAAATCAGAGATAGCACCCGCTTGAGACAACCTTCTAATCTCTCCCCTAGATGATAAAATATTTTCATTTAAGATAATCTCTTCCAGAGTTCTATTTTCTGAATTTACTTCTTTAATATCTTCATGTATTTCTTTTTTCTGAAAAGTTTTAATAAAAATATCTTGCGCTTTAAGAGCGTCTTTTTCTCCAAAGTACTCTTTTACTATTTCATATGCTAAAAACATTTTAATATCTCTTGGATTTTCATTTTTTGTTAGTCTATCTGCGATACTTTTTATACCCTCCATTGAATAATCAGTACAAAGTTCAAATGCAGGAATTATCATTCCATCAGTCCAACTCATAACTTTTCCATAAACCTCTGGTGGGGTATCTAAAAAACTAACCATATTTCCTTCAGTCTTACCCATTTTCTTTCCGCTATTATCTTCCAGAAGTTTAGTTGTGATGACAAATTTCTCTTTATTTTTTAGAGTCTTTTGAAGATGTCTGCCTGTTAGCATATTAAAGAGTTGATCGTTCCCTCCTATCTCGCCATCTACATTTAGGTACACACTATCATACCCCTGCATTAGCGGATACATAAACTCATGTATATATATAGGCTTTCCTTCTTTCATGCGTTTATCAAACATATCTCTCTTGAGCATTTGATCCACTGTCATATTTGATGCTAAATCAAGGACTTCAGCAAAACGCATTCTACCAAGCCAATCATTATTGTATTTAATGACAGCTCTATTTTTCCCAGAAAAATTTATAAACTTACCAGCTTGTTTTTTATAAAGCTTTAGATTTTGTTCTACTTCTTTTTTGGTTAAAACTTTTCTTGCAGAGCCTTTATCGGTAGGGTCACCTATCTGAGCAGTGAAGTTCCCAACTAAAAATATGATTTTATGCCCTAAATCTTGAAATTGCCTTAATTTTCTGAGTTGTATGGCGTGACCCAAGTGAAGAGTTGGTCCGGTAGGGTCAAATCCAGCATATATAGACAATATATCGCCACTTTTTAATCTACTTTCTACGAACTCTTTACTTGGTAATACCTCTGATACCCCCTTTTCTAAAACCTCTTTTATTTTGTCTTCTTTAGTCTTATTCTCCATATAGTATCTATACTATATCATTTTTAAGAGATTTTAGATATAAAATTAAAAGGTCAAAAGTAATAATAGAAAGAAATCATAAAAAAGCTGAAAAGATTAGAAAAAAACTAATGAATTATTTCATATTTTATAAATAAGCATATATTTATAAAATATTTTACTAATAGTAATAAATAGAGTAAGGTAATCGTCTATAAGAGATATAAACATGCAAAATGTTCTCTTTTTTGCATTTTATCTGTATGATTAGTATATGAAAAAACCTGTAAAAAAAACGAAGAAGCTAGATTTAATTACTAAAATAATAATAGGTGCATTTTCTATTTTACTACTATCTATTGGTGGGGGCTTGATTTGGGCTAGTACTTTAAGATTGCCAGACATCAGCACCTTTGAAGCACGAAAAATAGCTAATTCATCTAAAATAACTGACCGTACAGGTGAAATTGTTTTATACGATATCCACCAATCAGTTCGAAGAACAGAAATCCCTCTAGAAGAAATGGGTGAAAACATCATAGAAGCAGTTTTATCTATTGAAGATACACATTTTTATAAACATAAAGGTATCAGACCAACTTCTATAATCAGAGCGACTTTAGACTCTCTAAAAACAATGAGTTTCTCTCAGGGTGGATCAACCATCACTCAACAGATTGTTAAAAATACTCTTCTGACAACGGATAAAAAAATAACTCGTAAACTTAAAGAGTGGATTTTGGCAGTTAGACTTGAAAGACATTTTGAAAAAGATCAAATCTTACAAATCTATCTAAATGATGCACCTTTTGGAAGTACTATTTATGGTGTAGAGGAAGCAGCCCAAGCATTTTTCAGTAAAGCATCAAAAGAATTATCCGTAGCAGAATCAGCATATCTCGCAGCCATGCTTCCTGCCCCCACATATTATTCTCCATTTGGAAATAACAAAGATAGACTCTCAGCCAGAAAGGATTTGGTACTCAAGAAAATGTTTGAGTATGAAAGAATTACAGAAGAAGAATATGAATCTGCCAAAATAGAAGAGGTAGTATTTAATCAATCAGCCTCAAATAGTATCAAAGCTCCACACTTTGTATTTTATATCTTAGATTATCTACAAAAAAAATATGGTGAAAATGTTATGGAAAGTGGTGGATATACTATTAAAACAACTCTGGATTATGAACTTCAGCAAGAAGCTGAAAAAATTATTGCAGAACAAGCTCCTAAAAATATGTCGCAATATCGAGCATCCAATACTGCACTCTTTGCTACAGACCCAAAGACTGGGCAAATCCTATCAATGGTTGGATCAAGAAATTACTTTGATAAAGAAATAGATGGTGCTTATAATGTGGTTACTGCACAAAGACAACCAGGGTCTTCTTTTAAACCCTTCGTATATCTAACCGCTTTTGAAAAAGGTTATTTACCTGAAACAATACTTTTTGATGTTCCCACAGAATTTTCAACAAATTGTTATCCTGATATGACACCGAAGCCAGGATTTACAGATAAAGATTGTTATCATCCTTCAAACTTTGACAACAAATCTCGAGGTCCTATTTCTATAAGAAGTGCTCTAGCTGAAAGTAGAAACATACCATCTGTAAAACTTTTATATTTAGTAGGAATAGAAGATACTATAAAAAATGCTCACAAATTAGGTATAACAACTCTTAAAGACCCTAAAAATTTAGGACTATCACTTGTTCTTGGGGGCGGAGAAGTATCACTTTTTGATATGACTACTGCTTATGCAACACTTGCAAATAGTGGTATCAGAAATGTGACTACAGGTATCCTAGAAGTAAAAAATAAAAAAGGTGAAGTTATAGAAAAATTTGAAGAAAATAATGTAGAAGCAATAGATAAAAACACTGCCCTGATCCTAAACGATGTTTTAAGTGACACCCAAGCTAGAGTTCCGACATTTGGATTGTCATCTATTACTATTCCAGGTGTAGCAGTAAAAACTGGTACTACTAATGACAACAAAGATGCATGGATTTTAGGTTATACACCTGATATTGCAGTTGGAGTATGGTCTGGAAATAATGACAATCGTTCTATGGCAAGTGGTGGTTCTGCAATCTCAGGTCCTATCTGGAAAGAATTTATGAATAAGGCTATTGATAAAATCGGTAAAACTGAATTTGAAAAACCAATACCAGAAGAAGACTTGTCTGAAATAAAACCTGTTCTAAAAGGAGAATGGATGGGTAATGAAACTGTTAAAATAGATCGTATCACAGGACTTAGAGCAACAGAAAATACTCCACTTGAGGTTATTATTGAAAAAGTTATTACTGATGTAAAAGATATTCTTTTCTGGGTTGATAAAAAAGACCCTAGAGGTCCTGCCCCAAGAAACCCCGCTTCTGATCCACAATTTAATTCTTGGAATTATGCTGTTCAAAGATGGTGGCAACAACATGCACAAGACTATAACGCTATCGCCTTAACAGACCTTCCAGAGGAATATGAAACCCTACACCAAGGAGATGCTGGCGAATTAAAAATAAATGGACTAGAAAGCTATATACCATTAAATGAAATGACAACCATAACCATTTCAACAGAAGATGATCACCCATTAAATAGTGTAGATATATATGTGGATAATTCTTTTATCACCACATTACCCGCTTCACCTTTTAGATTTAATTTTATCCCTAAAGATTTCAATTATAAAACTGGTAAATATACAATGAGATTTGTTGGAATAAATAGTATTTTTGCAAGAAGTATTGTAGAAAAAGAAATTGAAATTATTAACTAAAACTCTTAATATTTAAATTATTTTTTTGAAACGCTGAGATAATATCTTGGCGTTTTAATATTAGTTTAGATTTTAATGTTGGTGAAATATTTAAAAATATATGACTACCTTTTTGTTTTATTTTATCTTTAGATATTTCAACCCCTACAATATCAGATATTATTTTAGAAACTAAAGATATATCTAAAGATTTAGCATCTAAATCTTTTTTTATTTTTGATAATATATCTTGAAATAAATTCATCTTATCTATTGGCTGGCATTAATAAATATAGGAAAGAAGTATCGTTTACACTTCTGATCACTATGGGTTTATTTGGTTTTGTAAAAGACATAGAAACACTATCACCATTTAGTGATTGAAATACATCTATAAAGTATTTCAAATTACACTCTACGGCAATCTCATTACCAACAATAGCAGCCTCTATATTGGAAACTGACGAGCCTACATCATTGTTTCTAGAACTAATAACAATATTTTTATTTTCAAGTGATACAGACAACAATACTTGATAAAATTTATCTGCAAACAAAGTAGAAAGTCTTAAAGTATTTATAAGCTCTTGCTTAAGAATGACTACTTTAGTTTCTTCCTCTTTAGGAATAATAAGTTGATATTGTGGAAAGCCTCCGTCAATCAATCTTGAAGTTAAATAAATACCATTTCCTAATAAAGAAAGTTGATTTCTATTATAAGCAAGTGTCATATTTTCAGGTGAGCTATCTAATACTCTTAAAATCTCTGGAATATTTTTATAAGGAATAAGAATTTTACTTATTTCTGGAAGTCCTTTTATTTTAATCTTTTTCTCAGCTAATCTAAATGAATCTGTGGCAACAAAAACAAGATTATCATTTTCACTATATATATAAACACTAGCAATTTCTGGTTTAATATCAGTCACAGCAGCTGCAAAAAATACTGATCTTATACCATCTATCAAATCTTTAGTTTTAATATTAAACTCATTTTCTTCTACAACAGGCAATGTTGGAAAATCATCATTTGGTAAACATTTAACAACAGTAGTATTGTGTTCTGTTGTTATTGTTAGATTTTCATTCTCAAGTGATAATGCCACCTCATTATCCCCTTTTAAATGACTACATACACTAGATAAAATATCCCCCTTAATCAAAACACTACCCTCCTCTGCAACATCCGCAGGAATAGTAACCTCTATACCAATAGCTAGATTTGTAGCTTTTATTTTTATTTCCTTACCTTTTACTTCTAAATGAATAGCATGTAGTGTGGGTAGTGATAAATTTTTACCAGTCATTTTATCAGCTAAGGATACAGCATTTTGTAGTTTTTTTATTTCACAGGTAACTTTCATAATTTTTTATATTTAATTCTATTAAGACTATATATAGGGTGTGGATTGTGGAAAAGGGTTTTTTATCTTTTATATTTAAAGGTATTTATTAAATAAAGAATGTGTAAAAAATTTAATTAATTTTAATAACTTTTTATTCAAATAAAAGATACTTTTTATATTTATACTTTTCCATAACTTTAAACATATATCTACACACCTTATCCACACTATTTAAACATAATCCTAATGTCATCTATTTCTTTTTGTAAGTGAGGATTGATAATTATTTCATTTTTAATTTTTTCATAAGAGTGTATAACTGTAGTATGATCTTTTCCACCAAGTTTAGAACCGATAGTTGGATATGATTCGTTGAAATCTTCTCTTAAAACATACATTATGATTTGTCTTGCTCGAACTATTTCTTTTCTACGAGTCTTATTGTATATAGTTTGTTCATCAAGATTATAATAATCAGAAACTATTTTTACAATATTATCAATAGATATTACTTTTTTAGGTTTAACACTGTTTTTAATTAGTAATTTTACATCTGTAAGACTTATTGGTTTTTGTTTTAAGTTAGAATGCATTGAGATGGTGTTTAAAACACCTTCAAGCTCTCTAATACTCCCTGTTATGGATGAAGCGATATACATCAGCGTATCGTCTTCTGGGGGGTAATTTGAGCTTGATACTTTGTTTCGGGCAATAGCTAGTCTACTCTCTAAATCAGGCTCTTGAATATCTATTGTCATACCGGCATTAAATCTGGTTTTCAATCTATCTTCTATACCAATAATATGATTTGGATGTTTATCAGATGAAAAAATAATGTTTTTATTTTGATCATATAAAACATTAAAAAGATGAAACAATTCATTTTGTGTCCCCTCTTTTCCTGAAAGAAATTGAATATCATCTATTATAAGTGCATCGTATTTTCTATATTTTTCTCTAAAAGCTGGTTGTTTGTTATTTTGTACACTCATTACATAGTCATTAGAAAATCTTTCTAAGCTAGTATATAAAACTTTTTTATTAGGAAATTGTTTTTTAAGTTCATTGCCTATTGCTTGTATTAAGTGTGTTTTTCCTAGTCCACTTGAACCATATATAAAAAGTGGATTATATGCTGATTCGGGCTTAGATACTACAGCTTGAGCTGCAGCATGTGCCAATTCATTAAACGGTCCAACGATAAATCTATCAAAGGTATATTTAGGGTTTAGATTGTCGTCCCTATTGATAAAGTCTTCTTGTAGAGGAAGAGAAGGTTTTTCTTCTACATCTTTTTTAGTCTCATTTTTAGAATTTGTTACCCTATGGATAACAAATTCTATAGATCTTAAATTTTCTATTTGTTCTACGAGTGATTTTAATATCATTTTTTGATATTTATTTATCATCCATTCTCGTACAAATTCATTTGGAACTGATATGTATACAATACCATTTTCCTCTTTAATAATATCAGCTTGTTTAAACCATGTACTAAAGTTAGCTTTTGAAATTTGTGTCTCTACTGATTTCAAGCAAGTATTCCAGATTTGTACTAAGTCATTTTGCATTACATGTATTCTACCTTTTTAAAGCAAATAGTTAAAAATGTTGATAAACTGTGGATACAGTGGATTATAGCAAAAAAACAATTAAGAAAGATACTTGATTATTTTATACATATTGTGTATAGTAGCTCTACCTATATGTCTCAAACATATCAACCAAAAAAGAGAAAAAGAGCAAAAACACACGGATTTCTAGTTCGCAGTGCTACTTCAACTGGAAAGAAGGTTTTACAAGCCAGAAGACGCAAGGGGCGTGCTGTAATCGCTCTCTAAAGTATCATGTTGCCGTCAAATAAACGGCTAGATAGAAATTTATTTAGAAGCTTGTCTGAAAGTCGTATTTTGAGTACGACTTTTAATCGTATCGGGACATTAAAATATCTAAAAACCCTTGATAATTATAGGTTTTCTGTTGTTGTTAGTTCTAAAAAAGAGAAAAGCGCTGTAAAAAGAAACAAAATAAAAAGAAGAATATATTCCCTAGTGAGAGATTATTATAAAAATAATCAAAATTTTGTTCATGCTATATTGTTTCTTTCAAAAGACGCTTATTCAATGGATTTTATAGATTTAAATAAACATATATATGAACTTTTGGACAAAACTAAATAAAATTCCAAATATTTTAGCCATTTTATTTATTAGGTTTTATAGGTTTACACTATCCCCTTCTGTTGGGATTTTAAGATTTTTACCTTTTTATCCTAAGCCAAGCTGTATTTTTTACCCCACTTGTTCAGAGTATGGGATAATTTGTTATCAAAAGCTTCCTTTTTTTAAAGCGACAATTAAGACCTTAAATAGGATATCCAGATGTCACCCTTTCAATGAGCCTAAGATAGATAAACCTTTTTAAAGTGTGCTATAATCCGTTTTATGAAAACAATTTGGGAGACAATAATCTATGAGCCTATTTACAACCTTTTAGTATTTACATCACAAAATATCACAATTAAAGATATTGGACTGGCTGTTATTTTTGTAACAATACTTATTCGTGTAGTTTTATATCCTTTGAGTAAAAAAAGCACTATAAGTCAGTACAAAATGAAAGATGTACAACCTAAAATAGATGCGATCAAAAAACTCGGACTTTCCAAAGAAGAAGAGGCTAAAAAAACAATGGAAATTTATAAAGAATCAAAAGTAAACCCTTTTTCCGGGTGTTTGTTCTTGTTGATTCAGCTCCCTATTTTGTTTGCTTTGTATTTTGTTTTTATTCACGGAATAAATCAGCCAGAACACCTGTATTCATTCTTGAGCATTGATGGGTTGCACGATATGTTTTTGGGGATTATAGATATCACTAAGCCCTATCTTCCACTGGCTATTTTGGCAGGTTTATCTCAATCAGTTCAAGCTTTTTTGATGCCGAAGCCCGCTACTCCAAGTGAAGATCAAAAGATGAGTTTCCAACATCAGTTTGCAAAAAGCATGTCTATACAGACACGCTTTGTTCTCCCTGTGATTATTATAATAATTGCAAATCAGCTTGCAGCTGCAGTTTCTATTTATTGGGTTACAGCAAATATCTTTTCTATAGTACAAGATTTCTATTTAAAAAGAAAATTAAACGCTAAATTGCCAAAGTAATCCAGTGGGCTTATCTATAAAGTATAGTATTCCCCTACCTTCATCCATCTGAAGGTTAATCATATCAAATACTCTATCAGAACCATTGTACAGAAGAGTGTAGGTATTTGTACTGGTATTTATTCTATATAATTGATCGTTTAGTTTAGTTATTCCAGCATACCAGCTATCTGGGTATACGCCATCATTGGGCATAAAAGTATTTCCCGCACAGATTAAATCTTCGTTTTCAAGCCACACACATTTTTCAGGAAGGATTGAAAGGCTCATTGTTGTCGTTGTGTTGTTACTCATATTAAATAATTTTGTAACTATTCCACCCTCTACACTGTTTGAATATATAATAAAATTATTTTTTGGTGAAACTGAAGCTGTCAGCCCAGAAACATTTCCGATTATTTTATTTAATCTGCCATTTTGTTCTAGTCTATAAAGAAAACCCGCTACATTAGAAGATGCTTTAGTTTGTAGATATATGTTTTGGGGGTTTGGCCATATCAAGAGCCATTCACTGAAAGTTTGATTTGTTACTGTTCTTTTATTTGTGTTATTTGTACTGCTAGAGCTTATCGTAGAGCCTGTTTGTGTTTTTATTAGTTCAAGTATGGTACTTGAGTTTTTGGCTGTAGCAATACTCTGAATATTGTCTGACAAAAATACTCCATTTTGTTGAGTTTTTCTGCCACTTGCATCTGCTATAGGTATAGGCACACTATATGTAGCAATAGTTCTATTATCTGGTCTCAAAAATCTTAAGATAGCAGTGTTATTGTTGTCCGCAAAGGATGCTTCGTATATGTTTGGTATGTGAATGTTGGTTATTTGGATACCTTGATCATCATTTTTTTTCTCAAAAACATAGCCAGTTTCTCTAGACACATATCTCAATATGTTATCTGTAATGTTGGTTCTAGTTGGTTGATTTGGATTTTCGGTATTATTTACTATAACCTCTCTAGTAAGATTAAAGGTTGTGTATCCCGCTATTGGGAAGTTGGTAACTTGTTTAAAATTTGTAGTGTTGTTTTGATTTAAAACAGTATTTGGATCATTGATGAAGAGATTTTCATCCCCATTTGAAAAAATATCTCCTATGCTATTCCCAATTGGGAATAGGTTACCAACAACATCCATTGTTGTAGTACCTTCGTTTGTTTTTGGTTTGATATAGAAAAACCAAAAGGCTCCTAGTCCGATAAGAATAATAATTAAGATTAGTAAGGTTTTTTTCATATTATAATTACATTATACACATTTACCGTTGTATAATGAATAATGGTTAGCTGAGATGTGTTTACCGTTAAAAAATAAAACATTCTTACTAAGTCCGTTGTTAATTAACTCTCTATATAAGTTTTGATTATTTAAAATTTCATAAATAGCACACATATTATTTTTTTGTGCTGTTTCTATTACGGTTTTAACTTCTTGAGAAGAAGGTGTTTGGTTTGTACCACTTCCCCAGCCTGTTGTATGGTTCATATCAATACATACCCCTGTTTTGTGACAAGTAGCTTTATGTGTTCTACTTTCTGGAAAAGCCTCTGTAACTCTCCATGGTATATTTTTATTTTTAAGTTCATTATTAAACATTTTTAATTTCTCCGAAAAAGATTTTTCTACATATTTACCACTCGCTACATTATATATAGAATCATCAATTTTTTGACAGGTTTGAGGATCGGGGTTTTGATTGGTACCATTTTGTCCAGCACAGGAGTTTTGGTTTGAAAATTCTTTGTCATAGTTAATTTTAGAAGATGTTACTTTTATTGTTTTTCCAGATATTGTTTGTTCTGCTTCTCCATCAAAAGCTTCTGTTTGAATGACGCCGTCCATTTTAATTGTGTCTATTTGAAATACACCCGATACTAGTCTCGGATTTATAGTATTTAAAAGTACATAAGAGAATAATATCAATAGTAGTCCAAATACTGCATCCCAAAGACCACTTTTTGCTTCAACTTTTATAAAAGGTATATCTGAAGTAAGTAATTTATAGCCTTCAAAAACAATTCTAAATACAAGTAGGACTGCCGCTATTCCTATTAGTATTTCAAGTCCTAAATTTAAAATATCGTTTATATCACAAAGTTGAGTAGTGTTACCAGCAGCTGTTTGTTCAGCACATAGATCTGGATCCAAAAAAACAGTAAATCCCGGAAATGGTGCTAAAAGTCTATAGCTTCTTTTTTCAATATCCCCCTCTATTTCTTGAGGGTTAGCCAATACTGTACCTTCTCCAGCTACATATATATAGTCTTTGGTTGTATTATACCCTCCATAATTAATTATTTCTCTTATATTATATCTTACTGATGGTGAAAGATTATTTATAGGTATATTATATTTTCCATCATTATCTACTCCTAGACCACCGGCAGTTCCTTCGTGCCCCTTATAAGCAGAGTATTTAGTTGGTACCGTATCTGTAAAGTCTTCAAATTTTAGTGCATTAAGACTACTTTCTTCACCCATAGGAACCCTTGCTGATTGAAATTGAATTATATAATCTTTCGCATTTGGGTTTTGGTTTAAATCAAAAGTACCCTTAATTCTTAATCTATTCTCTCTTTTTATAAAATCAAATTCTAGATTACCATGTGTTGGTGTTATTGAGGGGGTCGGGGTTATAATTGTTTGTGGTTCTGTAATATATGATCCATTTAAAGATCCAGAATTTTGAAATTTTACAATTCTAGCGGTATAAGTTGTACTAGGAATAACATTTACAGACCATGTGGCTTTACCTGTTTGATCTAGGGTTTTTCTATTTGATATTGGGTTATTTCCCAGTATGCTTTGTGAAGCATGTGCTTGGTTATATTCCCCACCAGGAAAGACCCCTTTATATAGTATGAGTTCAAATGTTCCCGCTGTATTAGGCATAGGACCACTTGTATCTACTGAAAAAGTAAAGTCTATTTTGTTTTCTGTAACATTTTGAGTTAAAGTATTTGCCAGAACCTTATTTGTAATAATAAGGAAAAATAGAGTAACAATTAAAAATAAAAACCTTTTCATTGCTTTATTGTATCAATAAAAAAGGTTTTTAAACAGTGCGGTTAGTTTGGGCGGATGTTCAATGTTTTAGATACTTGTTGATATATAAATTCTGGGTGAAATATCTTTACAAGGATTGGGAAAACCCCTACTTGACTAATCGGAGAGAGACTTATTTCTGAAGGAATTGTAAAGTTGGTTATATTATTATCTCCATTTTTGATTTCAAATACTAAATCATTTACGGCCTTGTTGTTTAATGAAAAGAAAAATGGTTCTATTTTAAGAATTAAACCGATATTATTCATAGAAAAATTATCTATAAAACCATTGTTGTAGTCTACAAAACCATCCCTTTTTTGATAAAAAACTAAAGATGGCCTTTCAATATTTATTGAAACACTAGATTCTCCGCTGAAGTTATTAGTTGAGCCAGAGACACTGATATTTTCTCTATTTATAAACTCACTATTTTTAATAGTAATGCTATTTTTACCTGGTCCGGATAAACTTCCTAGTACGGTAGAATCTTTTGTCCACAGATAATTCATGGTATTTGGTGCAGATTGATTGGGTATAGCAGTAAGCCTTATACTACTATTTGAAGAAGGAAGAGCCTTTCCTTTATAAAAAGGTGGTGTGTATGAGTCTAGAGATTCCCAAATAACATCAATACTGCCTGGTCTCAAAGTGATTGATGCAGATGTTTGTGCAATGTTTACACCAAAGACTGTCGCTCTTATTACACCCGTTACACCAGAGTCTGGAGCGTTTATTTCTATGGATTTTTTACCAATACCCGAATCTATTGTTTTATCATTCGTACTCCATGTAATAGTTGCACTATCTAAATTTGTACTATTGCTTTCTATAGTTAAAACGACCTTTTGATTTGGAGATGGATTTATAGGATTTGATTTAATATAAAGATCTTGGGTTTGGGCAGACAGTATTATAGGGAAAAAACTTATTGATATTATAGATAATATAATTCTCTTAATCATATTTGAATTATAACAGTAAAATACTAAAAAGTACTACATTCCCCTGCTTTGACTAAATTCTTCTTTGGCTCTTTTGATAGATATTACCTGAGATGGGTCTGAGGTGATTATCTGGTCTTCTGTATAAGAAGCAATGATTTTTATGGCCACATGCTTAAGTCCTGCAAAGAATATTCCTTCCCCCACACCACTTTCTAGCAGTAGATACTTTTCTTCATCTGTAAGGTTAAATGTTTCTTGGAGAACATCTATTGTAGATGGAGATTGTTTTAAAAGGAGCTGGATTGAAGAGTTAGATACAATAGGTATGCCATATGAGCTTTTCATAAAGTCCCCCACATCTTGAGTGATAGTACATAATCCTAAATAGTATTTTCTACCTCTTTTGGCGATAGAATAGAGGAAAGACGCTGTGTCTTCTGTTTTCATCATCCACCAAGCCTCATCTACTACAAGCAATCTCTTTCTAAGCTCTTTTCTGATTGCGGTCCAGATGAAATGGGTCACGATATACATGGCTGCGGGTTTTAAATCATCTTCCATATCTCTAACAGAGAAAACTATGAACTTTTTATTTATATCAACATTGGTTGGTTGGTTGATAAAATTCGCCCACGACCCGTGAGTATATTTAGTAAGTCTTTGAAGTATGGATTCAGTACCCTCCATACCAGAAAGTACCATTTCAAAGTCTGAAAGAAGTGGTGGTTCAATTGTTTTAAAATCTGATTCTGGGGTTATATCTTTTAGATAGTATGTTTCTGTGATAGCACGGTCAATGATAGAGTCTTCTTCAGCGGTAAGACCTCCAAGCATAATTCTAAAGAGCCCTACTAGGTTGATGATATTACTACGAAGCACATCAGCAGGAGCTTCATCCTCTCTTGGTACAGGGATATCAAATGGGTTGATATGGTGGTCTGATGAAAGAGAGATATTAAAATATCTACCTCCTACTGCTTCAGCTAAGTACTCATATTCTCTTTCTGGGTCAATCACAATAACCTCAGTATCAAACATCAGTGTACGGATAATCTCAAGTTTGGTTGCATAACTTTTACCTGCACCAGATTTTGCAAAGATTATAGAGTTGTAGTTTTCTAGAGAGAATCTATCAAAGATTACAAGTGAAGAGTTGTGTCTATTGATACCATACAAGATACCCGTATCGTCAGTGAGATCAAAAGATACAAAAGGAAACATGCTAGAGATTGGATCAGAATTAAGTTTGTGAGTTATCTGAAGAGAGTCTTTACCTAATGGAGAAACTGTCTTAAAGCCATCTTCTTCTTGGAAGATTGCTGGTTTTATGTATATCATTTTACTTTCTAGCATGCTTTTTATTTCACTTTCAGTACGAAAGAGGTCGGCCTCATTGTCTGCATATATCGTAAGATAAAATCCTACATTAAACATTTTTTCTTGTGCTTGGGTTAGGTTTTCTCTGAGCTCCTCTAAGTTTTCATAGGCAGTATCAAGCATAGGGTCTCGAACAAGTCCCCTTTGTTGCCTAATGATGATTTGACTTTCTACCTCTGCGATTTTCTTTTGAAAATGCTTAAGAAGCTCTGATGTCTCTATTGGGTTGATATATATAGCTATATCAAAAATCTTATCCAGGTTTATGATGGGCGTAAGCCAATTGTCATTTAAGTATCTTGGATACGCAATCACAAAAAAAGTACGGACAATTTTGTCTCCGATACGCATAGACTTAGATGTGATTTCAATAGCAGAAGGTGCGATTCTGTCCGCCAGCTCCATTGTTGCCCACTCATATATCTGAGCTGGTGCAATAGGTAAGGAGCCAGACTGTCTTGTATTTTCTTTAGAGGAATTAAACAATGCCATTGTATGTATATTATAGCAGTATTTCTCTTATAAATATAATTTATTAAATACTTGAAGAAGTATTGTCGCCCGGATTGAATGTTTTATATAGTAGTTCTATAATTTCCTGTGTACCAAGTTGAGCTATTCTAAGCCCAAGCCTTGAAAGCCCCTGATCTACCACACTTATTCTTTGCTCCATTTGGCTTCTGTATTCTTCAAATGATGTCAAAGGATCAGTCGGTTTATTTTTAGATAGACTAGAAAGCATTCTAAATATACCTCTATCTTGTGTGATAAGTGCTGGTACATAAGGTACCACCACAAAGAAGGTTTTTCTCATAATATTTACTTGTTCTGTGAATGTTTGAATAAATTGTATATATTCTCTAGTTTGTACTTGTAGAAGAGGTTCTGTTTGTGCGCGGAGTCTGTCTTGAAGGGTTAAGATGTATGGTCTTACATCATATAGTCTAGATTGAATAAGTATTTGGATTGGAAAATCTATTGTATTTAGAAAATTTTGGAATTGCATGAGTGTTGCCCTTTGTTCATCATAGTTTTTTAGGGATAGGTTTATTGATGAAACCATAACCACGGCAGCCAAACTACCATCTTTAAGTACCATGATGCCGTCTCTGACTTCCTTTACTGGTACAAAATTTTGTGTTGGTGATCCTATTTTATTCATGTTAATTTTTAGGGTCTATTATATCAAGACTCCTTGAAAGCGTTTGAAGCCTGTTTTCTGTGAAAGCGTTTCTTTCTAAGGCAGTATTTTTAGTGATGATATTTTCAGCCGGTGTTTTAAGAGAATTATCTTTTCTCCAGAGGTATGTTTTAGATCTAAATGTATATCTAAGAAAAGCTTCAACAGTATTGATAAAGGGTTTATCATTATATTTAAAGAAAGCTAGAGCTAAAGCAAATCCCGCAAAGACTGGAACTGCAAAAAAAGCAATAAATCCTGGGAGAAATCTTATAGACAGATATGATAATCCTGCTCCACCGGCTAAGTATACAAATTGTCTAAATGTGAATGGCCCAAAGACCTTGTCTTCAACATCAATAAACTGCGGAACCTTAAATTGCATACTTTTATTATACTATGCAATTTATAAATAGTGTAATCCTAGTTAGGTATTTCTCTATACGGATCTATAAAACCACCTTCTTTTTTATCAGATTTTATATTTTCAACACCATGATTCCTCTCTACTGGGTTTATTGATGTTGATTGATTTAGTTTTTTGTTTAGGTTCATTAGAACCGCATCGTTTGTTTTGTATGTTTTGTGTTCTGAATCTAATTCTTTATTAGCTGAATCCCCTACTTTTTCTTCTGGAGTTTCATTTTCTGAAAATTCTTCATCATATATACCGAACTCTTTTATTTCTTCTATAATTTCCTCTGATTTTTGAATAGCAGGATTAATAACATATTCAAAAGCCACTAAGAATATTTTATTTTGTGTTGTTTGGTCTATTTTTGCATCATTTAATTTATTTTTAGCACCGGCTTCATCTAGGTATCCTATAGCTATTTCAAAAATAGCATCTTTAACTACATTAGATTGTTCATCGCTTAGTCTATATGCTTCTTTTATAGAATCTATAATAGCTTGATAAGCTGGACTCCAAAGAAAATTCCTAACCTCTATCGGAGTCTCTTGTATGAGTTGTTCATATATCTCTATATTATCTTGTTTATTATTTGGATTCATTTGACTATTTTGATTTATCATCACTATTTTCTTTTGGCTTAGAGTCCGTATTCTTTATACCTTCAGCTTTTTCAATTTGAGCTTGTAGTGTTTTTCTTCTCTTTAGGAGGTCGCTACTTTCGTTTACCTGATCTCTAGATCTTTGCTGGTCTTTTGATAGGTTTTTTATATCATCATTTGATACTCTTCCACTACCAGACATGTATTCCTTCTTTGCTTTTTCAAAGTTTATTTGCGCAATATCTAGATTTGCTTGTAAGTCTTCAGTAATTAATTTCATTTTTTCACGAATTGTTTCTTCAGACATTAAATCAATATCTTCACCTAAAAGATTTTTAATTTTTTCATTGATATTTTTCAAATCCGCTTCTGATTTTGGAAGGCTATCCTTTTTAGCTATTTGTTTCTCTAAATCTTTTATTATTTTTTTGGTAGCATTGTCTGTTGCTTGAACCTTTTCTTTTATAAGGCTGGTAATTACACCACCAACAGCAAGTCCTCCTCCTATACTAGCTAAAGCAGTACTTCCAGCTAGAGCTGCTGATAATGCTGATACTCCAGAAGATGTTCCTAGATATGGTGTAGAACCACCTACAACTTGGAATCTTTGTTTTTGGTCTTTCATCCACATTGAATTCTCTCTTTGGTTGTTCATATAATCCATTTTCGCAGCCATTACAAGATCCTTTGTCTTTTTAACTTCACCATATTTCTTGTCTATATCTTTTTCTATATTTTTCTTTTCTTTTTCAAATTCATCTTTGAATTCTTTAGAGTTTTTAATATCTGATACATATGTACTATTATTTTTTCGAGTATCAAAAATATTACCTCTTACTTTTTCTAGTCTTTCAAGCTCATTTTTGGATTTTTGCAATTCATTTACATTGAAAGACATTTGATTTTCTATTGTTTTTCTAGTATTTATATCCAAATTATTATCTTTAAGCTGTTCTAGAGACTTTGTTATAGCATTTTCTAGTATTTTAGCTTGTTCTTTTTGAAATTCTATATTTTCAATAGCTTTTTGATAGTATGTATTGTTGGTTTTAAGAGTTGAATCAATATGTTTATCTATTAATTTTTCTTCAGTGCCAGAAAGTTGAGTTTTTGTTTTTTCTTCTTTTATTTTTACCCAAACCTCTTTAGCTTGTTCATCAGTTAAGTGAGCGAAGCTATTGTCGTTAAATTTTTTATTTAGAGCTTTCTCTCTTCTTTCATCAGCCTTCTTTTGAAGAGCAATAGCTCCACCCGCAAAATCTTTAGCACCAAGACCAAGTCTGCCAGAAATATTGTCTCTTATATTGTCTATATTTGTTAGTCCGGCACGATTAGTCATATTTATCATACTGTTGATTCCGGCACCTGTATTTTTACCAAGCCAAGTATTTCGAACATCCCAAGAACCTGTTTGAGTACTACGAATACCACTGTTTAAACTTCTAGCGAATCTGTTTGTACTTGCATTTTCTGCTGCCCAATCTGTCAGGCCCGCTTTATTTGCAAGTCTTCCTACTACTCTAGATCCGAGCCTTGTTCCTAGAAGTGCCGCTCCTCCTGCAGCAAGTCCTACAGCTCCTCCTGCAACCACTCCAACCCCACCAATAGTCTTTTCTGCAAAGCTTTGCACCATTTTTCCAATTTCACCTGAATGCTCTTCTGCTATTTTTTGAGCGTATTTAATAAGCATGAAGATTACAAGCATCGGCAAAACAATACTTATAAGTATTTCAAAGAATGATTCACCCTGCTCTTTAAGCCCCATTTGCTTTACTAATCCTGATTCAAAGAATGAATAGATGATATATAGGAAAAATGTAAAAATAGGTGCAAGCAGTGCATAGCTTGTGAGCTCTTTAAGCCATTCTGTCCAATTAAACTTTTTTATATTAAATGTCTTACCCATACTACGAGTAAGAAATGCTATTGGAGAGAATATCATAAGTACATATAGCCCAACCACTCTTCCCACAAAGAGAAATGCTGTTTTGAAAAACATCACGGCTATTGCAAGCATGATTAAGCCAGATAGCAAGCTGACCAGTGTATAGTAACCTGCATATTCATCACTATTTTTATTAAAACCAGGATTGTTGGCCCCATCTCTAATCGTTCTTCCTCCACCAGTTGATCTAAATAAGTCTTCAGAAGTATTTGTTTTTTGTCCTTCCGGGCTTAGTATACTAGGACTAAATAGTTTTTGTGGATCAAAAGTACTGGTTATTTTTTCTGAGAGAGGCCAATAACCACCCAACCCCCTTTTTATATTAGCCGGGATACCAGAACCTGTATTTATACATTCTCCATCACACACAATCATTCGACTATAAAAGACCCTAGTACCAATATTTGATGCGTCTATCACTGTACGAGTTGCAAAAAGACTAAAGTTGATTATTAAAGCATTGATAATAAGGTTTGGTACTATTCTACGCATATCACTTCCGGCAGATCCACCAGTATTAAATACCGCTTTTATTCCGGTGTATAAAAGAATGATGATAAAAGCAATATTTGAAATATCTCTCACTATTCTCCACCCCTTGACCACAAAATCATATCGATATGATGCATCGTCTACAGAATATCCTATGAAGAAATCAAAGATCATACCAAAAAGACC
The DNA here is from genome assembly GCA_964402895.1 of uncultured Candidatus Saccharibacteria bacterium. Lineage (GTDB taxonomy): Bacteria > Patescibacteriota > Minisyncoccia > Phycocordibacterales > UBA9973 > UBA4124. Next base: position 41,464 of record CAYODR010000003.1, on the reverse strand, counting down.
CGCTAGCCATGAGGTTGGTATATAAAATCCATAATAAACAATACGAGCAATACAACCTATAACCTTTGAATTTCCAGCTAAAGATATATCGCAAACTGGTAAATTATTTTCTGAGGGTTCTTGGATATCTCTTTCTGATCCAGGAGTTCTTTCGTCAAGGACCGGAGGAGTATATGTACCCTCATCTGGGATAGATATGTTTATACTATTACCAATTTTAAAGAATGTGTATCCATCACACAGGTCATCAAACTTCCCGATTCTATCACTAAAGGAAGTTCCAGAATAAATCGATTTAGAATCAACCCCGAGAGAATTCTCTGCACAATACCATAGAGACGCTTCTACAGAGTCTAAGTTTTTAAAATCTATATCATTAAAAGAAGATAGTTCACCATTATTTCCACTCCCCTTTTTAAAAGTAAACAAATCACCCCTTGCAGGTTTTTTTGATTCTTCAGTGTTGAAAGTAAGTAAATTTATTAATTTTTGTTTTTCAAAAAAATTAGTATTACCTCCAGATAAGGCTTTTCGATATATAACACCATGATTGTGGGTATAATTAGTTCCAGTTATTGGATCTGGGCCAAAGGGTTGATTTAAAACGGTGTTTATCCAGCAATTATTTTTATTTTCATTATCACAAAGTCTAATTACAAATACTTCATCTCCAGAGTTTGAATTTATAACCGAATAATCTTCGTCTACATATTTCCATAAATTTTCTGCTGTATCTATTTCAGTATTTAAATTTATTTGAATATCAAATAAAATACCATTAAATTTATTATTTTCGGTATTTTTTTCAAAAGACTTATGTGTTAAACCACTATCATTTGTAAAAAGATTTAAATACCTAAAATATGCGTTTTCAAATGAGTTTATTTCATCTGGTGTTTGGGCTTGTGCATGGTCTCCATTAAAAACAAAAAACAAAAACACAAAAAGTATTATAGATAAAATACTTTTTGTGTTTTTTATAAATTTAGACAGAGTCGTACTCACTAACCTATTGTATCATGATATATATAACTTTTACCATATGTTGATACGGAAAATTCTTTCAAATAGTGTTGCCCATAAGCTCGGAGTCTCATAAGCAGATCTGGGCGATTCTCTACCTTCATAATCAGATGTATATATTGGGAAATTTGTAAAAGTATTAGAATCTGCTGGGTATCCAAGTGATGGCTCAGCTTGTGCGTTCCAAAAAGGCGTAGGTATTCTTTTATTCATACTTACATCTGCTATAGATCCTTTTGCTTGTTCACAGAATTCCCTAGATTCTTTTGTATTTACTGTACTAAGTGCTGAATCTAGATATTTTTTATATTGTTCACTAACAGCTTCATTACTTTTAAGAGTTTGAGCGATAACATTATATCTTCTCTGTAGGTCTGCCAGTTTTTCTAATTCTTCTTGTGTAAATTCTATATTAATATCCTTAGCTAGACAACCATTCAATATCTCATTTCCACTCCATACATAATCTGGGCCCTCCCCCCCCGACCATAATGTATCTATATATGCATTTACAGAGAGTGTTTGTCCATTTGGATAACCAGTAATTGTAAATGTTGTGTTGGTCTCTATTGTTCTTGATAGGGTTCCGCCCGTATCTTGACTGCCAGAAAAGCCGCTGATAGTTACATATTCACAGTTTGTAGATGACCAGCTAATATTTGCGTTACCACCTTTGGCTATATTAGTACTGACGGTATCTCCATTTATTGTGAAACTATTTATCATACATCTCGGAGTTTGATCAGAAGGAATGATAGGATCCTCTAGCCCAGAATCTTCTATTAAAAAAATAGAAACATACGCACTTGCTCCACTCGGATATGAATTAAGTGTGAGTACTTCGGAAGAAGAAATGTTTAAAGTGGTATTCCCTGAGGCGGGTAATTCTCCATCAATACCGCTAATGGTTACATATTCACAGTTTTCTGTGCTCCAATTTATTGTGACATTCTCTGGGTCTGTTAAAATAAGACTTATTGTTCCGTTTGCTGAAAAGTTTGTTATTCCGCAAGTATAGATATCTTGATTGTCAGGGTTAGAATAGTCCGGGTTAAAATAGTCTGGATTTATTCCGGGTGGTAAAAGAATTGGAATTCCTGAGGGTCTTGATATATATCCACTTCCATCAGGTCTTTCAAATTGGTCTATTATTCTATTGCCATTTTGGTCCTCTAGTCCATCAGGAACACCATTTCCATTTCTATCTTCTAGAGGGTCAAGGGTTGAGTCACTAGGGAGAGGCTCAAAGTCTGTATTTATATCTTCCCCTCCCGGACTAAAAATATCTAATGACCCTATGTTAAGGAATTCTCTAAAACCATATACTTGACCATTTTCTCTAGCTGCATTTTGGCGTGCCTTGAAAATGCTAAATCCATAGAGAGCGGCTGCTATCAGTAGAAGTATTATGGTTATTATGATTATCTTTTTTCTTTTCATATATCAGTCTTATACATTATAGTGTACTATCAAAATATATTCTATTTTGATTTAATTTATTGTATTTTGAACCTTGATGATTTAGATTTCTTGGAGTAGCATCAGAGTCTAGTGGGACAGTGATTGGAGATCTGTCTATTACATAAGCAGCATCTATACATTGCATATCTACTGGGTCACCTGCCGCTGCTCTCTCTGCTATATATCTGGCTTTTGCTGGTTCTACTATATCTTGTACCTCTTGGTATAACTGATTAAGAAGTACGATATTTTGTGTAGTTCGACCATTTTCTTCATTTATCTCTTCATTTAAGCTTTCTTGTATAAGGTATATCTCTTGCGCTCTTGGTATCAGCCTTTCTGTATGCTCATATGCCTGAGTCGTCATTCCTCCATATAGAGCTTTTTGTGTAATGCTTACATTTGGATTATGTTCTTTAAATATTGTGATTATTTTATCTATACTATATTTTGATTCAAAATCTTCTTTGAGAGAATTTTTTAGAACTTTGCTATATATAAAATTCCCCAAGGCATATCTATCTAGTAATTTATCCGCCATAAAAAAACGAATTACATTTTTATTATATATAGGAGAAATACTTGTAAAAGCCATCATACCTCTGGATGTTATCATAGGGTTACCCGGAACGTCTGCTATGTCAGTATAAATACCTTGTATATTTTTTTGTGCAGGCAGTTCAGCAATTCCTTTTTCAAATGTTATACTTTTTTCTTTGCCTGTAATACTGTCTATAGCTTTAAATGGCTTAAATAATCCAACTGATCGATTTGCTCCATCCATACTAGCGTATTGTAAAAAATTTTCATAAGAATTGTTAAGTACATAACTATAGTTATTCCCTATCAATTTGTCACTAGTTTTTTTAAGTAGAGCCGTATCAAGTCCATCTATAGAATTTTCTGAAAATAATTCTATATTTTGGGCTAGTGTACTTCTACTAGAATCCCACCTAGGGTTGGGACCAGGCATACAGTAGTCAAGTCTGCCTAGTTCATATAGTTCTTCAAAGTTCGCATATATGTGATCTTGAGCTCTGTTTTTAAAATTTATTTGTGCTATTATTGCTTCTCTGATAAGTTGAGGTCTTTGTATGTCTATATTGCTAAAACCAGTAGACATTTCCATGTTAATAGTTGGTCTTATTGGTACACCATCAGAGAAAGTAAGATTGGACCCCCAGTTAGTGCCTCCAAAATCTCCAGAAAGAACTTCAGCACTAAAAAGCCCTCCATCTTTTCCTAATATTTTATTTATAAGATTAGCAAAAAAAGCATGCACTATTTCATCTATTTCATCTACAGTCTCAAGCTGTCTAATAGGTGAACCTATTACAAGACTTACCTGGTCAGATATAAGCTTCCCAGGTGTAGTAGTTGCGTATTTTATACAAAGATCTTTATCATTTTTATCATATTCTATACACTGCTTTATATCTAAAAAACCGTTTCCTCTAGAGTATTCATCTCTAAGGTTTAATTTTTCATTTATGATATTGGTGTATATTTCATTAGATGCACCAAACATTGCAGAAAGTGGATTGTTCTGAGTATTTAAAAGTGACCCCCAACCACCACGAGTAAAATCATTAATAAATTCATTATATTGTTTTCCGACTTCAGTATTATTGGCTGATAGAATTAGATCATTAGATGTTAGATTAATTTGATCTGTTAATATAGATCTTAAAGCATTTCCAAAGACAGGATTTTTAGTCTGAATATCTGGCATTAAATGATTTAGTTTTTGCTTGGTGACACTATCCATAAAATCATCTATATTTCTAATGTATACAGGATTTCCATCAAAACCAGTGTTTGCAAGACTTATTATATTGTTTGAAAAAGATTGTAGGAGGTTTTGAGCAACACCTCTAGCCAAGCCGTCCCAGCAAGCCTCTTTTGAGATTAAGCTATTAACAGCATCTTGAGCTCTTTTTTCTACAGTTCTAGTGTTTGTAACATTTACGTATGCATAGCCAAGCCCTACCGCGGCTGACGTAGCATTAACAGCTGCTTTTGCCGCAAAATCTTCAGCTTCTTTTTTTAATCTTTCCTCTGCTTCTTCTCTTGCCTTTTGTGCCTTATCAGACATGTAGTTTGTAAGGTAATTTACCCCCACATTTACTAAACAGGTAGCAGAGCCTGCCAATATATTGGTAAGCATTATTTTATTCATATCATCGGGGTTTATACGATTCTGAGCTAAAGATATATTAGGAAAAAAAAGTGAAATAGATATAAAAATTATAAAAGTATTTTTAAGCATGTTTATATTATACCGTAATTTTCTAAAAATAAAGCATATTCTTCTATGGACATTTCAAAAAGAATAGAATACTTCTTCAAAAGCCCAAATCCATTTGTAGCTTTTATAAAATCATCATCTATATTTGCTAGATATGAAAAAGCTACGGACATACCATTTAATCCATTTAATATATCTACATGATATCTAGCTCCGCCAACTGGTGCTTCAAGTTTAGAGATTTTAGATATTATATTTTGATAATTCTCAGCATAAATAGAAAGTTCTGAAAGTCTACTATTTTCTTCATAATAAAGTGTGTAAGTTATTATTTCGCCACTTCTGTCTTCGGGCGCTTCCTCAAGGATTTTATTCAGAGAGTCATTGTAATTCTTAATAGAATTCATTGTAGTCGGCACTGTTTTTATGTTATTGATATTATATTTTTGAGGAATATCAGTGATTTCTGTATTTTTGGCTAATTCTTCTCCGATTTCTCCTATTGTATCATTACTAAAACCTTCATAACCTAAAGACATCGCTATGGTTATGATATCTCGAGCAATCTGTTGGCTTGGATTTAACTCCCCTATATTTTCTAACCCCAACCCCTTCTTCTTATTTTCAATTATCTCTCTATTGGACATTTCGCCTGTGTAGAGAACGGTAGGATCTAGCCCCCATAAAGCTTCTTCCCAATCAGGAATACCATTACCATTAGAATCTTTTGTAATAGCTTCTCCGACCATTATTGGCCCACCAGGTCTTTCTTTTGGTTTAAAAATATTTTTAAACCACTCTGTCTGGACTATCAATACGATTGCGAGCAAAAATATTGCTACGCCACTTATTATTAAGAATTTTTTACTAGGAAGATTTGTTTGATTCACTTCTCTATTGTACACTCTTTTTTATATTTAAGGCTAGTTTTTTCCATTCTGAGAGGGAGAGATTTTCCGGCCTTTCTTTTGGATTTATTTTGAGCTCTGCTAAAATTTGGTTTGCAAGGTTTTTATCTTCCAAAAAATCTGAAAGTGAGGATTGTAGTTGTTTTCTCTTTTTTCCAAAAACTGATTTTACAAGTAAAAAGAATTCAAGCTCACTTATTTCTTGAAAAAAAACTTTTGAAATATTTCTGATCGCAAGCACTGCAGAATCTACTTTTGGTGGTGGATTAAATGCACCTCTTGGAACTTTAGAAATATAAAAAGGTTCTCCGTAGGCACTGACAGCAATAGATAATATACTTTGTTTTTTTTCTTTTGCCGCGATTCTTTCAGCCACTTCTTTTTGTACCAAGAGAGACATGTCTGTGGGCGGATTTTTGGTTGAAAGGAATTTTTCAATTATGGCACCAGTTATATAGTATGGAATATTGGCTACTATTTTATATTTTTTTTCTTTGAAATATTCTTCGGGAGAGAATTTTAAAATATCCCCTTCTATGATTTTTAGTTTTTTATTTTTAATTTCTTTTTCAAACCTTTGTTCTAAAATTGGTATCATGTCTTTATCTTTTTCAATTACAAAAAGATGTTTAGATTTTTCTAAAATTTTTTCAGTCAATACACCTTTGCCCGGTCCTATTTCTAGTACATAATCATCACCTTTTATATCTGCAGATTCTACCATCTCCTTTAGAGCTTTCGGTGAATTTAAAAAATGTTGTCCTAGGTGTTTTTTGGCTTTCATAGATTATTATAAGTATACAGTAGTGAACCCTGATTCACCTGTTCTGCTTTCTCTTTCAATAAATTCATCAGGAATATCAGAGATAAATTCGCTCGGTAGTCTGACATCTCTCATGCCAAAGATGGTTCTAATGCCCGCATAAGATAGATAAAGTTTTTCTCTTGCTCGCGTTAGGGCTACATACATAAGTCTCCGTTCTTCTTCGGCGTCGCTTCCTGTTAATTTTTCACCATCTTTTTCATATGGAAAAAGTCCGTATTCAAGCCCTACAACAAAAACCACCTTAAACTCAAGACCTTTTGAGGCATGAATAGTCATAAGTTTTACACCATGAGCTTTTTCTAGATTGTCCTGATCACTCATTAGAGTTGCATCTTCCACCAATTTTTCTAACCCTTCTTTAGTTTCTAGGTGATCGTATTTTATAGAAAGAGATACAAGTTCTTCCAGGTTTTCAAGTCTTTCTTGTCCATCAAGTCCATCGTCTTTTAAATAATTTAGCATTCCGCTTTCGGTGATAGTATATCTAATAGTTTCAGAGACACTATTTAATAAAGAAAATTCTTTTATTTTTTCTAAAATAGAAAAAAACCCCCTTACAGATATTAAGGCCTTACCACTTAAATATTCATCAGAATTGATAGCGGTATTTATGTCCGGGGCAGAAAACATTTTTGCAATAGTTACTTTTCCGATACCTCTGACGGGTGTATTTATTACTCTTTTTATATCAAGCAGGCTATCTGGATTAAGCGATGCTTTTATGTATGACAAAATGTCTTTTACTTCTTTTCTTTCAAAGAATCTAGTACCAAGCATTTGATACGGAATATTGTTTCTGAGAAATGCTTCTTCTAAAATTCTAGATTGGAAGTTAGTTCTAAAAAGTACTGCGATGTCATTTGGTTTTATACCTTTGTCCATTTGTTCAATACATCTTTCTACGACAAATTGTGCTTCATCATTTTCATCATAGGCTCCATAGAGTGAGATTAAGTCACCTTCTTGATTGTTTGTAAAAAGATTTTTAGGTGTTCTAAAAGTATTTTTATTGATTACTTCGTTTGCGACAGCAATAACATTTTTAGTGGAGCGATAATTCTCTTCAAGTAGCACGACTACTGCATCAGGATAATCTTTTTCAAACTCTAAAATATTTTTGATATTTGCTCCTCTCCATGAATATATACTTTGATCACTGTCACCAACTACGCAGATATTTTTATTTTCTCCTGCTAAGGATTTAGCAATGCGATATTGAATTTCATTTGTGTCTTGATACTCATCTACATGTATGTACTTCCAGTTTTGGTTGCACCAAGAAAGTGCTTCTTCATCTTTATTTAAGAGTTTAAAAGTTTCAAATAACAAATCATCAAAGTCTAGAGCTTTTTGTTTTATTTTTAATTCTTTATATTTACCCCAAATTTGCCCAGCTATTCTGTGTTTAGGATTACTACTTTTTGATAAATCACTAGGAGTAAGAAGTGCATTTACGCTTCTGCTAATAGTACTTTTTATACTTCGGGGTTCATGCATTTTAGGGTCAATACCAAAATGTTGCATCGCTTCTTTGATTAAAGTATTTGTGTCTCCATCATCTAAGATTGTAAAATTTTTTATTTTAGCGTCATATGCTCCAAATTTTCTAAGTAAAAATACCCCGAGTGCGTGAAAGGTGCTGACAAAAGGTGTTGAAGTATTATGAATAGAAGAATCTTTTTGTAAAAGTGAAATGACACGCTCCCGCATCTCTTTGGCAGCTTTGTTGGTAAATGTTACAGCTAAGATATTTTCTGGTTTTATGCCTTTTGAGATTATATGGCCTATTCTATGAACTATTGTTTTGGTTTTTCCCGCCCCTGCTCCCGCCACTATCAGGAGAGGTCCATCTGTTTGAAGCACTGCTTTTTTTTGAGAGTCATTTAGTCCTGCTGTTAAATCCATTTGTTTATTCTATCAGAAAAAAGTGTAATCAAGAATATCTATATAAAATAAGGTTTTTTTGGTATTAATGAAATATCATATTTTAGTATTAGGTCAAATACCTTGATAATAAAGGGTTTTATGAGCATTATTATTTGACATCATAAATATTTCCTTGTTTTATATGTTTTTAGTCTTTTTATTTGATATCATATTATCTTGTAATATGTTAACAACAGACGATTTAAGTGGTAGGTCGCGTAAGCGACAAGTACCGTTATTATTTCTTTTAGCATTGAATGCTGGTGTAGGTCATATATTAACCGACCAAGTATCAGAGCTCAATGTAAATGCTGCTCATATCATAAAAGATGAGCAGGTAATTAACCAAGATATAGAGAGTGGTGAGACCGTATCTGAATCTGAGATGCAGATTGTTGAGGAGATCAAAGAAGATGATTCTCAAGATAAGTCAGACAACTCAATTGTGATTTATGAAGTTAAATCAGGTGACACCATTAGTAGTATTGCGAGTAGATTTAAAGTATCAGTAAATACTATTCGTTGGGCAAATGAATTAAATAGTAAAGACACTATCAAGATAGGTGATAAACTCACCATCCTCCCTATTACAGGTTTTCAATATAAAGTTAAGTCTGGTGATACTATCAGTGCTATTGCTAAAAAGTATGATGCAGATAGTAAGGAGATTCTTATTTTCAACGGCTTTGATGATGCAAAAGATTTGAAAGCTGGAATGGAAATTATCATTCCAAATGGTGAGCCCCAAATAGAAAAACCAAAATCTACTACTACAACGACAAAGAGTACAACCACTACTCAGACTAGTTCAAATACTACTTCAAATTCTAGTTCTTCAACTTCATCTACTTATGCTATGCCTATTCCGGGAAGTATCTTAACTCAAGGAATTCACGGAACAAATGCGGTAGACTTTGGTGCTCCTGTGGGGACACCCGTGAAAGCTTCATTAGACGGAGAGGTTATCCTTTCTAAGGGAGGTGGAGCTTATAACGGTGGATATGGTAATTATATTGTTATCAAGCACTCAAATGGTACTCAGACCCTTTACGCACACCTTTCAAAGACAGAAGTTTCTGTGGGTCGTAAAGTAAGTAAGGGAGATGTAATCGGTAAAAGTGGAAATACAGGAAGATCTACCGGTCCACACTTACACTTTGAAGTTAGAGGAGCAACAAATCCTTTCGGAAAAAATAAAGTCGGTACTAAGTATTAAAAATCTCTTTGTCGATATTGTAAGGACTCCAATATATGTGGGGTTTTTATTTTTTCAGAATCTTCTATATCCGCTATTGTACGAGCGACTTTCAGTGTGCGAATATAACTTCTCGGAGAGAGTTTCATTTTAAGAGCGCTTTCTTCTAGCATTTGTAATGCTAATGGGTCGATATTTTCAGTGTCAGATATTTCTTGAGTATTTAGCTCATTGTTTAATTTGCCTCTCAGTAATATTTGATTGTCTCGGATAGTCTTTACTTGCATTTTCATATTCGGGCTTTCCTTGAGACTCATTTTTTTATGCAGAAGCTTATAATCTATATTATTTACTGAAACCCACATGTCTATTCTGTCTGATATTGGTCCGGATATTTTCTTTTGGTATTTATGAATATCTTGAGGTGTACATGTGCATGTTTTTATTTTACTTCCTCGATAACCACAAGGACATGGATTCATGGAGCCAAGCAAGATATATCTTGCTGGAAATTGCATAGATCCTCTTGATCTTGAAATAGTGATCTTCTTTTCTTCTAAAGATTCTCTGAGTGCTTCAAGTACTGATTTTTCATATTCTAAAAATTCGTCTAGGTAGAGTACTCCGTTGTGTGCGAGCGTGATTTCCCCTGGCCTGATAATACTTCCCCCACCCAAGATAGCTGATTTTGACGAGCTATGGTGGGGAGATCTTATTGGTGGTCTTTTATTTGATAATTTATCAAACATACCAACAGAAGAATATATTTGTGCAACTTCTAAAAATTCTTTTTCATATAAATCAGGCAAGATACTTTGAAAAGCTTTGGCGAGCATTGTTTTGCCAGTACCGGGTGGACCATACAAAATTATATTGTGACCACCCGTCGCGGCAATAAGTAATGCTCTTTTGGCTACATCTTGTCCGTGTATCTGATTTATATCAAACTCTTCTGAGATATTTTTAGGTTGTGAATTATTAAAATCTACTCTTTTAAGTTTTTGTTCATTTTTTAAATGGGAGATTAAATCTTTTAAATTTGTTATTAAATAAATGTCTATACCATCAATGATTTTTGCATCATTATAATTTTCTTTTGGAATATATATTTCTTTTACACCGTTTTCTTTTGCCCAAAGTATTATGGATACCACGCCCTTGACAGGCAGGGCTTCTCCATTTAAAGATAGTTCGCCAATAAATATTTTGTCATCAATTTTTATTTCTAAATTATTTTTAATAATAATATATCCGAGCGCAATAGCTATATCTGTATAAGAACCCTCTTTGTGTATAGTAGCTGGAGTAAGCGAGACTGTGATTTTATCATTTTCTGCTTTAGGATTTGTTTCAAATGTATTTTTGATTGAACTTAGAACTCTCTCCCTACTTTCTTCCACCGCCTTATTGGCTAGCCCTATGATTTGGAATAAAAAAAGTCCATGACTAATATCTATTTCTACACTTATACCTATGGCACTTATCCCATATATTTGAGCACTTTTGATTTTAATGAAACCCATGAAGTTAGTTTACAGCTTCATGTTCAAAAATAATTAAAATCATTTCCACAGTTTTTGGTTTAGGAAAATAAAAACACGGCGCACCCATTGGGTGCGCCGTTTTTTAATTTAGATTTTATCAATATTTGCTTTATTTGTTCTAGCTGCTGGATTTGCCATTAGCCTATCTTCTTCTATTTTGTCTCCAGAGATTTCACATATACCATATACACCAGTTTCTATTTTTGTTAGTGCAAGATTTACATCATAGAGTCTGTCTCTAAGTGTTGAAACCATACCACTTCTCTCTTCAAAATCCTCAAACCTATCAGCGGCATCATTGTCATCTGTTTCCCCCATTAGTTCTCTGTCTGGAGTAGCTTCCCAGGTATTTGTTTCTGGGTTGAATAGCGCAATTTCTGAAAGCTCTTCTTCTAGACTACCTTTTTCTTCTAGCAGCATTTTTTCGTATTTTTCAACATTTTTCATAAGCGTATACTAGCATGTGGAAATAAAAAATTAAATAGTTTTTATCCACTTTTTGTGGCCGTCAAAAAAGTCTTATTGTTTAAGGATAGTATCGTACACAGTTTTTAATACATCAGGATTTTGAGTTATGACAATAGTATCCTGCCCCAAATCACCATATATTAGAGATAAATACCGCAGGCCATCTGTGTTTGTAGTATACAGAGTTCTTACAGGAACATTTTCTTTATACTCACTGATAAAATTAGTCATACTTTCTGGAATAATATTTTCTATTTCTATATTTAGGGGTTTATAAAAATAATTTATTAAATCTTTCTCAATAAAAGACATTTCTCTCAATGTTTTGTTTGTATCAATAGCAGAGATCAAAATGAAAAAATTATTTTTCATACCATCATTAACAACGCCCAGTCTAAGTTCAGAAATAGATGTAGTAAATGGTTCTGGTGGATTTATTCCAATATATTGGAAAAAGTTTAGTGGGGTTGGAAATATTCTAGAGACCTCATCTGTTAGGAGTTGCACGAGATAAGGTTTTGATATTTGTATTTCTTGCAGAGAAGGATCATTCATCACACTCTCTATATTTGCCTGATTGATAAAAAAATCATCAGTACTTAAGAAGACTGCAATTTTTGCTTTTTCCACTGTCGGGGTTGTAAGTTTAAGATAATGATAAGCTCCGTACCCAGCGGCTCCTATTGCCAAAATCATCAAGAAAATTGATCCGAAGACATACCATTTTCTATTTTTCTTTTCTTTATAAATTTGATTTTCTAAAGATTCTCTTTCTCGTGCATCTTTTAATAATTCTTGAACAGTTTTTGCATCTGTAACCGTCATTGAAGCAGCCAGATCATCTTCGTATGTTCGTGCTAGTACGACCCTTTCTGGTTCTTGAATTTCTTCTGGTTCGGGCAATACTTCAGTTGGAGTTGGAGTTGGAGTTGGAGTTGGAGTTGGAGTTGGAGTTGGAGTTGGAGTTGGCACACTTATATCTTCTATAATGTTTTCAGTAGGAATATTTGTAGGTACAGGGTTTTTCAGTGGCGGGTTTACAGGGTCTATTTTTTCTAGAGTTTTTTTAAGAAAATCATCCTGAATCTTTGAAAAATCTGAAAAAGCATCAGTTGTTTCCTTGTTTATGATGTTGTTGTTTTCATCATCATTCATTTTTTTATATTAAATACCTTCTTGCATTTGCGGATAGATCAAAGAAGTCGTCAGCAATATCTTTAAGTGCATATGATGCAGATTTTCCAAAAGTTGCTACCTCTACTTGTACACCATGATGGTATCTCAAGTATTCACATAGTGGTACAAAATCTCCATCACCTGAAACTATTATAATAGCATCAAGTTTTGGCGCCATGGTGACCGCATCAATTGCAAGTCCAATATCCCAATCAGCTTTTTTGCTTCCATCATAAAATATTTGAAGATCTTTTGACTTAGTTTCAATTCCTGATTTTGTAAGTGCTTCAAGAAAAGCTTTTTCATCTTCGTTTTCTGTCGTTATCACATAAGCAATACTACGAATGATTTTTCTGCCAGCTACTACATCCTTTACTACATTGGCGAAGTTTACTTTTCTCTTATATAAATGTTTAGCTGTATGGTACAGGTTTTGTGTATCAATAAATATACCTACGCGCTGATCTTTTTGTTTAATGATGCTCATTTTAATTTTTTATATTTAAAATAGTACTGTACATATTATACATTAAAAATTTAAAACACTGCAGTTAGTGCAGTGTTTTAAATTTAACCTTTGATGATTTTTAGTGCTTCTTGAGCTTGACCAGGGTTGCTCTTTTCAAGAACTTTTAGATGCCCCCTTCTGTCAGCTACCATTTTGATCAGACCTCTTCTTGAGTGATTGTCACCTTTATGTTTTTTGAGGTGTCCAGCCAAAACATCAATTTTTTTTGTAAGTACTGCAATTTGTACTTTTTTGCTACCTGTGTCAGTAGCGTGCAATTGATATTTTTTGATTATTGGTAATTTTTTCTTCGGTGTTAACATATTGCCCATTATAGCATGCTATTTTGGAAAAAGCAAGTCCGAAGGACTAAGGCTTTTAACCTGTTTACATATAAGAAAAATTAGAATTTTGAACAAAAAAGATTTTGTTTATCTGCTATCTCTAGTACTACCTGTATATCTAATTTGACATAAAAAATGACTTTGATATACTAATAGTACACAGTGTCTTCGGACTCCGAGAAAAGCCCGCAAATGCGGGCTTTTCGATTTTTCACAGGATTTCTTTCAGTCTTTTCTTCATTATATTAAATTCAGATACAGAGAGCTTGCCTATTTTGCGAACTAGTCTTTTTGTATCAAAAACCCTAATTTGATCAAGCATTATAAAACCCTTAACTTTTTCATGCGTTACTATTGATTGAAATTTAGGAAGCTTCTTTTTTGTTGTTAGCGGTAAACAAATAAAAGTATCTGAGCTTAATTTTTTAAGAATTACAATTGGTCTTTCAAAATTTACTCCAGTACCATTTTGTTCTCTTCCAATATTTACGCCAAAAGATGCCCACCAAATCTCTCTTTCATGAAAAAGTCTTATAATACTACTACTATTTATTTTTTTCTTTTTAAAATTCCAAGAATTAAAGTCTTTCATAAGGATATACATTTAAGTATTACCTCATAGAATAACAAAAGCCGATAAAATCTTTTTAAAGTATCGTGAATTTATTTATATCGTTTATATTTCATAATATTTTTACATGATACAGTTTTATAGATAAATCATTTCTTATGGAATTTTTTGTGAACATCCCTGAGTTGTTTATCTGTAATGTGGGTATAGACTTGTGTAGTTGATATATTTACATGCCCCAGCATCATTTGTACGCTTCTGATATCTGCTCCATTTGAGAGAAGATTGGTAGCAAAAGAGTGTCTGAGTACATGGGGTGTGACTTTTTTTGAAATCCCTGCTTTGATAGCACAATCTCTGACTATTCGTTCTATTGATCTTGGCGTGAGGCGGGACTTTATTTTATTTTTAGAGACATTTACAAACATTGCTTCTTCCATATCCTTTCTTTCTTTGAGATATTCTCTGATTGAGGCTTTTGCATCATTAGATAAAAAGACAACTCTGACTTTCTCTCCTTTTCCTCTGATTGAAAATTCATCTTTTGATAAATCCAAGTCTCTATTTAATGAACATAGTTCAGCCAAACGAAGCCCTGTTGAGAAAAAAAGTTCAAGTAGGGCTTTATCTCTTAAATCTTTTTCATTTTTTTCTTTAGGCACTTTTAAAAGTCTATTGAGCTCATCTATTGAGATCAGGTCTAAATGCCTCCCCCCTACTTTTGCTAGTTCTATAGTATCAGGTGATAAAGTATCGTATTGCCTTTTTCTCCAATACTTTAAAAATGACCTCAAGGCTATTAAATGATAGTTTTGGGTATTTTTTTTCATTGTACCAGCTGTTTGCCCTTTTATTTTTACACCCGATGCTCTGTTCAGGACTAAGCGAAAGTTTCTAAGCTTATCTTCCGTGATATCTTTTAATTTAGAAATATTCATTTCTTCAAATGCCCTATCTAAATAGTGTTCATAATTACGAACAGTTAAAAGACTTCTACCCTTTTCAATTTCTAAATATTCTAAAAATTGTCTTTTTGCTGGCTCAATATCCATATACCATATCTAGTATACAATATTTTACGACATAATATCATTTTTAGGCATGAATATTTTTAATGTTATAATGTTTTTATGAAAATAATTTCTTGGAATACAAATGGTATTCGTGCAACTCATAAGCAAGGACATTTTGACCCATTATTTACAGAATATAATCCAGATATAGTTTGTTTTCAAGAAACAAAAGCTACCACCGACCAGCTTCCAGAAGATTTGAAAAATGTTTTTGGTTATCATTCGTATTTTACTTGGCCAGAACATAAGAAGGGTTATAGTGGTGTGGGGATTTATACAAAGATTAAACCTTTAAGTGTGAAGTATGGTATCGGTATGGCAGGACTTGATGATGAAGGTCGGACTATCACACTAGAGTATAATAATTTTTATTTAATCACTTGCTACTTTCCAAATGGTGGAGGTGGTCCTATCAGACTTGAGTACAAACTTAATTTTTATGATCATTTCTTAAAATACATTGAAAAACTCCAGAAAAAAAAGCCAGTTATTTTTTGTGGTGATGTAAATACTGCTCATACAGAGATAGATTTGGCTAGACCTAAAGCAAATTCTGAAAACACAGGGTTTTTACCAATAGAAAGAGCTTGGATAGATAAACTTGTCTCAAAAGGTTGGACTGATGTTTTTAGGTATTTAAACCCTGATAAAACAGATGTATATACATATTGGGATCAAAAGACTCGCGCTCGGCTTCGCAATGTTGGTTGGCGCATAGATTACTTCTTTATATCAGAATCTTTAAGGAAAAAGGTTTTAGGATTTGAAACTCTAGCTGAATACATGGGATCAGACCATTGCCCTATCCTGCTTGAGATTAAATTAGGATAGTTCTTCCCACATAGCTTTAAACATTTGCCTCATATTTTCTGCCATCACAGCATCATGAATTTCTACTAAATAATAAGGATGCTGTCTTGTTACACAAAAAAGTACATAGTCACCAAGGACTGCATGCGTAGCTGTAAATTCTTTTGATTTATCCCAGTATTTAATTTTTCGTATATCTTGCTTGTTTATTTCTTGAGCAAAATCCTTTTCAGGAGTTTTTTCATTAGTGAAAAGTCTTGTTCCATAATTTTCAGGAAAAATCTCCCAATGGTATTTAAACCATTCTTTGTGACTTTCAATAAAAGAAGAATCTTGGAATCCCCACCAGTTTTGGTCTTTTCCTTCAGCACTTTTTATCCAGATAGGAAGTTTTTTATAAAGAACTTCATTTAGATTTCTTTCTTCGGTAAAAACTATTTTTGGTACAGAATAATGTTTATTTTTAGGTATATTTATAAGTTTTTTAATAGCTTCTTCTACTAAAAAACCTTCTTTTTCTAGTTCTTTTTGTTTTTTATTATGCAAATTACGAAGTTCTTCTGGTGGTAGTGCTGTATAGTATCTATTTGATCCCCCAATATCTTCCGTGATAACTCCTTTATTTATAAGCTCTTTAGTCACACTATAAACAGTTGTTCTGTTGATTTTTGTAATTCTTGAAAGTGTAGCAGCAGACAATTTACCGTGCTCAAGTACGCAGATATATATAGCTATTTCTTTTTCCCCAAAGTTTAATTCTTTAAGTATTTCTTCAATCATATATTAAAATTGTATCATGTTGTTGAAGATTTATCAACACTTTTTTATTCTTATTTTACAATGTTTTTATTGCTATTTACAATATATTATTTCATTGTATATTGACAATCCTTTACAAACAAGCTATACTGTTGTCAGATGATTGATGTGAGGTGAGTCGTTTGTGCATCTCGGCCGAGTGCATAAACCCCCACTCACCCATATTATGAGAACAGCTCTTTACAACCAAATTTTGGATGCCGTTAAAAACTCACCAATTAAAACAATTGAGTTTGAGGGAAACATATACCATTTCAAGATGGAATATAAATTACCTTACGGAGAATGTCATTATGCTAGGATATTTTCACAGCTTATTTATCAGAAAGAATGCTTAGGCATTATTAAACCTGGTGATACACTGCTTGAAACTACTTCCGGCTCAGGAGGACGTGCAGCCGCCGCAATTGCAACAGCCCTTGGTTACCCAATCAAGATAGCTGTACCTGCTGGCGGTGAAAGGGCACGCGAAACCGCAATCGAAAAGGCCGGTGCTGAGCTACACCTCACCCCTGCCGAAGCATACGTTAATGGCTTTCCAATGTTCATCAAGCGATTCCTCGCCGAACACCGCGGTACCAAGTATATAAATCACGTGATGGGTGATATTACTGGACGCGGGGATTGTATTAACGAAGTTGCAATCGATGCATTTCGCCCTTTCGCAAAAGAGATTGTTGATGCTAATATCACACCAGATATTTTAGTTGCCCCCGTAGGCAACGGCACAACAACGCTCTCCATGGGAACAGAGTTTAAATCATTGCTTCCTGGAATAACAATTGTGGGATTTGAAGCAGTATCATCTGCTCTTGCCTATCGGAAGAGATTCCCCGGCAAGTATCAAAGAGTATTTGGTATAGAAGACCCTTCTGTTATTGCAAGACATGATTTACCTGGCACTACATATGCAAATCCAATGTTTCCGTTCCCCGCTCTTGAGGCTTCAATACCTCATCTTGATACAGTGGCTTTGGTAACAAGTAATCACATTGATCAAACTTTCATGAAAGCTGTCGGCTTCAAACCGACAGATAAAAGTGAATGGGTTGCTAAATGGGATGACTTTCACCACGAAGCGTTGAGTGAGTTTGGGAGAACAGGAAAGGCAGGATTTGCAGTAGCGGTGACCATGGCACGGAAAAAAGGATTGTCTAACAAACAATTTCTGATTCCAGTGTTTGATGCAGCATGGCATTATGACAAATGACGTTCGGACCGGTCTCACACTGTTCAATAGCACGAACAGCCGGTTGGCAACAGAAAGTAAGTGATGTCTGCTGTGAAGCATACATACACTGAAAAAGTGAAAGACATCTCTGAAACAATGTCTCAAAATAAGTGTTTCGCTATATATGGCATTCCGTTGTGT
Organism: uncultured Candidatus Saccharibacteria bacterium; assembly: GCA_964402895.1. Lineage (GTDB taxonomy): Bacteria > Patescibacteriota > Minisyncoccia > Phycocordibacterales > UBA9973 > UBA4124. Next base: position 23,192 of record CAYODR010000003.1, on the reverse strand, counting down.
AAAAACATAACTGTCCTCGCATTGGTGGTTAACAAAAATGTGGGATGTCAGTGGATCTAGTAATAGGTCCACACTGTATACGAATGTGTATTCGTACTGATGAGTCCAAAAGGACGAAACAGATTGTTCTTTTAAATAAATTTAATTGGTTACTTGAGTTTCTTATGGATATTCAAGTAACCAATTAAATTAAAAATATGAAAAATTTCTTTTTTATTCCCCAAGCCATTACAACACTGTTGTTCTCTATTGCACTTGTAATGATGTTCCAGACAAAAGATATTCACTGGTGTGGATTAGCATTGATATCTGGAGCACTACTAATACTGCTTTTCTCTTTATCAGATAACAGAGCAAGTAGTTTAAAATCAGGAGCAATTGCTATATGGTCAGGATTAATTACCATATTTGGAGGATGGTTAATGTTCCTTTAAAAAAGGAAAAAGGAAAACGGACGAGCCTAATATTAAAATCGTCCACATTGAACCGACTATGAAAATAGGCGGTTTATTTTTTTTGAATTTATTCCATAAGATCTGGTATCTCAGATAGTTTAGACACTTTCTTCCATGCAACATTTGAAAGTTCAGTATTTTCTCCTATTAAGATACCTTTAACATTTTCAAATATTTCTAAATCATTTCCACCATCTCCTATGGCTATCACCATATCTAGCGTGTAGCCCTTTTGGTCACAATAGTTTTTCAAGAGTTTCATTTTTGCGGATCTTTCGTCCCCCATTGTTTCAATGTCTGTAATTTGGTTTTCATTATTAAAAACTAATTGTGATGCAGTTAGATATGTATCTATGTTTAGTTTTTGAGCTATTTGATTACAGATTGTATCTACAGAGCCAGATATTATAATCACTTCATGACCCATAGATTTGAGTTTTTCAACCACTTCAAAAGCTCCTTCTCGGATATTTATAGAATTTGCTATTTGATCTACTTGATCTTTTGATAAGTCCCCTTTCTTATTTTTATAAATAGAAATGATAAGATCCATCCATTCATCGTAAGAGATCTTTCCAGATAGATAGTCATTAAATAATTCACTATCTTCTTCTTGGGTTAAACCCATAGCTTTATTTAGTAAAAACCATGAATTCTCTGTAGTTAGAGTACCGTCTAGGTCAAAAGATATTAAATGTTTCATATATTATATTTTAAACTATTATCTAAAATAAAAATAGAGGGGCTATACCCCTCCTTCTGTTTTTTAAACCTATTATTACCCACCGTTTCTTCGGGTGATAATGGGTTTATTTGCTACCTTGATGTTTTTCTGCTGATTTTTGTTTAGGTTATTTTTTGGATCTGTAGATCCATGGCCAAACCAAGCATACTTTTTCTTTTGACTTTTCTGTCCCTTTTTCATATTTTTTTGTTTAAAATGTACTAGAATATTATCTTAATACATTTTTTATTTTAGTCAATACCAAGAACACTATTTGAGTCATATATGAATTTTTCAAGTAATCCCCTGTTTTCAACTTTTTCTATGGTTGTTTCATGTGTAACTTCTTGTGTGGATGAAATTATTTTATTTGGATCAATCATTTTATAGAAGACTTTTGGAGATGTACCGATTTTAATCAGCCACCCATTTTTCTGGAGCTTTTTAAGTGCGGATTGTACTGAGACTCGACTTTTCTTAGTTATCATTCTTAGTTCATGCGGTGAAACAGGTCTTTTTTGAAGATTTAGATAGTTCATTATTTGATAATATGTCGTATCTTTCATATTCACACTTTACAGTAAAGTGTAAACTAAATCAAGTATATACTAAAAAACCCTTATTTTAAAGGTTTTTTGAGTTTTCTATTTCTTTCAATATGTATTTAGCTTTTTTAGGGCTATTTGAGATTATGATTCTTGTTTTTCCTTCGCTTGCAATTTTTTTTATTTTTTCAGGTATTGAATCTTTAAATTCATGCGTATTTTGATATAGATATGTCAGTTTTTCAGATGTTTTTTCGTCTAGATATACTTCAATAAGTTTTGTTCCGAAAATATTTACATAATAGTTATTTGCTTCAAAGGGGGGGTTTGAGAGTGTTTCATACTTAACCCTTTCTTGATCAAAGTATTGCCTTACATACTCATCTAGAAAATTCTTGCCAGAAACATAGTTTTTAAGGTATTTTTCTTGTTTTTTGATTTTATCAAAAAGCATAAGTTCTTCATCTTTTCTAACAATTAAAAACCATTGATGTTGATTATATATTGTGATTTCTTGGTTTTTGGGTATTGTATCGGTAAATAAGTCAAAAGCATGCCCCCAGAATTTATCAGCATCTACAGCATTTTTAAAAGAATATTCTATTTTATCCCCCTCTTTAATATTTAAAAAGTCTATTTTTTCTGAATTAAGTCCGTATAAACTCTCTGTTTTAAGGATAAAATCAGACATAGACTGTATCCAAATACGAGAAAGGGAGTATTTTTGATTGTGTTTTACCAATATCTCTTGAAAAATAAGACGATTTAGGATTTTGTACAAAGCTTGCTTTGTTATTTTTTCTAAATCATTTAGTTTTTCTAGTATTTCTTTTGCTGAAAGAGATTCTATCGCTAGCATATTGATAATATTGTCCTCTTTAGAGCTTGGATTAAAAGGTTTCATATGAAAAATTTTAGCATATTTTTGTATAAAGTAAAATAAAAGTTTACAAAACATACAAAAAAGATATAATATTTGACTTATAAAATAATTATGTCATACTTATGGAGTATGAAAAAAGAAAGAAAATTAGTTATTATTGCTGGTATTACAGGAGCAATAGGCTCAGCAATACTTTCAGAATATGCTCAAGATAATAAAAATATTATATACGGTATTTCTAGAAAAGGTGCTCCACTTGATGATTTTGTAATAAATGGAAAAATTCCACAAAAAACTCTCATTTGTGATATTGGTGGTATTAATAATTACAAAAAATTCTTTGAATTAATTGATTTTTCTAACATAGATGAAGTTATTTATGTTCATTCTTTAGGTTTTTATCCTTTTGAAATATCTAATAATGGTAAAATATCTATTCAGAATGATAAAAATAAAGATGGTATTAATGATGAAACATGGGATCTTACTTATAAAGCTTATACAAATGCAATAAATAGTTTATGTAGTATTTGGAGAGGGGGGACAAAGACAGTTATTTTTGGAAGCCTTGCTGATAAATATGAACCAGAAGTTCATACTTCTTGGTGGAAAACAATTAAAGAAACTAAGAATTATATGAAAAAAATGGTTAAAATTAAAGATAATTTGAGTACTATTGTTTTTAATATTTCTTCTGTTTTATGTCCACACGAGATAATTACGAGACCTTTTGCTTTTATTAATACAGACACTGATCAATCAAAATGGTTGCACCCTTATGAACTCTCTAATTTTGTTGTTAAGGAGATTGAAAATTGTAAGGCTGGCTTTTATGAAATTGAAAAATATAGATCAAAAGATGGTTTTAGCCCAGAAAAATATTACGAAAACAACAATTTTACAAAAGTGAAAATTAAAGAGTTATTTAAACAATAAACATAAAAACGCCTTGGGGCGTTTTTATGTTTCATGTGTAACTATTTACTTGGATTTTTTATTAGAAATACCATGTTTCATGTGTAACTCTGTGATTTCTTGGTTTTCAGCCTTTTCTTTGGCTTTTTGAGCTTTTTCGCCTAAGTCTTTTAGATTTTGGTCATCTAGGGTATTTAATTCTTCAGATCTAGATTTGAGGTATTCTTGTGTATTTAGGTCCGGATTCTCTAGTACTTCTTCAAGGAGGGCGTGTAGTATCCAGCCAATTCTAGGGCCCGGTTTCATGTGTAACTCTTTCATTAGGAAAGTACCATCAATTTTAAGCTGTCCTACAGAAATAGGATCTCTAAGAGCTTGATCTATCATGGCAAAGTATTTTCTGAGTCTATATGGAGCTTCAGCCTTTTTCATCCCAACCCTGTCACATTCTCGGACCTTCATAAGATCCCAGATATGGTCTTTACCAACGTTCTGAATGATTCTACGAACAGCTGAAAGGGTAATTTGCTCGGTATCAGAGAAAAACATGTGATTTCTGATAAGTTTTACTACTAAGTCTATTGTTACACGTGAAAAGTTCAATCTTTCAAGTATTTTCTTGGTCATTCTTGCGCCTACGACTTCGTGTCCAAAGAATGTATATTTACCCTTTTTAGCATCGTATCTACGAGTGGCTGGCTTTCCAATATCATGAAACAGGGCAGCTAGGCGTATTTCTAGAGAATATTGCTTACCTGCTGCATGTTGGAGGGCGTGAAGTAGATGGTTGTATACATCATATATATGGGCACCTTTTTGTTCACATCCAATACTATCTATGATTTCAGGGAGTATAAATGGCAAAATACCGGTTTTCTCCATTAAGGTAATACCAAATGCAGGAGATGGGGAGTTGATGATTTTTATGAATTCATCACGAACTCTTTCATTTGATAAGTTTTTAATGAGTTCTTTATTATCCTCAATTGCTTTCAGTGTTTCATATGAAACAGTAAAGTCTAAGGTTGTGGAAAACCTAATAGCCCTGATCATACGAAGTGCATCTTCTTTAAAGCGAGTATCTGCATCAAGGACACATTTTATAGTTTTGTCCCTTATATCGGACAAACCGTTAAAAATGTCTGTTATTTGTCCTTTATCTCCACTGAATGGGTCAAAGGCTAATGCATTGATAGTAAAGTCTCTCCTTTCTAAATCTTTTTCTAATTTTGTTTCATATGAAACACTATCTGGGCGTCTATTGTCTGAATATCCAACTTCTGATCTATATGTGGTTATTTGAACTTGATTATCTTGATCTGGACTCATGCGTGTTTCACCTGAAACATTTTCAGGGGGAATATTTAGTACGCTGACTGTTCCAAAGTTATTTTCATATATAGTCTTGTATTCTTTAAATACTTCTTGAATCTGCTCAGGGATAGCATTCGTTGTAATATCCCAATCTTTTGGTATTTTACCCATAAGCATATCTCTTACACATCCGCCTACAAGATAGGCTTCAAAGCCGCTCTCTTGGAGCATTTTTGTTACATGTGAAACAAAGTTTGGGATATTTTCTTTTTTTATTTCATTCATAGTTTTGTCTTTATGTGCACCTACCAGGATTCGAACCCAGAATAACTGTTCCGAAGACAGTTGTGATATCCATTTCACCATAGGTGCATCAGCTAAACTTTAGCATTTGCTATATAAAAAGGGAAGTATTTATTGCAAAAAGTATATTCCTGAGTATAATATATACACCTTGCGGTTATGGTTTAGTGGTAGAATGCGTCCTTGCCAAGGACGAGACCAGGGTTCGATTCCCTGTAGCCGCACAAGATAAACAACTGCCGTCTATAAGACGGCAGTTGTTTTGTTTATTTTTACAAAATTTGAAAGTATTGTGAGTAAATGTTGAAAACTATACTTTTTTGACAAAAACTGTGGATAACTCTGTGGTTAAGTGGGATAACAGACAAATAATATGCCCAATAAGTGTCCAATTTTATCTAGATTTTAAATTGGTCATATATAATATAGCTATTATCTAACACTTATGGACATATGATAAAAGTCTTTTCAGCAAACAGTCAAAAAATAGGTCTTATAGGAGAAGACTTGGCAATTGAATATTTAAAAGAAAAGGGTTTCATAATCATTGAAAGGAATATAAATACAAAGTTTGGTGAAATAGATATTTTAGCAAGTAGGGAAGATCGGGTATATTTTTTTGAAGTTAAAACCTCAAAAAATCATTCTAGGGTTTCAGCCGGAGAGAATATCACAAAAAACAAATTATTGAAGTTTCATAGGTCTATTGAATTTTTGTGCTTAAGTCGTGGTATTAAAATTTTTAAAATAGGTTTTATTTTGGTGTCTTTAGGGAGAGAGAAGTCTTTGCAAAACATAGATTTATTTTTTGACTAGCTCTTTATTTATATATAGTTTTCTGTTAGTATGATATGTACCACGGGATGTGGTGTAACGGCTAACATGCTTCTTTTGGGAAGAAGTGACTCAGGGTTCGAATCCCTGCATCCCGACATGGAAAATATGGAAAAGTTTTTAGGTCAGATCAAGATTCATGATAGAGAGTCTTTATCAGAGAAATTTCCTACTCTTGAAGAAGAAGCTTATAAAGAAAACCTTTGTAATTTTGCAGAACAAATTTTTACGAGTGAAAATAAAGTTGGTTTTGGTAAAACTGCAGATGTTTTTAAATATCCAGATGAAGATACTGATTTATGTTTTAAGCATGTTCATAATTTACTGCCGGGAAACAATGATGTAGATATAGAAATGGCTTTTCAAAATGAGCTTCAAGATATTGATGTTGGTGTGAAAGTTCCAAAAGGTTATGCAACTATTGTTTCTCCAATGAAAATTAAATTCAAACCAGATGGTAGAAAATACATGAGCAAAGATCATGTAGTAGTTATGGAATATATAAATGGTTGTACACTAGAAGAAGCTTCGCTTAATCCCAATTTGATTCCTGATAATATAGACGGAAAAAGTTTTTTTAAAAAACTTCGTGCATTTTTGGACAAAATGCACGAAAGAAAGATTTATCATAGAGATTTGCACGCTAAGAATGTAATGATTGATTTTAATACAGGAAATCCTGTTGTGATTGATTTTGGTAGAGCATCAAGATCTTATATGTCTGAAGAAGATGAGAAAGAAATATATGCTTCTTATGAATTTATAGGAGGTAGGGAAGTTAAAGTAATGCTCCCAAATGATAATGATTATTATTCTGATTTAAAAAATAAATATGAAGAGCTATTGACAAGGTCTTAATATTAATATATAGTTTGTAAAATTTAAAAAAATGTTTCAAATAAGTCAAAATTTAAAAAATAAGGCAGAAGATGTATCTTTGGTCATGGAGAGAGATAATCTTGAAATTCATGATTTAAATCAAGATACCTTTAAGGGGTATTTGGTAAAAGATCAAACTTCTGAGCTTCAAAAAAAGATTGAATCAAAAGCTTACATCTTGGGTGAGTTTATCTCTAAGGTAGGAAATAAGTATTGGATCAGTTTAAATTAAAAAGTCCCTCGTGTTAAAAGTGCACGGGGGATTATTGATTTTAATCAATAATTTTGATATCATAGTTTTTACAAGCGGGATTAGTTTATCGGTAAAATATCAGTTTTCCAAACTGAGGTGAAGGGTTCGATTCCCTTATCCCGCACAGTATTTAGTTTCGTATATAATGGTAAATGTGGATTTTTGTATAAAAAAAGCCCGTATCACACTGTGGTTGGTGATACGGGTAACTTACGATTTGAGGCCTACGCAGCTTTTTTAATACATTTTGATTCTTTGCAGAATTCAAAATGTGTGGATAGGCTCTTGTTGAGCCTTTCTGTTAGATTGTTGATGAAATTTTCATCAAAACCGGACACGCTGATAATTTCTACCTTCTTTTTCTTTACCAGCTCCAAAATTTCTGGAAGTGAAGGTTTAAACAAAAACCAAAGTTTTTGTTTTGCAGCCCTTCTGCCGATTTCTTTCTTTTGTAGATCTCTCTGTTTTGCAGGAAGCACTTCTGTTGAAATAAACAACTTTCTCATAATTTAATTATTTAGGTACATACTGTTTACTAATATATACAAAATATATATAAAGTCAATAAAACCCAAAACAAAAACACGCAAGATAAAACTTGCGTGTTTTTGTTTTGGGTTTTATTTTACAGCATCTTTTAGTGCTTTTGCTGCACGGAATTTTGGAACGCGTGTCGCTGCTACTTTTACTGTTTCGCCTGTTTTTGGGTTGCGAGCAGTACGAGCTGCACGATCTTTAACTGAAAAGATACCAAGTCCTGCGATAGAAACTTCTTCTCCTTTTTTAAGTGTGCTTACGATTGCGTCGATAAGACTTTCCATTACTTCTTCAGATTGTACTTTTGTACCTCCGATTTTGCCGTGGATAAGTTCAACAAGTGCTTGTTTATTCATAATTTAAAGATGAGATTTCTCTCGGAAATTCTATTCTACTAATTCATCAGTGCGCCAAAAGCTTACGCTTTAAGCTTATCACATTATATATCAAGCTTTTTTTGATGCAACCATTGACTTTATATAAATATAATTTGTTATTTTTATAGATTATTTCTTAAAATATTTAAAAAATTTCTAAAACTATTTTATTTATTTTTAAATCTTCACCACTTCAAACAAAGCCTTTTTGCCGTCGGCATATTTTTCTGCTGAAAAATTGCCTGACTCTCGGCTCAGTCAGCCTGCGAGACACGGCAAAAAGGCTTTGTTTTGCGTTAGTGAATATAAAAGTCCCAAACAATATATCCTATGAAGAGACTTGCGGAAGACGACTGGTCTGAGCACAGGAAAAAATCAGCAGATTTTTATCCGTGTCTCTGAATAGGATGTAGTGTTTGGGACTAATGCTATGATATAATAAAACCATGAAAAATTTACCAATAAACTCTAAAAGACAAATAGGGGGGTGCTATTCTAAAAAGAGCATCTTTGCTCTAAAAAAATCTAAAGCTTTTACTTTAATAGAGCTTCTTGTTGTAATTGCAATTATTGGAATACTAGCAGGAGTCGTCATCGCATCTTTAAACTCAGCCAGAACAAGTGGCAGAGTAGCAGCGATTAAATCAAATCTAAAGAATCTTCAAAATCAAGCCCAACTATATCATTTAGACAATGGTACATTTGCAGGTCTTTGTACATATAATCCAACAGGCGTCACAGCTCATGCTTCAATACAACCTATGATAGATGCTCTTATAAGTATTGCAGGAGCAGATAAGGTTAGGTGTGTAGTCAGGACAAGTGATGTGCCCAGAGATACTGTTAATAATTTTATCCCAGCAGATTCTTTAGAAACTAAAAATTTTGGTGTAGCAGTATATTTCAATGAAAGACATTATGCAGTAGATGCTCAGAGTGTAATAACGCTTGATTCTTCAAACAGTGGGACATCGGGCTGGATTGGTGCAAATAATATTTGCGCAACAGCGGGCAAAAGACTCCCACCTGTTGAGGTTTTAAAATCTATATATGATTATAATGGTAATGTAGGTTTTAATAATAATTATTATTGGTCATCTACTCCATCTATTGCTATTATCAGTTCAAACAATGTTGCTTATGTGCAGGGTTTTAATGATAGCTATGTACTCACAGGGTTTTTAACTACTAATTATCCTGTTCGCTGTGCATCTTAGATTTTATTTTTTAAGAAAAACTATGAATTTATTAGCAAGATATATTGTTTGGGACACACACTATGTTATAATATTCTCATGAAAATCTTATCACCCCAACTAAAGAATATTAGGGGGGGGGGTATACCACTAAAAGTTACGCCTTCACTCTAAATTATTTTAATAATAAAAATAAAGCTTTCACCCTCATTGAGCTTTTAGTAGTCATCGCCATTATAGGAATACTTGCGGGCGTAGTTATCGCATCTTTAAATAGTGCAAGAAGTAAAGCAAGAGATGCTAAAAGAATTTCTGATATTAGAAATATTCAAACAGCGCTTGAGATGTACTATATGGATCATGGGCAGTATCCATCATCTGCGAGTTGCTCCCCAAGTGGTCCGATTGTAAATAGTATAAACTGGTGTAATTCTGTTACGGGTTTATCTAATGGCAGGTGGATCTCTGGTGGCGCTCTTGCTCCATATATAGCGCAAGACCCTATTGATCCTACTCCAGAACCCTTATCTGTATGGAATAGTGGTAGCAATACTGATGGTGGAGTGTATTATTACTATTCTGCATCTGCGTATTCTGGATGTGCAAATGGGCAATATTATTTTATTATTGCTGGAATGGAGCTTGCTTCTAATAGAAAAAATACATATGTAGGTTGTAATGGTTCTACTCAGAGTAGCGGCGGGTCTTATAATCGTAGGTGTAGCTGTTCGGTAATCAGAAACTATATAAAAATAGTGAATTAAAATATTTTTTAATCAATATTTTAAAAAACACTTTTTTATGACAAAATTGGTTTAAACCAAAAAAATAAAGAGATGAAAAGTAAAAATTATTTGCAAAAACTATGCTTAGTCATAGTGTTGCTATTTTCAGCATTTGCCATCATTGGAGATGGCTTAAGTGGTACCAGATCATTTTTGATTCTTTATAGTTTAACTGTAATGATAATATCTATGGTAGGAGTCAATAGGATAGAATTAATTTTGTTTTACAATGCCGAGCTTTTGTACATCAGGCATTTAATAAAAGCATTTTTATTTATATTTTTATTGCCGGCAATTTTTATCCTACCGATATGCTTGATGTCTTATTATTCAGATTTTTTGAATATACCAAAATTTTCTGAAGTAAAGATGTTGTTGTGGATATTATTCTTTATACCGGGAGTTTTTCTTTTTAGAAAGGTCTTTGATTAAGAATCAAAAAAATGCCCAAGCATTATAGCTTGGGCATTTTTTATTAAGCTTTATATCTTGAAAATATTTCGGCTTCTATTTCTTCTCGAGGTCGTCCGTATTTTAGATAGGACAATTGTTTAACTTTATCTGTGATTTCTATATTACCTTTTGGTGGTGGAGGAATTTGTAGGTTAAATGGTTTTTGAGGTGTTCCTTTAACTAGGATTTTGGCATAAGCGTTGAAGTTTTCTAGCTTGATGATATCGGTCGGAGTAAAAGTGGGGGCTAATTGTTGTTCAAATACTTTTGCATTCTCAGGTGAGATACGATAGATAATCATATTACCCACATTACCGAAAACTGCATCACGAATAGAATTGTCTAATTGCTCAATATATTGATGGGCCATGATAAGTCCTAGTCTATATTTACGAGCTTCAGAAAGGATCGTGGTGATAGAGTCCGTGGTCACATTCTGGAATTCATCTATATATAAATAGAAATCATTTACTTCTCCACGACCAAGTATATCTACACGCGATAGGGCTGCCATTGTGATTTTTCCTACAAGTAAAAGTCCAATCAAATGAGAATTGATATCGCCGAGTCTTCCTTTTGATAGATTTACCAATAGTATCTTTTTCTTATCCATGATCTCTCTGAAATTCAAAACAGAATTTTGTTGAGAAATGACGGGTCTCATGATGTCATTTGAAATAAATACATCAAACTTACTTGTAAGGTAGGGGATAAAGTTTTGAAGACCGCTTTCACCGGTTGTCTTTTCGGCATTTTCCCAGAATTGCTTGATGATAGGATTTTTGCATTTTGAAAGTTTTAAGTCTCTAAAAGATTTATCAGATAGTACGCGAGTGATTTCAAGTAAAGTTGAACCAGATTCTGGATCTTCCATTACAAGTCCCGCAGAATTTCTAAAGTATTGTTCAAACATTGGACCTCCAGCTGTTTTCATATCAAAGAGTTTATTAAAAATACTAAGAAGCTCATTGATAACAAATATTTTTTGTTCAGGATATTTTTCATCATACTCTAGCATGTTGAGCCCCATTGGTCTTTCTGTATACGCCGGGTCAAAGTATATGACATCATCAAGTCGTTCTTTCGGAATGTTGGCGAGAATATCTTCAAGGTCACTTCCGTGAGGATCTATAAAACATACTCCATGACCATTTTTAATATCTTGAATAATCATATTTTTTAGAATTGTTGTTTTACCTGTTCCTGTCTGACCGATAACATAAGTATGTCGTACGCGGTCTTCTTTGTTTAGATAAATATCAGTAAGACTACCTCTATAGTTGTTTACTCCAAGATATACTCCTTCAGGGATGATACCACTAGGAGCAGGAGCAGTAGTAGCTTGAGACTCACTTAACTCCGGAGTAGATGAAATTCCCACAGGGAAGTGAAAGATTGTAGCAAGTTCATCTATTGAAAGTCTCATCAACTCTTTCTCTCTAATAGAACGGAAAATAAAATCTTGAATGAAATTATTTATTTCTGATGTTCTGACATCTCTCCAAGAAATATTATTTGAACCAACAAGTGCAAATTGTCCGAAAGAAGTTTTGATAGTCGTAAGCATTGCATTTGCTCTTGATATAGATGGGGCGGAAGCAATGATGCGGATTCCGGATTTTATGATGTGATTTCCATTTTTCTTTTTTACAAGCTCTATATTTGAGACATCTAAAAATTTTTCTTTTTGCTCATCATCTTTCGTATCTTTAGGTGAAAACATTGAGATAAAATCTTTGCCAAAACCAGAGATGATACTTCTACCGGCTTCTTTGTATTCATCTTTTATTTTTGTTCTATTTTTTTCGGCACTAGAAATAACATCAGAAAATATTTTATTAGTATTTTGTCCGTCATTTGTAATTATGATTTGGATACTTGCTCCTTCACCGCTCATTTCAAATTTAGAAAGAGAGTTGATGATAGCACTTAGGGGATCATGAGAAAAGTTTTCGTCTGTATTTAATGGGAAGATTTCTGGTTCAGCAAGAGTAGCTATTGATCCAGATACTACAGATGGTGTATCACTGAAAATATTATAATCATCGGGTACAGATTCAATGGATGCAGATGGATAATAAGCTGTGACCATTTTTTCAAATGTTGATTCATAAAATCTTGGTACAGATACATAGATACCGATGTCTTTAGATTCACCTCGTACTGATAGCTCGATAGTATAGTGGTCTTTTGAATTTTCACATACAGATATCATTCCAGTATAGAACTGCTTCATAGCTTGAATGAAATTTTTGAAATCTTGGTTGTCAGTATTGGCTGGGAGCATAACTGCAAATAATGAGTGTTCTAGTTCTTTATGCAGCGGGGTGCCTTCTTTAATCCCGGGGATTAGCCCGGTAGTTTGCATATACTGTACAAGAAATTTGTGGAAGTCATCTTTTAGGTGTGGGTCACGCATTTTATCTAATACTTCAAATGCATTTTTAATTCCTTTTTCTAGCGCTATTCCCAACAACCCAGATATCTTATCATCATGGTTTTCGGGTTTTAATTTTAATCCTAGGGTTTCTACTTCATTTTCAGAAATGATATTTGTTTCATGGATTATTTCGTTTGTATTTTTTTGAGAATATTGTTCAAGGGTGTTTAAGGCAGCACTTTCAAGTGTCTTACTGTTTGGGTTTTGTAGGATATACTCTTTTTGAGCTCTCTCACTGATATAAGAGAATTCTTCGTTTGGGTTTTTGAATTTTGATTCAAAGGAATTTTCTTTTTGCATGACAATATTATACCTTATTTTACCGTGTAACTATAACTACTGATGTTATTCAGGAAAGTTAAAATTTAAATAAAATCGTTTCCACAGGTGTATCCACATAAAAAAGTGAAACAGCTTTTAATGTTTCACTTTTTTATCTAGCGTAGTTTATAACACGAGTTTCTCGGATTATTGTTATTTTAATTTGTCCCGGATATGCAAGTTCATCTTCTATTGATATCGCAATCTCTTTAGCTAATTCATGTGCTTTTAGATCAGATATCATTTCTGGATGTACAAAAACTCTAATCTCTCTACCTGAATTTATGGCATAAACATTTTGTACTCCGTTAAAATTGTGTACAAGATCTTCTAGCTCATCAAGTCTTTGGATGTGGTTTTCTTTTGAATTATTTCGTGCGCCTTTTCTACTTGCAGAAATCATGTCCGCAGTTTGGACTATTACTGATTCTATTGATTCATGAGGATAGTCATCATGATGACTTTTCATTGCATTTACAATATCTTCATTTACTCCAAATCTTCTGAGTAATTTGATTCCCAAATCTACATGTCCGCCCTCTATTTCTTGGTCAATGGCTTTACCTATGTCATGAAGTAGGGCAGCGGTTTTGGCAACCTCATTGTTTGCGCCCAATTCAAGTGCAAGTGAATTTGCAATGTGAGCACATTCTATAGAATGTGCTAATACATTTTGTCCATAACTACTTCTGAAATTTAATTTACCTAGAAGTGTTACTAGGTGCGGGTCTAGGTTGTAAATTTTGCACTCAGATATTGCTGATGCTCCAGCTTCGCGGATTTTTTCATGGATATCTTTTTTTGCTTTTTCCAGTTCGTCTTCTATCTTGCTTGGATTAATCCTACCGTCTTCTATCAGTCTCTCAAGTGCAATCTTGGCGATAGCTCTACGAGTACTATCAAAAGAAGATAGAACCATCTTATCAGGGTATTCATCTACTAAAATATTTACACCAGATGAGTTTTCAAATGATTTTATATTGCGACCTTCTTTACCAATAATCTTAGATTTTATTTCCGGATCATTTATTGTGATATATGAAGTAGTCAGGTCATTTGTCACATCAACAGATATTTTTTGAATAACAGTTGATAAAATGCTCCTTGCTCGATCTTCGATTTCTTCACTTGAGATTTTATTTAGCTTGCTTAATCTTTTTAGAAAGTTTTCTTGATTATCATTTTCTATTTTTTGTAAAAGTAAATCCAGTGCTTCTTCTTGCGATATTCCGGATATTGATTCAAGAGTAGAGATTTTTTGTTTATGAATTTCTTTTATCTCTTTTTCTTTTTCAAAAATATTTTTGACAATCAGCTCTTTTTCTTTAATCAGGTTTTCAAGTTTAGAATTTTTTATATCTATTTCTTTTTCTTTATTAAAGATGTGTAATTCCTTTTCTTTAATAAAATCATTTGTTTTATCTGCTTTGGTTTGAGCAGACTCTATTATCTCAATGGCTCTATTTCTTGCTTGGGCGATTTTTTTATCTATATTTTTTTCTACAGAATTTTTCTTTAAATAAAAATATAGTGTACGCACTCCATATCCGATAATTAGACCCAAGAGTAAAACTAAAATGTTTAGGACTTGGTTAGTCATGTTATTTTATTTGTATTGCCTTGGTGATTACCCCATCAATGATTCCGTAATTTACAGCTTCATCTGATTCCATGAAATAATCTCTTTCAACATCAAGTGCGATTTTTGATACTTTTTGCCCAGTATTTTTGGACATGATTTGATTTAGTTTTTCACGCATCTTGATAATTCTCTTTGCACTGATTTCAATATCGGTGGCTTGTCCCTCTGCTCCTCCCGATGGTTGGTGAATCATAATTTCAGAATTAGGTAGTGCAAATCTTTTTCCTTTTGTACCGCCGGCCAAGAGGAATGCCCCCATAGATGCCGCCAAGCCTACACAGATAGTTGAGACATCTGGCTTGATGAATTGCATGGTGTCATAAATAGCCATACCGGAAGTAATATTTCCGCCTGGGGAATTTATATAAAGATAGATATCTTTTTTAGGATCTTCATTTGTTAAAAAAAGAAGTTGAGCAATAACTAGGTTGGCAACATTGTCATCTATTGGTCCTGCTAGAAATATGATGCGGTCTTTTAAGAGGCGAGAGTAGATGTCATAAGCTCTTTCTCCACCCGTTGTTTTTTCAATAACTGTTGGGATTAACATATAAAATTCAAAATAAATAATAAAATCAAATACTTACAATAACTGTCCTTCGGCTCTCTTAAATATACTGATTTTTCATAAAAAATCAAAAAAATGGTGTATTAAAATAATTTATTTATTTTAATCTTAATTTAATAAAAATTTTGCAGGCTTTTTCCTTATATATTGACAAATCCTTCAAAATAAGAGATAATACATTTGAATTAAATAACAAAATTTCTCACACTTTAAAAACATATAACAATGAAAAAGATACTTTTCATATTCCTCTTTTTCACACTAAGTTGTGAGAAAGACCCAGTGGTCCCACCAGTGGAACCACCAAAAGTCGTACCACCGGTCATATCTTTTTCCGGATTATCATCTGATAAACCTGAGATAGAATACGGACAAAGTATAAGTTTTCAAGCCCGCACTGATAATGGAAAGATTTCCGTTAATGGTGTTGAGCAAGAAAAGAGTTTTGTTGATTTTTCCTTCAAAGAAATGATCAGAGATACAGTATTAGTATTCTCTGCTACAAAAGAGGGTTTAACCAGTACCAAGACTTTGACAATCAAAGTGTTACCACCTGATCCGTTTTTTTTGAAACTTATCGGAGTTTGGAGGCAAACAGGGAAGGATGAAATTTATGATTTCCCCGGTGGAGACAGGTCAAAGCCTATGGAATGGAAGACCACTTTCAATGATGTAAACAATTGTGTTTTTGGTAGAAGAGAAGCTTTTACTTTAGACAGAAAACTTGTGCATATTCAAGCAAGTACATGCTTTGCTGTCACTCCAATTGGATATTCTCCTTGGACAAAAATCACCAAAGAAGAGAAGTTGGGGATAGAAATGTACTATATACATCACGAAGCTACTAAAGGAAATGAAGCCGATGGAGCTTATGAATACAGGTACTTTAAGGGTGATACTTTGGTTTTATACCAAGAAATTCGCCTTGACCCAACGGTAACTATTTTTAGGTCTTTTAAAAATTACTTTGTTCTTGAAACAAAAGATTATAAAGCATACATAAAAAATGCTGAAGAAACATATGTTCCAAGGATATCCTCCTATGTCCCATCTCTTGATAGAAAGATGTATATGACTGACAATGGAAGACTTGAATATGTTGATTAAAAATTTAAAGACGGACTGCTGCGAAGCACTCTGTCTTTTTTCTTTTCCACAATATCGCTTTGTAAAAGATAGGGTGGGGAGTATAATATATTTATGAAAAATAAAATCATCTTCATATCTACACTATTTATCTTTTTAAGTTTTATTGGGATTAAAAATACCCAAGCTTCAGGACAGACTATCAATATATCAACAGATACAGGTGTAGTGTATTTAACGGCTAATTTAAACAAATCTCTTTATACTCCTGAAGAAGAAATTAGAGCTGATATTACATTAAATTTAGGCTCAGCGGCACATACTGTTGCATCTGCCTCAGGTTCAGCAAATGCTGGATCAGCAAGTTTTGATAATTTAATAAATAATATTACGCGTTCTGCTCGTATTGGAACTGCTCAACCTACTCCGGGAACATACAATGCCAGCTTCTCATATTCATATGACCAAACGAATCTATACTATACATTACTTGCATCAGAAGATGGTACAGGAATGCCTAATTATGTAAGATGTAATATAGGAGTATATACTGATAGTGATACTTATCAAAAATCTATAGGTAGAGGGTTATCGCCAATAGTAGCAAATGTAACCATAATACCAATGAATTCATGGGGCGGAACAGGTTTAACAGAAACAATCACTTTTCCACCATCTTTTAATTTTAATGATCCATACATAATTACACCCGATGAGTTTGGTTGTGCACCAGGAGGCTCTTATGGATTAAGAGTTAATTGGTATGAACCAATAGGGCAAAATGATGTAAACATTTTTGTTGGAGGGGATTATTAAATAAAATTCATCTAGATCATAAAGACAAAGCGCGCCCGTCGGGCGCGCTTTGTCTTTATCTATTTAGTAATTAAAACTTTTATAAATTCTCAAGCATTGAAAGTACTGCTTGGTTGGTGAGTAGCATATCTGCGTATGCCATTACTTGGTTTTTGTCAGATTCAGCATACATTTCCATGATTTTGTTTGCTTCTTTTTCTACGTCTTCTTCTTTAGGAATCAGATCTGCTTCTTTTGAGATAGCATTTATTAGAAGTTGAAATTTAGCTCTTCTGATAGCTTCTGGTTCAAATTCTTTCAGAATATCATCTTTTGTTTTATCTAATTGTTTAAGATAGGCTTCAAATGTAATTCCAGATTTAGAAATGTCTGTTTCTATTTGAGATAGCATTTTTTGTTTTTCACTATCAACCACTATTTTAGGAATTTCAAAGTTTGCTTCTTTTGCGATTTGATCTAGTATCTCTACTCGTCTTTTATCTTTTGCTCCAAACTCTTTGTCTTTCAAAATATTTTCTCTAATTTTTCCTTTCATTTCTTCAAGATTTTTAAATTCTCCAAAAGATTTTGCAAACTCATCATTTACTTCAGGCAAAGGTTCATCATGAGAGTGATTATCATCTGGGCCGTGTACATGGCCATATGCTTTGAGTTGTCTTAATTCTTCAATAACCTTATCAACATCTTCATCTGTTACTATAGGAGCTTCTGGTTTTTGTATAGACCTTGCGATTTTTTTATAGTCGGGGAGCTTGATTTCGGGCAAAATTGAAGCTGTGATAGTAAAAGCAAGTTCATTACCACGCGCCATTTTTGTCACTGATAAATCTGGTCTACCAATAAAGTCTATGTTTTGATCTTTAATTATTTCAGGATAGTAT
This sequence comes from uncultured Candidatus Saccharibacteria bacterium, assembly GCA_964402895.1. Taxonomy (GTDB): domain Bacteria; phylum Patescibacteriota; class Minisyncoccia; order Phycocordibacterales; family UBA9973; genus UBA4124. Next base: position 4,985 of record CAYODR010000003.1, on the reverse strand, counting down.
TTCTCTAATGCTAACTGTACCATTTCTCCTAAAATCATTTCTTCACCGATTTGTTTTAGTGCAATATCTTTGGGAACATTTCCTTTTCTAAAACCATCAATTTTAATGTTTTTTGAAAGGTTTTCTGTAGCTTTATCTTCAAATACAGAAAAATCTTCCCAGGGGATTTCTACTTTTATTTCAAGTCTACTTTCACTTAGGTTTTTGGTTTCTTTTATGTACTTATTTTTCATAGTGGGCATTCTATCACAAAGCTTAAATAATAAAAACCCTAAGTTTTTTAGGGTTTTTATTATTTATCTATTTAATATTGATTGAAGCGTGAGAATACTTTTTGTGATATTTGATTGAGCTTCTTTTAAAGACTTTTCGGTACTTATAAATGAATTATTAAGAGTATTTTCTGATTGTTCATTTGGGATTATTTCCTTAAATACTACAAGACTTTCTTGGGCCCTTGATAATTCTAGGCGAGCATTTTGTATAAAAATCAATGCATTAGATACATCTATTTTGTTTTGAGACAATCTATCTGTAGCTAATTGGATTCTAAGTAATAAGGTACCAGTCCAGAAAGACATTTCTTCTAAATATTTTTGAGCATAATCTTTTCTTTCTAAGAGAGTTTTTGTGTCTTTTGATTGTTCAAAGATATTTAAAACCTCAGTGTTTATGGGATTTATGGTGACTGGTTTAGCTTGAGATACGATAGATACCTGAGCAAAAGAGCTTTCTGTAAAAGAAAGCGCGCTCAAAACAGCTAAAAATGTAATAACAATATTTTTCATAACTTTTATACTTATATCATAAAGACGATACTTTGTTAATATTATTACAAAATCATAACAAAACCCTCAAGATATACTTGAGGATTTTGTTTATAGGTTTTTGTATAGTTCTTGGGATTTGAGGATAGCCTCTTGTGCTTCTTTTTTATCACCAACACTATTGATAGAAACCTTTTTATTTTGGATATTTTTATATGTTAGGAAAAAATGTTCAATCTCTTTTATAGTATGAGGATTTACATCTTTTAGGTCCTGTACATCATTAAATCTTGGGTCTTTTTCTGGTACAGCGATTATTTTTGCATCAGAATCTCCATCATCAATCATATTTACTATTGCTACAGGTCGCACTTTTACCAGTATTCCTGGCGCTAGTGGGTAAGTGGTCAAGACCACTACATCAAGCGGGTCTCCATCTTCCCAATGACTTTGTGGCATAAAACCATAATCAAAAGGGTAGTCTTGCGCTGTATGCATCACTCTATCTAGTGATATCAAACCTGTTTCTTTGTCTATTTCATATTTGTTTTTTGAACCTTTTGGGATTTCAATAATCACATTTATGATTTCTGGAGATTTTTCTCCAGCAGAGATGTCATGTAGTATGTTCATACTTTTATTCTTGTGAGTCTTCTAATCTTTCTTCATCAGAATCTATTGTTTCTGCAAGTTGTCCTAGGGGCATAAAGTCATCTTCTTGTTGTACTGGCTCTGATTCCTCAGCTCCTTTAATGTCTATTTTCCAACCAGTAAGCTTAGCTGCAAGTCTTACATTTTGACCACCCTTACCGATAGCAAGTGACAATTGGTCCGGAGTCACTTCAATAGTAGCCTTCTTTTCTTCTTCATTTATATCAAGACTAAGGATTTTTGCTGGGGAAAGAGATTTTTGAATAAATTCTGCAATATTTGGAGACCATTCTATAATATCTATTTTTTCACCAGAAAGTTCTGTCATCACAGTAGAAACTCTTATCCCTTTTTGTCCTACACACGATCCAACCGGATCAATACTTGGGTCATCAGTCCAGACTGCCATTTTAGATCTTGAACCTGGCTCTCTAGCTATAGCTTTTATTTCTACAATATTGTTTGCGACTTCAGGGCTTTCAAGTGCAAATAATTTTTCTAGGAATTTTGGATGAGTTCTTGAAAGTCTTAAGGTTATTCCTCTTGGTCCTTCTTCTACAAAATATAAGTAAGCACGAATTCGGGCACCTCTATTGTAGTATTCACCTGGAATTTGTTCATTTTGGGGAATTATTCCAACAGCTCGGTTAAAGTCTATAAATACTGTCCCGCGGTCTATTTTTTGGATATGACCAGAAATAATGTCTCCTTCCTTTCCGCCAAATTCTTCCATGATGCTATCCTTTTCTGCTTCACGGATTTTTTGCATAATTACTTGTTTAGCTGTTTGAGCGGCGATTCTTCCAAAATCGTCTTTTGTCTCTAGGCTAAATACAATTTCGTCATTTATCTGAGCATCTGATTTAATGATTCTAGCATCATCTAGAAGAATATGTTTTTCTTCGTTAAAGAGTTCTTTTCCTTCAATCTCTTCTTCAGTCTCTTGTTCGGTGTATTCTTCTCCATCGTCTAGAAATCTTACAACAGAATCATCTACTACAGTTTTTACTTGTTCAAAAATTACAGTACCGGCATCAAGGTCAATATTTGATCTTACGACTTGCCCTTTTTTCCCATACTCTTTTTTATATGCAGCTGCAAGAGATTGTTCTATTGCATCTACCAACCTTTCTCTGCCAATACGGCGTTCAGATTCTAATTGTTCAAGTGCTAATTTAAGTGATTTGATATCTAACATATATATAATTGTATTATTTTTTTGTAATTTGCGAGTATCGCAATACTTGTTTTATATCATAGACGACACTTTTTTGCTATTTTTAAGTAATCCACAGTTTTTATATCTATAAAATTGAAAAAAGTATATAATTAGTCTGTATTATCAAATAAATATCAAAAATAAAATGCGTTCATTATTATTTACATCAATACTTTTTCTTTCTTCAGTATTTGCTTTTGGTGCATATGCACAAGAAAGTTCAAAAAATTTAATAGACCAAATCCTTGAAGCCGGGGGGGTGATTGTGGCAAATGTTGGAATTGAAAATCCAAAAATAGTTGCTCAAAATGGAAATGAGATAGATATCTCTTTTACTTTCCTTAATGAAGGAGAGCAGCAGTCAGGAATTATGTATGGAATCCAGCTTATAAAAGAAGAGCGGGTTGGTAATACTTCAAAATATACAACTGTACATGAGGTTATTTATCCAGAAGAAGTTTTACTTTCTACAGATTCTAAGGTTGAAAAAAATATAAAATATATAGCCCCTGATATTTTGACAGGTAAATATACAGTACAGCTTAATAGTAAAAATAAACAAGGTTTTCCATTTTCTTCTAGAATAGTTGGAGAGGTGGAGCTTCAGGCTACAAATACGGGGGTGTTTGTAGATCCTAATACTTGTACATTGGGTATACAAGCACCAAGTGAAGGAGGTGATAGTGCATCTGTAATCAAATGTTCGGTTGATAATGTTCTTGAAAGTTCGGTAACTCTTTCGCCTGACATAAAAGTTAGGGCGGGGAGTTCTTTCGGGGAATTAGTTGATATTTCTTTTGAAGAAACAGGCATAACACTTAATGCTAAAGAAAAAAAGGATGTAAGTATAGTATTTAGCGGAGCATCAAAGCCTGGAATTTATTTTGTAGATTTTGGTTTAGTAGGTAATGATGCAGATTCAAACAGGGTTTTACTTAACAAACATGTTCAAGGTGATGTTGTAAGTATTGCCAATGCATCTTTAGAAAAAGATATTTATCAGAAAGGTGAAATCGCAAAGGTAAAAATTCTTTGGTCTGGAAATATTAAAGATGTTAATGCTAAAATTAATATCAAATCAAATGGAAAAAATCGTTGTGCCGCAGAATTTAACGGCCCTCTATCAATTTCCAACGAATCCCCATTTTCTCTGGTAGAAATGGAAATTAATAAAAGATGTGTTAACCCTACCTTAGAAGTTCAGTTTACAGATAGTGAAGGTAATGTATTAGATAGCCAAGAATTTGGATATAAGACTGTTTCTGAAAAATCATCATTAACACAAGCTCTGCTTTCAATCTTAGCAATATTGATTCTAGTAGTTGTTGCTTTCTTTATTAAGAAATACTATATAAAAGAAGATTCTATTGTTTCTTAAAATAATTTATGAAATAAAAAATTCCGTGAAAACGGAATTTTTTATTTTTTATCCACACTCATAAATAGATTTATATACTATGTAAGTATATAATCAGAGTATGTCGACTGTAAAAGTAGCATTTAATTTTATTAACTAGTTTTTATGAAGAAATTTTTTATTACCCTGTTTTTTATTTTAGGATTGTTTATAGCAAAGGACACTTTTGCTCAGAGTGGTGGTGGGAACTTTAATATCTCCTATGATGTTGGTCCTGCGCCAACGATAACCCTTTCAGCTAGTCCGACAACAGTGGCATCAGGTGGCTCATCTACTCTCACCTGGACCGTTGCCAATGCTGCATCTTGTAATGCAACTGGAGGCTGGAGTGGTGCCAAGAACTCAACTGGTGGCAGTGAAAACAGAACCAATATTACATCTAACACAACTTACACATTGAGCTGTAGTGGTCCAGGCGGAAATAGTTCTTCAAGTGTGACCGTAACTGTAGCTAGTGCTCCTACAGTAACCCTTTCAGCTAGTCCGACAACAGTGGCCTCAGGCGGTTCATCTACTTTGACATGGAATACTACTAACGCTACATCTTGTACAGCCAGTGGAGGATGGTCAGGCTCTAAATCTGTTGGATCAAATAGAACAGAAAACAGAACGAATATCACATCTAATACTACTTATACACTTTCGTGTACTGGAGCCGGTGGCAATGCAAGTGATAGTGCAACAGTTACAGTTGCAGTACCCGCTCCATCTGTATCTCTATCAGCTAGTCCTACTACTGTAGCATCAGGCGGAAGTAGTACACTTTCATGGAGTGTTTCAAATGCCACATCATGTACTGCTTCAAATGGCTGGTCAGGTTCAAAGTCTATATCAGGTGGTACACAATCTGTGACAGGTATTACTTCAAATAGAACATATACACTTTCGTGTACTGGAGCCGGTGGCAATGCAAGTGATAGTGCAACAGTTA
>CAYODR010000002.1:0-106003 GCA_964402895.1 uncultured Candidatus Saccharibacteria bacterium | reverse complement strand
AATCTGTGACAGGTATTACTTCAAATAGAACATATACACTTTCGTGTACTGGAGCGGGGGGTACTACAGTTGCGCATGCATATGTATCTGTAGGAGCGGGTCCATCTGCACCAACAGGATTCACTGTGGCTCAAACAGATCCATTTTGTCATAGTCAGCAACCCTATGCTTTTGTAAATCTATACTGGAACCCAGTTTCAGGAGCGACTAGTTATACAGTTAGAAATTCTAGCGGGACTGTTATTGCTAATACAAGTTTGACAAATATCTACTATCAGACATATATACCTCCATCAATGCAAGTAACTTTCACTGTTACGGCAAATAATGCAAATGGATCTTCTGGACAGGTAAGTGCTACAGGAACATTCGTAGATAATAATTGTGCTCAACAAGGTTTTGACTTTTCAGCATCTGTAGGTGGTTCGTGTGGAGTAACATCAATAACTCTTTCATGGGATTCTAGTCAAGATGTTTACATTGAAAGAGCACCAGGTATACCATTATATAATGGTATAGGATATTCTGTGATTGATTCTGGGTTAACACCGGGGGCTAGCTATAATTACACACTAACTTCTGGATCTATAACAGAATATGTCAATGTTACATTACCCGTAGCGTGTCCAACCGATATGTGTTTAAATATATCAGGTATGCAAGCTACTGTTCCTGCCGGACACTTTAGAATGGGAGATAATTGTTATGTAAATGGTGATATGTGTATAAATATAGAAGGTACACAAGAAACTGTTCCTGAGGGTATGAGACAAGATTCTACTACTCTTGAATGTTCACCACAAAAAGATATTACTATCATTGAGTTCTAGAAATATTAAAATAAAAAACAGCACATTCTGTGCTGTTTTTTATTTATGATATAATTATAAAATGATTTTAGTTGGAAATTGGAAAATGGCTCCAGAAAAAAAAGAGCAGGCACTTTCTTTAGCAAAAGATACTTTAACTTTTGCGCGTAAATATAAGAATGATATACAAACCATAATTTGCCCCTCATTTGTACACTTAGGAATTATACAAAAATATGTAAAAGAACCACTTTATCTAGGCGCTCAAAATGTATCAGAAGCTGAAATCATTTCAAATACAGGGCTTGTGAGTGCTGGGCAACTTGCTAGTATGGAAGTATCTTATGTCATCGTAGGGCATTCAGAAGTAAGACTCAGGGGAGATACTAATGAAAATATTATCTTAAAAACACAAAAGGTTTTAGAGAAAAAAATGATTCCAATAGTGTGTATTGGTGAAAAACAAAGAGATGCGCAGGGTTGGTATTTAAGTGAAATCAAAGATCAAATAGATATTCTTTTGTCTAATTTAACAAAGAATAGTTTTAAAAAAGTTATTCTTGCTTATGAGCCAGTATGGGCAATAGGAGAATCAGCTGAAAGAGAGGCTACTCCTCTTGAATGTAGAGAAATGGTTATCTATATTAGAAAGATGATAAATGATATCTATGGAGCAAAATTTGCTCAAAGCGTGAAGATATTATACGGAGGTTCTGTAAATGAAAATAATGCTAGAAGATTTGTAGATGAAGGAGATGTAGATGGACTTCTTGTAGGCAGAGTTAGTCTTGATGCAAAAAGATTTGGAGGGCTAATGAAGAGTTTGATTTAATATGAAAAGTGTAAAAGACTTAAAGAATTTAAAAGGTAAAAAAGTTATTATCCGTACAGATTTTAATGTACCTATTAAAAATGGAAAGATAATAGATCCAAGTAGAATAGAAAATAGTTTTAATACTATAGATTTTATTTTAAAAAAAGGTGGTCTACCTATAATCATAACTCATCATGGAGAGTTAAAAAGTTTAGATTTAGTTTATAAATTTTTAAATAAAAAATATAAAACTAATTTTATAAAAACAAATATTTTTGAAGAAAATATTTTAAAAGATATTGAAAATACTCAAAAAGGTGAAATAGTTTTGCTGGATAATATTAGAAATTACCCAGAAGAAGAAACTAATGATATGAAGTTTGCTAAAAGAATTGCATCTTTAGGCGACATATATATAAATGACGCATTTTCTGTATCGCATAGAAAGCATGCTTCTGTAGTGGGTATTCCTAAGTATTTAGATTCTTTTTTTGGAATTTCTTTTATAGGTGAGATAAATAGATTAGATACTTTAGTTTCACCAAAATCTCCATTTTTATTTATTTTAGGAGGAGCTAAACTTTCTACTAAAATTCCACTACTTAAAAAAATAATAGAAAAAGCTGATAATGTGATTATTGCTGGAGTGCTTTTAAATACTTTTTACAAAGAATTAGGTTTTAATATTGGTAAATCAAAATACGAAGAAGGTTTTAAAAGAGATATATTAAAACTTTCCAAAAACCCAAAACTTCTTTTACCAATAGATGTATTGGTCTTGAGGGGAGATAAGAAATTAAATATCTTACCAAATGAAATTGAGAATGGAGATGTTATCGTAGATATTGGAAAGCAGAGTGTAGACTTGATAAATGATAAGGTATTAAAATCAAAAACACTTCTCTGGAATGGTCCAACAGGGTGGTATGAAAAAGGTTTTGGTGGAGCAACAAAGTCTATTGCAAAAACTATTAAAGAGTCTAAAGCTAAAACCATAATAGGTGGAGGAGATACAGGGGCTATGGTTCGCGGTGTATTTGGAAAAGATTTTGATCAAAAGAGATTGTTTATCTCAACAGGTGGCGGTGCGACACTAGACTATCTTTCAACGGGGACATTGCCTGGTATAAAAGTAATAAAATAAAACTATATAGTTCTTGAAAACAAAAAATGCACTATGTGCATTTTTTGTTTTCTATATGGTTTTGTATAAGTGTATCTATCGCTTTTTTATAATCAGATTCAAATATAACTTCATTATTTGGAAATTCTTTTTTTGCTATTTTAATTATATTTTTTAACTCGTCTGCAATCCCGCCAGTATTTTCTATTACAGCTACAGGGAGACCCTCTTCAACAGCAATACCAAATTCAGAAAGTGTCCCGATTCTTCCATTTAGTACAATAGCTGCATCTACACTTTTAATCATTTCTAAACTTCTAGCAGTGAAGCCTGAGATGAAGTGTGCGCTATTGTAGTATTTTATGTCATGAGTATTTATTTCATGTTGGCGATCAAAGTAGTCTATTTTATCTTTGTGGGGGAAATAGCCAATTGTTTTTCTATTATTTTTGTATACGGATTCTATACATAGTGCTGGTATACCACTACAACCTCCTGTTACAGCGGTTATATTTTTTTGAGATAGATACACACCTATTTTTTCTGCTAAAACTTTATTTTTTTCAGAGACTTCAGGTAACCAAGAACTAAAAATTGCAATTTTCATACTAAACTCTTTATTTTCTTCTTGCTTTTATAATAAAGAAAGTGGGATAAATATCACCATTGATTTGTTCTGAAGCAGGAAAGTCTGTACCTTCTTGGTATTCTAATAATTCAAAGTTTTTTAAAAATTCTGAATTAAAGTATTCACCGATAGTATGACTTGGTTCTTTCAAAACAATCTCGCCATTGTAAATATTTGATGTGACTATTTTTTGTTTATAATAATCTGCTCCGTGTCCATAACTTTGTATTTTTTCAAGATATTGTCTTAAGGGGTGTTTTGATAAAAGTACGATCATACCGTTCTTTTTTATAACTCTTGCTATTTCAGATAATACACCAGGTACATTAGTAGAAGTCTGTATCGCATATTTAGATATGACGATATCAAAAGAATTGTCATCAGCTGGAATATTTTCACCAACACCTTCTTTGAAAATACCTGTAGGGTTGTTTATTTGTGCTTTTTTAATAAATTCTATACTTGGATCAATACCAAAAACCCTTGCTCCCTTTTTAGTTAAGATTGCCAAATCTACGCCATCTCCGCATCCAACATCAAGCACTTTTTTATTCTTTAGATTAAAGTTTATTAATTTATGAAACATAAAGTTGCCTACCTTATCTTGGTCTATAATGTTGTGGCTATAAGTTTTGTGAAATTTATCATATTGTTTTTTGATCACTTCTTTTTTCATATAAAAGGATAATAACAGTATTTAATTGACATATCAAAAATATATTGTATTTATATATAATTTTAAACAAAAAGTTTAAAAAATGATATGCTTATGTAATGATTTCCTCAAAAAAAGAATCAATTGAAGATATGGTTGTAAGAATTCTTTCTGATAAAAGTCTTTCGGTAAAAGGGTTAAAAATTCTTTTAGCTAAAGATGAAGAAAATATAACCATCCAAGGTATATATAAGATATTGCGTTTATTGATACAAAAAGAAGTAGTTATAAAACAAGGAAATATCTACTCTTTATCTGAGGAGTGGCGTAATGGTGTTATTGATTTATTGAATAAAAAATCAAGAAGCCTCAAACTCTCTGAGGGGGAAAAAATTGTTTTTGATTTTAATTCACTTGCTCATTTGGATCAGCAATGGAAAAATATAATTTTACCACTTCACGATAGGTATCCAGATATGCCAATATTTTTTTATAATCCCCATGAGACATGGATACATTTAGGTGATAGTAGAAAGAAGAGTGAGTATGAGTACTATGATTCTTTTTTAAAAAATAAAAATTATGGATTTGCTTTATTTGGAGGGAAAACAATACATGATATTAAAATAAAAAAAGAATTACAAAGTGATTATTTACAAATTGCTTTAGGTATAGAATATTTTTCAAAAAATGAATACCCCACAATTTTCGCTGATTATATAGTCACTACAAAACTCTCTTCAAAATTAGCAGAAGAAATAGAACATATCTATCAGACAAGTATAGATACTGCCGAGCTTGAATCTCGTTTACAAAAAATGGGTATTGAAAAGAAAAAGGTGAAACTCATAATTGAAAGAGATAAAGAAAAAGCAAAAAAGCTTCGCAAGAAGCTTTCAAAAGAATTTTTTGTACCAAGAGAATTGGTGGAAAAATATGAGTTGTATTAGTTTGGGATATTTTTTATAATCCAGAAATTATTTTCTCTGCGTATTTATTTTTTTCTTCGTCATTTTTGTACATCAATTTTTCTATTTCAAGTCTTTCACTATCTCTATATCTAGGCACAAGATGTATATGTAAATGCGGTACTTCATCACCTACAACTATTAGTTTTACATAATCACAATTTAATCCTTTTATTTGAGCTTTGATTATTTCTTTAGCTTTAATCATTATTTTTGATAGCATTTCATCACTTGCCTCATGTATCCAGACTATATGTTCTTTAGGGATTAGAAGGGTATGACCTTTTGTTTCAGGATCTATAGTAAAAAAGGCTAAAAATTCTTCATCTTCATACACCTTCGTAGAAGGTAATTCTCCTCTAATAATTTTGCCAAAAACTGTTGTATTCATATTGTGAATTATACAATAATATTATAAAAAAGCTCTTTATCTGCATGCTATAATCATATTTATGAGTTTTACTAATGGATCAAGTTTAGAGGATGTATTATTTGATAGACTTGGTATCAGTGATAATTTAGAGAAAGATAAATTCTTAAATCCTAAATATGAATTAGGAGATGTTTTTACTTTTAATGGTATAGATAAGGCTGTTCAAAGAATAAAGCAGGCAATAGACAATAAAGAAAAGATCGGGATTTTTGCTGACTATGATTGTGATGGTATACCTGGAGCAGTTGTTTTGTTTGATTTGTTTAAGATGTTAAAAGCACAAGATAGTGTGCATGTATATATTCCAGATCGCCATGATGAAGGGTATGGATTAAGTGAAAGAGGTATTTTAAATTTAAAAGAAAAAGGAGTAAGTCTGATCATTACTGTTGATTTAGGTATTACTGCTATAGAAGGTACATTTTTTGCAAATAAAGAAGGATTAGATGTGGTTATCACAGACCATCACGCACCACTTGATACATATCCCGATGCTTATGCAGTTATCCATCCTGAAAATGGAGATTATCCAAACAAAAATCTTTGTGGGGCAGGTGTGGCGTTTATGCTAGTTCGTGCTTTTATTCAAAAATATGGAAATGATTTTGGTATTAAAGAGGGGGCAGAAAAGTGGCTACTTGATTTAGTTGCTTTTGCGACTCTATCAGATATGGTCCCACTTATAGGAGAAAATAGAGCGCTCGTACATTACGGTATGATTGTAATGAAAAAAACTAGAAGACTAGGACTTAAAACTTTGTTTTTAAAAAATAGAATTTACTTGAATTCACTAACAGAAACAGACCTGACTTTTACAGTTGCTCCCAGGCTTAATGCTGCTTCTCGTATGTCTACTCCAGATTTAGCCTTTAGACTTCTATCAACTGATGATTTATCTGAAGCAGAAACCATATCCAGAGAACTTGAAAAAATAAATACTCAAAGAAAATCTTTAGTTGCTAGGATTACTAAAGAAGCTTATCAAAGTGTAGAAGATAGAAGTATGCCGGAGATTGTTGTGGTAGGGAATCCAGAGTGGAGACCAGCAGTGCTTGGACTTGTAGCAAATAAACTTCAAGAAAAATTCAATAAGAGTTTTTTCGTTTGGGGTTTGGCAGGGGATGGAAGTATAAAAGGATCGTGTCGGATGTGTAGTATTCATAATGCTGCAAAAATATTTCAAGCATTACCAGAAGATAGTATTCTTCATGCAGGAGGGCATAAAGCTGCGGGGGGATTTTCTACCACCAAAGAACAAATTCATTTTTTAGAAGAAAAATTAAATAAAACTCTAGGTTCTCTGGAAGAAGAAAAAGAGGATTTATTAGATTTAAATTATGTAGAAATTGGATTAAATGATGTAAATACTAGATCACTTCTGACTGTTAGAAAATTTGCACCCTTTGGAGTGGGGAATCCAGAATTTGAGTTTTTATTTAAAGGAGTACAAGTCAAGAGTTCAAAAATGTTTGGTAAAAATGGTGAGCATTTAGAATGTATACTGTCTGATGGAGCAAGTACGGTGACAGCTTATACTTTTTTTGCAGAAGAAGAAATGATTAAGAATGTAAAAGCAGATAGGTTCATGGATATAGTAGGGGTGATTGAGTCCGGTTTTCGGGGTGGGGTAAGGATTCGTATACGGAGTTTAGATTTGATATAATATCGGCATGAATAAAAATGATTTATTAATCTATACTGATGGTGCATCTCGTGGAAATCCTGGAAAGGCAGGATGGGGATGTATCCTTATGTCAGATAAGAGGGTTGTAGAGCTTGCAGGAGCATCAAAGAATGCTACGAACAATCAAATGGAGCTACTGGCTGTGCAGAGAGCACTAGAGTACGCACGGGAGCATTTTCCTAAATACAATATAATTGTTCATAGTGATTCTGCTTATGTGATAAATGGCATCACATCTTGGATTTATGGATGGCAAAAAAACAATTGGATAACCTCCACCAAAAAACCAGTTGAAAATAAATCTTATTGGCAAGAATTGATAAAGCTTAAAATATTTTTTAAAGACAGGCTTGAATTTGTAAAAGTAGCGGGGCATAGTGGGCATATATACAATGAAAGATGTGATGAGCTTGCAGTAAACGCTGCGCTTGGTAAAGACTTGGTTTTATATGATGGAAAGTATAATGCATATGAAGAGACCCTAGCTGTATTAGAAGTGAAGACTTCTACTCCAAAGAAATCTTCCTCAAGTAATAAAAAAGCTTATGCCTATGTATCTTTTATAGATGGTGTTGCTCATAGTGATAAGACTTGGGAAGCTTGTGAGAAAAGAGTTAAAGGTAGAAGTGGGGCTAAATATAAAAAAGTCTTTTCAAAAGAAGAGGAGACTCAGGTGATTCAAGATTTTACATTAGATAGTTTATTTTAATTTTTTAAATGATAGCGATTGGAAGTTTATTACTTACAGTCGGCGCAGGACTTTTATATACAGAGTATTTTAAATTAACTGATGTTTTGTTGGTTAGCTTTTTGCTTTTATTTCCTACTTTGTTTAATAAAAGATTTTTAATATTTGGAATAATTTTAGGTTTACTTTGTTTTGTTGGGGCATTTTATTTTTCAATCAAACAAAGAGATGTAGATTTAAGCTTTTTTGGTAAAAGAGATTTTCAAGCAAAGATTGTCTCAGTTGATAAAAAAATAGAAGGAACAAATCTAACAGTTTTAGACAATCAGTATCAAGAAAAGATTCGTATTCATACTAAAAATAGTGGTTTTCTTTCAGGAGATGTTATTTATATATCAGGAAATACTTTACCAGTAGAGGATTTTTTGACTGAAACAAATAGAATATTTCCATATGAAAAGTATTTGCAGTCTAAGGGGATTTCTGGGGTGATGTATGATCCAGATATAAAAAATATTGTGGACGGTGAGCTTAGTTTGCGTAGATTTTCAGATATTATTCGTTTTGATTTGGCGAAGAGGATTTCAAAGTATGTCCATTATCCTTATGATGGAATTATTTCTGGAATGATACTTGGTTATCGTGGTGGACTATCTAGTGAAGTAGAAGATGTTTTTTTCAAGACGGGGACTATACATGTCTTAGTTTTATCTGGGTACAATATTATGCTATTAGCTGGATTTTGTGTATTTTTATTTTCTAGATTTCCTAGAATTTTCCAGATATCTTTCACTTCAATTTCTATAATTCTATTAGTATTTATTAGTGGTGCAGGTATTGCGGCTATGCGCGCTGGAATCATGGGGATAATTGCGCTATCCTCAAAGTTTTTTATTGAAAAATATAATCCAGCTAGAGCTTTAACTTTGGCTTATTTAATATTATTTTTTTGGTCACCCATGAGTGTCTTTGTTGATCCGGGTTTACATTTGTCATTTTTAGCGACACTCTGCATGATTTTAATAGTGCCTAAGTTTGAAAAGTATTTTCAATTTATTCCAGAAAATAAATATTTTGATATAAGGGGAGCAATATCTGTTTCGTTAATAGCTTCATTTTATATGTTGCCTTATATTTTATTTTTTTCTGGTAACTTTTCACTTTCATTTTTCTTGGCCAATATTTTATTGTCTCTAGTCATACCTATTTTAATGATTTTTGGGGTTGGTATTTTAGTTTTTTCACCATTTAGTATTTTGTCTACAATATTGGGGAATGCACTCTCTTATTTATTAGACTTTGTTTTTTATATACTTGAAGTATTATCTCTGATGCCAATATATTACACCCCACCATTTTCTGGGTGGGGTGTAATAGGTATTTATATTTTATTAAATTTGTTTTTGTTTAGAAAAGATTTATGGAATTTTATTTGTAATTCTCAAATCTTTTTTCAGCGACCTCCCAATTGATATTTTCAATAAAATCTAGAATGTATTGTTTTTTACCAGAGGGTTGATAGTCGGCAACATAGGAGTGTTCCCACATGTCTAATGCTATTACCGGTGATGTGTTTTGTAGTTGTCCGAGGTGTTGTTCATCTATCCAATGCATTATTAAGTCTCTTGTCTCAAGATCAACTGAAAGCATTGCCCAGCCAATACCGCGTGTAAGCGCAAGTTCTGCCAAAGCTGTTTTGAAATTTTCTAAATTACCAAATTTTTTATTGATAGCAATAGATAGTATACTTTCTGAACTTAAATCTTTTGCTCCAGATAGTAGCTCAAAGTATGCTTCGTGATTACGCATGCCATTGAATTCAAAAGAAAATTGTCTATATAGTTCTGCTAGTTCATAAACTTTAGTTTCGTCACCCTTATATAATGAAATTTTTTCAAGCACTAGATTTGCATTTTTTACATATCCACTATATAGCTTTTTGTGTTCTTCTATATTTTTTTCTGAGATACCCACAAGACTTGGAGTATTAAAAGTTTTTTCTGTATACATAATATTTTAACTTACTAATAAAGGAGTTATACTTAAGTATACTACATGGAAAGAAAAATAAGCACAATTTTGATTTTTTGTATCCTAATATTTTTTTGTGGAATTTTTATTTTAATTTTTAGGGTTAATAAAAAAGATATTTTTTCAGAAGTTTATGTTTTAAATGTTGGGCAAGCAGATTCTATTTTACTTGAAACACAAAACGGTAGAAGGTTGTTGGTAGATACAGGACGAGATAGTAAGGTTTTGAATGAGCTTTCTAGAGTTTTACCTATTGGAGATAGGAGAATAGATGTGATTATTGCCACGCATTTTGATGCCGATCATATTGGCGGACTTCATCATATACTTTCTAGATATGATGTGGGATTGTTTTTAACTACAGAAGCACTAAGTGAAAACAAAAATATTTTAGAAATATTTAGTATTCTAGAAAAGAAGAAAATTCCTAGTTTTTATGTTCGGCGGGGAATGAATTTGATTTTTCAAGATGATGATTTTGCTCAAACTAATTTTGAAATATTTTTTCCAGATAGAAATACTGCTGGCTGGAAGACCAATCAGTCATCTGTCATAGGCAAGTTTACTGTTGATGCTAGGAGTATGCTACTTGCTGGAGATAGTACTTTATCAATAGAAAACTTTTTAGTTAAAAGTAATTTATCTCAAAAGTTAGAGTCTGATATTTTAAAGCTTGGGCATCACGGATCAAAAACTTCTACTGGAGACATCTTTCTTTCAAAAGTTAAACCAGTGATAGGGATTGTTTCATCGGGTATCTCAAATACTTATGGACACCCACATCCAGAAGTTGTTGAGAGATTGATAAAAAATAAAATAGATATTTTAAATACCCAAAATGGAAGAATTCATTTAAGAACTGATGGTAAAAAATGGCAAAATTAAAAACGGACCCTGTCCGTCTTTTTGTTTGTAGGAGATTAATGCTTTAAGCAGCGCCGAGTTCGTTTGTTTGTTCTCCGGTATATTCTCCAGAGAACTTACAAGATTTTTTAAACTTTCTTTTTTTATTCCCCCTGATCGCTATCAGGGTAATGCCGAGCGTGACTAATCCAATCCCCAAGATTCCGAGTGTATCCATTTTTCTCATATTATTTATTTTTATTTAAAATAACACATATTTATTTTTATGTAAAGAAATACACCTTCTCACGAAGGTGTAAAAATCTATGAGTATAGATATTAAAAATTTATAGTAGCGCAGGATAGTAAATATCCTATACCTATTCCCAATATCAACTTCCATTGATATTGAAATAATAGAGCTACCTGTTTTTGGCTATTTGCTATGTAGCTCTTTTGGCTTTTTGTTAAAAAAGCTAGACCCAATCCAAATAACCAAAAAAATACTATTACTTGTATCAAGACAAGTAATAAAGAATATCTTTCCATATTTTTATTTATTTTAAAAGGTTGAACAATTTGTTTACTACATTATATATTATATCATAAAATCACTATAAAGTCAATATAGTGTTGATTTAAAATAATAAAATCCCCTTATTCAGTAAGGGGATTTTATTATTTAATGATTCCTGCTTCTCTTAGAGTATTGTATGCACCATTCTTTTGAATTGTACGAAGTCCTTTTGTTGAAACTGTTAGAGTTAGGGTTTTATCAATTTCTGGAACATAGATACGCTTTTTTTGAAGGTTTGCGTACTTGCGGTGATTGCCAGTAGGGGTAAAGATAGTCGCACGAGTGCGGTTCGCATACTTTCCTCCGACAAGAGATGATTTTTTTGTGATAGCACATTCTTTAGCCATAGTAGACGGATATTAGCATGTGAAAATATTATTTGCAAGTTTGGCTTATATAATCATATCATGATAATATTCTAAATATCTTATGGAGGGGTCAATTTCTATTTTCTATTTTTTAATTTTAATCGCCAGTATTATTGTGCACGAAGTTGCACATGGGATGATGGCAGAAAGAGAAGGAGACCCTACCGCCCGCATGTTGGGTAGGATTACGCTTAATCCTATCAAACATATAGACATTTTTGGTTCTATTATATTGCCAGCAATACTTATAATCTCAAGCTCAGGAATTGTTGTTGGTTGGGCAAAACCAGTACCTTATGATCCAAGGAATCTTAAAAATGGCAGATGGAGTGAGGCAAAAGTTGCAATTGCCGGTATTGTAGTAAATCTTTGCATTGCTATTTTTTTCGGGATTTTGATTAGAGCTATGATTTATTTTGGGTATGTATATGCACCTATTATAGATATTGCTAGTATTGTTATTTTGCTTAATATAGTTTTAGCACTATTTAATAGTATCCCTCTTGCTCCGCTTGATGGCTTTAGATTTTTATCGGCAGTTTTGCCATATTCAACGAGGCCATTTATGAGACAGATTGAGCAATTTTCTATTCCATTATTGATTGCCTTTATTATTTTTGGGTGGAAATATGTTGCTCCAATTGCTTTTGGTGCCTTTTCACTTCTTTCCGGCATCAATATATAAATGCAATTTTAATTAGTTCAATATGGATAAAGAAAATATCTTAAAAGAGTTAAATAATGCTCTCACTCAGTCTTAAACGGAGTTTATTTTATAAAGGGTACTTGATTTATTTTTTTAAATATAGTAGCATAGCGGGACATGGCAAGAATTAGTCAACTTATAAAGAAACCAAGAACAAATGTAGTTCGCAAGTCAAAGGCGATCGCTCTTTCTCGTGGTATGAACCACATTAAAAACAAACCGGTATTTTATTCATCTCCTTTTAAGCGTGGTGTTTGTACAAAGGTTACAACTACTACTCCTAAGAAACCTAACTCAGCGGTTCGTAAAATCGCTCGTGTAAGACTTACAAATGGTCAAGAAGTTACAGCTTATATTCCAGGTATGGGTCACAACCTACAAGAACACTCAGTGGTAATGATTCGTGGTGGTCGTGTGAAAGACTTGATTGGAGTAAGGTATCACATTGTGCGTGGTGTACTTGATACTCAAGGTATCGAGAAGCGTCGCAAGAGTCGTTCACTTTACGGTACAAAGCGTCCGAAAGCAGCTAAATAATAATCAACATGCGTAGAAAAGTAACAAATCGTAATATCGTAAAACCTGATATCAAATACGGATCAGACAAACTAGAAAAGTTTATCAACTACATCATGCTTGATGGTAAGAAGAACACTGCAAGATCTATAGTTTATGGTGCTCTTGATATCATTAAAGAACAAGAAGGTGTTGAAAATGCATTAGAGGTCTTTGAATCAGCAATGAAAAATGCGGGACCACTTGTAGAAGTTCGTTCTCGTCGAGTTGGTGGTGCAAACTATCAAGTCCCTCGTGAAGTTCGTACTGAGAGAAGAACTGCACTTGCTATGAGATGGATTATTGATGCGTCTCGTTCAAGAAAAGGAGTTAAAACTCACATTGCTCTAGCAGAAGAACTTTCTCTTGCTTCAAAAGGAGAAGGAAATGCTGTAAAGAAAAAGAAAGACACTCACAAGATGGCAGAATCAAACAAAGCTTTTGCTCACCTTGGAAACTTTTAATCTCAACGATAAAACCCCCGAAAGGGGGTTTTGTTGTTATATAAAGTATTTAAGTATTTATTTGACACAAGTGATACACTTTTGATACACTTAAAATATGGCTACACTAAAGAAAAGAGTAAATATCACACTTGAACCAAAATTAGAAAAAGCACTTGAGATGAGCGCAAAGAGAGATAATGTACCAGAAGCAACAAAAGCAGCTGAGCTTTTAGCGTTTGCACTTTCTATTGAAGAAGATTTTGTACTTGAGTCTATGGCAAAGACTAGAGATTCTAAAAAAGAAAAGTTTATAACTCATAAACAAGTTTGGGGATAATATGTATGAGGTTTTATATCATACCAAAGTTCTTGAACAGGATTTGTCTAGTATAAATACTAAAGACAAACAAAGAATTCGTTTGGCTATTGAGAATAAACTCATGACTAGACCAGAGATTTTTGGATTACCGCTTCATCATAGTTTGGTAGGATACAGAAAGCTTCGTGTTGGGGATTATAGGATTGTATTTAAAATACAAAAAAATATTGTATATGTACTTGTGATTGCTCATAGAAAAATGGTTTATATGGAAGCAGATAAAAGAGCTTAATCTTTACTTTTAACTCATTTCAAGTAAAGTAATAATGGTTGTACTGTTTGATTGCGCATAGCTTTAGGTTATGTGAGGAAAGTCCGAACACACCCTTGATTTATCAAGGAGCAGAGTAGTGGGTAATACCCATCCATCGCAAGGTGCGAGGTGCGAACAGAGACGCCAAAACCGAAAGGTAGAGGTATCCCATTTGGGATAAGCTTTATAGGTAACTATAAAATTGAAACGGCTAAATCCTTACTTGTGTGCAAGGCCGTGCCAGATTTATTCTGGAGTGTCGCTTGAGGTGTAGAGTAATTTACATCCTAGATAAATAATCATTTAAACAGAATTCGGCTTACTAGTACAACACATGAAAAACACCCTGAAAAGGGTGTTTTTCTCTTTTAGAATTGATAATATTGAGATAGGGATAATCACTTCATAGAGTATACATGGGCCGCAAGGCCCTGTATACTCTTTTTTATTTTTTGTGGTAAAGCGTGTTTTGCTATTGCTAAAAAAGTAATATCTTTGTATAGTATTCTCACTTATTAAAGGTTAATAAACAAAACAAATACAAAATATTATGGAACGAGAATTTTCTCTAGAAAAAACAAGAAACTTCGGTATCATTGCGCACATTGATGCTGGTAAGACAACGACTTCAGAGCGTGTACTTTTCTATACAGGTATGACACATAAGCTAGGTGAGACTCATGAAGGTGAGGCTGTGACAGACTGGATGGATCAAGAGCGTGAAAGAGGTATTACTATTACAGCAGCTGCTGTGACATGTAACTGGGTCCCGACTTATGCAAATGGTGATACAAAAAATAAATATCGTTTTAATGTGATTGATACTCCTGGTCACATTGATTTTACTGTAGAGGTGAAGAGATCTCTTCGTGTACTTGATGGTGCGGTAGTAGTATTTGATGGTGTTGCGGGTGTTGAACCTCAATCAGAAACTAACTGGCGTTATGCTGATGAAGCCAATGTTCCTCGTATTTGTTTTATTAATAAACTAGACCGTACAGGCGCATCTTTTGAGCGTTCGTTTGGTACTATTCTTGAGCGTCTTTCAAAGAAAGCTGTAAAATTACAATTACCAATTGGTTCAGAAGAAAATTTTGAAGGCGTGATTGATTTGCTTACAATGCAAGCAGTATATTTTGAAGGAAATATGGGCACAGAAATCGTAAGAAAAGATGTCCCAGAAAATCTCAAAGCAGAAGCACAAACACTTCGTGCTGAACTCATTGAAAAAATCGTTGAAAACGACGAGGATATGATGAATGCTTATCTAGAAGGTAATGAGCCAGCACTCGAAGATCTTAAAAAACTTCTACGCAAAGCTGTGATTGCAAATGAGATATTCCCAGTAATGTGTGGTACTGCTCTTAAAAATAAAGGTGTTCAGCTTGTACTTGACGCTGTTGTAGATTATCTACCAGCTCCAACTGATATTCCGGATGTTGTTGGTCACCACCCAGATACAGATGAAGAAATCACAGCGCCAACAAAAGACGATGCTCCGCTTGCAGCCCTTGCTTTCAAGTCCATGGTAGATCCATTTGTGGGACAGCTTGTATTCTTCCGCGTGTATTCAGGTACAGTAGAAGCGGGGTCTTATGTATACAATCCAAGAACTGGTAACAAAGAAAGAATCAGTCGTATCGTGCGTATGCAGGCAAATGACCGTGAAGAAATCAAAAAAGTATTTGCTGGAGAAATTGCTGCTGCTGTTGGATTAAAAGATACAAATACATCTGATACTTTGTGTAATGAAAATGATCCTATTATTTTAGATAGAATCACATTCCCAGCACCAGTTATTAACTTGCGTATTGAGCCTAAAACAAAGTCAGACCAAGAAAAAATGGGACTTGCACTTTCTCGTCTTGTAAGTGAAGACCCAACACTTCAAGTATCTACTGATCCTGAAACAGAAGAAACCATCATCGCGGGTATGGGAGAGCTTCACCTTGATGTTATTGTTGAGCGTCTAAAAAGAGAGTTCGCTGTTGAAACTAATGTTGGTAAGCCACAAGTTGCATATAGAGAAACTATCACTACAGAATCTCAAGCAGAAGGTAAGTACATCAAACAATCTGGAGGTAAGGGTAACTACGGTCATGTAAGAATCAAAATCAAACCTATGGATATGAATGTTGATGTTGAGAATCTTCCTAAGAATGTTAAGCGTACTGAAGGATTTGAATTTATTAACAATATTAAAGGAGGTGTTATTCCAGGAGAATTTATTCCAGCTATTGAAAAAGGTCTAAAAGAAGGTCTTGATAGAGGTGTGGTTGCAGGATTTAAAATGGAAAATGTTTCAGTTGATCTTTACGATGGTTCTTACCATGATGTGGACTCAAACGAAATGGCTTTCAAAATCGCAGCATCTATGGCGCTTCAAGAAGCAGCTCAAGCAGCTAAGCCTGTAATCCTTGAGCCGATGATGAAGGTTGAAGTTGTGACTCCTGATAAATTCATGGGAGATGTTACTGGATCACTTTCTTCTCGTCGTGGACTTATTGAAGGAATGGAAACTCGCGGTATGAACCAAGTGGTAAATGCGGTAGTACCATTGTCAGAAATGTTTGGATACATGACGACACTTCGCTCTATGACAGAAGGCCGCGCAGGTTTCACTATGGAATTCTTGCGTTATGATATTGTTCCACAAAATGTGGCAGCAACAATCATAGAATCTCGTAAGTAGTTTATAAAAACCTAAAGATTTCTTTAGGTTTTTATATTATGTGATATAATCCGTATTGTATGGATCAAGCGAAAATGGATGAGCTTATAGAAAAAGTTCAATATGGAGAAGCTACGGAAGCAGAAGAAGTAGAACTCTTACAAGAAATAGCCTTTTCTTATAATGTGATGAAAAAATATCTAAATCGCATCAAAGAAGAATTTTTAAAAGCTCAAGAAGAAAAAAGTTAAAATTATGGAAAAAGAAAATTTTTTAAACAATCAAGAGATTAAAGCTGAGAGTAAAGAGTCTCTAATTGAAAAAAACTCAGAACTTAGAAATGAAGTCATTACTATTCTTAATGAGGTGGGTAGTTTTGATGGCGTGGCTACTACTGTCACACCCGAAATCCATAAAGATTTTGATGAATTAAATCTTTCAGAGCTATTGGGTAAGATAGACAGAGCAGAAACAGCTTTAGGAATCAAATCCGTTGCATAAAATAAAAACACCAGTAATGGTGTTTTTATTTGCTTTATAAGTCATTTCATAGTAACATAATCACACAATCATTTTTGCGTTTATTTTTGCATTTCTGCTCAAATAAACTGATTGTTTTTGTTAGAAAATATTAGAATTAATTTAAGTTTATTATTATGGCTGAAGCTTTTGATCGTTCAAAGCCACACGTAAACGTTGGTACACTTGGTCACGTTGACCACGGTAAAACAACTTTAAGTGCGGCTATCCTTCACGTCCTTAACCTAAGAGGTGAAGATGTAAAAATGAAAAAGGTTGATGAAATTGATGGTGCACCTGAGGAAAAAGCTCGTGGTATTACTATCAACATTTCTCACAACGAGTACTCAACACCTACTCGTCACTATGCGCACATTGATGCTCCTGGTCACGCGGACTACATCAAGAACATGATTACTGGTGCTGCTCAGATGGACGGTGCTATCCTTGTGGTGGCAGCGACAGATGGTGCAATGCCACAAACTCGTGAGCACATCCTTCTTGCAAAACAAGTTGGTGTTCCAAAGATGATCGTATTCCTAAACAAATGTGATCTTGTAGAAGATCAAGATATGATCGAACTTGTAGAAGAAGAAATCCGTGAAATCCTAGAGAAACAAGGTTTTGATAAGGATTGTCCTATCATCCGCGGTTCAGCTCTTAAAGGTCTTGAAGCAACATCTATGGATGACCCATGGGCACAAAAGATTTCTGAATTAGCAGATGCACTTGATAACTATTTCCCACTTCCAGAAAGAGATACAGATAAGCCATTTCTTATGCCTATCGAAGATATCTTCTCTATTGAAGGAAGAGGTACTGTGGTAACAGGTCGTGTTGAAAGAGGTATCGTAAAAGTTGGTGAAGAAATTGAAATTGTTGGTATTAAAGATACTGCAAAAACAACTGTTACTGGTATTGAAATGTTCAACAAATCTCTTGATCAAGGTCAAGCAGGTGACAACGCAGGTATCTTGCTTCGCGGTGTGAAGAAAGAAGACCTAACTCGTGGACAAGTTCTTGCGAAACCAGGTTCAGTTACTCCTCACACAGAATTTGAAGGTGAAATCTATGTTTTGAAGAAAGAAGAAGGTGGTAGACACACTCCTTTCATCAATGGTTACAAACCTCAATTCTACATCCGTACAACAGATGTTACTGGTGAAGTGTCTCTTCCAGAAGGAGTAGATCTTGTTATGCCAGGTGATACTGTGAAAATCAAGGTTAAGCTTGTTGTACCTGTAGCAGTTGAAGATCAAATGCGCTTCGCTATCCGTGAAGGAGGTCGTACTGTAGGTGCCGGAGTGGTAACGAAAGTTGTTGCTTAAGCCTATAAAATAGTTTAATGGTTTGAAGTGATAAGATATAGGTGAAAACATTAGAACTCACATATATTCCAAAGAATTCTTACCGAGTTCCTTATAAAATGGTAGCAAAAACAGCAAAAACTAAAGCTTCAAAAGACGCAGTACAATCAATGCTTCGCATTAGAGTACGCGCTTATGAAAATAAAATTCTTGATTCTTCAGTAAAACAAATAATAGATACAGCTACACGCTATGATGCAGTAGTTCGTGGACCGATTCCTTTGCCAACTGAAATCAAGAAGTATACTGTAAACCGTTCTACATTTATTTATAAAGATTCTCGTGAACAATTTGAAATGAGAGTTCATAAGAGATTGATTGATATTGAGAACCCATCACCAAAAGTGATTGAAGCTCTGACCAATCTTTCAATGCCATCTGGTGTTGATATCGATGTAAAGATGATGTAGTCAAAAACAAAAATCCCCGAAAGGGGATTTTTGTCTTTGAGTATATATCTATACTATTGACAGATTAGAATTTATATGATATCATTAAATTAAAGTTTAATTTTAACCCCAAACAAAATGGAAATAGTTTTACTCCTACTAACAGCAGTAATAGTTTTACTGCTGTTAGTAAAGTTTTTTCTTAAACAACACAGGGCTAAAAAAATTTTAGGAATTTTACAAAAAAAAGATGAAGAAAATCTTTATGAAATTCTTAGGATCGTATTGGGTGAACCAGTCGGTGTTTATGAAATGTTTTCTGGCGATTATAAGAAAGTTCGTATTTGGTTTAAAAATACTTCGTTCTTTTTTATAAAAAATAATGGTAAGTGGAAATGGGAACCATGCCATAGAAGATTTTAGGGAATACTCCCCCCGAACATGTCGTTCGGGGGATTCTTGTTTTTTAGTTGAGTTTTTCTTTTAAATATGTCAGTATTTTAATATGGAAATTAAAAAGGAAAAACTTTTTACTGTGTTATATGAACCATCTGAAGAAGGAGGATTTGTTGTGTCTGTAGCTGGATTACCAGGGTGCTATAGTCAAGGAGAAACTTTTGAAGAAGCTCAAAAAAATATAATTGAAGCTATAGAGCTTTATCTTGAAGAATTAGGAGAAAACTACAATACCTCTATGCCTATTATTGGTAATGTACTTGTAAATGCCTAAGTTTCATCCGATTTTAGATAAGGATTTAGTAAAGATTTTAGAAAAATCAGGTTTTGTATTTATCAGACAAAAAGGAAGTCATAAAATATTTAAAAAAAGTGGTCACCCCTTAATCATAGTTCCTATTCATAATAGAGAAATTAAGAAAGGACTTTATAATTAGGATAATAAAAGACGCTAACTTAAATATTGAAGATTTTATATAAAATCTATTTTTATTTAAAAAACAAAAATAATAGGCAAGAAAAAAAGTCTTGTGCATACTACACAAGACTTTTTGGGTCAAAACTTTGAATATTTATGTTATTCTCAGGGTTTTGATTTTCCCGTTTTTGTAGAATTTTATTTCTACACTTTTTTCGGGTTGTTCAGGTTCTGAATTCGGTTTTTCCTTAGTGATTTCTTGGACTACCGTCTTCGTTTCGGGTACTGCTTGAGACCGATTAGAATCATTATTCAACATTTGGATAATTTGTTTTATTAGCCAGATGAAAAATAAAAATAATAAAGCCACGAGCGTAAGAAGAACCAAAAAATACAGTACTCCAAGAATTGGATTTTCAGCCATCCTCCAAATATTGGGCTGGACATCAGGCGAGTATACCTTTACCGGGTATACATAATCTCCGCTGGAGATTAATTGTCCATCTTCGTTTATCGTAACAGTCCGTGTGAGTTGAATATTTTCTTCACGGATTTCGCTTCCAATAAGTTTTGGCTCGGGGAGTAAGTTACCGTTGCAGTCCCAGCGAGGGGCTGTAACCGGTGTTTGGAAAAACACTGTAGTATCAAGAGATACTTCAACTTCAAAGGTATTTGAACCTTTTTGTTTCTGTCCTTCACAACTCCCGAGGGTTGTAATCAAAAACATTCCCAGCACGCCGAAAACTAAGAATAAAATCTTTTTCATTTATTTGGTTGTTAAAATTTATCTCAACTTACAGGTATGAGAAATCACCTATTTCATATCTAATTATATCATATATATCTAAAAAGGTCAATAATTTGATAAAATAGAGACAAATTTTTCTTTGTCGTTATTATTTTTTTTCTAAACACAGAGTGAAGATAAGGTTTCTTTTTGAAATTATTAAATGTTATAATAAAACCAATGAAAAAGTTAATCAATTTTTCAAAAATTCTATGGGGAGGTATACAATAAAAAGTAAAGCTTTCACTCTCATTGAACTCTTAGTCGTCATCTCAATTATAGGAATACTTGCGGGGGTAGTGATAGCGTCATTAAACAGTGCAAGAGATAGAGGGAGAATAGCAGCGATTAAATCTAATTTAAGAAATGCGGTGTCTCAAGCACATGTGTATTATTTAGATAATAATGGTTCTTATGCTGGTTTGTGTAATGATCAAAAAATTGTTTCAATTTTAGATTCTCTAAATGTTATATCAAATGCAAATTGTTATATCGGGAGCGCTACTCTAAATTCAATAGATTTCGGTATAGGCGTGCTATATAGAGATATTAATTATACTGCTGACCCTCATGGGATTTTAGAGTTAGATAGTGCAAGCTCTGTTTCCAGTTATACTTTTGATGGGGCATTGGCTTATTGTGCGTCACTTAGCAAAAGGGTTCCAGGAGTATCTTCTATGAAAGCTTTATTTGATATTCACAATGCAAATTATGCATCAAGTGTTCAATATTGGTCAGGGACTTCTGTTAGTGCTGATACAGCTTTTAGGATTAGGCTTGATAATGGATCAACTGTTCTTGAGGATAAAACGCTAATTCGAAGAGTTTTATGTGGTAAATAGGCTAATGATTTAGATATTGCGATTTAAAAAAAAATGTGTATAATCATACCCACTTGCATTTAATACTATTTGCAATGGTCCAATACCCAAAACTTGCTAAATTATCATAATCAGCAAGGGGCATGAACATAAATTATGAAATATATATTAGGAAAAAAGATAGAAATGACACAACGTTTCGATGAAAACGGTCGTGTTACACCTGTTACGCTTGTGGAAGCGACTCCAAACGTAGTTGCAGGTATCAAAACTCTTGAAAGAGATGGCTATAGTGCTGTTGTTCTTGGTTTTGAAGAACAAAAAGAAAGTCGCGTGAATAAAGCTCAGCTAGGTGCTTTTGGCGGAAAAGGCTATAAGACTATAAAAGAATTTAAAGATGCAAACATTGATAAAAATATCGGTGATGTTGTTTCTGTAGATGCTTTTACACCAGGTGATGCTGTAACTGTGACAAGTACATCAAAAGCAAAAGGTTTTCAAGGTGTTGTTAAAAGACACAATTTCGCTGGAGGTCCTAGATCACACGGTCAAAAACACTCAGAAAGAGAACCGGGTTCTATTGGTGGAGGTCCAGGAAGAGCTGGAGGTCGTGTTGTAAAAGGTATGCGCATGGCGGGTAGAACAGGGGGCGACACTGTGACTGTAAAAGGTCTGAAGGTTGTTTCTGTTGATACAGAAAAAAATATCATCGCTATAAGTGGTGCTATTGCTGGTCGTCGTGGAACAGTTGTACAAATAATTGGTTAAGAGTTGAAATATGAAAAAAGAAACAACAAAATCAAAAAAGGTAGAAAATGTAGAACTATCTGCAACACTCTATAACCAAAAAGGAAAAGATGCTGGTAAAATCAGTATTCCAGGAAATATTTTCGGTCTTGCTTGGAATGGAGACTTGGTACACCAAGTGATTGTAGGAATGCAATCAAACATGCGTGCTGGTACTGCTCACACAAAAGATAGAGGTGAGGTTTCAGGTGGTGGTAAAAAACCATGGAAACAAAAAGGTACAGGACGTGCTCGTCATGGATCAAATAGATCTCCTATCTGGGTAGGCGGAGGAACAACTTTCGGCCCTAGAAATGAAAAAGACTATTCAAAGAAAATCAACAAAAAAATGAGAGTGAAAGCTCTATTTACAGTACTTTCAAAAAGATTCGTTGATAGTCAAATATTATTTGTAGACAATATTCTATTTGGTGAAATCAAAACAAAAGATGCTTCATCAGTTATGAGTACTCTTGCTAAAATTGAAGGTTTTGAAAGAGTTGATACAAAAAAGAAAACAGGAGTTCTTATGGTAGTACCAGAAAAGGAAGAAATTCTTGTAAAGAGTTTTGCTAACCTTCCAGGTGTTACTGTGATTACGGCATCAGAATTAAACGCACTAAATGCTTCAACTTTCAATACGATTGTTGTGGTTAATCCAGAAGAATCAATTAAGTCTTTAGAGGCTAAGATTAAATAATTATAAAGAGTTAAGGTATGGCAAAAAAAGAAACAAAAAAAGAAGAAGTTGTAAAAAATGTGATTCTTAAAGATGCTCGCATTACTGAAAAGGCCGCAAATAACTCTCAGTATAGTATCTACACTTTTAATGTGGCAGTAGGTGCAACTAAAAGTGAAATCGCAAAAGCTTTTCAAGCAAAATACAACAAAAAACCAGTTAAGGTTAACACAGTAAATTCAATCCCAAAGACTTATTTCCGTCGTGGTCAGTTAGGAAAAGGTACTTTTGGTAAGAAAGCATATGTATTCCTTCCAAAAGGAGTAACAGTAGATATCGCATAATTTTATGGCAATGAAAACATATAAACCAACTACAAAATCTCGCCGTAATACAGTTACGATTGATTATCGTAAAGTACTTACTACAGATACACCTCTAAAGTCTTTGACATTAGGGCGTAAGCGTCATGTTGGCCGCAATAATATGGGTAGAATTACTGTTCCTCATAAAGGATCAGGAAATAAAAGACTTTATCGTCTTGTAGACTTTTTCTACAACAAACACGATATTCCTGCAAAAATCTCTACAGTAGAATACGATCCAAACAGAAGTGCATTTATTGGAGTAGCTGTATATGCTGATGGTGAAAAAAGATATGTGGTACTTCCAGGATCTGTAAAGGTGGGAGATACATTTATCGTATCTGAAAACGCTCCTGTTGAAACAGGCAATCGTCTTCCGCTTAAAAATATTCCTTCTGGTACATTTGTATACAATATAGAAATCAAACCAGGAGCAGGTGCAAAACTTGTAAGAAGTGCAGGAAGTTATGCTCAAGTTGTAGCTCAACAAGATGGATATACTCAGCTTAAGATGCCTTCAACAGAAATCCGCCGTGTTCAAAACACAGCATGGGCATCTGTTGGTGAAGTATCAAACAGTGAACACAAACTTGTAAAACTCGGTAAAGCGGGTCGTTCAAGATGGAAAGGTATCCGTCCTACAGTTCGTGGTACTGCCATGAACCCGGTAGATCACCCACATGGTGGAGGTGAACAAAAACAAGGTATTGGTCTTCGTCGTGGCCCTAAGACTCGTCACGGTAAGCAAGCTTACGGTGTGCGTACAAGAACTCCGAAGAAGTACTCAAACAAAAATATTGTTGCTCGCCGCAAAAACGGAAAGAGATAATATTAAACAAAAAACCGCATCAGCGGTTTTTTTGTTTTGTATAAGAAATAAAGCGAAAAAATACATTCCTATTTTTAGACTTTCGCAGCGCTACTGGCGCGAGAACAGGAAAATTTCAGCAGAAATTTATCCGTGTCTAAAAATAGGAATGTATTTCGAAGCTTTAGTATTTGTTAGAAATTCCAAAGATCAATATATCAATAAATAGATTTTTTAGATATAAAAACAAAAATTAGAGCATTGATGCTCTAGCTTTTTCTATCTCCATTTTAGGAGATGGATCCCGAAGGACCTTTGTATTTTATATGTTATAATAAAAACATGAAAAATTTGCAGGCGGATTCTAAAAGGCAAATAAGATTTAGGTATTCATCCTATAGAAAAGCTTTCACCCTCATAGAGCTACTAGTAGTGATAGCTATTATAGGAATCTTAGCTGCAGTTGTAATTGCAAGTCTAAATAGTGCAAGAGAGAAATCTAGAATTTCAAAAGTTGCATCAGATCTAAGAAGTATAGAATTGGCATTTAATATGCTTTTGTTAGAAACAGGTTGTTGGCCTAAAGAGAGAAATAGCCATGCTTCTACTTATTGTACTTATGCTTTAACTTCAAGTACATCGAATCCATCTATAGCTCAAGCAATATCTTCAAATACTACTAATTTTTCAAATTATCTTTCTTCTGCGCCCGTGTTTCCATTTCCTCATAATGGGAATAATTATGCGTATGATAATGATGGTAATTTCCATGAGGTTTCAACCTGTGCCTCAACTTCAAATGCTCCCACTAATGGAGTTAATCTTTTTATTTCATCAGGAGAGAGTTCTTTATTAGATATTTTTAATAAACTTAATGATATTTTTGATCCGCACGAATCTTCAGAGGATAATAATACAAAAAGAAGATGTGGGAAAATAACTTATACATCTACAGGTGCTATTCATTATAGGATGTCTAATGGACCTATTTGATTTGTGGGGTAAAATTAAAATATGATACAATAAAATCATGAAAATTTTACCAGCAAACTCTAAAAGACAAATAGGGGGGGGGGTATACACTAAAAAGTAGAGCCTTCACTCTGATAGAACTATTAGTAGTGATAGCAATTATTGGAATACTCGCAACAGTTGTGATAGCAAGCTTAAATAGTGCGAGAGGTAAAGCGAGAGATGCCGCAAGGCTTGCTACTGCTAAAAATATTCAAACAGCACTTGAAATGCATTTTGCTGAAAATGGTATTTACCCTGAAACTTTAGGATTTTTAAGTAATTCAGGTAGAACTAATCTAGTTAACTCTTTATCTCCATATATTTCAAGTTTACCAAATTCACATGAGTATGCTTATTACAGAAGAGATTATACGGGGTGTACGCCCGTTGGTTCTGTAGATAGATATATAATTTTTGTTAGACTAGAATCTGGATCTGGCGAAGATATGTCATATGATACCTATCTTAATTGTAGAAAATCCTCTTTAAATAATAGTATTCCTGGAAACTATGTAAAAATAGCAAATTAGTTTTTTATTATAGATACAAAAATACAATATTAAAATTAGTTACCATTATGAACCTTTAAAATAAATAGTGTTATAATATTTAGATGAACAATCTAATCCCAGAAAAAAAGAGATTCTCTATTATTGCAAGGGCAAGAAGTTTTAAATACGCCTTTCGTGGTTTAAGAGTTATAGTTTTGACTCAACATAATTCATGGATACATTTGTCTGTGGGTATTCTAGTCATATGTATGGGTTTTTGGCTCCAGATAAGCCCTGTAGAGTGGTGTATGGTTGTTTTGGCTATATCGGGTGTACTTGTGACTGAAGCTGTTAATACGGCAATAGAGTTTGATGTAGATTTAAGTAGTCCAGAATATCATCCATATGCAAAAGACTCAAAAGATGTTGCAGCAGGAGCTGTGCTCATAGCAGGAATTGGGGCGCTTATTATTGGACTTATAATTTTTCTTCCTAAGATTTGGGTGCTAATCTTTTAAATATAGAGGAAATATTTGACATTAATCTATAATTTGCTAATATATGCATCAGCTCAGAAAGAGCCTCTTTTTATTAAAATCATGACAAGATCACTACACAAGGGTCCATATGTTGACCCAAAGCTAATTAAAAAAATCGAAGGAAAACAGCCACTTTCAGCTGGTGTTATTAAGACATGGTCAAGAGACAGTCAGATAGCTCCAGAAATGGTTGGTTTTACTTTCGGAGTACACAACGGTCGTCAACACATAGAAGTTCTTGTTACTGAAGATATGGTCGGACACAGGCTGGGTGAATTTTCACCTACTCGTAAGTTCACACGCCATGGAGGTAAGATGCAAAAAGAGCTTGATCAGAAAAAGAAAGAATCAGAAATAGCAGCAGCAAGAGCAGCGAAGGCATCTACTTCTGATAAGAAAAAATAATTTTAATATATGAAAGCTTCACTTCCTAATTATCGCCAAAGTCCAAGAAAGGTTCGCTTAGTAGCGGATGCTGTAAAGGGCAAAAATATAGAAACTGCTGACACTGTTTTGTCTTATATGCCAAAGCGTGCAGCGGAACCAATTCAAAAACTCATTAAGAGTGCTGTTGCTAATGCACAAATTCTCGGAGTAAATCCAGAATCTCTAGTTGTCAAAAATATAGAGGTTAACAAAGGTATTGTGCTTAAGCGTATAATGCCCCGCGCTATGGGAGTCGCAAAGCGTATCAATAAACGCACAAGTCATGTAGAGGTTACTCTAGGTGAAGCTCCAGCTAAGAAGAAATAATTTAAAGAAGTATGACAAAAGTAGTACACCCTTATTCACATCGTTTAGTAATCCTCCGTGACTGGAAGTCTCGCTGGTTTGCTACCGATAAAAATTATGTAAACAATCTCTCAGTAGATGTAACTATCAGAGAGTATTTAGACAAGAAGCTTCGTGGTTTTTATGTTTCAAGCGTAGAAATAGAACGCGATCAAAAGTCTATTCGTGTTATTATCAGAACATCAAGACCAGGAATGGTTATTGGTAGATCTGGTGAAGGAGCGACAAAACTTAAAACAGATCTTCTTAAAATTTTAAAGCGCGCAGACTTAAATGTATCAGCGGATGAACTCAAACTTGAAATAGTAGAAGTAGCAAATCCAGATGCTGATGCAAAAATCGTAGCGTATATGATTGCAGAAGGACTAGAAAAAAGAATGCCTTATAGAAGAGTCATGAAAACTATCATTGAAAAAGTTATGGCTGTTCGTGGTGTTCAAGGAGTAAAATTCTATGTTGGAGGTCGTCTTGGAGGAGCAGAAATTGCTCGTTCAGAAGAGCTAAAGCGTGGTTCTATTCCACTTCAGACAATTCGTGCAGATATTGATTATGCAAGAGAGACAGCAAGACTTGCATACGGAGGTATCGGTATCAAGGTTTGGATTTATAAAGGTCAAGTATTTAATGATAGCAAAGAAGCTAAAAAGTAAGAGTTAATTTATGTTATTTCCAAAGAAAGTAAAATTCAGAAAATGGCAAAAGAAGCGCACCGATATGACTAATCGTGTGGCTGCTCGTGGGACTGAAATAAACTTTGGTTCATTTGGTTTAAAAGCCGAAACACTAGGACGTGTGACATCAAACCAAATAGAGGCAGCTCGTAAGGCGGCAAATCGTCATCTTACAAAAATAGGTAAGATGTGGATCAGGATTTTTCCTGATAGACCATTTACAACAAAACCAGCTGAACAACCGATGGGTAAAGGTAAGGGTGATTTGGAAGGCTACCATGTAGAAGTTCTTCCTGGTCGTATTATCTTTGAAGTTGATGGTGTCGATGAGGCTGTTGCAAGAGAAGCTTTGAGAAAAGCTGGCACAAAATTACCAATCAAAACACGCGTTGTTTCTCGTGTTTAGGCTTGCCAAAATACAAAAAACAAGTACTATAAAAATACTTAATTATGACTACAAATAGAAATAACAAAAGAATACTAAATGGAACAGTTGTTTCAGATAAAATGGATAAAACAGCTGTTGTTGCAGTAACTCGTTTTGTGAAGCACCCAAAATACCAAAAGTATTTTAAAATAACTAAAAAATATAAAGCACATAACGAAGATAATGCTTCTAAGATTGGTGATAAGGTGTCTATTCAAGAAGGTCGTCCTATCTCAAAAGATAAAAGATTTACTATCATTAAATAAAGGATTATGTTACAAGCAGGAACAGTAGTAAAAATAACAGACAACGGTGGCGGTAAAATCGGCAAGATTTTTAAGGTTCTAGGTGGATCAAAGCGTCGTTATGCACAGATTGGTGATAAGGTTGTACTATCAGTAAAGGTGGCAGAACCTAGAAAACCAGTAAAGAAAAAAGATATCGTATATGGTATAGTTGTGCGCCAAAAGAAAGCATTTAGAAGAAAAGATGGATCATACATTCGTTTTGATGATAACGCTGTGGTTCTAGTTGATAAAGTTAAGAAAGAACCAAAAGCAGGTCGTATATTCGGGCCAATACCTAGAGAAATAGGTGAGCTTGGTTATCAGAAAATAGCATCACTTGCACCAGAAGTGCTATAAGGAGTTTTTATATGAAAATCAAGAAAGGAGACAATGTAATAGTTATCGCAGGTAAAAATAAGGGCGAGAAAGGTACAGTAGCAAAAGTTTTTAGAGATACAGATCGTGTTATTATCGATGGAGTAAACAAAACTAAAAGACATATGAAAGCTCGTACTCGTGGACAACAAGGTTCTATTGTAGAGGTAGAAGCTCCAATCCATGCATCAAACGTAATGCTTGTAGATAGTAAGTCAGGCTCAGGAACACGTATTGGAAAAAGAGTTGAAGACGGAAAGGTCGTTCGTTTTGCAAAGAAAAGTAATCAAACTATAAAATAGGCTTATGCAAATTACTAAAACAAAACAAGAAAACACAAATTCAGTTTTCGGTTATAAAAACAAACTTTCTGCTCCAAAACTTCTAAAGATCGTAGTTTCAAGTGGTACTGGTAGTGGTATGAAAAAGGACAGAGAAAGAAATAATCTTATCGCTGACCGTCTAGCAAAAATCACAGGACAAAAACCATCTCTTCGTGTAGCAAAACAATCAGTTGCAAGTTTTAAGATTCGTGAGGGTGATCCAATCGGTCTAACTGTAACACTACGCGGAGCAAGAATGCTTCATTTCCTTGATAAGCTTATTCATATAGCGCTTCCTCGTACAAAAGACTTTAGAGGAATTGATAAAAAGTCAGTAGACAGTATTGGAAACATGACTTTGGGTATTAAAGAAAACACTATCTTCCCAGAAACTTCTGATGAAGATTTAAGAGATGTATTTGGTCTATCTATCACACTTGTAACAAGTGCAAAAGATAAATCAGAAGCAACAAAATTCTTTGAATATCTAGGAATGCCTTTTAAGAAAGAGGCTTAAACAAAAAACCGCATCAAGCGGTTTTTTGTTTTTTACATTTTGTCTTTGTTGAAAAAAATATAAATGTTATAATAAAAACATGAAAAAATTAACCTTCCATCCAAAAATACAAATAGGGGGGTGCTATTTTAAAAAGAGCTTCTCTGCGCTAAAAATTTTTAATAATAAAAATAAAGCCTTCACGCTCATTGAGCTTCTAGTAGTAATAGCAATCATAGGTATCCTTGCAGGAGTCGTCATCGCATCTTTAA
The DNA here is from genome assembly GCA_964402895.1 of uncultured Candidatus Saccharibacteria bacterium. Lineage (GTDB taxonomy): Bacteria > Patescibacteriota > Minisyncoccia > Phycocordibacterales > UBA9973 > UBA4124. The sequence continues at coordinate 76,290 of CAYODR010000002.1, read as the reverse complement.
ACTCAGCCAGAACAAGTGGAAGAGTAGCAGCAATCAAATCAAATCTTAAAAACTTTCAAACTCAAGCACAACTATACCACCTAGACAATGGTACTTTTGCAGGATTATGCGGACAAGTTTCAAATCTAAATAATTATGCAGCCCTAGGTACTCCTCAAGGATACCATTCGTCAATCCAGCCTATGATAGATGCACTTACAAGTATTGCAGGAGCAAACAATGTTAGATGTATTGTACGTACTGCTTCTGTACCAAGTACTGGAGCTACACATTTTATACCAGCAGATTCTCTTGAGACTAAGAACTTCGGTGTAGCTGTATATTTTAACGAAACACACTACGCAGTTGACACTACAGGAGTTGTCACTCTTGATTCTGCAGATAATGGTGGTGCTACTAATTGGCAAGTAGCTATGGACAGATGCGCTACAGCAGGCAAGAGACTTCCATCAATAGAAATACTAAAAGCTATCAATGACTATGGAGCGCAAGGTGAATCTGAGACGACAAACCTTGGGTTCCTTGCAGACGGTTATTGGTCGTCTACTCTGTCAGCAAGCTCCTACGCTTACAACCAGTATTTCCCTGATGGTGGTGTGTACAGGGGCGCTACTACCAGTTCCGGCCATGTACGCTGTGCCGCCTAGCATTCTTTATACATAAGACATAATACATTCTCTTCCAAATACATAGGCAAGATACGGAGCATTTGGAATAAAAATAGATTTTTCTTGTTTTATAAAATAATTTAAGGTTCTCAAATTGACAAAAAGGCTTTATTTTGTTAGTATTTTAGCACTCTTTGTAATCCATATTTCTTTCTTTCTCTTCATTTTTAATGATGTCTAAGAAGGGGGTGTGAGATATTGCATTGAGAATTATTTAAATTAAAAGAATTATGGCAAAGAAATCAGTTATAGCTCGTGCCCAAAAGGCACCAAAATATAGTACTCGCGCTGTGAATCGCTGCTTCCGCTGTGGTCGTCGACATGGCTTTATGCGTGATTTTGGACTATGTCGTATTTGCTTCCGTGAACTTGCTAATGAGGGCATGATTCCGGGCATTCGCAAGTCTTCTTGGTAAAAAAGTAAAAATATATGGATCCAATCGCAAACATGTTAGTATCAATGAAAAATGCATCAATGGTGTCAAAAGACCGTGTTGTTGTACCTTTTTCAAAGATGAAGTTTTCTATTGCAGAATGCTTGAAAGAGCATGGCTTCGTAGAGAACGTTTCAAAAAAGACAGAAAAAAATAACGTTCCCGTTATTGAAATCGCACTAGCGTACAACGAAAAAGGCGCAAAAATTCACGACGTAGCTCGTGTTTCAAAACCTTCTCGTCGTATCTATGCTGGCGTAAAAGAAATTCGTCCAGTTAAAAATGGATATGGTTTGACTGTATTATCAACTCCAAAAGGAATTTTGAGTGATAAGCAAGCAAAGAAAGAACAGGTCGGAGGAGAGGTATTATTTAAAATTTGGTAGGCTTATGAGTAGAATAGGAAAACAACAAATAGTAATACCAGCAGGAACAGAAGTTTCATACGAAAATGGTATTTTTCGTGCTAAAGGACCTCTTGGTACTCTAGAAAAATCTTTCAGAGATGCAGTTAATATCAATATAGAAGAAGGAATGATTTCTTTCTCACAAAAAGGTGATGACCCATTTGCTCGTGCAATCTGGGGAACTTATGCTTCACATGTTAAAAACATGATTGCTGGTGTAAATCAGAAATATGTTAAGAAGCTTATTCTTGAAGGGGTAGGTTTTAAAAGTGAAGTTAAGGGTACAGAATTACATCTTGCTCTTGGTTTTTCTCATCCTGTGGTAGTATCTATACCAGAAGGTTTAGAAGTTACTGCTGAGAAAAATAATATTACCATTTCTGGTATTGATAAAGAAAAGGTCGGAGAATTCGCAGCTTCAACGCGCGCACTCAAAAAACCAGAACCTTATAAAGGTAAGGGTTTTAGATATGATAACGAGGTTATCCGCCGCAAAGCTGGTAAGAAAACCGCTTAATTAAAATAAATATATGTCACGACAAAGTACACAAGATAAAAAACTTCGTATCAAGCGCAAAATCCGTGCTAAAATTTCTGGTACAGAAGAGCGTCCACGCATGACTGTATTTAGATCAAGTGCTCATATTTATGTGCAGTTGATTGATGATACTCGCAGTATGACCCTTGCTTCAGCAAGTGATATTAAAAGTAAAAAAGGTACAAATATCGAAAATGCTGAAACAGTAGGAAAAGAAATTGCAAAGCTTGCAACTCAAAAAGGTATCAAATCAGTAGTATTTGATCGTAATGGTTTCAAGTATACAGGTCGAATCAAAGTATTGGCTGATGCTGCAAGAGAAGCAGGATTAAATTTTTAAGATATGACTACAACAACAGATACAAATACAAAAACAGCACCAGCAGGTGCAAATACAGGTTTTAGAAGAAACTTCAATTCTTCTAGAGGTCCTGGACAAGGTCAGGGAGGAGACAGAAGAGGTGGTCGCCCACAAAGAGGAGACAACCGTTTTCAAGAACGTCCAAAAGAAGTTGATAATAAAATCTTAGACATCCGTAGAGTAACTCGTGTGGTTGCTGGAGGTCGTCGTATGAGTTTTGCTGTTTCAATGGTTATTGGAGACAAAAACCTTGGAGTAGTTGGAGTAGGTACTGGTAAAGGAAACGATACAGCACTTGCTATTCAAAAAGCTCTTAAAGATGCAAAGAAAAATGCTATCAAAATAAACAGAACAGAAGCTTTTTCAATCCCTCATGATATCAGTGCAAAATACTGTGCAAGTAAAGTAATTCTTTTCCCAAACAAAGGTAAAGGACTTGTAACAGGTGCGGCTATCAGAGAAATCACTCTTATGGCAGGACTTAAAGATGTAACTGGTAAAGTTATTTCTGGAAGTAAAAACAAGTTAAATACAGCAAGAGCAGTAATGAAAGCACTGGAGCCAATTTCAACTAAATATATTTTTTCTGCACCTAAGCCCGCAGAAAATTTTGAAGCTAAAAAATAAGGAGTAGAATTATGTTACACACTATTAAACGCACAAACGCAAATAAAAAAGGAAAAATAGTTGGCCGTGGCGGAACTAGAGGTAAAACTAGTGGTCGTGGTACAAAAGGTCAAAGAGCTCGTGCTGGACATAAGATTCGTCCAGAGATTAGAGATATGATCAAAAAGCTTCCAAAGCTTCGCGGTCGTGGTAAAAATATCAACAAAGCCTTTGCTATCAAACCATCACCTGTGAATGTGAGTCAAATTGAAGCAAAATTTGAAAAGAATCAAGTGGTATCTCCAAAGACTCTTTTCGAAGCGGGTCTTGTAAAAAGAGTAAAAGGACACTATCCTCAAGTTAAGATTCTATCAAATGGAGAAATCAACACTTCTGTAATCATTAGAGATTGTCAAATCACTGATAAAGCAAAAGCAAAAGTAGAAGCTGCTGGAGGAAAGGTATTGGGTTAATAATATGAACAGTTTTTTTAGAAAAATTAAAACAGTATTTACAGATAAATCACTTCGCAATCGCGTATTGTTTGTAGTTTTTATACTGGTTATTTTTCGATTTCTTGGAACAATTCCTGTACCTGGAGTAAACACTACACAGCTTTCAGAATTTTTGGCGAATAACCAACTTCTAAGTTTGTTTAGTACTTTAACCGGGGGAGGACTTTCTTCTTTCTCTATCGTAATGCTTGGTGTGAGTCCTTACATTACTGCATCTATCATAATGCAGGTGATGGGTATGATGACTCCATCTCTAAAAGAGCTTATGCAAGAAAGTGGAGAAATTGGTAGAAAGAAATTCGGTCAGTATACTAGACTTCTTTCAGTCCCTATCTCACTAGTTCAATCTTTTGCATTTTTGAAGTTTCTTCAAACTCAAGGTGCAATTGGCGCGCTGTCTATGAGCGCTATGATTGTAAATATCTTAATCATTACAGCTGGATCTGTGCTTTTGATGTGGCTCGGTGAGCTTATCAATGAATATGGTATTGGTAATGGTGTTTCACTTCTTATTATGGGAGGAATTATTGCATCTCTTCCAACTAGTATTTCACAATTCTTATTTACTTTCACAGTAGATCAGATTCCGATGGCACTTGCATACTTTGCTATTGGTCTGATAGTTATCGCAGGAGTAGTATATATTTATGAAGCAGAAAGACCGGTAGGGGTAACTTACGCAAGACAGGTTCGTGGTATTCGTCAGCTTGGTGGCAGTGATACATATATTCCACTTAGACTTACTCAAGCAGGTGTGATGCCTATCATCTTCGCATCTTCTATGCTCGTATTTCCTCAATTTTTGGTGACGATTCTACAAAACTCTTCTTCACCAGTGATATTAAATATTGCTCAGGCTGTGGGGTCTTTCCTACAAAATCAATGGTCTTATGGAATCGTTTACTTTGCTTTAGTTGTATTCTTTACATACTTCTATACAGCAATAACTTTTGATCCAAAACAAATCGCAACAAATCTTCAAAAGAATGGCGCATTTGTCCCGGGTGTTAGACCAGGAGACCCTACTAGATTGTTCTTAGCAAATGTAGTGACTCGCATTACACTTGTCGGTTCAATCTTTCTAGGTATTGTGGCGGTACTGCCTATCATAGTTCAAAATATGACAGGTATTACAGCCTTTGCTGTCGGAGGTACATCACTACTTATTACAGTATCTGTAGTGATTGATCTTATCCGCAGAATAGACGCTCAGGTCTCAATGCAAGAATACTAAAATATTGTTATAATATATACACCATGGATGGTGTATATATTTTTGTAGGAAGAAGTGGAGCAGGAAAAGGAACTCAGGTTGCCTTGCTTGAAAAGAAAATAAAAGAAATAGATCCTACAAAGGCTGTATTTATTGCTGAGACTGGAAAAAAGTTTCGTGCACTTGTAGATACAGATTCATATACGGGGAGAAGACTTCGTGATATCGTAAATACAGGTAAATTATCACCATCTTTTCTGGGTGTTCATATGTGGGCATCTAGTCTCATAGAAGGATACACTGGCACTGGTCTTGTCTTTATGGACGGTACACCCAGAAAGACTACAGAAGTACCACTTTTACTTTCAGCTATCAAATTTTATGGTTGGAAAGCACATGTTATCAATTTATCTGTAAGTGATGAGTGGGCATATGATCATATCAAGATTCGCGGTAGAGTAGATGATAAGGCTCCAGATGAAGATATATGGTCTCGTATTAGGTGGTTTCATACTAGCGTACAACCTGCAATAGATATGCTTAGAGAGAGTCCGCTTATAACTACACATGATATATACGGAGAGCAAACTATAGAAGAGGTACACAATGATATAGCTTATTCTATCGGACTAAACAAATGGAAAGAAGAAGTAGAACAAAGAAAAAGTTTTAAAGATATTTTATGATTATAATTAAAACAAAAGAAGAAATAGAAAAAATGCGTGAAGGAGGTAAAGTCCTTGCGCGTATTTTGTCTGATGTGGCAACACATGTAAGGGTGGGGATTACTACAAAAGAACTTGATGATATTGCTTTCAAACTTATCAATGAAGCTGATTGTACTCCGGCATTTTTAAATTACAAACCCGATGGGGCAGATAGGCCATATCCTGCTACACTCATTACTTCAGTAAATAGTGAGGTGGTGCACGGTATTCCATCTGATTATGCTCTTAAAGAAGGAGATGTTATTGCTCTTGATTTGGGATTAAAATATAAAAATGTATTTTTAGATCATGCAATCACAGTTGGAGTAGGAGAAATAAGTAGTAAAGATAAACATCTCATCTCTATCACTAAGGGTGCGCTTGATGAAGCTATTTCAGCTATTGTACCAGGAGCAACTATTGGAGATATTGGATATGCAGTGGAGCAATATGTAAAGCCACATAGACTTGGTATTATGCGCGGGCTTTCGGGGCATGGAGTAGGTAGAGAGATACACGAAGATCCGTATGTGCCGAATTATGGTAAGAAGGGACGAGGTGATAAACTTCGACCGGGGATGGCTATAGCAATAGAGCCAATGCTTTCTCGTGGTAGCGAAGACTTCATCATGCTTGATGATGGATATACTCTTAAAACAACAGATAATTCAAAAAGTGCTCATTTTGAACATACTGTTCTCATTAAAGAAGATGGATATCCTGAAGTACTCACTATTATTTAAAAAACCGCTGGAGCGGTTTTTTAAATAATTAAAATTAGAAAGAATTCCTCCGCAAACTCTCTTCTGTACAGACACGGATATTTTTTTGCTAAAAAATTCCTGTGCTCGCACCAGTCGTGCTCCGCAAGTCTGCACAGAAGAGAGTTTGCGGAGGACCTACCCTTTTTATAAAAAATGAATTTTAAAATTCAAAACTAGTGTTTTTAGACATAAGTATTTTTTAATATTGTATCTTTTCTCATAATACTAAATGTGAGTATAATACTCACATTTAGTATTACACTTTAATACCCCATAAAATATCAAGTATATTTCTAGTTAATTTCATTTGGTTAATTGGTTTTTCATTAGAAAATACAGCTATTTTATGGTATAATGTAATTATGAAGAGATCTGTTCCAGTAGAATTTAAGCCGTTTTTATGGTCTTATGATATATCCAAAATGGATTTAGAGAAAGATAAAGAGCGCATTATATTAAATGTGCTTAATTTGGGCACCAAAAAGGCTACTGATAAATTACAAGATGTCTACTCAAAAGATGATATTAAAAAGGTATTTAATAAAAAATCTTATGAATTAAATAAAAAATCTTTAAATTACTGGTCAATGAAATACGGTATTGATTCAGCAATAAAAAGTAGATTTTAATTTTATGCATTGGGATATTTTAGATCAGAAGAGAAAAGATATACTGCCAATACTTGGAGGTATTACTGTATATAATTTTTATTTAGCTGGGGGCACAGCATTGGCTTTACAGATAGGACATAGAGATAGTATTGATTTTGATTTTTTTACTGAAGTAGACATAGATACTGAAAAATTGTTTGATCATATATCAGAACTTTTTGGGTTAGATAGAATAGTAAAGGTACAAGAAGAAAAAAATACTTTAGGAATTATTGTAGACAATGAGATTAAAATAAGTTTTATGTCTTATAAATACAAGATGATTAAGCCATTTGTTAACACAGATTATTTTAAAATGGCTTCTATTTTAGATATTGCTTGTATGAAATGCTCCGCCATCTCTAGTCGTAGTGCGATGAAGGATTATGTAGATATGTATTTTATTTTGAAAGATTTTACTCTTTCAGATGTTTTAAAGTATTCAAAAGAAAAACTACCTACTCTTGATACTAATCTTATCTTAAAGTCGTTAGTATATTTTGATGATATAGAAAAGGAAGAGATTATTTATAAAAATCAAATGCAGATAAGTTTTGAAGAGATAAAATCTTCTCTAAGAAAGAAAGTTTTGGAGATTAAGTAAGATTCATACTATAATGAAAGGTATGAATTTTATTAAGTCACTACTTGTTTCTTTATTTGTATTTAGTTTTCATTTTAGTGTTTCATTTGCTTCAAGCGAAGTCTCTATTCAAGATAGGATAGACCAGATGTTTATTGTTGGATTTCGAGGTTTTGATATTGATAGTGCTCCTGATTTAAAACGCGCACTCACAGAAACAAATCTTGGAGGAGTAATACTTTTTGATTATGATACTCCAACTAAAAAGTACATTCGCAATATCAAAGACTATGAACAAGTAAGAAAGTTAAATGCAGATATAATTTCCCTATCTAAGACCAAGCCATTCATTAGTATAGATGAAGAGGGCGGGCGTGTGAGTAGATTAAAAACTATTCCAGGATACTACACAACGCCCTCAGCTTTTGTACTCGGATCTTTTACGGATTTAGCTGTAAAAAATATAGCTTATAATTTAGGCACCACCTTAAAATATTTAGGATTTAATATGAATTTTGCTCCAAGTTTAGATGTAAGAGTAAATCCTAAAAGTCCTGCTATCGGAGCTGTAGGGCGCGCATTTTCACACCTTCAAAGTGTTGTATCTATAAAAGGAATAAATTTTGCAAACGGGCTTTCTGATGCTGGCATTATGCCAGTCGGTAAACATTTTCCTGGGCATGGGAGCGCGCTATCCGATAGCCATAAAGGTTTTACAGATATTACGAATACTTATAAGCAGTACGAGCTTGTTCCATTTGAAAGAGCTTGTAAGGCAGGGCTTTCAGCTATCATGGTAGGACATGTATTTAATCGTAAGGTAGATGATGTTTATCCAGCAACTCTTTCTAAAAAACATCTAGATGTACTTAAAAATATTGGCTGTGATGATGTACTTGTAATAAGTGATGATATGGATATGAAAGCTATCACTGATAATTTCGGCAGAAAAAATGCATTAGTACTTGCTATCAATGCCGGAGTAGATATAATCGTACTTTCAAATAATATTTCGGAGTACAATCCAGATTCATACTTTGAAGCTAGAAAAATGATATATGATGCAGTTCAAAATGGAGAAATATCTATAGATAGGATAAATCAAACATACGAAAAGATAGTTTCTTTGAAAACTAAATTATAATTCTAGTTATATATACTATGATCACCAGAATTTATAATAAGTAGAATTTTATTTTTTTTAAATTCAAAAATAATTCTATATTTATAATTTACTGAACAACTATAGAAACTTTTTAATCTACCATTTAGTTTATAAACTTTTAATTTTTCATGGTTAGTTGAATATTTAAGTTTTTCTAAAGTATCCTCTATTTCCTCTTGGAGACGAGGGTTAAGTCTTTTAAATGTTCTAAGAAAACTAGGTGTATATTCTATCTCATAAATAATAGATTTCATTCTAAATTATTTTATTTGCTAAATCACGAATATTCCCTCTAAGTGGAGTTTCTTTCGCAGCTTTTAGTATTGCCTGGACAGCCTGATCTTCAGCTGCAGCCTGTATTGCTTTGCGGACAGCATCAGCTTTATTTGAGCCATAACCAAGTTCTACTAACTTTTCTACATGATTAGCTAATTCTGCTGTAAGGGGGACTGAAAGTGTGGTCATAGTATGATATTATCATATGATATTATCATATGCAAGTTTATTTAATAAATATAAAGCTTAAAATTTTTTTACTAATCCTATCATTATGATAGGATTAAATAGCTAAAATGATAGGATTATGGAAAAAATAAACCTAATACTGGAATTTTGTTGTTTTTATCAAGGTAAGTATATTGTACTTTTTATAAAATATCTATGTTATAATAAAAACATGAAAAAATTAACCTTTCATCCAAAAATACAAATGAAGGGGCGCTATTCTAAAAAGAGTTTCTCTGCGCTAAAAATTTTTAATAATAAAAATAAAGCCTTCACGCTCATTGAACTTTTAGTAGTGATTGCAATCATCGGAATCCTCGCAGGTGTAGTTATCGCATCACTAAACTCAGCTCGCACAAGTGGTAGAGTAGCTTCAATCAAATCAAATCTAAAGAATCTTCAAACTCAAGCACAACTATACCACCTAGACAATGGTACATTTGCAGGACTTTGTGCATACAACAAAACAGGTATATCACCACACTCATCAATACAGCCCATGATAGATGCACTCGTAAGTATTGCAGGAGCAGGAAATATCAGATGTGTTGTTAGAACTTCAAATGTTCCAGATACCACATTAAATACTCACTATGTCCCAGAAGACTCCCTAGAGACTAGAAACTTCGGTGTGGCAGTATACTACAACAATAGACACTACGGAGTAGACACAACAGGAGTTATCACATTAGATGCAAATGATATAAATGATAGTACCACACTTTTAAATTGGGCTAATGCCAACAATACCTGTGCTTCACTTGGTAAAAGACTTCCATCTGTTGAAATCCTAAAAGCTATCAATGACTATGGAGCACAAAGTGGGAACCTTTCCTTTGTTTCGGGCGCTTACTGGTCTTCTACTTCTTCTTCTAGTTCCTATGCTTACCCCCAGAATTTCAATAATGGTAGTGTGAATAGGCATAGCGTTACTAATGGGAGGTATGTCCGCTGTGCCGCCTAGTATTCTTTTTTTGCTTGGTCTAATATATTTATTATATGACGATTTTTACAATGAAAAATTTATACATGGCTTATAAGCAATGTATAAGAAATAAAAAAAATACTACAAATGCTTTAAAATTTGAATTAAATCGTGAGGCTAATTTGTTAGAATTGTTGAATGAATTAAAGAGTGGGGAATACAAAATATCTAGACATATATGTTTTGTAGTAAAAAATCCTGCACCAAGGGAAGTTTTTGCTAGTGATTTTAGGGACAGGATAGTTCAACATCTTTTGTGTAATGAAATAGAAGAGATTTTTGAGAAACAATTTTTGGATAGCTCTTTTGCCAATAGGATTGGTAGGGGGACACACCGTGCTTTTAAGAGGGCGCGATTTTTTATTACTCGCGGGGGTGTAAATAGGCAAAGACTTTTTTATTTAAAAATGGATATTAAAAGTTTTTATAATGAAATTTTGAATAAAAAAGATGGTTTTATCCAAATCAAAGATATTCCTAAGGTAAGTTCTTATCTAGGGCATTGTATTCATGCTAATAGCTTTAATTTGCTTAAGAAAATTAAAAATAGTTAATTATTTTCAGATATGTGCTATAGTTTACTTAAACCAAATATAATATTGCCTATGGTTAAAAAAAGTCAGAAAAATCCTCAGTTTAACTGAGGTAAGGATTTAAATTAGGAATTTAATCTTTCCCCTTAGCAAGCATTCACAAAAAGCGTTGGAGTCAGTAGACTTCAGCGCTTTTTATAATTAAAGCCGGAGACTATGTCTCCGGCTTTAATTATTTGTTTACAGTTTCAACAATCTTTTTAAATGTCTCAGGGTTTTCTCTTGAGAGAGTAGAAAGGATTTTTCTATCTACTTCCACACTTGATTTCTTTAGTTTATCAATGAAAACTGAGTATGTAAGACCTAAACTACGAACTGCGGCATTGATTTGAGTTTGCCATAGGCGACGCTTATCACTCTTTTTGTCGCGACGGTGTGCAAAAGCATAAGATCCAGCATGAGCAATAGCTTCTTTTGCCATCTTTTCTTTTGTGCTGCGTCCAAATCTATATCCTTTTACTTGGGATAAAATATTTTTTCTGCGTTTATTTGCGGTTGTTCCTCTTTTTACTCTTGTCATATTTTTATACTAATTATGTGGAATAAACATACCCTTTTCTTTTGGAGAGAGGTTGATTTCTTGACCTTTCTTACCATTTAATTGGTGTGTACGAGATTGCTTTGCGTTGAAGTGGTTGAAACCTGGCTTACGTGCAATCAATTTGCCTGTTTTAGTCATTTTAAGGCGTTTTGTATATGATTTGTTGGTTTTTGTTGCCATAAGCTATTTAAAAAGTTATTTGCGTTCTATTTTGCGTTTTTGTCTTTTTCAATGACAATACTGAGTCCTTTTGGTGAACGCTTGTGGGACTCTGCAATCTTATAGTGTTCTGTGATAAAATGCAAGACCCTGTCTAGTCTTTCTCTAAGGAATGCTTCTTCCATACCTTTTGAACGACCTCTTAGGAAAAGCTCAACTTTTATACGGTGACCCTCTCTGAGCCATTTTGAGGCGGTTTTTGCCTTTAATTCAAGGTCATGGTCGCCTGTACCTATTTTGATCTGAATAGACTTGGTCTCTGTGGTTTTTGAGCTTGTTCTTGCTTTTTGAGCCTTTTTCTTTTGTTCGTATTGGTACTTACCATACTCCATAAGCTTCACGAGTGGGGGATTTGTCTTTGAATTTACTTCAATCAAGTCTACACCCATTTCCTCAGCAAGGTTAAGAGCTTCAGAAAGTGTCATCACTCCTCTGTTGTCTCCTGATTCGTCTATAACGCGGAGTTCCGTTGCTCTTATTTGCTTGTTGATTTTCTCTTTCAAAGCTATAGTAGTACAATAAATGTCTTTAGATAATACACAAAATAAGTTAAATAGTCAAGGAATTTATTACTTTTGGAAAAAAGAAGGTGAGACTTTGGCTATTATGCTTGAAAGATTTAAAAAGGAGTATGGATTATCAGAGAAATCTAAACTCACTTATGCCGGGAGACTTGACCCAATGGCCTCAGGAATAGTTCCAATCCTTGAGGGTATGGCTCGTTTTAAGAAAGAGAAATATTCAAATAAAGACAAGACTTATGAAGTACAAGTCTTGTTGGGGGTAAAAACTGATACGCTTGATATGCTTGGGCTGGTGACTTCAAGTGCGGGGGTGTCTTTCTATACTGATGAAGTTGTAAGGCAGGCGGTAGAATCTATTTCTTATATTAGAGAGCTTTCTTATCCAATGTACTCTTCAAGGCCGGTAGAAGGAAAACCTCTTTTTATGCATGCACGGGAAGGAAATATTGTAGATGTACCAGTAAAGAATGTATATATCAGAGATATTAAACTCTTGGGTATAGAAAGAAAAAAAGTAAGTGATTGTGTATATGAGACACTGCCTATCATAGAAAGTGTAGAGGGCGATTTTCGGCAAGATGAGATTGCTAATGGCTGGAGAAAGTTTTTAGTGAAAAACAAAGATCAAGAAGTCATAATTGTTAGTTTTGAAGCTGAAGTTTCTAGCGGTACTTATATGAGATCATTAGCTGAATACATAGGTGAAAAATTAAGAGTACCCGCGCTGGCTTATAGAATAAAGAGGGTGGATATAAAAAAATAAACAAACCCCGCTTTTTAAGGCGGGGTTTTAAAAATCTCTTGCGATGCTATACAGCATTTATGCCCAAGAACTTACAAAATTCTTGGCCACTTCTTTTGTAGGTTATGTTGCAACAAAGTTGCGGGTGATTAGGCGGAAGCCTAAAACGACTCAGGTTGATTAGTCGAAAGGAATATTCTCCTTTATAGGTAACAACAATACCTATTAGATCTTTATTTCTTGCGAGGTAATCTATACCCTTATCCAATGCTTCTCGGTGGGTTAGTCCTGATGCTTTGTTGAAATTTTTTAATCCCAACCAGCTTTCGTCAATCAAGTTAGATTGATTTCTAGATTTTTGATTAGCCATATCTTTATTTTTTAGTTCTGATTTTATTCTATATATAAAATATAAAAAGTCAAACAAAAAATCCCTTTCGGGACTTTTTTATTGTGGAGATAATTTTTTTTCTTAAAAAAATAAATTGAAATCCATTCTTGTCGATATTTTTGAAAGATGATGGATAATTGAAATTTGGTTTCGTCGGACCTCTGTGATGGTTTTGTAATTCACCATATTCTCAATTTTATAATTTGAATCATAAAATTCAACTACAACTGATCCATCTTTCATCAAAAAGCATTTGATACTCTCTGCCTGCGTTCGATGCATTGACATATAAAAACTTGCTACCACTTCTGGAAATCTTTCCAATAATACATCTGGAATAATATTTATCTTTGTGTAATCAGATATATCTTCAGGTCTTTCTACTGACCTAATTTGTTGACAAAGTTCTCCTAAGCTAAAGAAAAATTGTCTAAACTTTTTTATTTCTACCATGGTCTATATTTTTTTATTAATTTGAGTTAGAAAATTTTTTAATACTATAATATATCTTTATTAAAAAGTCAATAGATACTGGTAATATACGCATACACCAAAAAAACCCTTTCGGGATTTTGTATTGTGGAGATGGGGGTATCGCCTCACGAATTACTAATCATAATTTTTCGCAAGCTCAAATTCTGATAAGTATTCTCGAGCCCGTCTCGCTTATTTCGCAAGCTCAATATAGCTCCGACATTTCGATACCCACATAAGCAAATAAATTTGCTTATTCCGTCTCCACAAATAAAACTAGCCCCCGAAAGGGGCTGGCTTTTTTTGTGGAGATGGGGGTATCGAAACCCCGTGTATATAAGGCATTAAATATAATCTACATACTTAGTATGGTTTTGTTTTTTAAAAGAAAATCTATAAACCTTACAAAATGATATTTCTTCGAGTCTTTTATTTTCAGTTTTATATCAAGACAGTATAAAACTATAACTTGATGAATTTTGCCGTAATGAAGTTATCAAGTTTCACTTCGTACGACACCAGATTGGCTTATTTAAGCGAATGCCGGAGCAAAGCCACTAAAAGGTGACTTTACTTTTGCGATACTGTTGCCAGTTAATCGTTTTGAATAAATTTAACGAGTTTATTCATGCTCGGTATGCATATATTTAAAGCATTTATATATCGAAACCTGTCATCCCCATTTAGGAAAGTTCTCGCGCTAAATCTCTTTCGATATCTCGCGCTTTGATAGTTTCTCTTTTATCAAAGTTCTTCTTACCTTTAGCTATGGCTATTTGTATCTTAATGATACTCCCTTTATTATACAATGAAATAGGGATTACAGTCAAGCCCTTGGTTGAGAGGGCTTTTAATATTTCCTCAATCTCTTTTTTCTTTAATAATAGCTTTTTGTTTCTATAAGGGTCAAATCCTAACGGTGCATTTTTTTCTTGAAATGCTGGGATATGAGCGCCCATTAAAAACACTTCTCCGCCAAAGACTTGTATATAAGCACCATTTAGACCGCCGTGCTTATTTTTAACAGATTTGACCTCTGTACCCAAGAGTTCTATACCAGCTTCAATTGTTTTTTCAAAAGAATAATCAAAAGAAGCCTTTTTGTTGCGGATGTATTCCATATCTTTATATTATCACAATATTTTTTCTTTAAATAAAGAAGCCAAGATTTAGATTTTATGTATAATATACTTTATGAATACGAATCAGTTAGACCCCAAAAAGAAAATCCCACAAAAGCCAAAAAGGTCGTTCCTTTCTTATGTTTTATCTACCTTCTTTATTTTTGTGGTGATAGTTGGTCTATATACAGCTGTTTCTAGTGTAGACAGTAAAAAGTCTGAAGACATTACACTTTCAGAAGTAGCAAGACTTGCACACAGCGGAGAAATCAAGAGTATTGTTGTTCAAGACCAAAATTTGGAAATCACAAAAAATGACGATACTATCTTTAAGTCAAAAAAAGAATCAGCAACTTCATTGGTTGAAACTCTTTCGGCGTATGGAGTGTCTGATGAAAATATAAAAAGTATAGATATTAGTATTGAAAACAAAACTGGTTTTGGATACATACTTCTCAATCTTCTTCCTATTATCTTACCTATTGGGCTTATCATCTTTTTCTTTTGGATACTAACTAAACAAGCCAAAGGTTCTGGTATGCAAGCATTTACTTTCGGTCAATCTAAAGCTCGTATTACAGATCCCAATGATTTAAATAATAAAGTTACATTTAAAGATGTAGCTGGAGCAAAGGAAGCAAAAGAAGAGCTTAGAGAAATTGTAGACTTCTTGAAAAATCCTAAAAAATTTCTAGATATTGGGGCGCGTATTCCTAAGGGAGTGCTTTTGGCAGGAGCACCCGGTACAGGAAAGACACTCTTAGCTAGAGCCGTAGCTGGGGAAGCAGGAGTACCTTTTTTCCATCTTTCTGGTAGTGAGTTTGTGGAAATGTTTGTGGGAGTAGGTGCTTCAAGGGTTAGGGATTTATTTAAAATGGCCAAAAGAGCATCTCCCGCGATTATATTTATTGATGAAATAGATGCTGTTGGTCGTGTTCGTGGTGGAGGATATGGTGGTGGAAATGATGAGCGTGAGCAAACACTAAACCAGATTCTTGTGGAAATGGATGGTTTTGAACCAAATGACAAAGTCATAGTGATGGCGGCAACCAATAGAAGTGATGTGCTCGATCCAGCGCTTTTAAGACCGGGTAGATTTGATAGAAGAGTAATGCTGGATCTACCAGATAGACAAGATCGTGAAGAGATTTTAAATGTACATAGTACAAAGAAACCATTTGCAGAAGATGTAGACCTTAAGGTAATCGCAGAGAGAACACCGGGGTTCTCTGGTGCTGACCTTTATTCTCTGATGAATGAAGGTGCGATATTAGCAGCGCGCGAAAATAGAAAAAAGATTTCTCAATATGATTTGATTCGTTCTATTGAAAAAGTAATGCTTGGACCTGAAAGAAAGAGTCATTTATTAAGTAAAAAAGAAAAACTTTTAACAGCATATCATGAAGCAGGACATGCTCTCATTGCATCAGTACTTCCAGATGCAGACCCAGTGCATAAAGTGTCTATTGTCGCTCGTGGACGAGCTGGGGGATATACATTAAAACTTCCACTTGAAGAAAGAAAACTTCAAAATAAAAAAGAATTCTTAGATGATATTGCAATGTCGCTTGGTGGGTATGTAGCCGAAGAAATGATGTTTGGTACTGTTAGTACTGGACCCTCAAATGACTTACAAGTATCCACTAGTCTTGCTCGCGCTATGGTTACTAGATGGGGAATGAGTGAAAAGATAGGACCTATCGCGCTTGAAAATGATGGAGGAAAGCCACTTTTTGGAAACAGTGTAAATAGTAAAGAATATTCTGAGAGAGTTAGTGCACTGATTGATGAAGAGGTGGAAAAGATAATGAAAGAAGCCTTGGGACGCGCTAGAGATGTACTGACAAAACACAAAGATATACTTGAAGCAATTACCCAAAAACTTATGGAAGTAGAAACTCTTGAAAGGGCAGAGTATGAAGAGCTGATCAGTAGATACAATATTCCAATTAAAAAATTAGAAGAATAATATGAGAAAAATCCTTACAGTAATTTTAGTTTTATTTTTTATTGTAGGGGTTTTTTTATTTGTTCAAAAAAATGAAAATTCTATAACGGTTGAAAAATTTATTCCGAAAGTAGTAGAGAAAAGAGAATCTCGTAGTATTAAACTTATTTTTGTTGGAGATATAATGTTTGATCGTGGAGTGAAAAGAAATGTAGATGCGCATCTAGGCGGGGATTATAGTAAGCTTTTTAGAAATACTCCGTATTTAAAAGATGCTGATGTTACTTTTGGAAATCTAGAAGGACCCGTTGCACTCGGGGGTAGAAATGTTGGTAGTATTTATTCTTTTCGGATGGAGCCTCAAGTATTGAATGCACTTTTTGATGCAGGTTTTGACATTGTATCTTTTGCCAATAATCATGTTGGGGATTATACAAAAGAAGCTTTTGATGAGACTCTAGAAAGGCTTGATAGTGTTGGAATAAAATATGTTGGTGCAGGAAAGAATTATCAAGAAGCTATTACACCGAGCGTGATAGAGGTTGAGGGTGTGAGATTTGGATATTTAGGGTTCACTGATGTAGGTCCGACATGGCTTGTAGCAAAAGAGAATTCATCAGGTACACTTTTGGCAAATGATAAAAACTTTTCCGAGATTATTTCAAATGCAAAATCCGAGGTTGATGTTTTGGTTGTATCATTTCACTTTGGGGATGAATATTCTCCTACCAATAAAAGACAAGAGACTCTTGCCAGAAGCACAGTAGATAATGGCGCAGATATTGTGGTAGGGCACCACGCACATGTGATGCAGTCTATAGAAGAATATAATGGAAAGATAATTTTATATGGATTGGGGAACTTTATTTTTGATCAATATTTTTCAGAGCATACCATGAGAGGAATGGTTGCTAGTGTTTTATATAATCCAGAAACTAAAGATTTTACCAAGGAGATTTTTGTCAGCCCATTGTCTAGGCAATTTGTACCGCAAGAAAAAATCCCATTTAGTGAAAATATGCTGATAAAAGAGAAGTTTGTACCATAGTATTTTATAGGTTGTTTTTTTGAATAATACTGGTAAAATCAAATAATCAATTGGGGGAGTATAGCTCAGTTGGTTAGAGCACAGAGCTTATACCTCTGCGGTCGATGGTTCGAATCCATCTACTCCCACATTAAAAAATCCCCGCATACATCTTGTGTACGCAGGGAGTTTATTTTATTAGTTTACTACCTTTAAAGTAATTTTTTTACTTTTTCAAAAGCCCTTTTTTTAATGTTCGGCTCGCCATACATTAAGATATATTTAAGGTCTTTTAAGCTTTGAGCATTTTCAAGCAATACCTCTGTTTCTTCCGTGTACATTGCAAATGCTTCAGATTTCATTTCCCAATCATTGGGTCTAAAGTAAATATTTTCATACAGATACTTTAGGCTCCGAAGATTGTGAGGTAGTCTAATATCTATTTTTGAGCGAATTTTCCATTTATGCAATACTCTCTCAGTGGCGGGTAAAACTATAGGAATTTTCTCAAATAGATTTTTAAGATCCTTTAGGTTGTTACTTCTGTTTAAAGCAAAAACATAGAGTTTGTTCCAGTCTTGATAAAGTTTATCAAGAAGATTTTTATTATTTAAATTTATCAAAATATCATACATATTTTGAGCTTCATGAAAACTTTTCGGTGCATTATATACACCAAGATTCAGCTCAAGCTCTCTCTGGTCTACGCCCAGGTATCCAGAGATTTCTTTGATTTTTTTCATATATATTGATTTAGTATTTAGAGACATATAATCATAACCCCGTGTTATTGTCAAAAAACTTAGGATTATCTTAATTTCATGAGATAATGTATTTATGAATTTTAAAAAAATTTTGATTTTAGGTGTGATTGCAATAGTAGTATTTAGTACGGTACTTTTGGTGTTAAATAAAAACAATCAAGAAGATGTGGGTGTAATTAGTACAGGTACTTTTCAAGAATTTTCTAGGTGTTTTATGTATGAACAAAGAGCGTTAGAAGATGCTCCTTATAGTGTTAGCGAGAGGATTAGTTTAGATTTTGATGGTAATATTGTTAGTGGAAAAAAAGTTGGTACTCAATTTGGCCCGACCATGTCTAATGGGTATTTTGGCGATATTGATGGTTTTGTGAAGGGGGATAAGATAGAGGCAGTATTTTCATATACAGTAGAAGGTTCTCAAAATTCGGAAAGAGAAATTTATAAAATTGTAAATGATGGTTTAATTAAGCTTAGATATGAGCTTGAAGAATCAGAAGGAATGCTTGTACCAAAACTTGATAGACTTGTAAGTGAGCAAAAATATCAAGAGATAAATTGTTAATTACTCAAAGTGCATAGTTTCGTATTTAGAGACTATTTTAGAAAGGTTAGAATTATTTTTTAGATCTGGGTCTTTTGACACGAGCTCTTGGGCACTATCTCTAGCTGCTTCAACTAATTTTAGATTACGCAGTGCTTCCATTCCGATGTCACTGACACCCCACTGACTTTTTCCTATAAGCTCTCCACTACCGCGCATACCAAGATCATATTCAGCTAATTCAAAACCATTTTTTGCTTCTATAAAATACTTCATTCTCTCAGAAGTTTTTTCTGATTTTATATCTGCTAGTATGTAGCAATATGCTTGATGGCTTGATCTGATAACTCTTCCTCTTAGTTGATGGAGCTGGGCAAGTCCAAATCTTTCTGCGCCTTCAATGATGATGATTGTTGCATTGGGTACATTTACTCCCACCTCAACAACTGATGTTGCTACCAAAATATCTATTTCTTTATTTTTGAAAGCTTGCATAACTTCTTCTTTTTCATCTTTTTTCATTTTACTATGCAAGATATCTATTTCGTATTCAGGAAAGATATCTTTCTTAAGTCTTTCTGCTTCTGACTTTACGGATTTTAGTTGTAGAGCTTTTTGTTTTTGTGGGTCTGGTTCATCTATTCTGGGGCAGATGACATAAAGCTGACGACCTTCTTTAAGAAGATTTTTAATTTCTGAGTACATATTATCTCTTTTTTCAGGATGAGTCAGAATAGTCTTTACTGGTTTTCTGCCTTCTGGCATAGAGTCTAAGATAGATAAATCAAGGTCACCATAGATAGTGAGCGCAAGAGTTCGGGGAATAGGTGTTGCAGTCATTGATAATAAATGTGGAAAGTGTGTGTCTTTTTTTGCTAAAGATTGTCTTTGTTTAAGTCCAAAACGATGTTGCTCATCAATGATGGCTAAGGCTAAGTGTTTGAAGTTTAGACTTTTTTGAATGAGTGCATGTGTACCGATGACTATGGGGATTTCTCCATTTTCAATCCATTTAGAAAGTTGGCTTTTGGAAATATTTGTCCAACTTTTAGTATTTGATGCAACTTTACTTGGGTATTTTCTGCATCCACTTCCGGTAATTAGTGCAATAGATATACCTGTACCTTCAAAAAGCTCTATAAAAGATTCAAAGTGTTGAGTAGCTAGGATTTCAGTTGGAGCCATGTACGCAACTTGTAGGTTTCCAAATGTCTGCTTGGCGCCCTTTGTATTGTTGGGCCTATTCATGACAGTTGCGTATGCTGCCACTGCTGCTACGGCTGTTTTTCCACTACCGACATCACCTTCAAGTAGTCTAGACATTGGGACATCTTGTTCTAGATCATTTAAAATAGAGCTGACTGATTTTTGCTGAGCATCTGTGAGCTTAAAAGAAAATCTTTTCATAAAATACTCCATATCAATAGTACTCATATCTATACTATAAGCTTTAATATTTTTTATACGATTTTTTTCTTGTTGACGAACTACATTGATAGAAAAGATT
Organism: uncultured Candidatus Saccharibacteria bacterium; assembly: GCA_964402895.1. GTDB lineage: Bacteria > Patescibacteriota > Minisyncoccia > Phycocordibacterales > UBA9973 > UBA4124. The sequence continues at coordinate 55,798 of CAYODR010000002.1, read as the reverse complement.
TCATCAAAAGCAAATCTTTTTCTTGCAATAGTTGCATCATTTTTATTTTTAGGGCTGTGTATCCAAATTAAAGCCGACTTTATGTTCGGAAGAGAATATTTTTCAAGTATTTCTTTCGGAATGTGTTCTGGTATGTCTTCTAATTTTGAGAGAGCTCTGGATATAGTATGGGAAAACCATAGACTAGAAACTCCTTTGGTCTCAGGATATATCGGTGTTAGTATGCCGTCTTTTGTATCATCACCAAAAAGTGAATCATGATTATCTATAGGCATAGATTTTTCTTCTCGGATAATAGGATTAACTAATGCCGGAGTATCTTTATACATAGATACTTTTCCTGTGAGTTCTACAATATTTCCTTTAGATATCATTTTGGCAAGATATGCTTGATTGAACCAGATAGCCTTAATACTACCACTTACATCTTCAACCACCATTTCACTCATCGGCACTTTTGTCTTCCATGATTTTTTTGTATTTACATTTTGAACAGTACCACGGATAGTAGCAGTCTCTCCATCTTTTAATCCAGAAATAGAAGTAAATACGCTAGCATCTGCGTATCTTGTAGGGAAGTGGTAAAGAAGATCCTTGATTGTGTGGATTTTAAGACGGTCTAAGCCTAGTTTTATATTTTCTTTTAAGCGGATGATGTCTGAAATCGGGCTTTCTAGGTTAATTTTTTCCATATAGTACTATTGTACCAAATTAGCACTTATATACACCGTCTTTCATTTCTATCTGACAAGTTCTAAATGTTTCTTCTGTTTCTTTTTTAGGAATCCACTCTATTTTGCGGGTTAGATATTTCCAGTATGTAAGTAGGTCTAGCTTATAAGCAACCCAAAGGATAATAAGTGTAGCGATAGCAATAATAGGGTTGTTGCCAGTAGAGCACATTAGGAATATTACTCCTCCAAGTATAGTACTTCCTAGAAGTACGCCAAGGTTGCGAAGGGGTTTATAAACAAGACAAATAACTGTGATAAGCTGGAGAGCTGCAATATGAATCATCTGATCAGAGAGATTGGCTTGTCCATATAGCATGTTTATAGTTTCGCGCCCTATGAATTTTCCAAAGACACTTAAAAGCATTACGGCGATGACGATAGAAAGTAATATTCTTTTAGTTACGATAACTTTTTTCATTAAATATATTATACATCTTTAAATTTGAAAGTGCCACATAAGAGATGTGAAAAAGTTTTTAAAATATAAAACACTAGAAAAGGTTTTTAAATATAAACATATTATGTTGTTTCTAAATATAAACATATTATGTTGTTTCTAAATATAAACATGTTGTGTTGTTTTCAAATATAAATCACGCCGCCCGAAGGGCGGCGTGATTTATATTAATTATTTGTTTTCAACACGAGGTTGTGCAAGGTCTACAAAGATAGTTCTTCCGTCAAGTTCAGTGTTGTTAAGTTTTTCAACTGCTGCACGAGCTTCTTCTTCTGTAGAGAATTCTACGAATCCGAAACCTTTACTGCGACCAGTCATTTTGTCATTAATGATGTTTGCACTAGTTACAGTACCAGCTTGTGCAAAGTATGCTGACAATCCTTCTTGAGTAGTATTAAAAGAAATACTCCCAACGAAAACTTTATTTTTCATTTTTAATTTTACTTACTTATTATTACTTGCAACGGACCTTTTTCGAGAGGAGCACATTACAATGGGGACATTGTAGCACAGATATATCAGTTAGTATAGGGAGTTATAGAGATTAGAAAACCCAATAAATTAAAGAGTTTTTGAATACTCATATTTAAGGAGCTTTACTTTATATATCATATAATGTGATGTATGGAATCACTTATACAACCTGAAAATAATTTTGATAAATATCATTTCTAATTTAAATAAAAATATGCGGTCTTTAGTAAGATCGCATATCTGAGAGAAGCATTATTTCACAAAAGAATTCTTTCCAAGAATGAATTCTTTTTGCATGGTTTTGTTCTAAAATTTGTTCATTATACCCCCAAGAAAATAAAAATCTATGAGGCACAATGACTGCGAGAGGGATAATCTTGTCCAGGTCATCATCTATATAGATGTCTAAACCTTGGCAGGCCCGAGCCTTACTTCTACCCCCCCCCAACTCCTGTGAATTTTTGAATGTTCAAGCCATTCTTTTTACACCACTCTTTGGCTACATCAAGCGATGAGTCAGATCTTGAGGTTATGACTTCTACGCTGTATCCAAGATCGAGAAGTTTATTTATAAACTCAAATGAATCTTTTACAGGTTCCATTCTTAACCCAAATTCCATGGTGTGATAGATTATTTTTTGAAATTCACTATATTGATTACCGGACATTATTCCGTTCTCAATAAGGATTTCTCTTTTAAAAAGTTCTCTTGGTACATCTATACCATAGATTTCTTTTGCTGCCTGTGATTTAAGTTGACCACAGTCAGCAATTACACCGTCAAAGTCTAATCCAATTTTCATATGTCTCCTTTTTTAGTTTTCTGTATTAAAGCATATTTTTGATGCATATGAAAGACATAAAACATATTTGACATTAATATACAAAAGTATATACTTTTGTATATGGATACAACTATCTTGATAAGAACTAAAAAGGACCTAAAAGATAAAGCTAAAAAATTAGCAGGAGAGCTGGGCTTTTCTTTAGCAGATATTATAAATGCTTCATTAAGACAATTTATAATTAATCAGGGTATTACGATTTCAAAGTTGCCAACAGATTCTTTGGGAAATTATTCTAATAAAAATGAAATCTTATCAGCATATAAAAAATCTTTAAAGAATAAGAAATGATAAAAATTTTCAAAACAAGTGATTATAAAAAAATGGTTGCGCGTTTAGAAAATAAAGATAGAGTACTTCTTGAAAAACAGGAAGATTTTTTACTGGAGAATATTTTTCATCCACAATTACATATTAAAAAATTAAAAGGAATTGGTAGTGGAAATGTTTTTTCTTTTAGAATCAATAGATCTTATCGTGGTATTTTTTACATAGAAAATGATGAGGCAGTTTTATTTGCTGTGGGTCATAGAAAAGATATATATGAATCTTTTTAGGTTTCTAGACTTTTTCCTTTAAATAAGTAATATCTTAGGTAAATAAAAAATATTCACAAATTAAAAAAGGAGGAAATTATGTATATCCCGTATATTGGCATTACAGACTTTATGAATTTTGAGCAAGTTCAAAGCATGCTCACAATATTCAAAGCAAATCTTGGAAAAGGTCAAAACCGCCGATTACATGTTGGTGTGATGATGTTATCATAAGCTTTTAGTTAGGAATGTGTGGAACGGGTTTAATATTTTCGTAAATTATTAATTATTCTAGTTTCGCCCTTTATCTAACCTTTTACGAACTTCATAGGGTGTATTAATATGTTTGAGAACAATTTCCTTTGTGCCCGACCCCGCTGTGTTGATCGAGAGGGTACCAGTTTTTGTGGTGATACGTTCAAGGAATGGCTCATCGACAGTAATATCAGTTATATTTTTATAATCAACACTTATGGTGTTTGTTGAAAACCATCCTCTATGAACAAGTATTCTTCGATCTGTAAGAGCATATGCGTTCGCTACTTTTAGGTAATATCCAAAATAGAATGCTCCGAGCCCGATGATAATTAATCCAACAGTTGAAGATCCTAATGATATAATAAGGCCTGTGAACACTGATACTATCAAACCAAGTATTCGGTATCTTTTACCAATAGAGAATTCATAATCAATTTTTTCATCTTCTCTTAAAACTTTATTCCATATATTTTCGTACTCCATATCTTTATTTGTTATTATTAAAAACTAGTGGGAAAGTGTATAAACTAACCCTTGGCGGAAGCGGTGGGATTTGAACCCACGAGACCTTTTACAGCCTGACGGTTTAGTAAACCGTTGATTTCAACCACTCATCCACGCTTCCAGTAATGGTCTTTGTGTTTATGATATTAGCATAATTAAATGTTTTAATAAAGAAAGGCATATCTTTTTGGATATGCCTTTCTTTATTGTTTTAATATTGAGGGATAGGAGTATTTTGTACCTCTTTTTTCTTGAAGAATTTCTTTATAGAATATCTTCCTGCGCCATGTACTAATAATGGTATAAGTCCAGCTATAAGTGCGAGCTCTAATTCATATCCGCCAACTAAGGGTAATCCTTTCTTGGCTGTAAAAATAGCCACAAGCATAGTAAACATCAAAAGTGTTGCTGACTTTCTGACAAAAACACCAAGAATAATAAATAGTCCACCAAATGTTTCAAGTAATGTCACAACCCAGGCAAAGAATGTTGGGAAGGGAATGGATACACTTCCAAAAAATTCTGAAACACCATCCATTCCGATATTGAATTTAGCAATACCATGTGCTAAGAAAATGGTCCCAATAAATAATCGGATAATAAATTGTGAAGTACAAACTTTTCTCTTTATAATATTTTTCATACAAAAATATTATACCCCTTATTTATATTCGTGTATATATTTTGTCCTTATTTTTATATATGATAAAGTATCTTTATGGAGCCGTGTCAGAGTGGTCGAATGTACCTCTTTGCTAAAGAGGCAGGGTGTAAAAGCCCTCGTGGGTTCGAATCCCACCGGTTCCGCTAAAAGAATTTGGTGCAAGTTTAATTATTTAGAGAATATGAATAAATTTTTAGGAAATGATTTTAACAAAGAAACTGATGATGCTATTTATTTTTATACCCCAGTATTTTATGCATTAGATAATTTTTCCGCATATGTTGTAGATATATGGGGAAATAAATTCTTAACAGCTGAACACGCATATCAGTGGAAAAAATTTGAAAATTCAAAGCCTGAATTAGCTAATGATATATTAATGGCACCTAGTCCAAGTATTGCTAAAAAGATTTCAGATGAGCATAGAACACATGTGCCTATAGATTTTCATAATAAAAAGACTCAAATTATGGAAGAGATTTTAAAAGCTAAAATCAGACAGCATGAAAAGGTGAGAAGGGTTTTAAGAGAGACGGGTAATAAAAAAATAATTGAAAATTCTCCCATAGATAATTTTTGGGGAGCAGGGCCTGATGGAAATGGTGAAAATATCTTAGGAAAAATATGGATGAAAATAAGAGACTCTGAAGATCTTGGGGGAAAATAGTATATTAAAATTCTCCGACTTTTATTTAAAGGTTTTTTTATTAAAATAATATTTGTGTTTATGATGTTTTATCACAAAGAGTACTAAGGTCGGGTTTTAAAGTATTTGTTTTTATCTTATAAAAAACTATAATTATATATATGAATAAACAAAAATTTTTCCAAATCATAGCAGGTATCGCAGTTGTATTATTTTTAGTTTGGCTTATTAAGTATGCGTATGATACAAATAGGCAGACATTGTCTTCTTCATTAGAAGAGAAGACGCAAGAAGAGGTTATTTTAAACCTATATACTCTCTCTAATAATCAAAAAGAAATCATGAGTGGTGATTCTGTCTATCTTTCTATTGATAATGAGCAAATTTTTGAATTTTTTAAAAATAGTGATCTTTGTGATGAATTTAACATGATGGGTGTATTTGGAAGAGAATCTTTTTGTATGAGCGTAGAGAGCTTTAGAGAACAGACTAGTTTTAAGAATGTTTTTTCATCTCTTAAAAATGATGTTGTTGGTTTTACCATTGAAAGCGACACTTTGGCACCGGATACTGTTGTAGGTGTATATACACAAGAAGGTGGGGTGAAAATGCTCACTAACTATTATTTAGGAAATGAATTTTTAGGGTTCTCAGCTGATGGAAAATACTTTGTTTATAGAGGTTCTTGTTTTGAAGCAAAATGTGGGCTTTATGTATATGATGCAAATACTTTAGAAATCATAGAAAAAATAAATGATACAGAATATTTGGATGCCCGCATGCAAAATGCATCTTTCATTTCTTGGGAAGGACAAAGTACTCTTAAATATAAAATAGGGGAAGAAGAAAAAGAAATTTCTTTTGAATAGACAATCACAACATACATATATAATATGTATGTTGTGGAGGATTCGCATAGCGGTCTAGTGCACCATCTTGGAAAGGTGGCAGGGTAGTAATGCCCTCAGGAGTTCGAATCTCCTATCCTCCGCTATTGACATATACCATAAAATATGATGTAAAGATTGTATAGAAGCTTTTATTATTTACTAATATTTGTATAATAACCATAATGAATTGGGAGAAATATCTATCAGGGTTTTATAAATATCTAATTTGGACTGGAGCACTTCTTGTCGGTGTACATATAGTATTTCAACTTGTAGCTATAAAATACCCACTTTTTGTTAATAAGTTTATTTTTCAGTTTTTTCATGTTGGACTTGAAGCAAATCTGCCAACATATTACTCTGTCTTACTATTTATTTTACTGGGTGTGATTGCTTGGACTATCGGTGCACTAGAAAGAGAAAAAGGAAATTCTATAATTCCTTGGATTTTTACTATGATACTCTTTTTATTTCTAGGACTTGATGAGCTAGCACAAATACATGAGCAGCTAACAGAGCCTATTAAGATTTTTCTGAATACAGGAGGGTTTTTAGCTTTTGCTTGGGTTATCCCATATATGATTTTGTTTGGGATATTAGCAATATATTATTTACCATTTATCATGCGTTTAAGAAATAAGCGTATGATAATTTTATCTGTGATTGTTTTTATATCCGGAGCAGTAGGTATGGAGATGGTTGGTTCGTATTTTTATGATACGCTCGGACAGTCCCACCTATATTATATTATTGCGTCTTCAGTTGAAGAAATCTTGGAGATTTCTGGATTGTTGATAGCTCTTTATGCTTTTAAAAAAGAACTTGTTTCTAGATTCAAATATTTAAGTTAAAATAATCATATGAGTAAGAAAGAAATTTCCAGAGCTACCGTACACAAAGTACCAACAGACTTAAAAAAAGTTCTTCTTTCTTCTGAAAGAGCAAGGATAGCATGGGAAGATATAACACCACTAGCACGCAATGAATGGATTTGTTGGGTTGAGTCTGCCAAGAAAACAGAGACAAGGAATCGAAGAATTGATAGGGCTCGCACAGAACTTATAGAAGGAAAGCGTAGGCCTTGTTGTTGGCCAGGATGTATTCATCGGTAGATCTTAAAATAATAATTAAGAATTCTATTTAATAAAAAACATCTCCCTATCTAAAAAAGGAGGGAGATGTGGTGGTAACTCAATATTGCTATCGAAAAGGATATTTTAACCCTCCCTCTTTTTATGAAAAAAGGGGATTGTTATCAATAAAATAACCCAGCTCACAAGTACTATAACTGCGAGTACTTTTATCACTGGAATAGTTGTTTCATTTATTGTTCTTGTATGATGCAAGAGCAATATGATAGTTGCTACTACAATAAAAACATAAGCATTTATTGCAGTAAATTTTTGTCTGAAGTTCATATAGATATAGGGTTTTGTTTTCACACATTATACATATATCTATATAAATGTCAAATACATCTCATAAATTTTATTTTGTTATGATATAATTTATTTATGAAAAAAGTAATTATTTTAATTTTAGTTTTGTTAGTTCTAGCTTTTGCTTTCTATAAGTATTTTACTAGACCAATCAAGATGAGAGATGTTCAGATAGATCCGGCAGTGAATGTAAGTGAAAGTGATATTGTTTATTCAGTAGATAAAGAAAATTCAGAAATAAGATTTGAAATAGACGAAATTTTAAGAGGTAATCCATTTACTGTTGTTGGTAAAACAAATGAAATTAACGGAAGTCTTATTTTAAAAAATGGAAATCTTGATAAAGATAGTATTGTAATTAGCGACATCTATGTAGATGCTCGTACTTTTAAGACAGACAATCCACAACGCGATAATGCAATAGTCAGGTCTATCGTTAAAAGCGAGAATGAAGGGCAAGAATTTGCTAAAATTACAAATATCACTGTTCAAAAATTTGAACAAGACAGAGAAGATCAAAATAAGTTTGATTTGGATTTAATGGGTGATTTATTTTTAAATGGAAAAACAAAAAGAATTTCTTTTGATTTAGATTTATACAAAGGCATTGATAGTTTTGTGGCTGAGATAGATGCTGATTTAAATAGAAAAGATTTTGATTTGGTTATACCAAGTATTCCATTTGTTGCGGGTGTTCCAAATGAATTTGAGATTGAGGGGCGTATTGTTCTTAAGCCATAAAGTTTTATATTTAAATTACAAAAGCAGCAAAAATCTTTGATTTTTGCTGCTTTTGATGTATAATCACGGCTTAAGCTTAATCACTTTTTATTATGGAAATTAGAAATATTGCAATTATTGCACATGTGGACCACGGAAAAACCACACTTACAGACAAGATGCTTGCTTTTTCAGGTGAGATGAAAGAGGGTAGCTCTATGGATTCAAACCAAATTGAATCTGAAAGAGGTATTACTATATACGCAAAAAATACTGCAGTTTATTATAAAGACACAAAAATCAACATTGTAGACACTCCGGGTCACGCGGACTTTGGTAGTGAAGTAGAGCGCGTGCTTCGTAGTATAGACTCTGTGCTTTTGATTGTTGATGCTCAAGAGGGTCCAATGCCTCAAACTCGTTTTGTACTTAAAAAATCTCTTGAGCTTGGGCTTAAGCCTATTGTTGTAATCAATAAAATAGATAAACCAGGGAGTGATGTATCAAAAACTCATGACGCTGTCTTTGAGCTTTTCATGGAGCTTGGTGCAAATGATGAGCAATTAGATTTTACGACCGTATATGCTATTGGGCGTGATGGTGTAGCCATGAAAAATGTTGAAGATGAAAAAAAGGATCTTCAACCACTTTTTGAAACTATTTTAGAAAAAGTTCCGGTTGCACAAAATGACACAACTAAACCTTTTCGTATGCAGGCCTTCAACTTGGCATATGATAATTTCCTAGGGCGTCTTGCTGTGGGTCGTGTGTATGAGGGTGTGGCTAAAGCAGGTGATACTGTATATGTAGAAGGCGTAGGAAGTGAAGTGCGTGCATCAAAAATAGTAAAGCTTTTCACATTCCGTGGATTTACTCGTGAAGAAGTTTCTGAAGCGCAAGCAGGAGACATTGTGATGATTGCTGGTATTCCGGATATTTTTATCGGTGAGACTATTAGTAAAGAAAAAGAAGCAGAACTTCTTCCTGCCATTACTATTGATGAACCAACTATTGTCTTAGATTTTTTGGTAAATAACTCTCCATTCGCTGGTCGTGAAGGAAAATTTGTAACAAGTCGTCAGATTCGAGAAAGACTTGAAAGAGAGCTTGAGGTGAATGTAGGTCTTAAGGTAGATTTTTCTCCAGATGAAAGCAGATTAGCAGAAGGTTTTAAAGTATTTGGTCGTGGAGAAATGCACATTGCGGTACTTCTTGAAACTATGCGCCGTGAAGGATATGAAATGCAAATCTCTCAACCACAAGTAATCATCAAAGATATTGATGGTGTTAAGAGTGAGCCTTTTGAAGAAGTGACTATTGATTCACCGATTGATTATCAAGGTGTGATTATTGAAAAGCTTGGTATGAGAGGATTCATAATGGGCGATATGCAAATGAATGATGCCACTGTGCGTATGATATTTACTGGTCCTACTCGTGGACTTCTGGGATATAGAAGTCAGTTTACAGTAGATACTCATGGTGAAGGTATCATGTCTTCAAGAGTTCTTGGATTCCAACCTTATGCAGGCGAAATAACTCGCAAGAGTGTAGGCTCTATGATTTCTATGGAGACAGGTAAAGCTCTAGCTTTTGCTCTTTGGGGGCTTCAAGATAGGGGGACTCTCTATATTGGTCCACAAACAGAAGTATATGCAGGTATGGTTATCGGTAATACTTCTAAAGGAGAAGAGATGACTGTAAACCCAACAAAAGGAAAACAGCTTACCAACATGCGCGCAAGTGGAAGTGATGAAGCAGTAAATCTTACCCCGCCACTTCTCATGACTATTGAGCGGGGTCTTGAGGTGATGAGTGATGATGAATATTTAGAAATCACACCAGAGTCAGCGCGTCTTCGTAAGCAGTATCTTACAGAAACAGATAGATCTAAAGCAAAAAGGAAATCTTAAAATAAAAAACCGCTTCGGCGGTTTTTTAATTAATAATATTTAGATAAAAATAAAAGTGTGCTAGTATAGCACTATGAATGAAAAGCGATTGAAAGAATTTTGGGATAAGGAATATAAGGATCCAATGTTTTTTGCGCTTTCCGATGAAGTTAGTGGGGATTTACAGAAATTTGTTAGATGGCTACAAAAAGAATACGGCAAAGATGTGCTTCGCCCAGATGTGATGGTGGTAGATGCCGGTTGTGGTAATGGTCGCAACCTTCTTTGGCTTAATGATATATATCGTGTAAAAGGTCTGGGATATGACATTTCAAATGAAGCTATAACTCAGGCTCAAAAGAAGGCAAGTGAACAAAAATGGGGTAGTAAACTTGTTTTTGAAGTAAGATCTATTGGTCAAGAGATTCCACTTCCAGATGAAAGTGTAGATATTGTACTTGATATGATGGCAAGTCATTTCTTAAAAGAAGTAGAAAGAGAGAAATATATACAAGAAGTAAAAAGAGTTTTAAAACCACAGGGTGTTTTATTTTTTAAATCATTTTATGCAGAAGGCGATAAGCATGCAAAAGATTTGATAAAAAACAAAGGTGCAGGAGAAGAAAATGCATATATACATCCAAAGCTTGGAGTATATGAATATGTCTGGACAGATAAGGCGCTAGAAGATAATTTTAGTGAAGATTTTGAGCTTATGCATAAAGAAGCATCTCACAAGCACAACATCAGGGGGAAGCCAAATAAAAGAAGAAGTGTGGTTTGTTATTTTGAAAAGAAGTGATTATGTATTGACATTGTCATTACATAATATTATTATAGAATTATGAATACACAAAATACCACTATCCAAATACGCATTGATCAAAAAACTAAAAAACAAGCGAAAAGGGTTTTTGACGATTTAGGTATTGATATATCTTCTGGTATAAAAATATTTTTAAATCAAGTAATCAAAAAAAATTCTATTCCTTTTAGTATTACAAAAAACCCTAAAGACATTAAAGATAAATGGGATAAAGAAGTTCTCTTAGCTAAGGCTAAAAATTCTAAAAGTAAAAAAGATTTTATTAAAGAAATAGAGAGTTGGTAGTATATGTATACCTTTACTCATACTAAAAGTTTCAAAAAATCTTTCAAGAAAATAAAGAATTCTGGAGATTTTTCCAAAAAAGATTTTATAAATATTTTAGATTTTCTAAGTAATGGAGAGGTTTTACCCAAAAGGTATAAAGATCATAAATTATTAGGTGATTTTATGGGGTATAGAGAATTACATATAAAACCAGATTTATTGCTTATTTATAAAGTTGAAAAAGCTATAAAAGAAATAATATTAGTAGATATTGGTTCACACAGTGATTTGTTTTAATTGATGAATAAAGAAGAAATTCAAAATAGAATAACTGAAATAGAAAATGCGATGATGCAGGCGGATTTTTGGAATGATAAAAATGCGGCGCAATCAGAGATTAAAGAACTTCAGGATTTGAAAGATAAACTTTCGGGTGTTGATAAACATGATAAATCAAATGCTATCATTACTATTTATGCGGGTGCAGGCGGTGATGATGCGGAGGATTTTGTATCAATGCTTTTTAGAATGTATAGCAAGTATATTGAAAAAAAGGGTTGGAGTCTGAGCATTTTAAATGATACCCCAAATACTCTTGGTGGATATAGAAATATCACCTTTTCGATAGATGGAAAAAAATCTTATGGAATATTAAAGGGTGAATCTGGGGTGCATAGACTTGTCAGGATTTCACCATTTAATTCTGGTGGCAAAAGGCAAACATCTTTCGTTTTGGTTGAGGTGGTACCAGAACTTGAAAGTCGAGATACAAGTGTGATTTTAAATGATAATGATTTAGATATTTCTTTTGCGCGTGCAGGTGGACCAGGAGGACAGAATGTAAACAAGAGAGAGACTGCGGTGCGTATTGTACATAAACCTACCGGTTTAAGTGTGAATGCTTCAAATGAAAGGAGTCAGGAACAAAATAGAGAAAGAGCAAAAGAGATACTTCGTGGAAAAATTTTTAAACTTCAAGAAGAAGAAAGGATTGCTCAAGAATCTGGAATGAAGATTTCAAAAAGTACTGATATAGAGTGGGGAAGCCAGATGAGGAGTTATGTTCTTCATCCATATAAACAAATTAAAGATCATTTAAGTGGGGTAGAAGTTCACAATATTGATGGTGTACTTGAAGATGGGGATATTGAAGTATTCCTAGATGAGAATCACATGCTATAATACCTAGCATGACAATGATAAAATTCATCAATGTTTCAAAAATATATCCAAATGGTGCAGTCGCACTTGAAGATATAAACTTAGAAATTGAAAAAGGAGACCTTGTAACAATTATCGGGCCATCAGGTGCCGGGAAAACAACATTAAGTAAACTCATTTTAGCTGAGGAATATCCCACAGAAGGTGCTGTGTTGTTTGAGAATGCAAATTTAGATATGTTTTCTAATAGAGATTTAACCAAGCTTCGTCGTCGTGTGGGTGTGGTTTTTCAAGATTTTAGATTATTAAGTAATAAAACTGCGTATGAAAATATTGCTTTTGCAATGGAAGCTGCGGGTAAGACTGATGAAGAGATCGTAAGTGATGTGCCACATGTACTGCAGCTTGTTGATTTACAAGATAGAATGTTTCATTTTCCTAGACAGCTTTCTGGCGGAGAAAAACAAAGACTTTCTATTGCTCGTGCTATTATCAATCAACCAGAAGTATTGATTGCTGATGAGCCGACCGGAAATCTTGATGCTAAAAATACAAAAGAAGTTATTCATATTCTAAGGAAAATAAATGACCTCGGTACTACAGTTGTGCTCGCGACACACGATCCTGAGCTTATCAAAGCAGTTGGTAATCGTATTGTCACAATTGAGCGTGGTCGCATTGTAGGTGATGAGCAAAAAAGAGCTCCTAAATTATAAAGTTATAATAAATATTATGTTTTGGATTAAATTACAAAGAACGTTTAAAAGTGCATGGATTAATTTTAGAAGAAATGGATTTATTTCATCTGCAGCTATTTTAGTGACGACTATTACACTTTCTGTTTTTACTGGACTTATTTTATCTCGTGCAGTTTTACAAAACACTCTTTCAGAAGTTCAAAAGAAAGTTGATATTGCTGTGTATTTTACAGCAGAATCAAGTGAAGATCGGATTTTAATTTTACAAGAGGAATTAAATAAATTACCAGAAGTAAGAGAAGTTGATTATGTTTCTTCTGAAGGACAAGCACTTGCTTTTAGAGAAAGACATGCAGATGACTATCTAACACTTCAAGCTCTTGATGAATTGGGAGATAATCCATTTGGTGGAATGCTTAGAATCATGGCTCAAGATTCAAAACACTACGATTCTATTGCAAGGTTGCTTGAGGGCGACAGTCAGATAGCTAGAGACAATGCTACTATTATAGAAAGAGTCAATTATTCTCAAAATAAAGTTATCATTGATAGATTAAACAATCTTATTGATATAGCCAATCGTGTAGGAATTGTCGCAAGTGTTATCTTGGCAATCATCTCTATAGTGATTATGTATACAACTATCAGATTGACTATTTATTCTTCTCGTGAAGAAATCAATATCATGAGATTGGTTGGGGCGAGTAAATTGTATGTAAGAGCCCCGTTTATGATTGAAGGTATGCTTTATGGAGCATTTGCTTGGCTTATTACACAAGTTTTATTTGGTACAATTGTTTATTTCTTAGGACCAAAGCTTGTCGGGGTATTAGGAATGAATTTATTTGATTATTATATTTCAAACTCATTACTTATCATCGGAGTACTAGGCATCGGATTTATTTTAGGGATTGTTTCAAGTTTAGTAGCAACTCGTAGATATTTAAATGTATAAATATTAATATAAAAACACGAAGCCCCATGGGGCTTCGTGTTTTTTGGTTTTATATGTATACTGCTTTTATGAGAAAAAACCTTTTGTTTTTAGTATTTTTAATATTATTTATTCCGAATATTTCTAGTGCTCAGCATGGTTATCAAGAAGAAATATATAAGGCCAAGGTATTGGAAATTTTAGAAGTTTATGAGAACCCAGAGCCACTTTTATACGATGAATCAACTGTACAGGTTATGTCTGTGAGGATTTTAAATAAAAGTAGAGCTGGTGAAATAATAGAATTTAATAATGATTATATAAAACTTAAAGAAGGACAAAGATTTTTTTTGGGAGTTCAGTCCTTTGATGATGAAAATATTTTTAGAGTGGTAGAGCGAGATAGAAGTATACAAATGCTATTTTTTGGTCTTTTGTTTGTTTTGACAATTATTCTTTTTGGAAGAATGCAAGGAGTAAGATCAGTCATTAGTTTGCTTGGTAGTATTTTGATTATTACTTATATTCTCATCCCGTCTATTTTGGGCGGAGCATCACCTATCGTTGTGAGTTTGATTGTAGCAACTTTGATTTTAAGTGTAGCTATATTTTTTACTCACGGATTTAAAAGAGAATCATTGTCTGCTTTCATGGGGACTATAATTTCTGTTATCATTACTATTCTTCTTTCACTAATTGCGGTTAGACTACTGGGTTTCTCTGGTCTGGGGACAGATGAGACATGGTATTTAAAAGATATGGTAGATGGAATAAATTTTAGCGGGCTATTGCTTGGAGGAATTATTTTAGGAGTATTAGGTGTACTTGATGATATTGCGGTGACACAGGTTGCTGTAGTGAGAGAGCTTTATTATATTGATCCGCTTATAAAAAGGTCAGTTCTCTATAAAAAAGCTTTAAGGGTTGGACAAGAGCATGTGGGGGCATTAGTAAATACTCTAGCACTTGCTTATGCTGGCGCGGGGCTTCCGCTTCTTATGCTTTTTGCAATATCGCCCTATCCTATAGAAGTTTTGATGAGCCAGGAGATATTTGCTGCTGAATTTATTCGGACGATTGTCGGGAGTATCGGACTTGTATTAACGGTTCCTATTACTACGGGGATTGCCGTATATATGCTAGAGAAATATAGGGGGCAGAAAAATAAGAATTTTGGACACACTCACTAGAACTTAAATACACTTAAATCCTTTAATTAAAAGGATTTTTTGTTTTTAACTCTATACAAAAGTTAAAAAGTATGGTACACTCTCGGCCAATGAGTGATTTTAAAAAACCATTAAATATTTTGTTTAATGACACTATAAACAGTATTAAGTCTAAGAAGGCGGTTGCACAAGGTGGGCCTTCTAGATTTTCTCAGAATTTTCATGAATTTTTTTCAGATAATAAGGAATTTATTCTCCACCCCTTAATAATATCTTTAAAAGATGAATTGCCTGATGACACTCTTTTTAAAGAAATACGCTCCAATAACATTCTTTTTAATAAAATTTACATTAAAAACAAATATATTAGGGGGGGCAATAAAAATACTCCAGTTACAAAAGCTAAATTTATCAAACAATTAAATCCTATTATCGATGCTGTATCTAGGTTTTTTGAACTAAAAGCCATAGATATTGTATTTTTGAATGGCTTTAGTTTGTACAATTGGATTATTATGTATGTTGCTCATAAAAAGGGTGTACCTGTGGTCATCCAGCATGCGGGAATATGGAAAAAGGAAGTTGCGATTAAAAAAGATCGTATTCCGCAGTTTTTAAGGAAAATATATTATGATATGGAAAGGGATACTATTAAATATTGTGCACATCATATATTTTTAAATGAGTTTAGTCGGGATGTATTTTTAAAAATATATAATCAAAAAGAAATAAATCATAGTATAGTTCCATTGCCGATTCCAACTATTTCTAGAAGAAAAACAAAAAAATTAGAAGAGATAAATTTTAATCATAATCTTAAATTAGGTTCTGTGGCTAGGTGGGATGAAATCAAAAATCATAGTGCAATATTAAGATTGGCATCTTCTCATTTGAAACCAAAAGGTTGGTCGGTACATACTGTTACTTATATTCCAGATCTAAAATATAAATTTGTACAAAAATATATTAAGTTTGTTCAAATACAAGAACCTATGAGCCCAGAAAAATTAGTTGATTTTTATCAATCTATGGATATTGTTATTTTGTTATCTAATTTTGATGTGTCACCTACTGTAGTTGCTGAATCTATTACATCAGGTACGCCTGTGATTATCTCAAATAAGGTTGGTTGGCAAAATGAGTTTATCAGTAGTGGATTAGAAGATCATATTGTTGATCCAAAGATTTCTGGTAAAAAATTAATTTCAGTTATTAATAATATTATAGAAAATGTTGAAGACAATAAGAAAAAATATAAAAAATTAAAAAATTTAATTAGGAAAAATCACAATCCTAATATTGTTTTTAGTCAGTATGCCAATATTTTTAAAAAATATTATAAATAGCTAAAAGGAGAAAAGATTAAAACAGGGTTTTTGGGTTAATTGGACTTTAGTTCAAAAAAAGTATATAAAATATAGTATGTTTTCTAAATTGAATATTTTTTTAAAAAAGCTTTTTAGATTGATTACGAAGCATAAAATCAAATCAATCATTATTTTAATAGTATTGGCAATTGTTATTTTCTCTATTTTTAAGGGGCCGAAAGCGGCTGAAAGAGATATTTTAGTTGTTGTTCCAACTACTGTTTTACAAGAGGTGGACATTACTGGAAGAGTTGAATCTTCTCAGGCTCTGGACCTAGCTGTTCAGTCTGGTGGTAAAGTGAGTGCTGTGAGAGTTAAGGAAGGAGAGCATGTATATAGAGGGCAACTTTTAATGCAGGTTAATATCGCTGATTTGCTTGTTAGACTAGAAATGCAAGAGAATTCTTTAAGACAGGCACAACTTGCTTTAAGGAAAGAAGAGGTAAAAAATATTGCATCAAATGATATTAGTATTTCACAAGATAAAGCATTTAATACTATTATTGATACCTTTAATGATGTCCCTACTATTATTAATAGTGTTGATATTATTTTTACGCATTCATATCTAGCAGCAAATACAATAAATTCAAAATATGGAAGTAGAGGCAGAGAGCTTCGTGATTTGGCACGCGCATCTTTTTATAATGCGAATGACCACTATAAAGATTCTTTTAGTGTTTATAAAAATATGGATAGAAGTTCTTCTTTTGAAGATATCAAAGAGATGGTTGCTGACACTTATGATCTAACCCAAAAAACATCTCAAGCGGTTAAAGATTTAAAAACTTTAGTTGATTTTATCAATACTCGGGAGGATGTTCCAATCGAAGATTTGATTGAAGATCAAAAAACACTTTCAAATTTTATTGGAAGTACAAATGCTCATTTAGATAATCTTATTTTAGCTAGAAATAATCTGACAAATGCAATTTATGGTGTTGGAGATGAAGACTATAAGCTTGAAGGTTTAAGATCAGATGTGCAAAGGTCTGAACTTAATATTAAAGAGACAAGAGTGTCAATTGCAGAAAGGACTATCTATGCGCCCATTGATGGGGTGATCACAAAAGTAAATACTAAAATAGGTGAGACTATTGGTAGCGGTATGGTAGCTGTTTCTATAATGTCAGATAGCCTGTATCAAGTATCTGCTAGTGTTCCAGAATCTGATTTGGCGAAAATCAGTTTAGACTCTGAAGTTGAAATCACGCTTGATGCTTATGGAGATGATGTGATTTTCCCTGCAAAAATTATTTCAATAAATCCAAGTGCTGATTTAGTGGACGGTATCTCTACATATAAAACCATAATTCAGTTTACAGAGGTAAATGACATGATTAAATCAGGTATGACCGCAGATATTCTAATTAAGGGTGAATCTAAAACCGATGTATTAGCTGTGCCACAAAGAGCAATTATTACTAAAGACGGGAAAAGGTTTGTAGAAATTATAGTTGGGGATGCTGTGGAAGAAAAAGAGGTTGTTACCGGTATGAGAGGAACAAATGGTTTGATAGAGATTATCTCGGGCTTAAATGAGGGTGATAATGTAGTTGTCTTCACTAAAAAATAAGAATGGAAATCATTAAGGTATCAAATTTAAAGAAAGTTTATAAAAATGCAGAAACAGAAACTGCAGTTTTACACGGCATTACCTTTTCTATCAATAAAGGTGAATTTGTATCTGTGATGGGTCCATCTGGCTCTGGTAAATCTACACTACTTCAGATTTTAGGATTTTTGGATGGGCATACTGAAGGAGAATATATTTTTGAAGGGAAATCAGTAAAAGAATATTCTGAAATTGAAACTGCAAAGATTAGAAATAAAAAGCTTGGTTTTATTTTTCAAGCATTTAATTTATTGCCAAGAACCACAGTACTTGAAAATGTTAAACTTCCACTTTTGTATTCAGATATTTCTGAAAAAGATTGGGATGAAAAAGCTAAGAAAGCCATAGAATCTGTAGGATTAACTCATCGCATAGGACATGAGCCTTCTCAATTATCTGGCGGAGAAAAACAAAGAGTAGCTATCGCTCGAGCATTGGTAACCAACCCTTCGGTTATATTTGCTGATGAACCCACCGGAAACCTTGATTCTAAATCAGGACAGACAGTGATGGAGATTATTCAGAAATTAAATGATGAAGGTCATACTATAATACTTATTACACACGAAACATCTACTGCTGAACATGCAAAAAGAATTATCACCATTAGAGATGGGTTAATACAAAGTGATTGTGAGGTTGAAAATCGCAGATGTGCAACGGACAATTATAATAAATAATTATGAAAATTTTTCAATACATAAAAACAGCATATCGCGGAATCATTACAAATAAGACAAGATCATTACTTACCATTTTAGGTATTGTAATAGGTATCACCGCAATTATTATGGTTATGTCCGTAGGTCAAGGGGCACAGAATTTGATACTTAGTCAAATAGAGGGATTGGGCGCAAGGACTGTCATCATTGAACCACAAGCAAGGTCTGGTGGTGGGTTTGTAAATATCTCCACCAACTCTCTTGTTGAAAAAGATATTGAAGCAATTCAAAAACCTTCAAATGTTCGCGGGGTTGAAAGGGTTGTACCAATGTCTATGTATAATTCAACTATTTCATATCAAGGAGAGGTTGTGAGAAAAAATATTTTAGGGTCAAATACTTTTATTGCTGATATTTTAGATATTTATCCAGAAGAAGGTGAGCTTTTTACAGAATATGATGTAGATCAAAAATCTAGAGTGGTAGTTCTTGGTTCAAAAGTTAAAGAATCTTTATTCGGGCCTTCAGATGCAGTTGGTGAGGTTCTAAGAATTAAAAATCAAACCTTTAGAGTAATTGGAGTATTGCCACAAAAAGGTCAGGTCTCCATGTTTAATGCAGATGATATGGTTCTTATGCCTTACACAGCCCTACAGCAATATATAACTGGAACAAATTATTTTGATACTTTGATGGTTCAGGCAATTGATGAGAGTATAGTAGATCGTGTTGCACATGATATTGAAGCTACGCTTCTTGAAACGCATAATATTGAGAATTTAAAAGATGCTGATTTTTCTATTACTACACAGTCAGATGCAATGGAGCAAGTTAGTACTATTACAAACATTTTGACAATCCTTCTAGTATCTGTAGCGGCAATTTCTTTGATTGTCGGTGGTATTGGGATTATGAATATTATGCTTGTTTCTGTTACAGAGAGAACAAGAGAAATTGGTTTAAGAAAAGCGCTTGGTGCTACCAATCAAGATATTTTAAGTCAATTTTTATATGAATGTATTATTTTGACTGGGCTCGGTGGAGTCATTGGAATAATTTTAGGAACAGTTTTTTCTTTTCTTATTGCGATTGCCCTCAGTGCTTTTGTGGCAGAGGGATGGACTTTTAGCTTTCCTTTTCTAGCTGCATTTATTGGCATCTCTGTTTCAGCTATTATTGGTTTAGTCTTTGGTATTTATCCTGCAAGACAGGCTTCACAAAAAAGTCCTATGGAAGCTCTTCGTTCTGAATAATAACTTTAGGATTTTTATTTAGATATTTGTTATAATGATACACATATGATATACGAAATGTTTGGAGATGTAGAAATTTATTTTATTATCGGACTTCTTTTGTCGGTAGTGATTGGTTATATGATTGGTGCTGAGCGTGAAAGTAGGGGGAAGGATGCGGGTATCAGCACGCATATTATGGTGATAGTAGGTGCAATGCTTTTCACCGTACTCTCTGATATTGTTGATCCGCATTCAAAATCTAGAATTGCTGCACAAATAGTCACAGGGGTTGGTTTTTTGGGAGCAGGACTTATTTTGAAAGACAAAGGAAGTGTTAAAAATTTAACAACTGCGGCTAGTCTTTGGGTGGCGGCTGCTATTGGTATGGCTTTTGGATATGGTTACCATGTTATCGGTTTAATTTCAGGATTTTTAGTAGTTGTCATACCTCGGATACCACACATTCGTGGCAAAAAACCAGAAGATTATGCAGATGAAGACAAATTTTGTGATAGGTAGTAAGTGTTTGATAGTAGTGATATAATTAGGGTATATGAATAAGACAAAAAATACAACAACTGTTCTGCTTATCGTGCTATTTGCAGTAATAATATTTGCATTGTGGTTTTTTAAACAACAAAAATCAGAAGATTTTGATGAAGTAAATATTCCAAAAATAGAAGAAGTGAAGTTTGAAGAGAAGAACTTTACGGGAGCATATTCAAAAATTGAAGGCAATTCTAGAGTGGTTTCTCTTGCAAATAAATATATTGAAGATGTAGTTAATGATTTTAAAACTTCAGCAGATAAAGATGTACCAGCAATACTAGCTGAATATCCAGAATCAAACAGTGCCAACTATTCACTATTTATTGAATCTGATTATCTAAGAGGGGAAAATACAGAAAGTATTGTAGTGAATACTTATGTTTACACAGGTGGAGCAAATGGTACTGCTATCTACAAGACATTTACAACAGACAATACTGGTAAAGAGTTAGCCCTTGCTGATGTTATTAAAGAAGATCAAAGAGATAATTTCACTGCTTTTTTAAAGAAAACACTTCTTGATTGGAGAGTAGAAGATATGGAGCATGTTCTAGTTTTTGAAGATGTTGTGAATACTCTGAAATTTGAAGATATACAGCACTTTGCTTTTGATGGGCAGGATTTAAATATTTACTTTAGTGAATATGATATTGCTCCTGGTGCAGTAGGTTCTCCTATGTTTACACTAAATTATGAAGATATTGCTTCACTCTTAAAATAGAGATTTAAAAAAACTGCATATACTATGCAGTTTTTTTAAATATCTATCACTCCAAACAAAGCCTTTTTCTGTTGGTGTATTTAAAGGTAAAAACCTACAAAAATATATTGCTTATTTTTAGACACGGATAAATCTTTGCTAAGATTTTCCTGTGCTCGGCTCAGTCAGCCTGCGCAAGTCTAAAAATAAGCAATATAGTTTTTATGGTTTAAACACAAAAATGAAAAACAACATAGCCTTTTTGCCGGACCCTACGGACGACTGGTCCGAGAGTCAGGCAATTCAACGCCTTGAAAAATATGCCGACGGCAAAAAGGCTATGTTGTTTGAAGTGCTGTGTATGATATAATATTTATATGAAAATCTTATCAACTCAACTAAAGAATATTAGGGGGGAGGGGTATACACTAAAAAGTAGAGCCTTCACTCTGATAGAATTATTAGTAGTGATTGCAATTATAGGAATACTTGCAATAGTTGTGATTGCAAGTCTAAATAGTGCAAGAGAGAAAGCAAAAAGTGCCGCAATAAAAGCAGAAGCTAGACAACTCTTTAATCTAGCAATGGAACATTATGCTGAGACGGGGGATTTTAGTACTTTTAGTAATTCTACTCTTACTGTATGGACTAGAGGTGATTCTCAGAGCGGGTCAGGGACTCCGTGTTTTGCGCGGATATTAGCAACAGCACTAAACAGAGATAGAGCGATAGAGATTTGTAATAGCATTACATCTAAATTGCCAACAAATATGACAGATGGTAGTGCAAGAAATAAATTGTTAATGGGCTGTAATGGTACTTGTGGAGATATTGTTAATAATTTTTCTATCAAAGTAAAACTCCAAGATAATGAGTATCAGCAGGGGGTAAATGCTGGGAATTATTTTTGTATAGGAACATCGGGGACTGTGAGTGAGGGTGTATATAGCTTATCTCGTTTAGGGTGTATAAGTAATCCATAAAATAAAGAAACCGCTTTGGCGGTTTCTTTATTTAGTATCTACTATCTTTATTGCATAAAGTGCTCCTAATATCAAAATAAATCCAAGAGTAATGAAAAATGTTTGATAGTTAGTAAACCAAAGTATGATTGCCCCTAGTATTGGTCCCAAGATGTATGATATGGGGTACATGATACGATAGAAGCTTATAATATTTACATTAGTAGCATCAATCTGTTTGAAAAAATAACTATCACACATGACTTCTACTATACTTGCTCCAATACGAGTACAAAATAGTGTAATTGCGACTATGGTTGCTGTGGGGGTAGGCAATACTGCAAAGGCAATAGTAGATGCTCCAGCTATAAGTAATGCACTTATAAGCATCTCTTTTTCTCCTAGCCATTTATCGGCAATACGCCCTGCGGGAAGCTGAAAAATCACAAATGGTGCAAGCATGACAGAAAGTATAATACCGATAGTACTCCAATCAAACCCAAGTTCATTTGCCAGATATAGCGGTGTATAAATAACCATCCAAGCATAAAAGAATTGTAGAAGGAAATTGATGGTAATGATCCTCTTTAAAGCTTTATTTTGTAAAATATTTTTAATAGCTTCTTTTAAATTCGGGAGTTCTGTTTTAGTATGAGGCATTTTTCTTTGGGTAGAAAGAATGGTGATGCCAGAAATGGCTAAAACAGTTGCTGCCAAAAGATATGTTGCTTTAAAACCATATTTTTCTGTTAGGATTCCCACAAATAATGGCAATAATGCCATAGCAAAGTTATTGATTGTTAGGAGTAATCCTCTAATACCCCCGGTTATCTCATCTTTACTGTGATGCTCAACAAGAATATCCAGTGTATAGATAATAGCAGTGCTGGTGGAGAAAAATAATACAAAG
Organism: uncultured Candidatus Saccharibacteria bacterium; assembly: GCA_964402895.1. Taxonomy (GTDB): domain Bacteria; phylum Patescibacteriota; class Minisyncoccia; order Phycocordibacterales; family UBA9973; genus UBA4124. Next base: position 32,684 of record CAYODR010000002.1, on the reverse strand, counting down.
ATTGGTAGAAGTATCATTGGGGCATTTGCGAGTCCTACTAGTGCACACAAAATTGCTCCAATAAATATTAAGCTAGTACTTATATTTACTACTCCAAATCTATTTACCATTTTAGGGAGTATCAGTATCCAGATAATATTTAGTCCAGATCCAAGTGCAAAAAGTAAGCTAGTAACACCTGGGCTTACATATGATTCTAAGAGACTAGAATTCACATATGTAATCAATGCCATATGACACCAAAAAATAAACGATGCCAAGAAAACAAACTTCAATTTTTTATTCATGATTACTCTATTATATAGTAAGTATCACAGGAATCACTAATGGTCTTTTTGCTGTATTTTGGAATAAGTATTTTGTTAAGTTTTCTGCAACCATGATTTTGATTTCATCAAAATCAATAGGTTTTTGGTTTTTAGCAGCAGTTTCAATTGTGCGTTTGATAAGTACGCGAGCGTTTCTAAGTAAGTCTTGATTTTCTTTTAGATATACGAAACCTCTTGAAATGAGGTCTGGGGATTTTTTCAATACTCCAGTGCGTCCATCAACAAGTGCCACAACTACAAACATTCCGTCTTCTGCAAGCATTTGTCTGTCGCGGATAACCACTGACTGCTCATCTCCGATAGAGAATCCGTCTACCATCATGGGGTTTGCCGGAGCTTTTTCTTTGCGAGCATACATTCTTTCACCATCTGCAGAAATTTCAATAATCGTTCCATTGTCTGGAATAATAATATTTTTTTCAGGTATTCCAATAGATACAGCAAAATCTTTGTGGAGCTGTAGATGATAGTGGTGGCCATGAATAGGGATAAAGAATTTCTCTTTTACTTTTTCATGTAGCCATCTGATGTCTTCTTTATTTCCATGACCAGTGGCATGCACATATTCTTCTCCGGGTGTTCTATATGTGATAATACGAGTTCCTTGTCTTGCCAGACCATCTTTCATTTTTTGGACATTTCTTTCATTTCCGGGCACAACTGATGATGAAAGGATTATGGTGTCACCCTTTCTTAATACAAATTTTTTATCAGTTTTGTTTGCTGCACGCATTAGACCTGAGAATTCTTCACCTTGTCCTCCGGTTGAAAGTACTATTACTTTATGAGGGGGGTATTTTTCAATATCATCCATTGATACAATAGTATCTTTTTTAGGTTTAAGTAGTCCTGCTTGTATAGCTATTTCAATGTTTGTTTTCATTGAACGACCATTCAAAAATACATGTTTACCCAACTCTTCTGCTATCTGGACTATTTTAATAAGTCTAGTTACATGAGAAGCAAAGGCTGCGATGATCACGCGAGAGTTTGATACTCTGCGAAGAATATTTTCTAATCCTTGGTGTACTTTAATTTCAGGTAATGCAAAACCTTCATTTTCAATATTGGTAGAGTCCGTCATCAAGAGCAGTGTTTTCATTTTATCAAAAACAGCATATGATTCTTCTTCTTCTTTTGTCACAATACCGTCTATTTGGTCAAGTTTATAGTCTCCAGGGTTTACAATTGCTCCGTGTGGAGTATCAATGATGACACCCATAGAATCGGGGATGGTGTGTGTCACACCCCAGAATTTAACTTTTATTTTACCAAGCATCAATTCTTCGTTGCCTTCTACTACTTGAGCATTCATTGGTGGAAGATGTGGGAATTCAGCCTGTCTCTTTTTAAGAAGTAGCACTGTTAGGTTTCTAGAATATACAGGTGGATTACCAATTCTTGATAACACTAGTGGTACGCCTCCGATATGGTCTAAGTGCCCGTGAGTGATTACGAGTCCTCTGATTTTGTGCTTTCTTTCTTCAAGATAACGGGTGTTTGGAATAACATAATCAATACCCGGAGTACTATCATTTGAGAAAAACATTCCAGCATCAATCACAATGATATCATCACCGATTTCAATGGCAGTCATGTTTTTACCGATTTCTTCTACTCCACCAAGAGGAATAATACGAACTACACCTGGTTCTGGTTCAGGAATGTGCGCAGTTTTTCTTTCCAGTGCAGGGTCTTGTTCATTTTTAGGCCAAGCAGGACGACGAACAAAGCCAGATGGTTTTGGTCTTCTCGGATAATTTTTCTTTTTTGGTTTTTTTACTTGTTGTTCCATTGTTTTAATTTATTAATTGCTTGTTATTCCACCAATATATTTTTTTAGTTTTGATATACCAGTTATTGAGCATAGAGTATTTCGTATAAATGTTATTGATAGATAATTTTTCAGTATTTCCAATTTCTATATTTCTAACTAGCGGTATTTGGACATAATATAGAGGTATCACTTCTTTATAGTTGCTAGGAATGTTTTCGTTTTTGGCAATAATACTAGAAAAACTTCTTTGATTTATATTTTTATAGAAGAATCCTTGATCAAAACTTTGAATATTTATGTTTATTCCTAGTTTACGAATGCTTTCATTTATTTGGTTTGCGAGCTTAGTGCTCTTTGCGTCATTTGATGAAGCTAAAGATATATTTTCTTTTGTCCAATCTTTTAAGATTTTTTCTTGAGCTAGCTCTTGAGCTTCGGTATCGCTTTTATCCATTGATACACCATAACCACTCTCTACTATATTGATTATTTCATTTCTATCAATAGCGGTATTTAAAGTTGATGTAAATGAGCTTTTTTGTAGTGATCCAGATAAGTTGTTTAAATGATATATAGAGTATTTTCTTTCTGTGTCTATTTTATTTATGAAAGTGTTTTTTCTGGTGATTTCTTTAGTTTTTTCGGGGGATAGATCAAATGTGAGGTCTATTTTATTTTGATTTATTCCTTTTAAGAGTTCATTTTCATTTGTATAGAAGTAGAATTTTATTTTTTTAATATATGGTTTTTGTCCTTGATATCTTTTATTTCTTTCAAGTGTAATGGATTCTGGGATATTATTTTTATAGTTAGTAGAGATTATTTTATAGGACCCCAACCCTTTTATTTTTGAGTATTTTTTATCAAAATCAGATTCTTGAATAATACCTATACTGAACATTTCAATAATATTCTTAGGCTCTGAACTGAATTTAAATGAAATAGTTGATTGGTCTATTATCTCTATTTCTGAAAGGTCTTTCAAAATATTTGAGAGAGTGAGAGATATTTTCTCATCCATGGCCATACTATATGTATAAAACACATCTTGGGCTGTGACTATGTTTTTTCTATTAAAATGAGCACTTTTAATTTTAAATGTATAGGTTTTTCCATTATTGGATACTTCATAACTTTCTGATACATCATTTATGATTTCATCATCATGCTCTTTCAATAGCCCGGCATATAATAGGGGGATTATTGATTTTTCATTTTCATTTGTTGAAAGTATCGGGTGTAGAGAATTTATTGTACCCAACACTCCGACTTTTAATGTTCCACCCTTTGATGGTATTTCTATTAAGGCTTTATTGTGAAGAGCTATCAATATTAAATACAAAACAACAATAATACCTAAAAAAGCTAAGATGAAGATTGACTTAGCAAAGGTTAAAGGAGCTCTTAGAGTTATATTTCTAACTACACTTTTAGGGAGTATTTTTTTGTATTTAATAAAAGAAAAAAAGGACGCCATTTTATTTTGGCTCACCTATTTTTATGAAAGTAAAACAACAACTGCAAGCGAAACCGCAGCAAAGAGAACAGCTGTGATAATAGTAAGCAGATAAAAGAAGCGCTCAGCACCTCGTCTTGTGTGCATAAAAGAGCCTTCGCTACCAACTGGTGTGCTACTTGCGTCATTTGACGGCTGTTGAATCAACACCAATATGATGATTGCGAGCGCTAGGATTATTTGAATACTTTGTAGAGTTGTTACCATAGGTGAAACGAGTCTATTATAGCAGATTGTTTTTAAAAAGACAATTCATGCTTTATACATTGAAAAATCTAAGTATTTTAATCGGTTTATTTTTTTATATATAATGTTTATAGCTTAAAACATCGTTAAGTGACGCAAAGGTATTGAACCATTGCACACCATTGACAAACCCCCCAAAATAAGAGATAATAAGCTCGGATAAATTCACAAATTTTCTCACACTTTAATATATAAAAAAATGAAAAGACTAATCTTTTTACTAAGCATTACCTTTCTCATGAGTTGTGAGAAAGAGCCAGTGGTTCCTGTTGAGCCACCAGTTATCAAGCCCGTTGCACCACTCATATTCTTTGAGGGTATCAGTCCTTTGAAACCTGAGATAGAGTATGGGCAAGGCGTTAAATTTAAAGCCAAAACCCATGCTCCCTCCAAAATAACCTATAACGGTTATACAGGAGAAGTTTCTGAATCAGTTGAAATCTCTCTGAAAGAGATGGTCAGAGATACTACTTTCACCTTTATTGCCACAAGCAAAGAGGGTTTAAGTACGACCTATTCTCTTAACATCAAAGTTCCAGAGCCTGATCCTTTCTTTTTGAAGATGATCGGGGTTTGGAGGCAAACAGGGAAGGATGAAATTTATGATTTTCCGGGAGGTGATAGATCCAAGCCGATGGAGTGGAAGACTACTTTAAATGATACAAATAATTGTGTCTTTAGTAGGAGAGAGGCTTTTACTTTGGATAAAAAACTTATCCATATTCATGCAAGCGGTTGTTTTTTGATTAGCCCTGTCGGAATTTCTCCTTGGACAAAAATCACTAAGGAAGAGAAACTCGGTATAGAGATGTATTACATACATCACGAAGCCGCTAAGGGTAACGAAGCGGGTGGTGCATATGAGTACAGATACTTTAAGGGGGATACCCTAATAATGTATCAAGAAATCCGTCTTGACCCCTTGATAACGGCTTTCAGGTCTTTCAAAAGCCATTTTGTCTTAGAGACAAAAGATTATAAGGCCTATATCAAAAATGCTGAAGATACATATACTCCAGCATCAATTCCTTCTTCTGGCATTAATCCAAATTTTTCTGTTAGAATGATTTCTAATGGGAATATGGTGATGTTAAAGTAAAACAAAGACACAGCGTTGCGATAACGACTGTGTCTTTTTTCTTTTCCACAATATCGCTTTGTAAAAGATAGGGTGGGGGGTATAATTAAATGCATGAAGAATAAAGTATTTTTTGCATCTGTATTTATTATTGTTTTAGGTTTTGTTGGAATAAAAGAATCTAATGCATCGGGTATTAGTATTCCTATTTTAACAAATACAGGAATGATATATATATCAGCCAATTTAAATAAACAGGTTTATGCTCCTGAGGAAGATATAAAAGCTGATTTTCTTTTGACATTAGGATCTGCAGCCCCGACTTCTGCATCTGCTACAGGTTCTGCTAATGGTGGATATGCATTATTTGATAATTTAGTTAACAACATTGCACAAACTAGAACCATTGGATACGCCCAACCCACCCCCGGCACATACTCTGCCAACTTCTCATATTCATACAACCAAGCTCCACTAGGAGACATTGACGCATATCTCTCAGTCTATGCGGGTTATCCCACTTTTGGAAACAGAAGATGTTTCCTCAGAGTTGACCTAAGCTCTCCAGCATCACAAAGTATTTCAATTGGAGCAAGCTTAACTACTTCAATTCAAGACTTATATGATCTAAGAGGATTTAGCTTCACTGACTCTGTCACAGTTCCATCCGGTCTCACTATCTCAGAAACAGACCTAGGTCCTTGTAATAACTTCGGTGATTTAAACATGTTCCCTAGACTCAATCCATTCCACACAACCTTAAATGATGGTAGAAGTGTTTATGTAGAACATGGTCCTAATTTATGGTTGTAGAAATAGGTATAAATAAATGATATAAAGAGCACCCGTCGGGTGTGCTTTTTATTTAAATAAAAACTTCAATATCTTTTTAAGATATTTTGATTTTATTGAAAAAAAGAACTCTTCGTCTATAATATAAAGAAGCACAAGATATATTTTCTGAGATTCTGATTTGGGCTGTATATATGTGCTTTTATTTAGAATTAGATTTATTGAAATATATGGCAAAAACAAAAATAATTCCGCTTGCTGACCGTGTTGTTGTCAGTGTAAATCATGAAAATAAAACATCTTCAGGTATTATTATTCCAGACAGTGCAAATAAAGAAAGACCAGAAAGAGGCACTGTTGTAGCCGTAGGCAAGGGAAGAATGGGTGAAAATGGAAAACATATTCCTTTGGAAGTTTCTGTAGGAGATGAAGTAATATTTGCAAAATATGGACCAGAAAATATTTCTGTAGATGGAAATGACTACTGTATTTTAAGAGAAGATCAAATATTAGCAGTTATTAAGTAATTGTAGATAAAAGTTATGGCAAAGAAAATTATTCATGGAAGAGATGCTCAAGAAGCATTATTTAGAGGTATTAACACTGTAGCAAATGCAGTTAGGACAACTATTGGACCCCGTGGTAGAAATGCAGCCTATGACAAGGGTTATGGAGCTCCAACTATCACAAATGATGGTGTGTCTATTGCAAAAGAAATATCACTCCCTGATAAGTTTGAAAATATGGGAGCTGAAATAGCTAAAGAAGTGGCAAGTAAAACCAATGACATCGCAGGAGATGGTACTACCACTTCAATAATCTTAACAGACGCAATTGTAAGTTCCGGAATTAAACGCACAGGGTCCGGAGCAAATGGTTTAATCTTAAGACATGGTATTGAAAAAGCGACCAACGATGCCATAGAAGCGCTCAGAGAAATGTCTCGCCCGGTTAAAAATAAATCAGAGATAAAACAAGTCGCTACAATTTCAGCTGAAAATGAAGAAATCGGATCTATCATTGCTGAGACTATAGAGAAAGTTGGAAAGAATGGTGTCGTAACAGTAGAAGAGTCGCAGTCTTTTGGGGTGACCAGTGATGTTGTAGAAGGTTTTGCTTTTGATAAGGGTTTCATTTCTCATTATATGGTTACCAATCAAGAAAGAGTAGAGGCAATATATGAAAATGTTCCAGTTCTAGTAACTGATAAAAAAATTTCAGCAATAAAAGAGATTTTGCCCATACTTGAAAAACTTGCAAGTACAGGGAAGAAAGACCTTGTAATCATTGCTGATGATATTGATGGCGAAGCTTTGACTACTTTAGTCTTAAACAAAATAAGAGGAGTATTTAATGTACTAGCTATCAAAGCCCCAAACTTTGGAGACCGAAAAAAAGAAGAATTGCAAGATATTGCTACTGTCCTTGGTGCAACCTTAGTTACTGAAGACTTAGGTATTGCACTTGAGACAGCAGACATGACTGTATTAGGAAAAGCAGGAAGAATTATTTCCAATAAAGACAAGACTATCATAGTAGATGGTAAGGGTAAGAAAAATTCTATTAAAGATAGGATTGATGCTATTAAAGCCGTACATGCTCAATCAAATGGTAAGTTTGATAATTTTACTCGTGAGCACTTAGAAAAAAGAATCGCAAGACTTTCAAGTGGGGTTGCTGTTATTCGTGTGGGTGCTCATACAGAAACAGAAATGCGATACTTAAAATTAAAAATAGAAGATGCGGTAAATGCTACACGCGCTGCCGTAGAGGAAGGTATCGTTGTTGGGGGAGGAGTTGCACTTGCTAAGGTTTCAAATATTTTGAGTCAAAAATTATCAAAATACTCAAAGATGAAAAAAATAGAAGGTGATAACAAGAGCGCAGAATTCACTCATGGTTATCAAGTTTTGCTTGATGCGCTTGTTGCACCACTTTATCAAATTATAAAAAATTCTGAAATGGCTGACCCTGCAGTGGTTGTTGATAAAGTAAAAAAATCTTCCAATGAACTTGGGTACGATGTAAGCAGTGCCGATATCTTTGGTGAGATAGAGCTTGTAGATATGTTTAAAAAGGGAGTAATAGATCCGGTGAAAGTGACTCGTACAGCCCTTCAAAATGCATCATCAGCCGCTGCAATACTTTTAACTACTGATGTGGCTATTGCAGATATTGAATCCGACAAAACCTCAGAACAAAATAATCCGGGGTATTAAAAGAATTAAATCATTGACAATATTTGTAAATAGTGTATTATAGACTTTAGGTTTATACGAGGCGCCCGCCTCAAGATTGATAATAATCGGTTTTTAACTCAGGTGGATGCCAGTCCACCTGTTTTTTATATTGACTAAAAATAGCTTATCTGATAGTATTTCTTCTACATGTTAAAGATAAGACTACAAAGAATAGGTAGAAAGAACGAGCCAGCTTTTCGTATGGTGGTGATTGATTCTAAAAATGCACCTCAAAGTGGTGATTTTCTAGAAATCTTGGGTTCTTATATCGTTAAAAGTGATACTATCAATCTTAAAAATGATAGAATTAAGCACTGGATTAAAAATGGAGCACAAGTATCTGATACAGCATACAATATGCTAGTAGATGCAAAAATTGTAGAAGGGAGAAAGAAAAATGTACTTTCCAAAAAATCTCCAACTACAAAAAAGAAAGAATCAAAATAATCTATAAACAAAAACCGCCTAGTGCGGTTTTTGTTTTTTGATGTATAATTATTTTATGTGCCGCAGTGGTGCATTTACCAAGTAATTTTGAAAAATATGTCTGATAAAGAATTTCTTGAAATGTTAGTTAAGGCATTAGTTGATAAGCCAGAAGATGTTAAGGTTGATCGCACAGTAGATGAAATGGGAGTACTACTTACTCTTTCTACAAGCAATCAAGCCGATATGGGTAAAATAATTGGACGCTCTGGTAATACCGCAAAAGCTATTCGCACACTACTTCGTGTTGTCGGAATGAAGCATAATGCTCGGGTTAATCTAAAGATCAATGAACCCCTAGGTAGTAAACAAGACGACGCTGCTGTTTTAGATGGAGTAGTGGCTGAAGTTGATGCTACTATGGAAGAGCTAAAGGATTTGTAATTTTGTATAAACATCCGCCACTAGGCGGATGTTTTGACTTTAAGTGTAATAAGATTTAGTATACTTCCATTATGAAATTTCATTTTTTAACAATTTTCCCAGAGATGATAGATGCCTATATGAATGAGGCAATGCTTTCGCGTGCAGTTAAAAATAAATTTATTTCTTTTGATATAAAAAATATTAGAGAATATACATTAGATAAACACAACAAGGTAGATGAAAGACCTTATGGCGGAGGACCAGGAATGGTGATGACTCCTGAGCCTATACTTCGTGCATATAGTAAATTAAAAATGAAGGGTAAAAAAACTAAGGTAATAATGCTTTCTCCAACAGGTAAAATCTTTAACAACAAAATGGCAAAAGATTTGTCAAAAAAATATTCTGATATTGTATTTATTTGTGGAAGATATGAAGGGGTAGATGATAGAGTCAGAAAGATACTGAAAGCAGACGAAATATCGGTTGGGGATTTTGTATTAACAGGAGGCGAATTACCGGCACTTACGATGACAGATGCAATAGCCAGACAGATAAATGGAGTACTGGGTAAACATGAATCTATAGAAGAAGAAAGAAATGCAAGCCCAAGAGTGTATACAAGACCAGAAGTATTTGAGTGGCCAAAGAAAAATAAAAAAACTCCATCAAAAAAATATCGTGTACCAAAAGTTTTACTTTCAGGTAATCATAAAGACATTGAAGAGTATCGAAAGAAACAAAAAAGATAAAAAATAATTTTACAAAAATACAAATGCAAACTACTTGCATTTGTATTTTTGTAAGTTATCCACAGTTTTGCGAAGAAAAAAGTTGCTTACTGATTTTATGTAAGAGATAATATAAGTACATGTGATGATAACGCGTTTCAATCACACTAGTGGTCGATCATCACAATGGAATTATTAAAATAAGTTAACGCATAAATTTATGGCAGCAAAAAAGAAAGTAGCTAAGAAAGCTGTGAAGAAAGTTGCAAAGAAGCCAGTTAAAAAAGTTGCTAAGAAACCTGTTAAAAAGGTTGCAAAAAAAGTAGCTAAGAAAACTGTGAAGAAGGTAGCTAAGAAACCAGCTAAAAAAGTTGCTAAAAAAGCAGTAAAGAAAGTAGCGAAAAAACCTGTTAAAAAGGTTGCTAAGAAAAAATAATTTCTTTACTCATAACTCTCTTTCCACTTACACAAAACCGCGTCACAAGGCCGCGGTTTTGTGCTTTTTAATTTATGTAAATAGTTTTTAGAAATATCTTTATTTTAAAGCTTTTAAATGAAACGAAAAAGTAATATGTACAGAGTATTTAAAAGGAGTATTTTGTGCTAAAATAATCAAATTATGGCATTTTCATTTTTACAGTCTCTGTTTGATAGCGGAGCAATAAAAAAATATCAAAAAAAGGTTGATTTAATAAATTCTTTGGAAGATTCTCTAATAGAAATAAGAGATGAGGATTTTCCGCTTGAAACCCAAAAATTAAAAGAAAGGCTCGTTCAAGGAGAGACACTAGAAGATATTTTGCCAATGGCTTTTGCTTTGGTGCGAGAAGCAGCAAAGAGGACAATGAATAAAAGACATTATGATGTACAGCTTATTGGAGGAATGGTGTTGCATGAAGGAAATATTGCAGAAATGCGTACGGGTGAGGGAAAGACAATGGTTGCAACTCTTCCTGTATATTTAAATGCCCTCAATACAAAAGGTGTACATGTGGTGACGGTGAATGATTATCTTGCAAGGCGTGATGCTACATGGATGGGTCAGATATATAGTTTTCTCGGACTTTCTATCGGTGTCATCAATGATCAGGGGGCATCATATGTCTATGATCCAACCCATCAAGAGTTTGATGAAGAAAGAGATGAATCTGGGGCTTTCAAGGTAGTTCAACAATTCCTAAGACCTTGTTCAAGAAAAGATGCATATCAGGCAGATATTACTTATGGTACAAACAGTCAATATGGTTTTGACTATTTGAGAGACAATCTAGCTATTAAAAAAGATGATATTGTACAAAGAGGACATGCTTTTGCGGTGGTTGATGAAGTAGACTCTATTTTAATTGACGAATCTCGTACACCACTTATCATATCTTCTGCTGTTGCAGATTCTGGCGCACTGTATAAAACAATTGCCGGTATTGCAAACAAGCTTATAGTAAATGAAGATTATACAGTAGATGAAAAATTAAAAGCCATTCAGCTTACTGATGATGGTATTACTAAAGCCGAAAGACTTTTGGGTGTAGGGGATCTTTATACAGAAAAAGGTATTAGATATGTTCACCATCTTGAGACAGCTGTGCGTGCAAAGGCTTTGTATATCAAAGACAAAGATTATGTGGTGAAAGATAATTCTGTGATTATTGTTGATCCATTTACTGGAAGAATGCAACCGGGACGAAGATGGAGTGAAGGACTTCATCAGGCAATAGAGGCTAAAGAAGGAGCAAAGATTGAACAAGAAACTCGTTCAGTTGCTTCTATTACATATCAAAATTACTTTAAGTTTTACAAAAAACTTTCAGGTATGACTGGTACCGCTAAAACTTCTGAAGAAGAATTTTTAAAAGTTTATGGACTTTCAGTTGTCACCGTGCCTACTCATAGAAAAACTCAAAGAATTGACCACAATGACTTAATTTTTCAAACAGAAGAAGGAAAGTTTATGGCTATTGCGAAAAAGGTTCGTGAACTTCATGAAAAAGGACAACCTGTACTTATCGGTACGGTGTCGGTAGAAAAAAACGAGCTTTTAAATGCATATCTAAAAAAGGAAAATATTCCACATCAAGTACTGAATGCAAAAAACCACGAGCAAGAAGGTCTTATCACCGCTCAAGCTGGGCAAAAAGGTTCTGTAGTGATTGCGACCAATATGGCGGGTCGTGGAGTGGATATCATTTTAGGAGGTAATCCGTCAACAGCAGATGAGCAAGAAGAAGTGAAATCACTAGGAGGACTTTTTGTAATTGGTACAGAAAGACACGAAGCAAGGCGTATTGATAATCAGCTCAGAGGTCGTGCCGGTAGACAAGGAGATCCTGGCGAGACACAATTTTATGTATCACTTGAAGATGAGCTTATGAGGGTGTTTGGAAGTGAGAGAATCAAAAATATGATGGCAAGCATGGGCATACCAGCAGATCAGCCTATTCAAAATGGAATTGTTTCCAGAGCGCTAGAGAATGCACAAAAGAAAATTGAGGGTTTTCATTTTGATGCTAGAAAACACACTCTTGAATATGATAATATTTTGGCATATCAAAGAGAGCTTATTTACTCTAGAAGAAGATCTATGGTGGAAGGTAGTCAGGGTCATATAATCAGTACTTTGTATGCGATAGGCCATGATGAGACAATAGAATCACTTGTAAAAGAAAAGATTGAATTAGTAGGGGAAGAAGCTTTTTGGGAGAATGTTCGCAGAATTATTCTTTATACCACAGACAGTCTATGGGTAGAGCACATTGATACTATGGAATATTTAAGACAATCAGTCGGACTTCGTGCTTATGGTCAAAGAGAACCACTTGTAGAGTATAAAAAAGAAGCAACTAGACTCTTTAGAGAGATGGAAGAAAGGCTTAGAGACCAAGTAATCACGCTTCTTTCTGGAATTTCTGAAAACACAGCCGGTGTATCTATAAAAGCGTAGTATTATATGGTTTATAATGCCATAAACTTGCCAATATGGCAACATTTGTTTCATAAAAAACCCTTATAATATAAGGGTTTTTTACATTTGACATAGGTATTTTTGATTGTATAAGTATTGACAAATTTGCTTGAATATGATAGTATATATGTAATTCCTTAACCTATATTGGTATAAGGAATTTTCATTTTGTGAGACCTTTTGGAATCAAAAATGAAAATATGCCGTTACGAAGTTCATCCGGAGCTCAACCGGAAACTATGAGTTTAACAAAAATACATTCAATAACACGCTCGTTTGTAATAGTACCATTGGTAGTGACTGCAGTATCTTTTAATGCTTTCACAGCTTCTGTGAATACTGCTATTCTGCCAATGATTTCAAACAATGAGGTAAACATTTCTGAGGAAGATCTCAGACTCCAAGTGGAAAGAGAGGAGAAGGCTGCCAAAATTGATAAGTACTACGAAGACCGAAATATGCCCTTAGCCGGAAACGGTATGAAAATGGTACTTGAGGCTGAAAAACATGACATCGACTGGCGTCTTATCCCAGCAATTGGGGTTCGCGAAAGTACTGGTGGAAAACATGCTTGTAAAAGTGTGACCTATAGTCCGTTTGGATTTGGATCATGTAAAATCAACTTCAAAAGCTGGGATCATGCTATCGAGATAGTGGCTACCAATTTAGGTGGTAACAATCCTCGTACGGCTAGAGCATACGGAGGCAAAACAACGCGTGGCAAACTAGAGGCTTATAATCCTCCTTCAGTGGTACCAACATACGCTGATGAAGTGTTTGCAATCATGAATAAGATCGAAAATACTTCGATCGTAGTGGCAGATAATGCTATAGCGAACGAGGCATAAATGTTGGTTTTATTTCTAAAGCAAAAACCCGAAACGAAAGTTTCGGGTTTTTGTTATTGAAAATAGAGTTTCTACAAAAAGTAGAAACTCCATTATTTTTTTAGTACGAGTCTTTCTTAAGTTTATAGACTTCAAGTTGATAAGCTGTTATTTCACCTCTTCTTTCAAGGAGGAAGAGATCTACCTTTTCAGTGTCTGGTTCTTCATTAGATACTATTTTTTGTACAAACACTTCTGTTTGTACCGGTTTTTTCTTATTATTGTTGTATATTTTTAGGATAACTCTTTTGAAAATCTCAAAGTTTTCATAACCAAACTTTGAGCCATAGCCATCAAATAATTCTCTAATTATTTGATCAAAAGTCTTTGGTCTATCCATTTTTTTTGCTTCATCATACATCCTAGGTAGTTCTGAAGCTATTTCAGACAATGTGTGCATGTTTTATGTTTTTGGTTCAAATTTATTGTATCAGAAAATTAGCTTTGGTCAAAAGAATTTAGGTCTAGGAGTTTTATATTATCTATAGCAATGGTTTTTCTATCATCTCTATCTAGTGCCTCACATTGAGCTGCAAAGACGGCACCTTCCTTTAAAATAGCCCCGATATTTTTGTATGAATCAGGAAAAACAACAGCTTCTACGGTCGCAGTCTTATCTGTGATGGTTAAGAATGCCATTTTTTTACCGCTAGATTTTGTCATGATAACTTTAATGGTGTCTATATGAAATACAAGTATCTTTTTTTCAGTTTTTCTGCGAAATTTATTTTCTGTTACTTTTGTAGCACTTGAAAGAATTTTTTGAATATTATTTCCAGTACGATTTATTTGATCGTTATATGCATCAAGAGGGTGACCAGAAATATATAATCCCAATAGCTCTTTTTCCCATGCAAGTTTTTGAGCTTCTGTAATATTGTTTTCTTTATCCATTTTAAGTATTGCTTGTGGTTTTGAGTCAAGCCCTGCGAAAAGTGAATCTTGATTGCTTGTATTAAAATCTTTTAATCCTTTGTGAAATAGCAATAAATTTTCCATATTGCTATAAAATACTTTTCTATCACCAAGAGAGTCAAGAGCCCCACAAGCCGCTAATGCCTCTAGGGATTTTTTGTTTAGATTTTTATGTTGGATTCTTTCTAAAAAGTCTTCTATTGATTTAAATTTTCCATGCTCTTTTCTCTCTGCAATAATTGCTTTGCCCACTTCTTCTCCAAAGTTTTTAACATTTCGAAGTCCAAAGCGAATTTTATTACTAACCTTTCCATCTTCTACTACTACTGTAAAGTCTGAAAAAGATTCATTTACATCAGGAGGAAGAATTTCAAATCCCATTCTTTTGGCTTCATTGATATATTCACTACATGTCTCAATATCTCCAGCTTCTGCTGTCATACAAGCTGTAAGGTATTCAGCGGGGTAGTTGGCTTTAAGATATGCTGTTTTATACGCAACCATTCCATAACTCGCAGCATGAGCTTTGTTGAAACCATATGCAGCAAAAGGTTCAATAAGATGCCAGAGTTCATCTATTTTTTCTTTTTTAAGACCCCCATATTCCATACATCCGTTATAGAATTTATCTTTTTGCTCCGCCATTTCTGCTGGAATTTTTTTACCCATGGCTTTACGGAATTTATCAGCATCAAGCCAGCTATAACCCGCTAGTTTGATAGCAGTGATAAGCACATCATCTTGATACACAAGTAGTCCATAAGATGCTTCTAGATCATCTTTAAGTCTGGGGTCAGGATACCTTATAAATACAGGGTTATCTTTTCTACGAATATACTCCGGTATAACCTCCATTGGTCCTGGGCGGTAAAGTGCAACCATCGCCATTAAGTCTTCTAGTTTTGTTGGTCTTAGGTCTTTTAAGTATTGAGTCATTCCAGATCCTGCCATTTGAAATACACCAATAGTTTCTCCTCGAGAAAGCATTTCAAAAACTTTTTTATCATCAAGCGGGATATTGTCTATGTCTATATCAATGTCTCGGATTTTTTTGACTCTTTCAATCGCACCTGAAATGAATTGCAGGTTTCTGATTCCAAGCATATCAAACTTAGGAAGTGTGACTACGCCATCACGACCACCAGAGAACATATCGTATTGAGTGATGATTTTTGATTCACCTTTAGGGTCGTATTGAATGGGGGTATAGTCAGAAATATCTGGAGTAGGGGCAATGACTACACCTGCAGCATGCACAGAAATATGTCTGACATTTCCTTCTATTTTTTTTGCCATGTCAATGATTTCTTTTGCCCCTCTATCTTCATCATACATATTTTTTAGGTCAGGCTCTATTTCAAGGGCATGGTTAATAGTCATAGGGAAACCCTGACTTCCCATAGGGATCAGCTTGGCAAGTTTGTCGCCCATACTATATGGATATCCAAGAGCGCGTGCTACATCGCGTACACTACCGCGAGCTGCCATCGTACCAAATGTACAAATCTGGGCAACTGCCATTTGCCCGTATTTTTCTTTTGCATATCCAATAAGTTCATCTCGCTTATCATCAGCGATGTCTAAGTCAATATCAGGAATTCCAGGGCGGAGGGGATTTAAGAATCTCTCAAATGGAAGCTTGTACTTGATGGGGTCTACTGTTGTGATTCCCATAATATACGAGACAAAAGAACCAGCAGCTGAACCTCTGGTATTGGTATAGATACCCATATTACGAGCAGCAAGAACTAAGTCAGCTTCTACTAAGAAATATGAAGAGAAGCCTTTGTTTTTTATAACATCAAGTTCAAAATCCATTCTTTCTTTAATGGTACCCTCGTATTTATATCCGAATCTTTCAAGATTTTCTAATACATTTTTACGGAGCTCTTCATCATAATTTGATCCTTCGGGGATAGGGAATTCAGGGAATTTCCATGGTTCAAGCTGGATTTCAATATCAATCATTTCTGCAAGTTTGACTGTATTTTCTACTGCACCCGGCACATCTTTAAATATTTCTTTGGCTTCATCAGCATCAATAAAAGAATAGTTACCATTTCGCATTGAGAATTTTGTATTGCCAACTTGGGTACCGGTATTGATTGCCACAAGTGTATCTTGTGCGTCAGCATCTTCTGGTCTCAAGTAGTGCGAATCCCAAGTAGCGACTAGGGGTAAGTCAACCTCTTTTGATAAGCGGATTATTTTAGGAATAAGTGGTAAATACCAATCTACATCTTCATGATACATCACTTCTATAAAAACATTTTCTTTTCCAAAAATTTCTACATAAGTCAGTAATAATTTTTTGGCCTCTTCTTCATTTTCATTTTTTAAGTAAGTAATAAATCTGCTCCCAGGGCATCCTGACAAACATATCACACCATCTGCATGTTCTCTGAGCAAATCTAAATCCATGCGAGGTTTATAATAAAAACCCTCTAGGTTACTTTTTGTTACCAGCTTCATTAGGTTTTTATAACCGTCACCATTTTTAGCTAGTAAGGTTAAATGATAGCTTTTACTATCTATACCTGGTTCTTTATCAAAACGAGTACGCTCTGACATATAAGCCTCCACTCCGATGATTGGTTTGATTTCATGTTTTTTACACTCTTTATAAAATTCAATTGCTCCATAAAGTGCCCCATGGTCAGTTAGTGCGAGTGCGGGCATGCCGAATTCTTTCGCTCTTTTTACAAGGTCTGGGATTTTGGTTAAACCATCAAGGAGTGAATAGTGGGAGTGTGTGTGTAGGTGAACAAAGCTCATAATACTTTTATTATAGCTTATTTTGACATGGTTTTTTATCTTGACATAATTCTTTATCGGGTCTATGATTCTACTTAGAACACAAAGCGGGATCGGAAAAAACTCGCTACATAAGCCTAAATGGGTCCCCAGACGTCTTCTCCGTCGCATAGCAATATGCGACGGTCTTTTTATTTTAGATATCTAAACCTTTTCACTATATAAAAGTCCCAAACAATACATCCTATTCAGAGACACGGATATTTTTCTGGCTTATGAATTCCTGTGCTCGCACCAGTCGTGCTCCGCAAGTCTCTTCATAGGATATATTGTTTGGGACGCACACTGTGATATAATAAAAACATGAAAAAATTAACCTTTCATCCAAAAATACAAATGAAGGGGCGCTATTCTAAAAAGAGCGTCTTCGCTCTAAAAAAAATTAATAATAAAAATAAAGCCTTCACGCTCATTGAACTTTTAGTTGTTATTGCAATCATCGGTATCCTCGCAGGAGTAGTAATAGCATCTTTAAACTCAGCTCGTACAAGTGGTAGAGTAGCAGCAATAAAGTCCAATCTAAAGAATCTGCAAACTCAAGCACAACTATACCACCTAGACAATGGTACTTTTGCAGGTTTGTGCGGCTCTACATACAGTCCATCTTCATTCACTCCACATGAGTCCATAGCTCCTATGATAGATGCGCTTTCAAGTATTGCAGGTTCAAACAATATCAGATGCATTGTACGTACCGCTTCTGTACCAAATACTTCAGCGTCTCACAACATCCCAGAAGATGCTCTTCCAACTAAAAACTTCGGTGTAGCTGTATATTTTAATGAAACACACTATGGGGTAGATACTACAGGAGTTATAACACTAGATTCTGCTAACAATGGTTCATCTACAAACTGGGCAGCAGCAAATGATCGCTGTGCAACTGCAGGCAAGAGACTTCCTTCTATAGAAATACTAAAAGCTATCAATGACTATGGAGCACAAGGTGAATCTGGGACAACAAATCTTGGGTTCCTTGCGAGCCATTATTGGTCGTCTACTCCGTCGGCAGGATCCTACGCTTACCGCCAGACTTTCACTAATGGTAATGTGAGCAGGATCGCTACTACCAGTAACTACTATGTACGCTGTGCCGCCTAGCATTCTTTATATATAAGAGAGATAGGATTATAAACTATTTTTTAAATAGTTTATAATTTAAAAAGTGAAAAGTCAGTATAAATGGATAGTAGGAATAGATGAGGTAGGTAGAGGGCCGGTAGCGGGTCCTGTAGTCTTGTGTGGCGCAATGTATCCATATAAAAAGTATAACAATGATATTTGGAAAGGTGTTAGAGATTCTAAAAAAATGACAGCTAAAAATAGAGAGCAGCAGGTAAAGAGTTTAAGTGATGATAAAAATCTTAAATATTTTATTGCTAGTAAATCTGCGAAGATGATTGATAAAAATGGTATTTCTCTATGTATCAAAGAATGTATAAGTGATATTTTAAATAATTTAGTTATAGAACCAAAAGATGTACTCATACTCTTAGATGGCAGACTTTATGCGCCAAGTGAATATATAAATCAAAAAACTATCATCAAGGGGGATGATAGTGAAAAGATTATCTCTATTGCATCAGTCCTTGCTAAAGTTTATCGTGACAAATACATGGATAATCAACATAAGAAATATCCAAATTATATTTGGAATCAAAATAAGGGGTATGGTACTAAATTACATATAGAAGCTATTTTAAAAAATGGCTTGAGTCCACTACATAGAAAAACCTTTTTGAATAAATTAGATCAAAATTAAGACAATTATTCCAATAAGAATACGATACCAACCAAAGTATGATAATGGTTTGGTAGTTAAGAATTTAATAAAGAATCTAATACTAAAGATTGCAACAATAAAAGAAACCATACTTCCTAAAATGATAAGCTCTAGGTTTTCGTTTACTAAGCTTTGAGTATTTATGATTTCAATAAAACTAGCACCCAATATGGTTGGAATAGCGATAAGAAAAGAAAAAGAAACAATATCTTGTCTGGGGATTTTTAATAATGTTCCTCCGATAAGAGTAGATCCTGCACGAGACATTCCTGGAATAAAAGAAAATATTTGCATTAAGCCTATAAGAAAAGAGTTTTTATAACTAATACTTTCTATTTTTTCATTTGTATCTTTTGGTTTGATTAGAATAAGTGCTATACCACCTAAAATAAGCGCATAAGCAATGATGGCTGTATTTCCAAATAATGGTTTGATATATGGGTATAAAAATACTCCAGCAAGTGCTGTCGGAATAAAACCTAAAATAATTTTTGGTATCAAAGACAAATTGCCACAAATTGTTTTCCAAAAATATACAATAGCAGCAAGAATCGCCCCTGCCTGAATACTGATTGAGAGTGTTTCATTTAGATTTTGGGGGATTGATATTGCTTTTCCTACAAGTAGGAGGTGTGCAGTTGAAGATACAGGGATGAATTCTGTTAACCCCTCTACGATACCTAAAATAATTGTTTGTATGATTAATGCCATAATATTTTATGCGCACCGATGATAGCAGCTGTTTCTGTGCGCAATATTTTTGTGCCTAGTGATAGGGTTGTATGTGTGTTTTGTTTAAATATTTCTTCGTCTTTTTCACTCCAGCCACCTTCGGGTCCTATGTATAAAATGCAGTCTCCACTTGGAATATCATTATTTTTAGCATAGGCATCTAAAATGATTTTCGGTTCAGAGAATTTTTCAAAAGATTCTTTTAGGGTCATGGGTTCATATATTTTTACTTGATTGTTGCCTCCGGATTGCTCAAGTGCTTCGTCACTTATTTTTTGGATTCTATCAAGTCGGATATTTTGTTTTACGGTACGGTCTGAGATAATTGGAATAATATTTTGAACGCCTACTTCGGTAAGTTTTTGTACTGCGAATTCAAATGTAGCTCCTTTGGTGATACTGATTGCCACAGAGACTTTTTTAGGGAGTACTGGATTTTCTTTTTCGGATATTTTTTCTAGTGATAAACCCTTTTTATGAATAGAAAGTATTTTTGTTTCTATATCATCTCCTCCATTTTCAAAGATGACGATGTGTTCTCCGGGGCGTAGTTTTAATACAGAATGAGCCTGATATATAGTGTGTGGGTCAGAGATATTTAAATCTCTAGGTATTTCAGATACTAGAAATCTGTGGAGTTTTTTGGGTGTCATACTCAAAGAGTATCATTTTTATGGCTTTTGGGGAATATTGTTATATTAGACTTTTCTGATATTATTATAGATGTGGAGAATATTTCCGGTTTGGTCTCTGAACTTTTTTTTATGACTTCGCCAATAGTGCGAATTGTTTTTATTTTTGCTTTTGCTTATGGAGAAGGTTTGCCTGTGATCGGGACGCTTTTACCTGGGGGCACGATTGCACTTTTAGTCGGCAGCTTATCAGCTGAAGGATTTATCAATCCACTTGTAGCTGTGTGGCTGATAGCCATAGGTAGTTTTCTTGGAGATATCACTGGTTTTTTTGTTGGAAAGAAAATTGGTAAATGGAAATGGATTGGGAGATTTGTACACGGAGAGAAGAACCAAAAATCTTGGGATTTGTTTGATAGGCATTTTGCGGTGATTGTGGTTTTTGGGAAATTACTTCCGGTAGTAAGATCAACACCGTCTTTTTTTGCCGGTGCTCGTGGTATAAGATTTTTACATTATGCATGGTTCTCACTACTGGGATCTATCTTGTGGGCATTGGCAGGGGTATATGGTGGGAATTTTTTAACTAGAGTAGTAGGGAGCTGGGCAATACCCATTATTTTAGGAGTGCTCGTAGTTAGTGCTATTTTGACCTTTACTAAAAAGAAGAAAAAGAAAAAGGTTGATAATTTAGAAAAATAATGCTAATATAATAACGAATTGTAGAATATTCAAATTTGTTTACCCTCGAATCGCGTAGCACTATGGATTTAGTTGTTGCGCGATTTTTTTATTTGCGTAATAAACTAGAGATACAGTAAAATACTATATTTGTTAGAATTTTAAGATTGTTTCAAAAGGATTTATAGGAGGGGTGTATTCGGGATAAGCTTCTTCAAAAATCTTTCTCTGAACAAGATAAGCATTTTCTTGATTGGTTATTTTGTAATAATGCCCAAGTCCTGCAGCATAACATATAACCATTTCAGATTTTGGATATACATCTTTTTCTGACCCCTCGTATAGATTGCAACTTCCATGTGCTGTATCTACAAATTTTGTAATAGTAGTATTTTCATACATAGCTTTTAAACTAATATTTGTTTTAGGATAATCGGGGTCATTTTGGTTATCTTCAAAAATCCATTCAAATATAGGTTCACCCACCGGTATTATTTCAGGAATATTTTGAGGTTCTTCAAATTTATCATTTGTATTCAAATATGAGTAAGCGATAGTTAAAACGCAAATTGATATCACTATGATTATGATAGTTTTGATTATTTTTTCTTTATTTTCCATTTGTTTATTATAGTCTTTTATTTACTAGACCGCATTAGTGATTTTACTTTAGAGATGAGGGATAGCGCTCTAATAAACTTTGTGCATATGTTTTTTATTTTAAATCTTTGTTATGAAATGTTTAATATCTTTAGTCGTCACCATTGATATGAACGAAAGATATGGTTTATGGCTTATAATAATAGGAGTATTACTTTTTGTAAGCTTATTCTTTTCTTATTTAATTTCTAGAAAAATTGATAATCCAACTGTTCAAACGCAAGATAAAATATCAGAGTCTATAGTAGGGTGTTATGTTTTTATAAATGATAATAATATCTATACTTTGAATATAGATAATCAGGTAGCAGATGAAGTCTCCGGCACTCTCTCATTTGATAATTATGGATTTGATAGTTCTTCAGGGAAAATAGAAGGAAGATTTGATGGAGAGATACTATTTGGGAATTATATATTTCATGCAGAAGGTATGGACTCAGAGCGTGAGGTCATATTTAAGAAAAATGGTCAAGATTTTATACAAGGCAGTGGTGAGATTATCAATCGGGGTAATATTGATGTCTTTAAAGATTTGGCTTCCATAGAGTTTGATCCGGTTAGACTTTTTGAGAAAACTATAGATTGTAATTATTCTCAAAAGTAATATTGTTTTGATATTAATTTTTCAAATGATATAATAAAACCATGAAAATTTTACCAACAAACTCTAAAAGACAAATAGGGGGGGTATACACTAAAAAGTAGAGCCTTCACTCTAAAATATTTTAATAATAAAAATAAAGCTTTCACACTCATTGAGCTACTAGTGGTCATTGCAATCGTCGGAATACTTGCAGCAGTAGTAATTGCTAGCCTAAATGGAGCAAGAGAAAAAGCTCGTAATGCTCGTCGAGATTCTGATATGCATCAGATATATACTGCCCTCATGATGTATCATAGTGAATACGGGTGTTTGCCTACTCCTACAGCTAATATGACCAGTGCTTGTGGGACAGCCACAGGAACTTATGCGGGGGCAGAAAATGGAGGTTGGGATTTGAGTAATATTAATGGCTTTATTCCTTTTCTTGAAACTGCTGGCTTTATATCTAAAGTACCAGTTGATCCAATAAATGATATTACAAGTGTTTCGGGTACTGGATATGGATATGCCTATTATTGCTATCCGTCAGCATCTGCTAATCCGGGCTTATCCTTAAGATATTTTAAAGAACCATCAAGAGTTATGAAAATTAAAAATATTTCGGGAGTTGCTGACCCCACTTTTAATTGCAGATAATTTTTAATTTGCTTTTTTATGCTCTTTAGGTTAGTTTAAACTGGAGTTAATTGTTTTTTGAATTTGAACTAAATTAAATAAAGATGAAAAAGAAGTGTTTTTCCATTGCTATTGAGGGTAGCGATGGAGCTGGAAAGGCGACCACTACAAAACTCCTTATGGACTATTTGAGGGAGTTGGGTTATAAGGTCGCCACAATTGATTTCCCCAGATATGGAAAAGGAGTTGCTGGAAAGATTTTGTATGAAGTTTTGAAAGGTGAGAAATCTTCCGCTTATGGATTTCTAGATCTTGATCCGAAGATTGCTTCAGTCTTGTATGCTATGGATAGGGCTGAAGCAAAACAAGAAATAGAGCAGATGATGGAGGAGAATGATTACTTGATTTTTGATCGGTATGTAAGCTCCAGCTTTATCCATCAAGGAGGCAAGATTTCTGCTGATGAAGAAAGAACAGAACTCATTCAATTTCTTTCCAGACTTGAGTATGAAGACTTTGGTTTGCCAAGGCCCGATGCTACATATTTTTTGTATCTTCCTGCAGAAATTGCGCAGGAAAATAAAAGAATCCAAAATGGAATTCTTGATGCTGTTGAACAAAATCTACAGTATTTAAAAAACAGCAACAAGGCTGGTCTTTGGGCCACTCAATATCTTGCATGGAATTTGATTAGCTGTGTAAATGGTGAGGGTCATCAAAAAGATCGCGGGGAAGTGTTCAGAGAAGTTTTAAAGTCTTTAAAACTATGAAAAGGGCAGGTTTATAAACCTGCCCTTTAATTATTTATTTGTAGTATTTATATATAATAAAAACCGTAAATCCAATAAGAATCTACGGTTTGCGAATGTTTTTTAAATAAACTACAAATGAAATTATTATAGTCATAAGTAGAATATTTTTTGAAAACATTAGCTGTTCTTTAATACTCACCACTTCACTTAATGCAAAAAAGTTTATACTCACGGCTGTAATTGCATAGACTAAAAAGCCTGAAAATAAAAAAACATTTTCACGCTTAGTTGTTTTTCTAGAACTTAAAACATGTGCCTGAAAAAGATTAAATAAACCTCCTTCAATACATACAGCCGGTAAGGAGTACACTGAAACCTTGTGCCAGTATGAATATGGTATATTTTTCATTATATTAAAAAATTCTGGTATAAAAACCATTACCAAACCACCGGATAAAAGCAATACAAAACCTGAGATTATCAAGTTTTTGATACCCCGAGTTAATCTTAATATTCTACCTATAGATAAAAATATTGAGATTATGACCATAACACTCAGGGCGATCAAAGATACAAAAACTGGTTGTGAATGAACTTCAATTTTCATACCACTTATAGCCGTAATGATGAGTAGTAGTACTATTAATCCTATTATTTCTATTATTCGTAATATTTTTTCCATATTTTATTTTTTTTGAATACTATCAAAATATTATCTTTAATACAAATCTTTGTTTTGAGATCTTACTATCAAATGAATCCATTTTTTATCCTCCGTAATCTTTATATAAATAATTTGAAAAGGTAATTCATTAAATAAATTTATCAATTCTTCTTCTGTATAGTATTGAAAGAATCGGGGAGAGTTTATTTTATTATTTCTAATTTCTTTACCCGTACCAGACTGAAGAGAGAATGCAAAGACCCCACCTTCTTTTATCATAGAGTGTATTTTATAAATAGTATTTTTAAATAAATCTTTCGGTATATGAAGAAGGACAGCATTGGCAAAGAAACCATCAAAATATTTTTCCCAATCTTTTTTAGGTTGATCTCTAAGGTCAAAAAATTCTGTTTTAAATCCTTCACTTTTTAGTTTTTGAAGCGCTTCAGGAATAACATCTGCACAGGTTATATCAATTCCTTTAGATTTAAAATACCTAGCATCTCTACCTGTAGCAGAACCTATTTCAAAAATATTTGCATTATTTGGTAGGAGAGAAATAAAAGTGTCTATCCATATTTTTGATTCATCATCAATCTCAGAAGGTGAAGCCTTTTCATATAGATTAAAATTTTCTCTGTAGGAGGAGATTGTGAGGTCTTGGATAGCCTCTGTATTTGTTTTTGAATAGTTTTCCACGGAAGTATTTTAACATTTTTTATATATAAGGTCAGTATATTTTTTAAATTATTTTTTTAATAAAATTTCAACATGATCCAAATATTTTGAAACTTATTATTATAAATAAAAGAAAGGGAGTCGATTGATGGTACTTCAGAACTAAATAAAAAGAAAGCCCAATCATTGATTAGGCTTTTATAAATTATCTGGGATTGTCAGCTGTACGATGGTACTGTGCAATGTATATCTTGGTTTAAATTATGATAACTCAGACACCACTTTTCAGATTCTTTGTGCCAGAATATTGTAAGTACATAAGATGCTTCCCCAAGTGCATATATTGTTCCCCAAAAATATATTCTTTTGTTTTTGTATTTTTCAGGAATAAGATATTGATTTTTCAGGAAGTAGATCAAAGAATTTACATCTAGAACTTTCTGCCCCCTAAGATAGCGTTGGATTTTTTTCTCATCAAACCGTCCGCTCACTTGTTGATCAAAAAATTTAAAACTTGTTGCGTCCATTTCGTTAGGCTGTTGAATATTTGTTTCCCAAAATACAGAATAGTTTGGAATTTCCCAATACGAAACTAAGTCCTGTATTTCTAATAGAGGACTCCTTCGAGTATTTGTAATTGAATTCATTATTAATTGTTTATTGGTTACCACAAAACCCAGAAGATTCTCTGGAAACCAATAAAACCAATTTCAAAAAACTACTCTTTTCTTATGATAACATAATAATAAACTAGTGTCAAGATTAAGTATTGTCTCACCGTCCTGAGACCGAGACTTTTGATTCATTATCCCGTAAGGCTTTTTCGACTAGTTTTATAATAGCATATCGACGCGGGTTGAGTATCTTTAATAATCTCCATTATTTTCATTTTCAAATTCTTTTCTATATTGTTTGAATCCAACAAGGTTTCCGTATCTACTACTGTTATTCATAGCTTGAGCTACATGTTCAAAGGGGCTCCAATGCCCAGATGAAGAAAGTCTATCATGTAATTTTATATCAGCTTCAATATTTGATACCTTTCCATCAAAAAGTTTATAGCTTACACGAGCACATCGAGCAGTACTTACTTTCTTTTTTGTTTCAATATCAATATCTGATTCACTTTCAAGAATAAAAGGGGTATGCCATTCCCCAGATTGCAAAACTTTAGGCTGTGTATTTTTTAATAATGTTTCAATTTGTTCTGCAACATATTGTATTTCTGGTTGAGCATCTTGATGTTTTCTCAGAAAAATAAAGTTATTCCACTCTGTTCCCGATACGACAATATCTACCATAAGCCATGGCTCAAGAATTCTATTTAAAACTTCTTTGTGAAATCCAATTTTTTCTCCAAAAAAATGAAATACTACTGGAATATAGCGGGACCAAAGCCAAACTTTTTTTGCGAGAAATAATCTAATACCGTTAAGTGGTTCTCCTGCTCTCATGCCAGATTGATTTTCTCCAAAATACAAGGGTATAAAAGGTTCTTTTAATACACTTGTGCGGATTTTCTTTGCAGGAATCGCGCGACTTGAAGCAGAGTTCCTAGATAATGATCTATGACTTGAAACATGTCCCCAGACAAATTTAGGAATCTTGATTGCGAAAGTAGCTAAACGCTTTTTGGTTGTAACTGATTCTGAATATTCAATTAGGGATACTTTTATTTGATTCATAGATTTATAATAAAGAATTAATTTCCTCAGGGACATCTAAGAAGATATTTTCTTTGTACTCTGATGTTGAGGATTCCAATATTGACCCTAGTAGGAGAGCTATCGTCAACTCTATTTCTTGTGGAGGGGATTCATAACTATTACCTTTAAAGGTAATAGGAAATCCATTATTTATAAGAATAATACTATTGAAAGTAATATCATCGTGTGCACTCTTTATGATATGGTTTTTTCTTATATAACTTGCAGGAAATTCTCTATCACTTGAAGACATACTAATCAAATATATAGAATCATTTAATTTTTCATTAAGTGAATTAATTTGAGATTCATTCAAAATATTTGATCCCGTCGCACCGATAATAATATTTACATTATTCTTTTTTATAAGTTCGATCAAATCCTGATTTTCAGAACTATTTATATCATGACCAATTGTAAAATATCCTTGAGTTTGAAGTATTGAAAACATATTGCTTCCAATGGGTCCTAATCCGACAATAAGTATTCTTGGATTTTTAATTTCATATTTTTCAAAAACTTCAAACACCCTTTGACAACCAAGAGAGCAAATAAAGGGACTTTCTTGTACTAATTTCTTATCAGATCGTGCAACATTAAAAATTGGGAATTTTAATTTATCATTTTCTAATTTTCTAAACCCAGAAGATGTTTGCTCGACGCCAATAACTTTGATACTATTTGGAATTTTATCAAAATTTTCTTGTACTGTTTTTAATAATTCTCCACCATCATCTAAAATGATAATTTTTGAACAATCACTTTTTAGATCAGAGATAAATCTTTGAAATTCATCTTTACAGTTTTGAGTATGTTGAATATCAAAAGATTTTTCAGAAAAAAAAACTGGGCTTGAAACAATAAAACCCTTATCAGTTAACTGTTTAACAACTTCAATACTTGTAGAATATATCTTTCCAAAAATTTGTATATTTGATTTAGGAATACCAAAATCAACAAGCAACTCAAACATTTTTGCTTGTGGTTCTAAAAGATGTTGACATGCTATAATATGAATATTCTTTAAATCATTCTTGTTCTTTTTCTCATAAAGATCGACAACTATTTTAAGAATGGGATAATTATAGGTAGATTTCATATTTATGTGTCTCGAGAGACCTCTCGATTTGGCTCCCAGTATAGGTTCAGTACCAAGCTATGTCAACCATTATAAGGGTTTTTGAGCTACTTATAAAGTGGAATTGGGATGCGGGCAGGTCGGTTTTACAGATAAGACATCAAGTGCCGTAAGCATATTTTTATCCATCTCTGACTGTCTCATTTCTATACCTCTCAGTCTGATCTGTCTTAATCAAAATAAGGGTATTCACGAGAAATGAGACAAATGGGACACTATACTCAATCCAATTCTTCTGTCTCAGTTTCTTTCCCGTTCCATCCATCAGGGTCGCTTATATTGATTTGGTATCCGGGCATGTAAACTCCATGTGCCCACAACGGCACATTAATACTGAAATCCTCTCGCTTCTTACCTCCTTTTGAGATTGGAGGCTTATCGTGTCTTCGAGGCATAACATGGGAAATATCCAGTCTGTAATCCCGATCAAAAATAGAACAAGCATCGAACTCTTTCTTCTCAGGCAGACCTTGCTGTATTTCAAGTACATCAGCGACTGAATATTTAGCACTCCAAGTGATCTTGTTATTATCATCAAGCAATGGGTATGCGTAATACATGCCTTTGAGCTTTCTGTGCATCATAAGTTTCTTAAGGCGAACCATAAAAGAATCATCAGACAGAAGGTTTCCTAGAACAACAATGTTAGTTTTTTCATCACCGATAGACATCACTTCGCCAATAAACCACTGAAATAGTATTTCTCTATTCTGCTTATCTCTCACGGAAACGATATCTTCCATATCATCACAGATGATTAAGTCAGGTCTTTGGTTTTTGTATTTAAGTCCTCGGATATTTTGAAGTGACCTGATGCACATGATCTTTGCGCCATAGAGTGGTAACTCAATCGAGTATTCACCCCATTCGTTACCGCTTGCTTTGAAAGGACCAAGGTCTTGTTTGAGTAATTCATTCTCTTCAAGTTCGGATTTAATATTTTCAAAGTGAGCCTGAGATTGGACCCTGCTTTTGCTGATAATCAGTACGAGCTTTTTCTGATGTTTGCCGATTATAGACCAAATGGTATTTGAAAGATTAAGAATGGTTGATTTCCCAGATCCACGAAATGCCATAAATACATTTATCTTCTGATCATATTTCTCAGTCGCACGAAACATCTCTTTATGGAAGAACGCATATGGATGGGTTATATGGTGTGAAAGATAGATACTGCAAAATGCCTCGTGAGATTCCTTCACAAGAGCTTTCCTGATACTGGTATCAGTGGATATTCTTTGTAGTAATAATTCTTTTTTCATATGCGTTCCTCGAAAAGAGTATTAAGTAAATACCTTGAGGGCTTGCCCTAATACTTTTTGTTGTTCTTTAGACAAAGGTAGGTTTTTCTGTGGACGAAATAGTGAATGCTCTTTCTCTTTAAGGAGAAACCGTCTGTGATTGTGCTTGAGCCAGAATTGCACCGCTTGGAATTTCTTGTCTTTAATAAGGGAAATCAACTGTGATTCAGTCATATCGTTTATAAGAGCGATACCATCATCAAGCGCATCATCCGTTGCTTTTGCAAATTCAGGATCTTCGCTTCTCCATCGATAGTAGGTAGAGCGACCAACGCTTGATTTCTTGCAAGCAACTTCAACAATCGGCGTACTTCTGAGCATTTCAAGAACTCTTTCTTTGTCTTTCTTGATTGCTTCCTTCTTGGTCATAGCTAGTTAATTTTTATCGGCTTCTTCCCAGTAAACTTTGCCCAACGATTAAGAATCACCTCCGCATACACTGGAGACTTTTCCATTAGGAAGCACTTACGGTGCATCTTGATAGATGCAATCAAAGTACTTCCAGAACCTCCGAACGGTTCAATAATGAGATCATTTCGCTTGGTAAGTACTTTGATATATGGGATCAGGATTTCTATTGGTTTGGTACCAAAGATAATACCTTGCCCTGAAGATTTTTCGTCTGCGGCGTTGTACTCTATAAAATCAGTCGGACAATATTTCTTGCCTTTACCATATGACTCCCAATGAGGCTTTCCTTGGATAGCATAGAGAGCTGTCTCATAGTCATTTTGAAGAATTCCTTCTTCTGGGGTTTCGTTGAATACAACCTCTTCATGGGAAGTACCCACCATGGCAATATCATGTTTGGAAAAGAATTTGTATTTACCAGCAAAGCCTTGATTACGATTTGGCAAATGCCATACAATCATATTTTTCACTTTCCAGTATTTCTCCATCTCGCTCCAGATGGTGCGGATATTCTTCCAGTTCTCATAGACGATAATGTGAGAATCTTGTTTAACAGAATCTTTGGCATTTTGCATCCACAGTTCGGTGAAGTTATCAGGTAAAACATCAGTTTCTAAATATCTACGATTCTTCTTTGCTCCGAATCCTGTAGTTACTCCGTCTTTGGCTTTGGTCTTACCTTTGAGATAGTCGAGGATATAGGGAGGATCGGTAAAGACCATATCTGCCTTGTGTTCAGCCATGAGTTTCTGAAAGTCTTCTGGAATAGTTGAGTCCCCACACATGAGGCGTGAACCGTCCAGCTCATAGATGTCTCCCTTTTTAACATTAATCTTTTTAATGTTAAGTTTCTTTAATTCCTTCTGAAGATCAAATTGCTCAGTCTTCTCATCTTCAGGAAAGATTGCATCTATTTCCTCGCTAGAGAAACCGACCTCTGACAGAAGTGATTCGTCAAATTCGGCAAGCAGATCAAAATTCCATTCGCCGAGATTTTTGTTAAGACGAATATTGAGTTCTGTTTCTTTTTCTGGAGTAAGATTGAGAAATACCACTGGCATTTCTTTGTATCCAAGCTCCTTGCACGCCTCTAATCTAAAATGTCCTCCGATGACGATATTCTTTCGCTCTTCGTGAGCGTTGACGAGTATCGGATCAACAGTTCCGAATTTAATAATGCTTTCTTTAAGAGCGTCTTTTTGCTCCTTAGTCCACTTGCGTGGATTCTTTTCGTTTACAACAAGCATGTCTATTGAGACATACTCAATCTTAATATTTTCTTTATGCATAAGCGTTCTAGAAATTAGTGATTAATCCAGAAGCAACAAAAAACCGCCTCTAATATCAAAGTTATCTTTAATACCAAAGGCGGATCTTTATTTTCGCTATCGACCAGAGGAGCAATAGAAAGACCTTTAACCTTTGGGGGTTAAAAATATTTCTATTGCCAGACATGGTCACCCTCGCCAGTCCACTATCAGTAATAGTTTCTGAGGTTTATTCCATCTAAGCTCGTTGCATAGACTTAGCTAAGGATGCGTAATTATATCCATCTTAGCCGTTCAATATAGGGGGTTGTTTATGTGCTTCTGAGGATATTCTAGCACAAACAAAATATTTTCAAAACAAGTCAGAATTGATTCACATCAAGAATCAATGACTTCGTAAGATCTTCTTTGTAGGCGGCTGAAGTGATTCCTAAAAAGCAGTTATCCTTAAGCGACACAGCAATCCCTCCCGAATATCCCTCTGTGACCTTGGCTGTAGAAATAAAGTAGCTACCAATGTATCCAGATAGTTTTCCTTGCTCGTAGGAAACATCTGTTTTTGAACTACCTTTTGGATATCCAATAATAACCAAACTATCATCTGAATCTGATTTTACTGCCGTACAGTTTCTAGATGTTATTGAGTCATTGCGGAGCAAGTTTGAAATATGACTACTTGGATCAGTAATCACTAAAGCTCCAAGATCATGTCCCTTACTATTGGTGTACCTGTCTTTCTTTTCAATACGAACAGTTTCTTTGCTTTCTGGAAAATACACATCATAGTAGTCAGTTACTGGATTATTGTATGGATTGAAGACATGCTTGTTGGTAATGATTAGCGCACCCTTTGGGTCATTACTCAGAAATCCTGAACCGTCAGAATATGATTTCTTATTACCATTTTCATCAAGAACAATACAAGTAACACGGACGACATATGGTCGCCATGTTTTCACAACATCTTGGACGTTATATTGAGCAACTTCCTTTATTTTGACCTCTTCTTTTTTGTCCTCAACTTGAGTCTCTACTAGTGAGATGCTTTCATTTACAACAGGAATTGAGATTTGAGGTTTTATCTCTATTACATTTTCCTCAGCAACCTGATTTGCAACATCTTCCTCAAGATCATCAGCTTCAAAGGGTTCTTCATTTGAAATTGATTCTTGAGTTAAAACGTTTTCGTTTATAGGAATGATTTCTTCTGTTGTTTTTGGTTGTTTATTTAAAAAGTAGAATATAAAAGCTGAGATGCAAAAAACAACAAGAATGATTCCTGTAATTTTATTCTTCATGAGAATTGAAGAAACCTCCTTTTAATTTATGTTTCTGCCGATAGATGCGGAGTGCCTTCTTTAGTGTTTTCCTATGACTAAAAAGACTGAATATGTTATTCGCACTTCTTCCATGATTTAATTCGTACCAAACAGTAGCAGCACCTATATTTTGAGGATGCAGGTCTTTATTTTCAGCAATTGATTCTAAATAAATTCCGAAGCTCTCGATATCGTCCACATCCGGTATTGGAAATTTATTCTCCTCAAACATTGAAACATAACTATCGACGAGTTTCTTTTTAAGGAAAAGTCGAAAATATATCGCACGAGTAATTGTTTTAAAAAGAGACCATGCGAACAGGATTGCAATAAGTAAGAAAAACTCTCCCCATTGCCACTCATCACCAACAATGAGCCTTAGTAGTAAAAAAATTGAAATATATGGTACTAGGGAAACTATATAGGGTTGGTAGGGATCCAAACCTTTAACGTTATTATTCATAATTAACTTTAGCGGATTTAATTAATAATTATTGAGGAGATTTATGCAAAAATCTCCCCGCCAGTTGCGATTTAGTCTTTCGACCAAACCCATACCCGTTTCCAGATATGACCGCTAAAGTGACTCCTGACGAGGAGGTTT
>CAYODR010000001.1:5344-236134 GCA_964402895.1 uncultured Candidatus Saccharibacteria bacterium | reverse complement strand
TGGAATCGCTAGTAATCGCAGGTCAGCTAAACTGCGGTGAATACGTTCTCGAGTCTTGTACTCACCGCCCGTCAATTCAAGGGAGTCGGTAGTGCCCGAAGGCTCTTCACAAGAAGGGACTACGGTAAGATCGGTGACAGGGAATAAGTCGTAACAAGGCACGGCTAGCGGAAGCTGGTCGTGGATTAACTCAAATTGAGATGTTTGTATATGTTTTTTATAAGCTATACAGACTTAAACGGTTGGTTAGTATCTTGATACTAAAGTTGTGGTGCGCGACTCAATGCACACTCCCTGCTTTTGGGGTAATAAAAGCGAAAATCCTATTGTACGTATCTATAGAGCGTATAAGAGGTAGACTGAGGCAATAGAAAGTTGGTATAATCAGATTGTGATTTTTCTAAGAAAGATTTTTTTAATAATTTTAGGAACATCACTCCTTTTAGTAGGGGTGATTTTTCTTGCAAAAAAACAGCTCAATAAAGATAGAGCCTTTTATCAGATAACAGAAGAAAATATTACTAGAAGTATAGATTTTAATCAGGTACTCTCTTTAAGAGATATAGAGCTAGATATCAATCTTGCTAATACTGACGAGCTCAGAGCGCTCGGGCTATCTTATACAGATCAAATACAGGAAAACCAAGGAATGTTATTTATTTTTGATATTCCAGCAAGATACGGTTTTTGGATGAAAGATATGAGATATAGTTTAGATATCATTTGGATAGATGAAGATTATAAAATAGTAGATATTTCTAAAAATATAGAGCCCAATACATATCCTGAATTATTTTATCCACAAAGCCCTGTAAAGTATGTTTTAGAGGTAGGAGCTGGGTTTGCTGATAGATATAGTATTTTAAATGGTGATAAAATAATGGTTAAATAATCTAAAATCAAAAGCCGCCGCCCATAGGGCGGCGGCTTTTATTTTTATCTTTTTGAGAGAGCGCTTGATGTAAATAATAGATATATAGCAGAAAGACCCACTAAAATATATATAATACTTGCAAGCATTGAAGTACCAAAAATAGCAGAAACTAGATTAAAATTAAAAGCTCCAACTAGCCCCCAATTTAAACCACCAATAATAACAAGAACTAATGCTAACCAATCTAATGATCCAAGTTTTTTCATATTATTTGTTCATAAACTAAATTATTAAGAGAACAATTACATTGTATCTCAGAAAAAAATAAATGACAAAGAGAAATCCACAGCCCTCTTTGACTGTATATTTTTTGGTAAACAAAAAAATAAAAAAATTTTGTCAGAAAGTCCTTTCAAATATTAAGCACATAGACATTGCCTTTGACGGCTGATTTTTCATGTGCTAAAGATAGCAATTTTGACTGATTTTTTTCATATAAAAAAATGTATGTGATAAAATGAACTTATAGTTTTTATAAGATTAATTTGAGTAATTTAAAGATGTCCAACGATACACTTAAATTTGCTAGTGTCATAAAAAGAGACGGAACACTGCAATCTTTTGATATCAATAAGATTGTAAGTGCTATACATAAAGCCATGCTTTCTGTCGGTAACGGGAATGCAGATGATGCTACAAAGGTTGCTAAAAATGTTTTTGATTTTATAGATAAAAAGTATACTTCGGAAAATGATTATCCTACAGTTGAAGAGATTCAAGATATAGTTGAGCAGGAATTGATGAGAGAAGAGTTTTATGATGTAGCAAAATCTTATATTTTATATAGAAAACAAAGGGCAGATCAGAGAAAAAGAGACATTTTTCAAAAAAGAATAAATTTAAAGCCTTATGAATACCCAGAATTGTATGAATATGTAAATGCCATTAGACATTCGTATTGGATTCATACAGAATTTAACTTTACTAGTGATATTCAAGACTTTAAAGTAAATGTCAGCGAGACAGAAAGAAGTGCAATTAAAAATGCCATGCTTGCAATCGCGCAAATTGAAGTTGCTGTTAAAACTTTTTGGGGAGATATTTACAAAAAAATGCCTAAGCCAGAAATCGGTGCTGTCGGATTTACTTTTGCTGAAAGTGAAGTCAGACATATGGATGCTTATGCACACTTGCTTGAGATACTAGGGCTCAATGATGAGTTTTCAAAGATAAACGACATCCCAGTATTGATTGAACGAGTAAAGTATCTAGAAAAAGCTTTAAAGAACGCCAGAAGTGATGACAATAAGGACTATGTGCAATCAGTATTATTATTTTCACTTTTTATTGAACATGTTTCTTTATTCTCTCAATTCTTAATAATGATGTCTTTCAATAAGCATAAGAACTTATTTAAAGGAATTTCAAATGCTGTTGAGGCTACATCAAAAGAAGAACAAATACACGGATTATTTGGAATAGATATTATCAAGATTATCAGGGAAGAGCATCCGGAGTGGTTTGATAAAGAATTTGAAAATGCCATTATTGAGTCTTGTCGTGAGGCCTTTGAATCAGAAAAGAAAGTTGTGGATTGGATATTAGAAAAAGGAGAGATAGATTTCTTGCCTAAAAACGTTATATTAGAGTTTATTAAAAATAGATTCAATAATTCACTTGCAAGTATCGGATTATCTAGAATATTTGATATTGATCAAGTATTACTGCAAAAAACAGACTGGTTTGATGATGAGGTTATTGCCACCAAGCATGGTGATTTCTTTGTAAAAAGATCAATCAATTACAACAAACGCAATCAAAGCGTCACAGGAGAGGATTTATTTTAATTAATTTTTTGGAGAATATATAATATGAAGTGGTTAAATGAAAACAGTAGATTTTTTTTATCAAAAGGATATTTGGCAGAAGGGATTACTGCAGAAGAAAGAATAAAACAAATATCGGAAACAGCAGAAAAATTTCTTGGCAAACCGGGTTTTGCTGATAAGTTTTACGACTACATGTCTCGTGGCTGGATTTCTCTTTCTTCTCCTGTATGGTCTAATTTCGGCTTGGCAAAAGGTTTGCCTATTAGTTGTTTTTCTTCTTATGTTGGAGATGATATGGGGCAAATCCTTTTCACTCAAGCAGAAGTAGGAATGATGAGTAAGTATGGAGGCGGTACATCTGGGTACTTTGGTGATTTGCGTCCAAGAGGAGCAGCTATCAAAGACAATGGTACATCATCTGGCTCTGTACATTTTATGAGACTCTTTGAATCCATTGTAGATGTAGTCAGTCAAGGATCTGTAAGACGCGGACACTTTGCTCCGTATCTACCAGTGGAGCACGCTGATATTCATGAATTTCTTGAAATTGGTACAGAAGGAAACCCTATTCAAGAACTTACATATGGTGTGACTGTTACTGATAAATGGCTTGAAGAAATGGTAGCAGGAGATAAAGATAAGCGTGCTATCTGGGCAAAAGTATTAGAGAGAAGAAGTCAGATTGGATATCCGTATATCATGTTTGTAGATACTGCAAATAGAGATACGGTAGATGTATATAAAGACAAGGGGCATAAGATATATTCAAGTAATCTATGTTCTGAGATTATGCTTCCTACAAGTGAAGAATGGTCTTTTGTGTGTAATCTATCTTCACTTAACCTCCTTTACTATGATGAATGGAAAGACACAGACTTGGTTGAAACTCTTACATATTTCTTAGATGCAGTAATGACTGACTTTGTAGAAAGACTAGAATCTTTTAGAGATAGTGGGGATAAACGCAAAAAACAAGTATTTATGTTTATGGAGCGCGCATATAACTTTGCCAAAGCAAATAGAGCGCTGGGTATCGGAGTACTTGGTTGGCATTCACTACTGCAAAGTAAAATGATTGCAATAGAAAGCACTGAAGCATCAGAACTCAATAAAGAAATTTTTTCATTTATTAAAGATAAAGCTTATGCCGCTTCGGCAAAACTCGCAGAAGAATACGGTGAACCAGAAGTTTTAAAAGGATATGGCAGAAGAAATACAACTCTGATGGCTATTGCACCTACCACTTCATCTGCATTTATTTTAGGACAAGTCTCTCAGGGTATTGAGCCAACATGGTCTAACTCTTATGTAAAAGATATCGCTAAGATGAAGGTCACTATCAAGAATCCGTTCTTAGAAAAACTTCTTCAAGAAAAAGGATTAGACAATAGAGAGATTTGGCAAAGTATTAAAGAAGCTGATGGCTCTGTACAGCACCTAGAAGGGCTCACACAAGAAGAAAAGAATGTATTTAAGACATTCTCCGAAATTGACCAAAAGCTTCTGATAGAGCAAGCTGCGGACAGACAAAAGTTTATTGATCAGGGACAGTCTTTAAATTTAATGGTAACTCCAGATATGCCTGTAAAAGATATAAACACACTTTATCTTCACGCATGGAAGCTTGGTATCAAAGCTTTCTATTATCAACATAGTATGAACGCCGCTCAACAATTTGGACGCAAAAAACTTCAAGAAGTGAATGCTGATCAAAAGAAAGAAAATGATGAGGTAGTAGTATATGATGCTGATGGAAACATTTGTGTATCTTGCGAAGCTTAATAATTAAAATATAAAAAATATGGATGAACACATTACACAATTTATCTTATCGGCTGAATCAAAAGCGCTAGCCACGAGTGGTGAAAATGGGATAAATGTTGTACCTGTGTCATCAATAAAAGTTGTAGATGGTAAGATTTGGTTGATAAATTATTTTATGGATAAAACCGTATCAAATATTTTAGAACAAAAAGATGTCTCACTTGTTTGCTGGAAGGCTATGATGGGATATCAGATCAAAGGTTTTGCACAATACTTATCTGAGGGCTCAGATTTTGATGAAGCTGTATCTTGGATAAAATCTGTACTTCCAGATAGGGTAGTGAAAGGACTGATCATCATCACTCCAAAAGAAATACATGATATTGCTCCAAGTAAAAACACAAGAGAAGTTTTTAGAGATTAAACAAAAAACCGCCACATTTAATGTGGCGGTTTTTTGTTTTTAATATGTTAAAATATTTACATGGAAAATAATGAAGAAACAAAGATAGTTGTTAAGACAACAAAGGTATCAGTTAGCTTTTCTGATGGATTCAATTTTGGTTTAGGATTTTTTGTTGCGGGTATATTCTTGTCTTTGTTTTTAGCGGCTATAACTATAATTGCTATTCCAACTATTTTTAATTCATTTAGTACTATTTTTAAATTTATTGGATAATAATTGATTTTTTATTACAAAATAGTAGTATATAAATACCTTCAAAAATGGGGGATTTATTATTGCTGGTTCGTCTAATGGTAGGACTACGGTTTCTGGTACCGTCTATTAGGGTTCGAGTCCCTGACCAGCAGCTAGCAAGAGCGAGGTTATTACGCACGAGATGCGTCAAAATTCTGACATTTTTAAAATATGTATATAATATGAGTATGAACAATAAAACAGGTTTTAATATAAGTAGGATAAAAGGTAGCGGTGTGCTTATTTTACCTATTTCAATGTCACGAATATCTGGAGGACAAACACCAGAAGATTGCTATGAAATGCTTTCTTATTTTGAAGATAAAATAGAAACCTTTAGTAATGATGCAATAATAATGTATACCAATGGTCTTTATTTTAATACTGAGGATTCTGCTTTTGAAAAAAGAGTAAAAACTAATATGCAAGTTTTGAGTCATGTAACAAAACTTGATAGTCTGATACAAAAAGGTAGAAAATTTATACCAAAAGCTATACACTTTATGCCTATTGATTATGTGATAATGAATTCTCCTTCTTATCAACATATGTTTAGTAAACTTAAAAAATTAGAAAAGGAAGATTCTGAATTTAGAAAATTTTTAGAAATTGATTTAGATGGAAGAAAATATACAGAAGCTAATATTAATTTTTTTATTGAAGAAATCATTGTCACACATTTAATAACTGAACAGTTTGTTGACTTACCAGTTACTCTTGCTAGGGCTGATGAATGGAGACTAATATGCTATCCGGGCAAAACAACACTATCTCAAGTTTATGTATGCCAAAAAAATATATTAGAAAAGAATCAATATTCTAAGAATGAATATCGTGGATGTATGTATAATTTTAAAGATAAGGTTTTGGAAGTATTTTCTGATATAGATTTAAGTAAAATTTAGTTCGCACGAGACTCGTCGTTATTCTTAAATTAAATTATTAAAAATAACATTATGGTGCAAGGAGCAGACAGGTCTCTAGCCCGAGCGTCTCAGCAAATCTTATAATTAATACATGAAAAAATAAAACACTCAAGCGGTATATACAAGATCAAGAAGATATGCCAATTATTCTAGTGGAAAAAAGTATGATAGTAATGGAGAGATAATAAAGCTTGCAGATGATAGAAATACAAATGAAAAAGCAGAATCTGCTAGGGTGTTTTATGAGTATTATTTAAAGGTTAGAGAAGGTAAGGTTTATAAAGGATTAAAAAAGATATGGAGGTGAATGCTTGGGGTTTTTTTAATCTCATATTTTGCTATAATCAAAATATGAAAAAAATTCTTACAATTCTGACCATAGTTGTATTTATTGGCGCTGCTTATTTTCTTTCTAAAGAAAATGAAGCACAAAAACCAGAGGGGATAGACTTTGGCATCAGTATTTATGAATACACCTGTACTGATGGTATGCAGATGAGACTTATGCCTAATGAAGATTTATCCAGTATAGCGATTGCTTTTGGAGAAAATCAAATGTCTTTTGATAGACAGTCCGACGGTTCGTATGGGGGAATGAATATCAATATATATCCAGATGGAGAGACCTTAAATATTTCTTCTGGTTTTGAAAATATTTCTTGTAGTCCTGTACCAAATCAAGAAAAAGCTCCACTTAATTTGGGGGATAGTTATGGAGGATAAAAATACATTAGAAAAAATAAATAATCCCATAGAAAAGTCTATTGAGAATTCTGCAGACTTAGTTTTTTCTATTCAGAAAGATATTGAAAAAGTAAAAAATAATATCAATGATACTATTAAACAAATAGTTGAGGTTAGGAGTGAATTAGGACTCATTGAGCCCTTAAAAGAAATGCCACCATCTATTGCAGACGCATATAAAAAGAAAGAGGTTTTAGAAAATAAATTAAAAGAATTTGAATCTAAAAATGTTTTTACTGAACCCAAAAATGAAGATGTTGCAATAGAAAAAGCAGAAGTTGTCTTTGCTGCTCCGCCAGATAATTTGCCTATTTGAATACTGAGAGGGTATAATATACACATATGTATAATCATAAAATAATTAAAGCACTTCGTTATGTACTGTCATTTGTATTTTTATGGGCGTTTTTTGATAAGACATTTGGACTTGGCTTTTCTACAACATTAGAGAAAGCTTGGATAAATGGAGGTTCTCCAACAGCCGGATTTTTGACTCATGGTACAAGTGGTCCACTTGCTAGTATTTTTCAATCAATATCTGGATACGCTATTATTGATTGGATGTTTATGCTTGGTCTTTTGGGTATTGGTATTAGTCTTTTGTTTAATCTATATACAAGACTTGGTGCGACATTTGGTATTATTATGATGATACTTATGTATCTAGCTGTTATGCCACCAGCAAACAATCCTGTCGTAGATGAACATATTGTATACGCATTAGTTCTCGCATTGTTTTTGGGAAATAAAAACAAAAATAAAAAATAATGCAAGTAAGTTGCATTTAATAATATTTTGAGATATTATCATATTTAATGATAATTGGAGTATTAGGAAAGGGAGGAGTCGGAAAGAGTACTATCAGTACTCTTTTTGTACGGGCATTAGCTAAAAAGGGGGAGGTATTGGCAGTAGATGCAGATCATA
Organism: uncultured Candidatus Saccharibacteria bacterium; assembly: GCA_964402895.1. GTDB lineage: Bacteria > Patescibacteriota > Minisyncoccia > Phycocordibacterales > UBA9973 > UBA4124. The sequence continues at coordinate 228,370 of CAYODR010000001.1, read as the reverse complement.
ATATGGATTTGACATACAATCTAGGAAACCCGCCAATGAATTATATCGGAGGTTCTATGAGTACTTTAAAAGATAGGGTGGGGCTGACATCTGACCAGAGTTATAGGCTTTTGTTTGGGCAAGCGGTAAAAGAAGAATTTTCTTTTTCCCCCAAAGACCCTTACTCGGAAGAGTTCGTAGTAGATATAGATGAAAATATTTATTTAATGTCTGCTGGCCCACAAACTGATGATGTGCTTTATGATGAATCTTGCAGTCACTCACTCTTTACCCCGCTTAAAGCTTATTTACCACTTCTAAAATTAAAAGAAAATGAATTTGTGGTAGTAGATGAAAAGGCTGGAGCAGATGGTGTGACTACCGGTATAGTTTCTGGCTTTGATGTGGCTATCATTGTAGTTGAAGCAGCAGAGCATAGTGTGAAGGTTGCAAATCAACTCGTCGGGTATTTAAACTTCTTCAAAACCCCATTTGAATTTATTGTAAATAAATATAGAAGTGATAATCCAAAGAATACTTTTCTAGAGCAACTACCTAAAAAACCAATTGCTTATATGGATTTTGCGTATGAGCCACTAGATGAGCAAAGTATTTCCGAAGATACACTTGGTTATATTTTTGAAAATTATAGTAAGGATTCAAGTAGGATTTCTCGCACACAAGAAAAGTTTGATAGAAATACTGAGTATAAAAATAAAAAGACCTCCTAGGAGGTCTTTTTTGTACGAATTTATTCATACAAAAATTTTTCAAATTGGGCAATCATAGAGTCTCTATGGTGCATGATCAGAGAGCGATCAATAATTTTATCAATCATCTCAAGTGATTCTGCAGAGTAGTTTGTATTCTGCAAAATCTCTTCATTGAGCTTGTTCTTTTCTGTCCCAACCGTATAGTCGAGACGGGTTCGAGCAAACTGCTCTCTCAGCATTTTTCTTTCTTTTTTCTCATTCCAATCTTCTTCAAAAAAGGCAATTTCACCACATGAGTGCATAAAGACTCTGTGGATCCCGTGTTTTTCCAAAAGCTTTTCATAATCCCTAGCATTAATCGTGGCTAGCCAGGGTATGACTGTCTCATGGAGAATCTCCATGTTGTGCGTCTGGTACTTTTTTGTAAAATCTTTGGATAAGACAGAAAAAAGTATTCCAGAGGAACCCTCTCTCCAATCTGTTTCTTCCGTTTTTCCTTCAAAAAGGTTGTTTACGATACTAAGCAGAGCATTGGCTACACAAAGCTCCGTATTGATACCTCTTGTTGCGATTTTTATAAAATCTTCAGCAAAATTGTCTGGTAGTTTTGGATAAAACTCATTTAGACTGTCTAAATGCTGTATCCTTACAGGATACAGCAGATTTGTTGGATTCTCTGAGCACATAGTATTAAATTTAAAAGTAAAAAATAGTTTTTTATTTATTTTATACTAAAAATATCTAAATGCAAGTTATTTGCTTTTAAGTCGTAAAATATCTTCTTGTTTTAGGGGCTTTACATTGCCAGGCTTCATTTTGCCTATATTAAGATGTCCTATTCTGATGCGGACTAAAGACTCTATTGTCAATTTGCAAGCTGCACACATTCTTCTGATCTGGTGTTTACGACCTTCTATCAAAGTGATATTAAAAGAATTTTTAGAAATCATTTTTGTTTTAGCGGGCAGGGTTTTGATTTTGTCTATGATGATACCTTGTTCCATCTTTTTTAAAATACCCGGGAAGATATTTTCTCTGACTGTCACTAGGTATTCTTTTTCTACGATGTGCTCTTTTTGAGTTAAGGCTTTTGTTAGTGTTCCGTCATTGCTTAAGATAATCATTCCCTCTGATTCTTTATCAAGTCTTCCTATAGGAGATAGGTGAGCAAGTTTTGGAAAAGAAGATTTTATATCTTTTGATTTCTCGCTTGTACTATTTGTTTCTATTCCACGAGGTTTGTATAGAATTAAACTTTCTTTTTCTTCTATGCCAGAAATTTTTATTTTATCTTTTTCTGGGTGTACAGCAAAACCGGGGTTTATCACTTTTTTGTTATTTACTAAAATCTTTCCTTCAAGGATTAGAGACTTAGCTTCTCTGCGACTAGCGAGACCCAGGTGTGCGATATGTCTTTCTAGTCTGTCATATCCTTTGGGGATAGTACTTACTTCTTTTTTCTTCATTTTCGGAGTATACACCAAAGTCAAAACTGTGGATAGTACTTTATCTAGATTTGAAGACTCTTATATATACTTTTGTAGTCTTCACATTTAAAATGAGGTGGCACTGCGCAACAAGTGGTCATACACTAGTTCCACCTCATTTTAGGTGTTAAGAAAATATCAAAAAATGATTTTTTCATTATCTAGAAAAAACCTCCAAAACTATATTGCTTATTTTTAGACACGGATATTTTTTTGCTAAAAAATTCCTGTGCTCGCCTCAGTCAGGCGCAGCTCAGTCTAAAAATAAGCAATATAGTTTATTCGGTTTAAACACAAAAACGAAAAACAACATAGCCTTTTTGCCGGACTCTCCGGGCTGACTGAGCCGAGAGTCAGGTGATTCACCAGCCAGAAAAATACACCGACGGCAAAAAGGCTATGTTGTTTGAAGTGTTGTGTATGTTATAATATTCTCATGATAATTTTACCAACAAACTCTAAAATACAAATAGGGGGGGGTATACACTAAAAAGTAGAGCCTTCACTCTGATAGAACTATTAATAGTGATCGCGATTATCGGAATACTTGCAACAGTAGTGATAGCATCACTAAATGGTGCAAGAACAAAAGCTAAAAGTGCGGCAATAAAATCTGAAGCTAGACAGCTCTTTAATCTTGCAATGGAGCATTATGCTGAGACGGGGGATTTTACCACCTTCGCGTCTTTTGGTTGGACGAGAGGTGATAGCCAAGCCGGTACAGGTGGAGTTGCTTGTTCTACTAGAATACATGCAAATGCTTTAAACAGAGATAGGGCCATAGAAATATGTAATAGTATTACATCTAAACTTCCAACAAATACAGGTTCTGGAGCTAACACAAATAAAATGCTTGTTTCTTGTAATAATGGTACTTGTGCTGACAGAAAATCTCAGTTTGCTATACAAGTTAAATTACAAGACAATGATATCGTGAGTGGTGCAGGTGCAGGAAATTATTTTTGTATAGGTACATCTGGTGCAACATCTGAAGGTTTGTACAATACAGCAAGGGAAGGATGCTATGCTAATCCTTAATATAAGCTTGACTTTTTAGTGATTTTGCTTGATGATACAAGAGCATTATTATGCCAATAAAAAAAAGTGCCTCAAAGGCAAAAAAAACACAACCGAAGACTGTTAAAAAAAGCGCAGTAGCGTCAAAGAAAAAAGCGGTAGCTAAAAAGAAAGCACCCGCAAAGAAAGTCCTTAAAAAGGCACCTGCAAAGAAAGTAGTTAAGAAGACTAAAGTCGTTGCAAAAAAAGCAGTTAAGAAGGTTGTTAAAAAGGCAGCCCCTAAAAAAGTAACTAAAAAAGTTGCAACCAAAAAGGTTGCAAAAAAAGAACCTGTAAAAAAAGTACAAAGAAAAACAGCTGAAGATCTAGAGCTTGAAATTAAAATTCCCAAAAAGGTTCGTCCAAAAGGCGTTGCTTCTATTCGCGCTGATGGGACAAGAAGAGAAACGCCCGCAGAAAAAAGAAGGAGAGAGCTTGAAGAGAAAAGTGATGAACTTACTGAAAAAGGAAAGAAGCGTGGATTTATCACTTATGATGAAATCCTTAAAGCCTTTCCTGAAGTTGAAAATAATATTTCATTTTTAGATGAGTTGTATGAAAAATTATCTAGTGCTGGAGTAGATGTACTTGAGGGTGGAAATCTACTTGATATTGATATTACTCAAGATATATCAAAATACACCAAAGGAGCAAGTACCTATAGTTCTGTACAAATGTATCTTAAAGACATTGGTCAGTATCCACTTATCAATGCAGCTCAAGAAAGAGAATTGGCGAAAAGAATTGAAAAGGGCGACCTTGAAGCCAAGAATCTTCTCGCTAGGTCAAACTTAAGACTGGTTGTAAGTATTGCTAAAAAATATGCTAATCGTACTGCTGATTTGACACTACTTGATTTGATTCAAGAAGGAAATATCGGTCTCTTTAAGGCTGTTGAAAAATTTGATTATACAAAAGGGTTTAAATTTTCAACTTATGCTACTTGGTGGATTAGACAGTCTATCACTCGTGCTATTGCTGACCAGTCTAGAACGATCCGTATTCCTGTACACATGGTAGAGACCATTTCAAAGTATAAACAAGTTTTGAGAAGACTTGCTCAGGATTTGGGCAGAGAACCATTGCCTGAAGAAGTAGCAATGGAAATGGGACTTGATGTTGAAAAAATTTATACGATTGAACAAATCAATCAAGAAACTCGCTCACTTGAACAACCCATCGGAGATGATGAAGACAAAAGTACATTTGGAGAGTTTATTCCAGATGACAAAATTCTTCGTCCAGATCAAGAGGCTTCAAGACGAATGCTTACAGACGCTATCAAATCTGTACTTGAAGAACTTTCACCAAAAGAAAAGAGAATTCTTGAACTTCGCTACGGACTTATAGATGGTGTGCAGCACACACTTGAAGAGGTCGGAAAAGAGTTTGGAGTAACTCGTGAAAGAATTCGTCAGATTGAAGCAAAGGTTCATGATAAGCTAAGACAAAATGAACGCATTCAAAGATTGAGAAATTACTTTGATTAAATAAAAAACCCGAAGCCATGGGCTTCGGGTTTTTTATTATTATCTTAAAGAATTTATTTGACTTATTGTTTGGTCATATGATGCTGCGCCTGGGATAGTTGTGTACTTTTTATTTTTTTGGTTTACCACTATAGAGAATGGAGTTCCTTGAGCACCAGCTTGTGCTGCATCTGACATTTGATTTGCAATTCTATTTTGAATTTCTTCTTTATCAAAACATGATTTAAAATCATTTTCAGCTATACCCAAGTCTTTTGCTTTTGATAAAAGAATGTTTGGTGTTTCAGGATTATTTGGGTCCATCGTTAGACTTATGATTCCAGATAAATATTTCCAGAATGCATCTTGTCCGCCTAGGTCGGCCGCACATTCAAGTGCAATAGCTTCATTAAATGCGTTCGGATGAATACTATCTATGGGTAGATGTCTGTACACCCATGCCACACTTCCATTAGATTTTTCTACAACTTCTTCCATGGTTGTATGGAACCTTTCACAAAATGGACAATCACTATCAGAATATGTAATCACTGCTATTTCAGCATCTTTGTTTCCAAGGATATTTTCTTTTGAATCTACTTTCAATATTTCTTTCGTGACACCTTGAGCAACTTTTTCTTCAGAGTTACTCCTATTTAATCCGAAAAATAATGCCAATGCTATAAGAATAAATCCAATAAGGACTGCTATTGGAGTGGTCAATTTGAACCCCGGCTTACTTTCAATGTGCTTTATTGTTTCTTCTGTTTTTTCTATTTCTATCATATTGTAATTATATCTTAGATTTGAAATAAGTCATATTTATTGTAAAAATAAGGTTTTTTTGCTAGTATGTGCTCAATATGGATTTTGGGACGATTGTGATTTATATACTTATTTTTCTTGCGCTTTATGTGCAGGTGTTTATTTTATATACCTTTTTTCTTCGTAGAAAGGATTTGATGAGAGAGCTCGCACACAACGATGAGCCTCTTTTAGAATATCCAAGCGTAACCATTATCATGCCCTGCTGGAATGAGTCCAAAACCGTGCATGGGACAGCTGAGAGTCTGCTTGCTCTGGATTATCCAAAAGATAAACTTCATATCATCATGGTAGATGATGGATCTACAGATAATACTTGGGAGGAAATGCAAAAATATAAAGACCATGCTCAGATAGAAATTTTCCATCAAGAAAATGGGGGGAAACATGTTGCTGTGAATTTTGGTATTGGTATTGCTCAAACTGATTTAATCGGATGTTTAGATGCTGATTCTTTTGTAGACTCAAAAGCTTTGAGAAATATGGTAAGAGTTTTTAATAATAATCCAGACATTATGGCAGTTGCACCTGCGCTTGTGGTGGATAATCCAAAAAATCTTATTCAATGGACACAAAGAGTAGAATACAATATGGGTATTTATCTAAAAAAGATTCAAGCATTTTTAAATGCTATCCATGTGACACCCGGACCTTTTTCTATTTTTAGAAAAGAGGTTTTTGAAAAAATTGGAAAATTTAGAAAAGCTCATGGTACAGAAGATCAAGAAATTGCATATCGTATGCAAGAGAATCACATGAAGATAGAGCATTGTCCAACTGCTTTTGTATACACAGTCACTCCATCAACAGTAAAGTCTTTGTACAAGCAGAGATTGCGTTGGATATATGGATTTATTCAAAATACTATTGATTATAGAAGACTTATCTTTAGGTCTAAATACGGACACTTTTCATTTTTTACTGTACCAGCCGGAGCAATCTCTATTATGGCAGTAGTTTATTTATTTTTTGCCTTAGCTTACAATATAATCGTATTTATTATAGAAAAAATTTATAGATGGTGGGTATTGGGATTTTATGGTATGACTCCAAACTTTAATTTGGATTGGTTTTATTTCAATACTAAAACAATATTTTTTATTACGATTGTTTTGTATGGAACAGTTTTTATATCTTTGATTATTGGCTCAAAGATGGCAAAACAAAAAATTTCTTGGCACATTTTTACTTATACGATTTTATTTAGTGTTATTGCACCATTCTGGCTTTTGAAGGCGGTTTGGAATACTATTAGATCTAAGCAACCTAAGTGGAGATAATATTATGAAAATTTGGAGACAATATATTATAGTTTTGTTTATTACTGTTGGAATATTTGGAGTAGCTTACTATGCTTCTTATTTTGTGAATCAAAAGAAATTGGTAGATTTACAAAAAGCTCAGGATAAAATATCCGTAAACATTTTGACATCAGAGACAGAGCTTGATTTAGCTGATGCACTTTCTTGTGCCGAGATTGATAATAACTATCTGACTAAAGAGTTGGGGGAGCTTTCATCTAAGATTGCTCATGCTGAACAAAATGATACGCTTTCAGCTGATGAGATTTTAAATCTAAAGAAAAGGTATTCTATAATACAGCTTCAAGACTTCGTACTTTCAAAAAGGATAGGGGAAAAATGTGGTCAAGAAACTTCAACGATTTTATATTTTTATACTACTAGAGAGAAATGTCCTGATTGTGTTAAACAGGGGATGATACTTGATGCTGTAAAAAGCGCAAATAAAAAAGTTAGAGTTTATTCCTTTGATTCTAAAATTGATTTAGCATCTATTGAAACCCTGAAAACATTGTATAACATCAAGGAAGAACTTCCTGTGGTTGTTGTAAATGGTATTCCTCTGCGGGGTCTTCAAAATATGAGAGATATAAATTCTTTGTTATAAAAAACCGCATCAAGCGGTTTTTTAAATATTCCGAAACTCAAAACCAAATATGTCCTTCTGGGGGCACGCATAAAACTTTGTCTAGTATTTTTCTGTGTTATTTAGTACAAAACCTCCAAAACTACATTGCTTATTTTTAGACACGGATAAATCTCAGCAGAGATTTATCCGTGTCTCTGAATAGGATACATTGTTTGGGGCGCACACTGTGATATAATATTTATATGAAAAAATTAACCAACTTTTCAAAAAGTGTAATAGGGGGGGGGGTGCTATTCTAAAAAGAGCATCTCTGCTCTAAATAAATCTAAAGCTTTTACTTTAATCGAATTACTTGTAGTAATAGCAATAATTGGAATACTTGCAACAGTAGTGATTGCATCACTAAATGGCGCAAGAGAAAAAGCTAAAAGTACTGCAATCAAAGTAGAAGCTAGACAACTCTTTAATCTAGCCATGGAGCATTATGCGGAGACTGGGGATTTTAGTACTTTTTCTGGTTTTTCTTGGACCAAGGGAGATAATCAAACAGGAGGTACTGCCTTAACTTGTTCTACTAGAATATTACCAACTGCTTTAAATAGAGATAGGGCGATAGAGATATGCAATAGTATTGCGTCTAAATTACCAACCAATCTAAGCGGTGGCTCCACAAATAATAAAATACTCATTGGTTGTAGTGGTGCTTGTACTGATAGGGTAAACAGATTTTCTGTTATGGTAAAGCGTCAAGATAATTCTGATACAACAGGGGGTTGGTATTGTTTTGGATCATCTGGTGCAGTATATGATGGGAATGAGTATAATGGAAATTTACCAGGTTGCTATCAAAATCCTTAAATAAATAATTAAAACCGCCGCGTTTTGCGCGGCGGTTTTATCTTGGAGCCGGAAGAGGGACTTGAACCCACGACCTTCGCTTTACAAAAGCGTTGCTCTACCAACTGAGCTATTCCGGCAAGGATATACCTGATTAAAGGCATATCTATTATATCCAGAGTTCTGATTTATGCAAGTCTAAAAATCTTGTTTTTCTTCTTCTATATTTGATAAATATAGAAGGTGAGAAGAAGGTTTTTCACTTGGCTTTGGTTTTACAATGAACTGTTTTGTTTTGGGGAATATTTTGATAACTGTTTTAGTTATTTTTTTATTTCCCCAAAATATAACTTTTTTGCTATAGAAAACAAAGGCATATAAATTCTTTCTTCCGAATCTTTGAACAGTTTTTGAATTTTCAAATATAACAGTTGAAAGATTTTTATCCTCTTTATTGTTTTCTTTTTGCCACCAGATATACATTCCGCTTATCCAGAATATAAGTATTAGGATAATAAGAATGATAAGTAGTGTTATAAGCATAAATTTAGATATTATAAGTTGTAAACTTTTCTATTTCAGCACCGTTTTCTTTTACATAAGCACCGACTGTTTTAGTTGGGTCTTTAAAGAATGGTTGATCAACTAAAACTTGTTCTTTAAAGTATGCTGCGATTTTTCCTTCTAGGATTTTAGCTTTCATATCTTCTGGTTTATCAGAATTTTCAACTTCTTCCTTCAAAACTTCTGCAACACTTGCACGGTTTTCTTCAGAGATATCTTCTGTTTTTAGAAATGCGGGCTTCATAGCAGTTGCGTGCATAGCTACATCTTTTGCGATTTCAGCATTGCCACCTTTTAGTGTTACTACACTTGCAGTTTTACCTGTGTGATGCACATAATATCCTATTACATCGCCTGATACTTCTTCAATATCACCTAGCTGGATATTTTCCCCAATCTTAAGCACTACATCACTTATCATTGTAGTTGATTCTTCTTTAGCTGCTTCTACGCCTTTTTCAAGGACAAGGTCAGCTATATTGTTGGCAAGGTTTATAAAGTCCTCATTTTTGGCTACGAAGTCTGTTTCGCAGTTTAGAGTGAGTACGATAGTTTTTGAACCGTTTGATTTGATAACGATCGCACCGTCTTTTGCATCACGATCACTTTTCTTTGCAGCTACTTCACCACCTTTCTTTTGAAGAATGATGATTGCTTTCTCCATATCTCCACCGGCTTCTTCTAGGGCCTTGCGACATTGCATGATACTTATACCTGTCTTGTCACGAAGTTCTTTAACTTGTTCTATTGATATCATAATTAAAATATTTTAAAGCTAGTAAATTATTTTGTTTCAGATGCATTCTTTAGTATATCAAAGATTGCATTAAGACTTGAACGAGAGCTATCATTTGCAACGATAGGGTAGTCTATTTCTCTGATTGAACAGTCTGTGTTTCCAATTGCAATTACTGGAATATTTATCTTTCTAGCTTCAAGCACTGCAATAGATTCTTTTCTCGGGTCTACTATTACCACTGCATCAGGAGTTTTTGTTAAATCTGATACACCACTAAAATATCTTTCAAGACGGGTTAATTCTCTTGCTAGTAGGATTTGTTCTTTCTTTGTGTATTTTGAAAGATCTGCTTTTTCTTCACGCATTTTGTTTAATTTTTGAATGCGGTTTTTCATTTGGTTGAAGTTTGTCAGCATTCCACCAATCCATCTTTCTGTTACATACGGTTGTTTAAGAGCTTCAGCAGCACTAGTTACTGCTTCTTGTGATTCTGGTTTTACTCCTACGAAAAGAATTGTTTTTCCTCCGTTTAGAAGTGAAGAAATAAATTCTCCAGCTTTTTCTAATTGAGCAACTGTTTTTTCTGAATCAATAATGTCTACACCATTTTTATTTCCATATAGGAATGGAGTAACTGTTGGGTGGCGACGAGTGCGACTATAACCATAGTGCACACCGGCCTCCATGAGTGTTTTTGGATCTATTTTTTTCATACAATCTGTATCAGAGTACCTTTGGGCACCCTTGTTAATCTGAATAATTTCTGCATTTATATTAAAATAATACAGTGCTAGAAATATAACACATTTTGACAATTTTGCAATATTTTTTTAACTAAACCTTTCAGGATTTTCTTCTACAAGGTATGGGTGTTTGAGACTTTGCAGAAAGGCGATGAGTATGGAACCCTCGTCTTCTATATATGTATTTGAGACGCTATATAGCCAGACACAAAGTATCTTATTGCTTGCCTGACTTATTCTTCTAGGTGGCAACATTGTAGTGTCGTACTCACTTAAGAATTCATCAATTTTGGATTTAGTTTCTTCAAATTTATGTATTGGTAAAGTTAAGCTTATTTTGATAATAGAACCAAATGGTGGGTATCCCAAATCATGTCTTAATTCTAAATCATCATGGATAATACTATTTATTTTTTGAGTTTCAATTGCTTTAAGAAAATCTTGTTCTGGATTTTGGGTAAATATCACAACTCCTTCTTTTGAAAAATCATCACATTCAAATATTAATCTTAGATTATTTTCTATTGTATAAATAGACGGGGTTGAGAGTTGTCTATCAAAGAATGGAAAAATAGAATATGAGATATCTTTCATATAGGGTAAAGCCTTGATCGTACCGATAATGATTGAGAATTTATTTTTTTCAATTTCTTTGAGCATCTTTTTGATATCATTACTATCTGGCGTGGTATCATCATCTATGATAAATACATTTTCTTTTTTAACATATTCTAAAATAGCTTCATAAATACTTTCGGTTCCAATAGATACCGGTATGATATTCCAGCTCCCGCAGTGTGTACAAGTGTGAAGCGCAGAAAGAGTAGAAGAACAATTTTGGCAGACAAATATTCTTTCTCTTTGCCCTGTTTCTTTATTGATTTTATTTCGTAAAACCATAGGCATTTCACAGCTTGGACATACTACGGCAGTACCACAGTCATTACATCTAGAAAGGGGCGCCACGCCTTTTCTATTGGCATAGATATATAGATTTTTATTTTTCTTTTGTGCGTGCAGGATTAAATGAATAAGCTCTTTTGGTAAGACACTTTTATATCTTTCAGTTGGAACGATATTCACTCTTTTAGGTATAAAAGCACGAGGTAGGTGTTCTGTTTTCAATCTTTTAAGTGTTGAAAATCTGGGTAGTGTATCTCCCCAAACTACTTTAGTTTCTAAAAAGAATGCAAAGTTTTTGATAAAGATTCTAAGGTCTGTTTTATATCTAGTGTTGGTTTGATATAGATTACTACTTTCATTTTCTACGATGATAGTTCCAATGTCTTTACGAGGTAGAACTAAAAACCCCGGGGTAGTAAAAATAAGCACAGGTTTATCACTATCTTTAATTAAATTAAAATATGAACGCAAATTTTTTTTAGTGATTTTGCTATGAAAAATAGCTACATTTTTTACAATCCCTTTTTCTAATGATTCTTTGTATTTTTCTAAGATTTTAATTGTCGGGCAGACAAATACCACACTTTTTTTTGAAGCAAAGACACTGCGGATGATTCTTTTATACTCATTGAGTCTGTCTTCATATTTTCCAGATATAATTTGCTCGTTTAAATTTTGAATATCTTCTTTGTCTTTTATTTTTTCTATAGTTTGAAGATTATCATTATTGATATATTCAAAAAGGTTTTGTGAGATTACACTTCCGGCCAAACTTCCGATAGGTGTGAGAGTTTGAAGTGATGTCTCTATCAGTGCTTGTGTGCCCGCATAGATACTTGGTTCTTTACCAATTACGGCTTTGATTTTCTTTAAAGAGAATTTAGCTGATTTGATTACACTTTTGGCTTCTGTTAGTGGAGTTGTATCTGTCACTATTGCATATAGAGTTTGCTTTCCAAAAGGAATTGTCACAATTGTTCCAATAGCAAAGTTTTCATTTGCATAATATGACAAAGTATCAAATGGGATACCTTTAGCGATTGGGATGACGGTGAGTATATACATGGCTTTGCAGAATGATATTCTTACTATACTATATTGTATAGTTTATGTTTAATTTTCTAAATACTAAAAAAATAGGTATTGATCTTGGTACTGCCAATACTTTGGTATTTCTTGACGGAAAGGGCATAGTAGTCAATGAGCCTACGGTTGTAGCGGTAAATCAGACCACAAAAAGCGTAGAAGCGATAGGGCAAGCTGCCAAAGAAATGATCGGGAAGACTCCTGATAGTGTACTTGTGTATAGACCAATGCAAGACGGTGCGATTGCGGATTATTTTGTGACATACGCACTACTTAAGCATTTTATTTCTAAATCACTCGGTAAAAATAATTTCCTAAAGCCAGATGTGCTGGTCTCTGTACCTGCCGGCATTACTTCCACCGAAAGAAGGGCAGTAATTGAGGCGACAATTAAAGCTGGGGCAAAGAATGCTATTTTAGTAAAAGAACCAGTACTGGCTGCGCTAGGTGCAGGAATACCTATCAATGAAGCACGCGGGGCGATGATTATAGATATTGGAGGCGGAACTACTGATGTAGCTGTGATATCACTCGGAGGAATTGTGGCTTGTAATTCTGTAAAAGTTGGCGGGTCAAAATTCGATCAAGCGATTGCGGACTATATTCGTCGTACTTATAATGTGAGTATTGGAGACCAGACAGCAGAAGATATCAAACACACTTTAGCGAGCGCACTTCCAGTGAGCCCCGATGTCACAGGTGAAGTAAAGGGGCGAGATATTGTCACAGGACTTCCAAAGACTTTAAAAATCACAACCAATGAGCTTGTAAAAGCGATTGATTATGAACTTAAGCTTGTTGTCAAAGCGATAAAATCTGTACTTGAAAATACTCCACCCGAGCTTGCAAGTGATATTATTGATCATGGTATAGTAATGACAGGTGGCACTAGTCAGTTAAAAAAAATTGATGAATTGATTGAAATTCAAACCGGAGTGAAAGTAAAGATAGCAGATGATCCACTTTTCTGTGTAGCTCGTGGTACAGGAATCCTTTTGGCACACTTAGATAATTATAAGCGTTCAATACTAACAAAACATTAATGTTTAAAGATTTAATTTCTACATTTTCAAATACTAGAGTTTTTTTAATTCAAGGCAATGAAAGTGTTTTTGAAAATCTATCTTCAGAAATTGTTTCAGTTTCGCCATTTGTCTTCTCTTTATCTACGGCTAGATTTAACTATGATAATGCGGGGACGCTTTCAGAATATCTTTTAGAAGGTAATGGTGAGAAGCGATATGCGATAGTATTTTTTAGTGTTTTTTCTCCAGAGTCAGCACAGAGACTTTTGAAATCTTTTGAAGAACCGGATTTAGATACTACCGTTTTCATGATAACTCAATATCCATATACTATTCCCGCGACAATTCGTTCTCGTGCACAGATTATAAATAATTTTAATTCTAAAAAAGAGAGTATTTATAAAATAGGTAATAGAAGTGAAATGCTTGATTTGATTAAAAAAGATTTTAGTACAGAAAGTGAAGATGCTTCTATTCGTCGTGCAAAAGCGATAGCGCTATTGGATAGTTTGGAAAATTATCTTTTTGAAAAGAAAGAAAAATCAGACATTGTCTATGAGGGTAAAAAAATGCTTTTTAAAGCCAACATGCCCACGAAATTTGTCTTGGATTATGTTTTTAGTACAGCGCTTTAAAAAATAATTAATTTTTTTGGGTAAAACAGTAAAATTGACAAAACTTATAAAATAATAGATATTGTATTTGAATTAAATAAAAATTTCACAAATAAAATAATCTTATAAAATGAAAAAAAGTTTTAAAGATTGTATTACTCCAGGAGTATACAATAACCCTGTTCTATTTGAAAAAATTGATTCTTTAGATCTCGATTTTATTAGAGATCGAATGCTTATCAAATACAAATGGAAAGAACAAAGAGTTGACGATGCTATTTTGGGATATAAACAGTATTTGTATATGACACAAGTACTGAATTCCCCAATTTCTCCAGGTGGAGATGTTGATGAAATTTGGCATCAGCACATTCTTCATACAAATAAGTATGGAGATGATTGCATGAGAGTACTTGGTAGATTTTTGCATCATATACCCACTCCGGTATCTGTTGATTTGAACGAGGTTTTATCGGCTGCCACCTGTAACTGTGATGCTCTTTGTGAAAGTGATGGTAATTGCGCCGCAGAGACTGGAAGTTGTGAAAATAACGATCCAAGATTTGCCACAGAAGTTGGTGTTTCTGCTAAAAAGAAACCACTATCTTTTCGTGAAGCATTAAGCAAGGTATTTGTTTAATCATTTGATTTTATATGGTACACTCTAAGCATATTTAGGTGTACCATTTTTAATTTTAAATTATAAAACTTTGAATCTCAATAAAATATACAAAAAAATAAATGCGTCATTTCCTGATGAAGAGATCAGGAGTGTTTTAGAGATTGGTCCAAAAGACGGACATTTTTCTAATTTGTTAGTTGAAAACGGTTTGAATGTTACAGCTATAGACATTGAAAGATCTCCTTTAATAGACTCTCGTGTGGATTTTGAACAAATGAGATTTGAAGATTATCATAGTGATAAAATTTTTGATTTGGTTCATGCTAGAAATGTTATTCCTTTTTTAGATAATAAAGTAAAGCAAATAGAAAAAATGTTTAAGATGGGTAAGTATGTTTACTTTACATTTTTTGGACCAAATGATCCTTGGGTAGAACAGGGTAGAACTATGGAAAAAGAAGATATATCCCACTTGTTAAAAGATGTAGAAATCTTATATTTTAGAGAAGAAGAATATAAAGGTAAGACAATGCTCGGCGTAGAGAAATTTTGGCATGTATATACTTATTTGGTAAGGACTAATAATAAGTAATGTTAAGAAATAAAACATATATAATACATGTTTTTAAAAAATAGACTTGTAGTATATAATGGGTTTTATGTACGATTTACAATCATTTAAAACACAAGCAAAAAACGCTGAAGAATGGCTTCAAAAAGAATATTCACAAATCCATACAGGCAGGGCTGCGCCCGCGCTTTTAGATGGTGTGATGGTAGAAGCTTATGGTTCTGTGCAACCACTTAAAAATGTAGCTTCTATAAATATAGAAGATCCAAAGACACTTCGCGTTGCGCCTTGGGATAAGGGACAGATTAGAGATATTGAAAAATCTCTTTATGCATCAGACCTTGGTTTTTCTGTAGCAGTGGATGATGCTGGGATTAGAGTTATTATTCCTGCGCTTACGACAGAGACACGCCAGAAGCTTGTAAAAATAGCTAAAGACAAACTTGAAGATGGAAGAATCAATATCCGTAAAGCTAGAGAAAATATTTTAAATGATTTAAAAGCACTTTCTTTGCCAGAAGATACTATGAAGAAAGCTAAAGACGAAGTTCAAAAATTGGTTGATGAAGCAAATACATCATTAGAAAATATCTTTAAGAAAAAAGAGGTAGAAATCCTTAGTTAATATAATGACTATCATTATCTTTGTATTAGTCCTTTTTGTTACGGTTTTAGTACATGAATGGGGACATTTTTATGCTGCTAGAAAAAGCGGTATGCATGTTGAAGAATTTGGTTTTGGTATTCCACCAAAATTATTTTCTTGGAAAAAGGGCGGAGTTGTATATTCAATCAATTTGCTTCCAATAGGAGGGTTTGTGCGCATTGCAGGTGAGAATGGATTAGAAAAAGATATTCCTAAAGAAAAACAATTTGATCATAAGCCTTGGTATTTGAAATCAATAGTTTTGATTGCCGGAGTATTTATGAATCTAGTACTTGCATTTGTACTCTTTACCATTTCTTTTTCTATTGGAATGCCGGGCATTAGAGAAGGTGGCACACCAACTATCACTTCTGTATCAGCGGGGACACTGGCATCTGAATCTGGACTTAAGACAGGCTATGTAGTTGAAAATGTTTTTGTGGATGGAAAAGATATCAAACCTCTAAACACTGAAACGCTAAGAAATCATATTGTAGACAGCAAAGAAAGTGTGGAGATTGAATACTTTAAAGATGGCAATCTTGAAAAGGTATTTTTTGATACAAAAGATATAGCAGGAGATGTACGCATAGGTGTAGCGATTGAGCCCATTGGCAATATAAAACTTTCATTTATTGATGCGATTAAAAATGCTTTTTATCAGACAATAGGTTTGGTAGTAAATATTTTTTATACACTAGGAAAACTCATTTCCAGCTTATTTGGTTCTTCTACTGGCATTGGAGGGCTCATGGGTCCTGTCGGATTAGCTAGGGAAGTTGGGGGAGCATTAAATATTGGTTTTGCTTATTTACTTGCTTTTACTGCGGTTATTTCTGTAAATTTGGCAGTACTTAATATTCTTCCATTCCCAGCATTAGATGGTGGAAGATTGGTAGTAGTATTACTTGAAGCAATTTTTAGAAAAAGATTTTCTCCAGCTGTTGTTGGAATCATTCATGCTGTTGGATTTATCCTGTTGTTAGTTTTGATGGTGGTACTTACTATTGGGGACATTCTTAAGGTTATTTAAAAAGATGCAGAAGTAGTCTTGACAAAATGTTGACTTATTTATCAAGTATGATACTATGAGTCTTATAGAAAAAATAAAATTATCTTTTAAACATGGCAACTCTTAGTTTTAAACCAAAGCAAGTAACAAAAAAACTTCTTTCAGGACTACAAGAAAGAGCTTATGATATTATCGTAAACAGATATGGTCTAGGAGACAGTTCTGACTCAAAGACCCTTGAAGCTATCGGTAAAAAATACGGAATTACTCGTGAAAGAGTAAGACAAATTGAAAATGCAGCACTTGCAAGCATTAGAAAGAGTGAGTACTACAAAACAGAAAAGAAAGTTTTTGAAGAGATAAAAGGAATGCTTGAGGCTATGGGCGCAGTTGTACATGAAGAAGATTTTCTATCTTCTGTCTCAAAAGATAAAACCATACAAAATCACATTAGATTTTATCTAGTACTAGGTGAAGAGTTTAGTCACTTTAAAGAAGATGAGAATTTTCAAAAGAGATGGACTATCAATGAAAAGCTTTCAGAATTGGTGCACACAGCACTTCACAATATCTACAAAGGCTTAGATGATAAAGAACTTCTTTCAGAAGAAGACTTGGTTACTAGATTTTTAAATGAAGTTAAAGAAAGTGCTGAAGAATATAAGAGTAAAGAGATTGCTCGTAGATGGCTTTCTATCTCAAAGAAAATTGGGAAAAACCCACTAGGTGAATGGGGTCCGGCTGAATCACAAAATATCAAAACTCGTGGTATCAAAGACTATGCATTTTTAATGATGCGTAAACATGGATCTCCGATGCACTTTAGAGAGGTAGCAAAAGCTATTACAGACACTTTTGGTAGAAAGACTCATGTAGCCACAACTCACAATGAACTTATCAAAGACCCACGATTTGTGCTTGTGGGCCGTGGATACTATGCGCTGTCTGAATGGGGTTATAAGCCTGGAGTTGTTAGAGAAGTGATTGCAGAAATTTTGGAAAAAGAAGGTCCAATGACGAAAGAAGAAATCATTGATAGAGTTTTAAAAGAAAGATTCTTAAAGAAAAATACTATTTTGGTTAATCTTCAAAATCCAAATTACTTTGCCAAACTTGAAGACGGTAGATACGCAAATTTATAAAACATTTTTAAATTAGACTATGGAAAATTGGGGACCACTAGAAGTATTTTTAATCATAATTTTAGTTTTTGCCATTGCAAGTAGATTTTTTGGAGTTTCAGATTTACCAAAATCTGAAAATTCAAATGACAATACTGCTATTACAAAAAATTGTGATGTCTTTGTGGTTGAAAAACCAAAAAGTACAGACAGATATAAAAGAATGTCTGAAGGTTTTACTCTAACTGCAAAATTCAATCCATGTAATTCTGTATTTTCAGATAGTTTTTCTCTGGTGGTAGTAGATACAAGAGGAAGTCTTGTTACTAGTGAGACACCGCTTTTAATAAATACAAATTCTAGTCCTTTTAGTATTCATCAATTTATTCCGCTTGAAGTAGCTCCAGGTGTGGGTGAAGGCTATGTGATAATCACTCGTTTTAAAAGTGACGGTAGTCAATTATCAGGTGGCGGGCAAAGAATCCCTGTGCGTTTTGTGAATTAACTAAGGATGCTATAATGCATTCATGGATAATTTACAGATTTTTCAAAATCTAGTTGTACTTATAGTATTATCTCCAATACTTGTCACAATGGCATGGAATTTGTGGCTTTCTTATGTACAGACAGATTTTTCAAGAAATCTTAAGTGGGTATTACTTGAGGTTCGTCCACCAAAAGATGTTTTTAAAAGTCCGCTAGCTATGGAGCTAGTACTTGGATCTGTTTTCCAAACAGGAGGTACAGGCACATGGTTTGATAAGTATTGGAAAGGAGGGCTTCGTGCATATTTTTCACTTGAAATAGTTTCCACTGAAGGGGCTGTGCATTTTTATATTAGAACTCAGAAAAAATTTCAAAAACTAATTGAATCTCAAATCTATGCGCAGTATCCACAAGCAGAAGTTTTTGAAGTCCCAGACTATACAGATATTTTCCCTGAATTTAATAAAAAAATGGGACTCTGGGGGACAAATCTTATTTTAACTAAAGATGATCCTTATCCAATCAAAACTTATATTGATTATGGGCTAGACAGAGCAATTGGTTCACTTGCCGAAGAAGAAAGAATTGACCCGATTACTCCTACACTTGAGTTTATGGGCTCTGTTGGTGCGGGGGAACACATCTGGTTTCAGATTATAGTGAGAGCTGCGACTGATAGATTTACAGTGAAAGAAAAAGGCGAAGAAGTAGATGGAAAGAAATGGACAGATAAAGCGAAAGAGATTATCAAAGAATTAAATGATAAGCTTGTTGAAAAAGATGAAGAAGGTAAGGTTATCAATAATCGTAGATTTACAAAAGGAGAGTTAGCGGTTATTGAATCAATAGAAAGAAATGCCAATAAACTTGGTTTTGATGCTGGTATTCGGGCGATGTATTTAACAGAAGAGGGGAAATTTAATCCAGATAGAATCGCTGGGCTTACCGGTATGCTCAAGCAATATGGCGCTAGTGACTTTAATGGATTTAAATTATCTGGTCAGACAAGCTTTGATTTACCATGGCAGGATGTGACGGGGAATAAAATAATTAAGAAAAAAGAAGATTTGTTTTTAGATTATAAAGACAGAGCGTATTTTTATGGTAGTTTTGATTTTAAGAAACCTCTTAAATATTTTACCCACCCCAATAAATCAGGTGAAAAACCTTTCATTCTTTCTGCAGAAGAGCTGGCAACACTATTTCACTTACCGGGTCGTGTAGCTGAGACACCAACATTTGAAAGAATTGAAAGTAAAAAGTCAGACGCACCATTAAATCTACCAATATAGTTTATGCATAATCAGTTTTTACCAAGAGTTTTTATTACAGTTATTTTAGGTGTATTTTTGTTTTTTATTATTTACAATAATTTTATAAAGCCACCTAAAAATTTTCCGGTACCTTATATTTTTTCTATTAAATCTGGTCAAACACTATTTTCTATTTCTGAAGAATTGAAAAATCAAAACATCATCAGCTCAAGAAGAGTTTTTGAATCCATAGTGATATTGCTTGGAGATGAAAAAAAGATTTCTGAAGGCTCGTATGTCTTTTCAGAGCCAATAGATGTTTTTAGTGTAGCTTTTAAAGTTATTGGTAAAGACTTTTTGGTTTATGAAGAGAGAATAACTTTTCCTGAAGGCTTTTCTAATCAAGAGATGGCCCTTAGACTTAAAGATAAAATGCCTGAATTTGATCATTTGAAGTTTTTAAATTTAGCTAAAGATAAACAGGGGTATTTATTTCCAGATACTTATCAATTTCCGCCAAGTGTTACTCCGGAGACAGTGATTGATAGAATGGAAAAAAACTTTTTGAAGAAAACCGAAAACATAGAATTAGATTTTAAAAATTCAAAAAGAAGTAGAGAAGATATTATTAAAATGGCCTCTATTATTGAAAAGGAGGCAAGCGGGAAGAACGATAGTGCTATAATTTCCGGTATCCTTTGGAAAAGAATTGATATTGGTATGCTCTTACAAGTTGACGCACCATTTCTTTATTTACTAGGTAAAGAGAGCAGTGAGCTTACTCGCATGGATTTGGCTATGGATTCACCCTATAACACTTATAGATACAAAGGACTTCCGCCAACACCTATAAATAATCCCGGTTTAATTGCACTGGATGCGGCATTAAATCCGAAGGATTCTCAATATCTTTATTATTTACATGATGTAGATGGAAATATTTATTATGCATCTGATTATAGTGGTCACCAAGAAAATATTAGAAAATATCTTAGAAAATAATTAATTTATGTTACAACAAACCTTTGCTTTTATTGATGTAGAAACTACAGGACTAGATAGAGACAAACATGAAATCATAGAAATAGCGGCAGTAATTGCAAAATATAGAGATGGAATTTTTGCTGTAGTTGATGAACTTGATTTAAAAATACAGCCACAAAATATTGAAACAGCTGATCCTCAGGCTTTAAGGGTTAATGGGTACAATGAAGCTGATTGGATTTTTGCAGTCAGCCTAGAAGATGCTATGAAAAGTTTTTCTGAAAAGACTGATGGTGCTGTTTTTGTTGCGCATAATGCCACATTTGATCATGGTTTTATTGAGTCTGCTTTTAAAAAAACCAATGTACCAGATAAAATGCATTATCATAGACTAGATAGCATGTCTATTGCTTTTGCTGTACTTAATCTAAATGGTGATGCCGGAAGACTTTCACTTGGTGCACTTTGCGAGAAGTATGGTATAGAAAATAAAAAAGCCCACAGCGCTTTTGCTGATGCTTATGCTACATATGAAGTTTTTAAAGCCATAATGAAACTTAAATAGTGATTTGGTGCATATGCTATAATGAAATCATAGGAGATTATTAGTAATAAAAATAAAAATATGACAGAACAAATTTTAAACGCACTTGCTTGGAGATATGGAGTAAAAAAATTCGATACAAGCAAGCCTTTATCAGATGAAATGATTGCTACTATTCTTGAGAGTGCAAGACTTGCCCCTAGTAGTGCAGGAGTTGAACCGTGGAAATTCATTGTAGTGAAAAATCCAGAACTTAGACAAAAGATTCGTGAAGTTGGATATGATCAAGATAAGATTACGAACTCCCCATATCTAGTAGTAGTGGCACAACGCACAGATGCTGAGAATTTGGCAGAAGAATTGGTAGATAGAACAGCAAAAGCACAAGGTAAAAATAAAGAGGACTTACAAGGACTATATGATATGGCACAGGGTTCTATTGGTACAACATGGAGATCTGCTGACAATCTTCAGGGCTGGCTTGCTGCTCAGACATATATTCCACTTGGTTTTATGCTTCAAACTGCAGCGATGCTCGGAGTAGATGCGGGACCAATGGAAGGTTTTGATGCGGTAAAAGTAGACGAAATACTGGGACTCAAAGAAAAAAACTTGCACACCGTGACTATGGTTGCGTTTGGGTATAGAAGTGATGAGGATGAATTTGCAAAATTTGCGAAAGTTCGTCGCGAATTTGAAGATGCTATAGAAATAATTCAATAATATGCCAAAGGTAAAAAAAGACTATGGACTTGAAGCCTTGAAGCTTCACAAAAAAAACGGTGGTAAATTTGCTGTTAGCAGCAAAGTTAAGATAGATACTATGAAAGATTTGAGTATTGCATATACTCCAGGTGTAGGCACTGTCTCTACTTATCTTGCTAAAAATAAAAAAGATGCAAGTATCTATACGATGAGGGGCAATAGTATCGCCGTGGTTTCCGATGGGTCTGCTGTACTTGGGCTTGGAAATATCGGACCAGAAGGGGCACTTCCTGTGATGGAAGGTAAGGCTATTATTTTTAAACATTTTGCAAATATAGACGCCGTTCCTATCGTCTTAAATACGCAAGATACAGAAGAAATAATTCAGACAGTTAAAGCTATTGCACCAACATTTGGTGGTATCAATCTTGAAGACATTTCAGCACCTAGATCTTTTGAAATAGAAGAAAGACTTAAAAAAGAACTTGATATACCAGTAATGCATGATGATCAACACGGTACGGCTATTGTAATCCTTGCAGGACTAATGAACGCTTTAAAAGTAGTAAAGAAAAATTTTGAAAATATCAAGGTTGTAGTTAGTGGTGCAGGAGCGGCAGGACATGCTTTTGTAAGCCTTGCAAAACTTGCTGGTATTAAAAATATTATCGCAGTAGATAGGCAAGGGGCTATTTATAAAGGTAGGCCAGACATGGCAGAAGATAAAAAACAAATTGCCAAAATCACAAATCCTAAAAAAGAAAAGGGGAAACTAAAAGAAGTGATAGTTGGAGCAGATGTATTTATTGGGGTATCAAGTAGCGGACTTTTAAATAAAGATGATATTTCTAAAATGAATAAAGATGCAATAGTCTTTGCGCTTGCAAACCCAAGCCCAGAAATCATGCCTGATGAAGCTAAGTTAGGCGGGGCAGTAGTTGTAGCAACTGGTAGAAGTGATTTTCCAAATCAGTTAAATAATGCTCTTGTCTTTCCAGGGATATTTCGTGGAGCACTTGATAATAAGGTTAAAAAAATAACTGATACTATGAAAATAAATGCTGCATATGCACTTGCAAAATTAGTCAAAAAACCAGAACCAGATTTTATTATCCCAAATATATTTGATAATAGGGTAGTAAAAGCAATTGCTAAAAGTATTAAATAATAAAAATCCTCCAATGTGAGGTTTTTTATTTTATAAAAAACCTTGTATAGGTTGACAAAAAACAAAAAATGTATATACTATCTAACACTACTGAATACGGAAGGGTTGTGGCTAAAGAGATATTGTAGATTTATTAGTGAAAAAAAGTAGATAGCGCATATTCTCAGAGATGCATATTTGAGAAGTGCGTATTTTTTGCTTTTAGGTATTTAAACAAAAATAATATTGCATGAGTAAAACAAAAAAGGATGTAGCGGGAGTGCGTCCAAAAAAATATTTTTCAAAATATAAAAAACCCCTTGTTGAATTCCCAAATCTGGTTCAACACCAACTTGATTCATTTAACATATTTTTAGAAAAAGGTTTGAAGGAAACTTTTAAAGAGTTTACGCCAATCCTTGATTACTCTGGTAAGAAGTTCCAATTAGACTTCGTTAACTTTCATTTGGTTGAACCAAAGTATGATGAACATTATGCGAAAGAAAACAAACTAACTCTTGAAACACAACTCAAAGCAAGAGTTCGTTTGACTAATAAACAATCAGGTTCAGAAAAAGAACAAGAAATCTTTATGGCTGATATCCCAGTGATGACAGGACATGGTACTTTCATTATCAACGGAGTGGAAAGATCAATCATTCCTCAGCTATCTCGTTCAAGTGGAGTATTTTTCACAGAATTAGAAGTGAAAGGAAAAACATATTTTGGTGCAAAGATTGTACCAAATAGAGGTGTTTGGGTTGAGGTAGAAAGTGCTCCAGATGGAACAATTTATGTGCGTATTGATAAGAAGTCTAAATTCCCAATTACGACTCTTTTGCGCGCGCTCGGTCTTACTGAAGATGCAGACATAAAAGCAAAGTTTGCTAAGAATGAAGAAGCTCTCAAGGTTGTAACTCATGCCCTTGAAAAAGACCCTTCAAAAAATGTTGATGATGCACTAGTTGAAATCTACCGTAAACTTCGTGATGGAGATCTTGCTACAGCAGATAATGCGCGTGATTTCGTAAATAATCTTTTCTCAGAAGAAAGATATGATCTATCTTCTGTTGGTCGCTTTAGATTCAACAAGCGCTTTGATCTTGATATGTCAGACAAGGCAATGCAAAGAAGAACTCTTTCTGCTGATGATTTTTGTCAGATTATTGCACACATTGTACATCTAAATGCAACTCCAGGTTCAAAAGCTGATGATATAGACAATCTCTCTTCAAGAAGAGTGCGTTTTGTGGGTGAAATGCTACAACAAAAAGTTTATGTAGGTCTTACTCAAATCAAAAGAAACGTACAAGACCGTATGTCTACACTTGAGACTGGCAATGCTCTTCCAATACAGGTTGTAAACCAAAGACCACTTCAGGCTCGTATTAAAGAATTTTTCACAACCAACCAACTTTCACAATTCATGCTTCAAGAAAATATCTTGGCTGAAATAGAAGAGCTTCGTACTCTTTCTGCGCTTGGGCCCGGCGGACTATCACGCGACCGCGCGACTCTTGAAGTGCGTGATGTACACACATCTCACTATGGCCGTGTGTGTCCTATCCATACACCAGAAGGTCCAAACATTGGACTTATCTTAAGACTTTCTATTTATGCAAAAATCAATGAATTCGGAATCATTGAAACTCCATATATGAAAGTTAAAAATGGTCGTATCACAGGAGAAGTTGTATATCTAAATGCAGCAGAAGAAGAAAAATCAGTAATCGCTCATGGTGGTAGTAATTATGATGAAAAAGGATTACTTCCAGAGAGAGTAGATGCTCGTATCAATACTCATCCGGGTACTGTTGATAGAAATGAAGTTGAATACATTGATGTGGCTCCACATCAGGCCTTTTCACTTGCAACATCTATGGTTCCATTCCTTGAACACAATGATGCAAACCGTGCACTCATGGGAAGTAATATGCAAAAACAAGCAGTTCCTGTGGTAAGACCAGAAGCTCCGTTTGTGGCGACAGGGCTTGAAGAATCTGCTGCACCTTATTCAGGTAGACTTATAATTGCAGAAGAATCAGGAGAAGTTACTTTTGTTGATTCAAATAAAATTACTATAAAAAATACTCAAGGCAAAGACCACACATACAATCTTGTATCTTTCCAAAGAAACAACAACTTTGGTACTTTCCACCAAAGACCAGTAGTCTCACTTGGGACAAAAGTTAAGAAGGGCGACCTGCTTGCAGATACATCTACTACAGACAATGGTCAAATTGCTCTTGGACAAAATATGCTTGTGGCATTTATGTCTTGGAATGGTTCAAACTTTGAAGATGCGATTATTCTTTCAGAAAGATTGGTGAAAGATTCTAAGTTTACATCTATTTATATTGCAGAATTTACTGCAGTTGTTCGTGATACTAAGCTTGGTGCTGAGGTTACAACACGCGATATTCCAAATGTGGGTGAACTTAGACTAAAAGATTTGGATGAAGAAGGTATTATTAGAGTTGGTGCTGAAGTTAAGGAAGGAGATATCCTTGTAGGTAAGATTACTCCAAAGGGCGAAACAGAACTCACTCCAGAAGAAAGACTTCTAAGAAGTATTTTTGCTGAAAAAGCTAGAGATGTAAAAGATACATCACTTAAAATGGATCATGGCAAAAAGGGTCGTGTAATTCGTGTAAAAATCTTTTCAAGAGATCAAGGTCATACGCTTGAATCAGGGGTGCTTAAGAAAATCGTGATTGAGGTTGCACAACTTAGAAATATTTCAGTGGGTGACAAGCTTGCAGGACGACACGGTAACAAAGGTGTGATATCAGTTATTCTTCCAGAAGAAGATATGCCATATACAGCAGATGGAAGACCTGTTGATGTTGTACTTACTCCTCTTGGTGTGCCATCTCGTATGAACTTAGGACAGATTATGGAGCTTCACTTAGGTATGGCAGCAAATGAGCTTGGGTATCAAGCAATTGTTCCTCCTTTTGGTGGCGCAACAGCAGATGAAATTCATGAAGAACTTGTGAAAGCGGGATTACCTGAAAATGGTAGAATACCACTTTTTGATGGTAGAACAGGTGATAAATTTGAAAAAGATATTGCCGTGGGATACATGTATATCTTGAAACTTCACCACATGGTAGAAGATAAAATTCACATGAGATCAGTCGGACCATACTCACTTATTACTCAACAACCTCTTGGTGGTAAAGCGCAAGGTGGAGGACAGAGATTTGGAGAAATGGAGGTCTGGGCACTTGAAGGATATGGGGCAGCACACACACTTCGTGAAATGCTTACAATCAAGTCTGACGACATTACTGGTCGTGCAGCAGCCTTTGATTCAATTATTAAAGGAGAACCTATTCCTGAGCCAAATGTACCGGCATCATTCTCAGTCATGCTTAATTACTTAAGAGGATTATCACTTGATGTAGAACTTGTAGATACATCCGGGGTCGTAGACGAAGTAGAGGACGAAATAGAAGCATAAAAATAATTTTTAAAAATATGAAAAATCTTGATACAACAAAATTTGATCAAATATCTCTAAAACTTGCTAGTCCTGAGAGAATTCGTGAATGGTCTTATGGTGAAGTCACAAAACCAGAAACTATAAACTATCGTACAGGTAGAAGTGAAAGAGGGGGTCTTTTTGATGAAAGAATATTTGGTCCTGAAAAAGACTATGAATGTTATTGTGGAAAATACAAGCGTATTAGATATGCGGGTATTGTTTGTGAAAAATGTGGAGTTGAATTAGCTAAATCTATCGTTCGTCGTGAAAGAATGGGACATATTGAACTTGCAAGTCCAGTGGCGCATATTTGGTTCTTGAAAGGTGTCCCATCACAAATGTCTATTCTATTAGGAGTATCTTTGAGTGACTTAGAAAAAGTTATTTATTTCGCTGGATATATTATTACCAAAGTTCATGAAGATGAAAAAACTCGCATTATCGCAGAGCTTGATACAGAGTTTAAAAATAAACTGAAAGGTGCAGCTGATGAAGATACAAGAGATAAACTTCGTACACTTCTTACAAATACTAAAAAAGAAATTGCTGAACTCCGCACAGGTAAGGTTCTAACAGAACTTTCATATCACCACTATTCTTTAAAGTATGGTAGTGCATTTGAAGCAGGGATTGGAGCTGAGGCTATCCATGGTTTATTTAAAAATATAGACCTAGAAGATCTAAAAAAAGAAACTGAAAAATTACTTGAAAAAGCGGGTGCCGCAGAAAGAGAAAAATTAAACAAGAGACTTGCGCTTACTCGATCACTGATGTACGCAAATCTAAGACCAGAATGGATGTTTCTTGAGGTTATTCCAGTGATTCCTCCAGCTATTCGTCCAATGGTGGCACTTGAGGGCGGGAGACACGCTACAAGTGATGTCAATGACCTTTATAGAAGAGTCATCAATAGAAATAACCGCCTAAAGAAACTAAAAGAAATTGGCGCACCAGATGTGATTCTTCGTAATGAAAAAAGAATTCTTCAAGAAGCAGTAGATGCTCTTATTGATAATTCTATCGCAAGTAAAGATTCAGCAGCAATGTCTACATCACAAAGACGCGCACTTAAATCTTTATCTGATAACCTTAAGAGTAAGCAAGGTCTATTTAGACAAAACTTGCTTGGTAAGCGTGTGGACTATTCAGCTCGTAGTGTGATTGTGGTTGGTCCTACACTTAAACTCAATCAATGTGGAGTACCAAAACACATGGCACTTGAGCTCTTTAGACCATTTATTATTTCAAAAATTATTGAAAGAGAATTAGCATACAATATTCGTGGAGCAAATAAGCTCATTGAAGACCGTATTCCAGAGGTTTGGGCAATTCTTGAAGAAGTTATTCAAGGAAAATATGTTCTTTTAAACCGTGCGCCAACACTTCACAGACTAGGTATTCAGGCTTTTATGCCGGTATTGATTGAGGGTAATGCTATCCAGGTTCATCCACTTGTGTGTCCTGCATTTAACGCGGACTTTGACGGTGACCAAATGGGTATGTACTTACCGCTTTCAGTATACGCACAAGATGAAGCAAAAAACCTTATTGCTGCAGACAAAAATATTCTTAAACCACAAAATGGTGATCCTATTGTGGCAGTAAATAAGCTCGATATTGTACTTGGATGTTATTGGGCTACAAATATAGTTGATGGAGCAAAGGGCGAAGGTAAATTCTTTGCAAGTCCAAACGAAGCTATTACAGCTGTTGATTTTGATCTCATTACTCTAAGAACAAAAATAAATGTTCTAGGTACATCAAAGAAAAAATATGAAAATTTTGATGGGAAACCATTTGAGACAACAGTAGGTAGACTTTTGTTTAACGCTATTTTGCCTTCTGATTTTGGGTTTATCAACGAAGAAATGACCGCAAAGAAAATCGGTGCGATTATGGATCAACTTATTTCAAAGTATGGTGTGACACAAGTAGCACCTATCTTGGATAGAATTAAAAACTTTGGTTATAAATATGCTACAAAATCAGGTACAACTTGGGGTATTGATAATGTGGTTGAGCCAGAAGAAAAGTCTTCAATCATTGATCAATATCAAAAACTAAATGATGAAATCAATGCTCAATACGAAGAAGGTCTTCTTTCAAAAGATGAACTTTATGAAAAGACAATTACACTTTGGAATAAAGCAAAAAGTGATATTGAAAAATTACTTCCTGCTACACTTGAAAAACACTCATCTACTGGAGACCTTGTGACATCAGGAGCTCGTGGTAGTATGGCGCAAGTTTCTCAAATGGCAGGTATGAAAGGTTTTATTCAAAACACTACAGGACGCACTATTGATTTCCCAATTACCTCTTCATACAAACAAGGGCTTTCACCGCTTGAATACTTCATCACCACTCACGGTTCTCGTAAGGGTCTTGCCGATACTGCGCTTAACACTGCTCGTGCGGGTTATCTAACACGCCGTCTTGTTGATGTAGCACAAGATGTGGTTATTACAGAAGCTGATTGTGGAACAAAAAATTCAAAAAGAATGACAAAGGAGATTATTTCTGGTTTTGAAATTCCATTATCAAAAATGATATTTGGTCGCGTAGTAGCAAAAGATGTTGCAACTAGTGATGGCACAGTATTATTTAAGAAAAATCATTTACTTGGAAAAGAAGATGTGGCTTTGATTGAAGAAAAAGGAATTGAAGAAGTTTATGTATTTACTCCAAGTGTATGTAAAACAGTATACGGTATTTGTCAAAAGTGTTACGGATTAGATTTGGGTAGAAATACTATGATAAACATTGGTGAATCTGTAGGTATTGTGGCAGCACAAGCTATTGGTGAACCAGGTACTCAGCTTACACTTCGTACTTTCCACGCCGGTGGTGTGGCAAGTGTAGACATTACACAAGGTCTTCCAAGAGTTGAAGAAGTATTTGAATGTCGTCAAATCAAAAACCCCGCAGTTGTAAATAAATACGATGGTATCGTTGCAGAAATCAAAGAAGATGGTACAGATAAATTCATCACAGTTATTTCTGATAAAGGAAGTGATGCAAAGAAAGATTCTGTAGAGTATGAGGTTTCAGCTAGAAGAATTCCTATTGTAAAAGTTGGACAAGCTGTATCAAAAGGAGAACTCTTAACAGATGGTTCTGCAAATATTGCAGATGTTTATAACGCCGGTGGTCGCGATATTGCAGAAAGTTATATCATCAAAGAAATCAATAAAGTGTATGAACTTCAAGGTGCTTCAATTGCTCGTAAGCATCTAGAAATTATCGTGAGACAAATGTTCTCAAGAAGAAAGATAAAAGAGGCGGGTGATTCTTCATTCTCACTAGGAGAAGTTGTAGAAATGACAGATATCATGGAAGAAAATAATCTAATGCGTGAGAGAGGTCTTCGTGAAGCGAAGGGTGATCTTGTAATCATGGGTATTACTCAGACATCTCTAAAGGCCAAGAGTTGGATATCTGCCGCATCTTTCCAAAATACAAATCGTATTTTGATTGCTAATGCCGTGAAAGGCGGAGTAGATCCACTTCGTGGACTTAAAGAAAATGTTACCGTTGGAAGACTTATTCCTGCCGGTACAGGATTTAGAGCGGGTCGTGCTGCGCTTGATGTAAACAAAGCTAAGCTTGAAGACGAAGAATAATGAATAATCCGGTAATCGAACAAATCAAGAGTCGGTTGCCTATCTCAGAGGTAATCGGCTCATATATACAGCTGATTCCTTCGGGGACACAGTTTAAGGCGCGATGTCCTTTTCATAATGAAAAGACAGCGTCTTTTTCTGTCTCACCAGATAGGGGTGTGTATTATTGTTTTGGTTGCGGTGCTCGTGGAGATATCTTTAATTTTGTACAAGAATTTGAAGGTATAGATTTTAAAGGTTCACTTAAACTTTTAGCAGATAGGGCAGGAGTAGTACTTACTGAATACAAAAAGAGCAGTGAATATAAAGTAGATGATACTGATAAAATATATAATGCTCTTGAGTTGGCAAAAGATAAATTTAAAAATGAGCTTCTTAAAAATGCCGATGCTATAAAGTATCTTTTAGATAGAGGTCTGACTAAAGAAACTATTGAGAGTTTTGGTATTGGTTTTGCACCGGATGGATGGAAATATATTTTTGATCTTTTAGGAGCATCTTTCGGTCCAAAAATCTTAGACAGAGCAGGGTTAATCAAAAAAACAGAGAAAGGGTATTACGATAGATTTAGAAGTAGGATAATGTTTCCTTTAATGGATTCTAGTTCTAGGGTTGTAGGGTTTTCAGGTAGAATCTTTGGCGGAAGTTCACCTGATGCGGCAAAATATTTAAATAGTCCAGAGACAGAGGTTTTTGATAAATCTAGAATACTTTTTGGTTTTGACAAAGCTAAACAATCTATACGCCAAAATAATTTTGCTATTCTTGTAGAAGGGCAAATGGATTTAGTAATGTCTCATCAGGCGGGGTTTAAAAATACTATCGCTACCAGCGGTACAGCAGTATCTGAACAAATCATAAATGACAGTCGCGCACACTTAAATATTATTTCTAAACTCACCCCCAATCTATTTATTGCTTTTGATGGCGACAAAGCGGGGGAGAATGCTATGGCAAGGGCCGTACTTGTAGCATTATCTTTAGGTATGAATACTAAGGTTGTAAATGTTCCTGAAGGACTTGATCCGGCGGATTTTATCTTAGAAAATGGAGCAGATGCTTGGAAAGAATTACTTAAAAAAAGTAAGCACTATATAGCACATGCACTTGAAAAAGTTCTTACAGAATCTACTTCACCATTTATAGCCAAAAGCATGGTCAAAGAAAGGATTTTTCCTTTTTTAAGAAGAATTAAGTCTGAAATTGAAGTTCAGTCTTATATCCAAAATATTGCTCAAGAATTAGGACTTTCAGTAAATGCTGTAATTTCAGATTTTGAAGAATATAAAAGAGAAAATCAGACAGTTGCAATACCGGAAATATTGGATATACAAAAAAATCTTGAGTTTAAAAATGAAAATGTTTTAATCAAAAAGCTTTTTGCATTTAGTGATTTATATCCAGAAATTGCCAAGACAAGTTTTGAAAAAATAAAAACTTTTGACTTTGAGGGTATTAAAATAAACTTAGAGAAAGATACTTTCGGTGAATATGAACGAGAGGTGGCTATTGTAGGACAGGAAACTTCGGTTCTAGATGATCAAGAAAAAGAATTTTATGTTTCTGAATTATCAAAAAATATTATTAAAACAGAAATAGATAATAAGATTCAAGAGTGCACATTATCTATGTCTCGTGCAAAATCTCAAGGTGATACAGAAGAAGAAATGAAGACTCTTGCTCTTTTAGCTAAATTAAATCAATATAAACATTCTGATTTTTAAAACAAAAACCGCTTTGGCGGTTTTTGTTTTTTTAAATATAAATCACTTTAAACAAAGCCTTTTTGCCGTCGGTGTATTTTTCTGGGGAAAAATCACCTGACTCTCGGCTCAGTCAGCCTGCGAGACACAGCAAAAAGGCTTCGTTTTTCGTTCATAGATATTTTTTTAATACACAAAACGAAAAAACCATATTGCTTATTTTTAGACACAAACAAATATTCATTCCAAAACAAATATGTCTTTCTGGGGGCACGCGTATTTTTCTGCTGAAAAATCGCTACGCTCGGCTCAGTCAGCCTGCGCGAGTCCCACCAGAAAGACATATTTGTTTTTCCATTTATAGCAAGTCTAAAAATAAGCAATATAGTTTCTTCGGTTTTAAGTTAATAAATACAAAAAAGTATTTTTTTAGTAAATGTAAAAGCCCCAAACAATATATCCTATGAAGAGACTTAGCTTCGGCTGACTGAGCCGAGCACAGGAAACTACCAGCCAGATTTTTATCCGTGTCTCTTCATAGGATATATTGTTTGGGACTAATGCTGTGATATAATAAAAACATGAAAATCTTATCAACTCGACTAAAGAATATTAAAAAGGGGGGGTATACCACTAAAAGTTACGCCTTCACTCTGATAGAATTATTAGTAGTGATAGCTATCATAGGAATTCTTGCAACAGTTGTGATTGCAAGTCTAAATGGAGCAAGAGAGGAAGCAAAAAGTGCAGCTATTAAAGCAGAAGCTAGACAACTCTTTAACTTAGCAATGGAGCATTATGCAGAGACTGGGGACTTCACTACTTTTTCTAGTTCTGCTTGGACCAAGGGAGATAATCAATTAGGAACATCAGTGCTGAATTGCTCAACTATAATTCGTGCGAATGCATTAAACAGGGATAGGGCAATAGAAATCTGTAATAGTATTGCCTCAAAATTGCCCACTAACTTACCAAATGGTAGTGCTGCTAATAAATTTTTATTAGGTTGTTGGACTGCTTCCGGGTATTCATGCGTACCTAAAGACACTTTTTCTATACAAGTCAAACTTAAAGACAATAATTCAATTACTGGTAATTATTTTTGCATAGGAACATCTGGAGTTGCTAAAGAATATACTTCTCTTAATCACACTTTTCCTGGTTGTTATCATAATCCATAGTTTTATTATTTTTTTAATGATACAATAAAATCATGAAAATTTTACCAACGAACTCTAAAAAGGTTATAGGGGGGGGTGCTATTCTAAAAAGAGCATCTTTGCTCTAAAAAAATCTAAAGCTTTCACTCTCATTGAGCTACTAGTAGTCATCGCAATCATAGGGATACTTGCCGGAGTTGTGATTGCAAGCTTAAATAGCGCAAGAGAAAGGGCTCGCATAGTAAGTATTAAAATAAGTTTGAAAAATGCAATGACTCATGGTCAAAGATTTTTTATGGATCATGGTTCTTATTATATAAATACAAGTACTCAGGTTTGTAATAATTCTACTGGTGATTCTCCTATTCCAGAAATACAGCTTGCTATAGATTCTATAAGAGATATGGGTGCTTTAGTTATGTGTAGATCGACTTTGGGAGCTTTAAATAGAGTAGATTTTTCTATAGTCGTAATTTACAAAGAAAATAATTTTATCGTAGCAGACCCCTTTGGAGTCATGCAGTTGGATAAAAATAATATTTCTAGCACTACGATGTCTTGGAATGATGCTATGAGTTCTTGTATTTCTCAAGGAAAAAGAATGCCCGGTCTTAGTTCTTTTGTTTCATTCTGGGTTTTATATGGTGGAAATCCTGGTTTTGATAGCAATTCTTATTGGACAATAAATGAAGATCCCAGTGATAATACAAAGGCTTATGTCTTTAATAATGGAAGTGCACAAATCCCTCTAAAGACCGGTAATGGAAATGTTTTGTGTGGATCTTAATTTCTTTTTCTAAATCATTTAAAGTATAATATTTATATGGATACATTAGTGCATGCAAATATTTTCTTTTATATTAGTAGTATAGGTTTTATTTTACTTTTTATTATTTTAACCATTATTGGTATTTATTTGATTTCTATAATCAGTAATATCCATAGGGTAGTAAAGAGAATTCGTCGGGATATAGAGACTATTGGAGATACAGCTAAAGAGCTAGTTGAAGAATTATACGACAATTCGTTTTTCTCCCTTTTCTTTAGAAAAAAGAAGAAGTATAATAAGAAGTAATTATTAGAATAATTCAAAAATATGGCAACAAAAAAGAGTGTTAAAAAAGATAGTGGAATATCAGCCGGAAAGGTAGCTGCACTAGGTGCAGGTGTAGCAGCATTAGCTGCAGCATCATACTATTTCTTTGGACCAGAAGGAAAAAAGAATAGAGACAACCTAAAAAGCTGGATGATTAAGATGAAAGGCGAAGTCATAGAAAAGATGGAATCAGCAAAAGAAGTCAGCGAAGAGGTTTATAATAAAATCGTTGACACTGTAGCAAATAAATATGCTAAAGCTGGTAAGATTTCAGAAAAAGAAATTATTGCTTTTGCACAATCTCTAAAGAGTCAATGGAAAGGAATTGAACGCACTTGCAACAGAAAGAAATCCACTGCTAAAAAGACGACAACAAAGAAATCATAGGTTATAATATACTCATAGACATGAACCCGTAGGAAGACAAGGCCCCTGCGGGTTTTGTCATTTGTGGATAACTAAATAGTATTTTAAAAAAATAAAATGTAAAATTAATTTATTACCAATTATTTTTTTATTTTTATGCTTTCAACAATCGCAGTTATATTATTGATACTTTGGATATTGGGTTTTATTGGAGTATACGCAGTAGGAAATTGGATACATATCTTACTGGTTGTAGCTATCGTTATGATCATTCTTCGTATCTTTAGAAAATAATTTAAAAACCTCTCGTAATGAGAGGTTTTTAAATTTTTGATAAAATCAAATTCACATTACATATCATTTTTATTTTGCTATAATAAATACTATGGCAAATGTCTATAACCCAGAACATATCACATATTTTGCTGAAACTGACTATCGTAATCAGAAGACCAAATTCGGCATCAAAAGTCGTGATCGTACACGACATATGTATGTTATTGGTAAAAGTGGTGTAGGTAAGTCCACACTACTTGAAAATATGGCT
Source organism: uncultured Candidatus Saccharibacteria bacterium (assembly GCA_964402895.1). Classification (GTDB taxonomy): domain Bacteria; phylum Patescibacteriota; class Minisyncoccia; order Phycocordibacterales; family UBA9973; genus UBA4124. Next base: position 193,364 of record CAYODR010000001.1, on the reverse strand, counting down.
ATTCAAGATATCCAAAATGGAGACGGTGTTGCAGTGCTTGATCCGCACGGAAGTTTTGCAGAAAAAATGCTGGATTATATTCCTAGTGAGAGAATCAAAGATGTAATTTATTTTGCGCCTTTTGATATAGAGTATCCGATATCTTTTAATGTGCTTGAGGATGTCGGTGCTGATAAAAGGCATTTCGTAGCATCGGGTTTGATGAGTACCTTTAAGAAGATATGGGTAGATGCTTGGAGTGCTCGTATGGAGTATATCCTAAACAATATACTACTTGCTCTGCTTGAATATCCGAACGCTACTCTTTTAGGTGTAAACAGAATGCTGTCTGATAAAGCTTTTAGAGAAAAGGTGGTAAGTAATTGTACAGACCCAGGTGTAAAGGCTTTTTGGGTAGAGGAATTCGCAAAGTATGGTGAAAGATACATGCAAGAGGCCGGGGCTTCTATTCAAAATAAAATAGGTCAACTTACTGCCAACCCTTTGATTAGAAATATTATTGGACAACCAAAGTCCAGCTTTGATATTCGTGAGATTATGGATAATCAAAAGATTTTGATTATCAACCTTTCAAAGGGGCGGATTGGTGAGCAAAATACTAGCTTGCTTGGAAGTATGATTATTACCAAGATTTATCTTGGCGCTATGGGGCGCGCAGATGTGACCCCTGATAGACTTCGTGATCTTCCAAACTTTTATTTTTATGTTGATGAATTTCAATCTTTCGCCAATGAATCTTTTGCCAATATTTTATCTGAAGCTCGTAAATATAAGCTCGCACTTGTTATTGCTCACCAATATGTAGCTCAGATGGAAGAAAGTGTTCGAGATGCTGTATTTGGTAATGTGGGGACAAGTATATCTTTTAGGGTTGGACCACTCGATGCTGAACTACTAGAGAAAGTTTTTGCTCCGCAGTTTCAGGCCAATGATTTAATCAATTTAGGCAAGGCACAGATATATTTATCTTTGATGATCAATGATATGGGTTCTGCTCCATTTTCTGCTCGTACGCTAATGCCTATGCAAGCTCCTGCCATCTCTTTTAGAGATGATGTGATTGAATGGGCAAGGCAAGCTTATGCTTCACCAAAAGATTTAGTAGAAAAGGCTATACAGGATTGGTATAACGATGGGGCTTTAGAGAAGCCTCAGACAAAAAATAATAATTTCAACAACAACAATTCTAAGTCATTTGAAAAAAAGGATTATCAAAACTTTAAGCCTAAAGGTGGTGATGTAGCAAGGCCGCAAAAACAAAATCAAACCTTTGTTGAAAAGCCAGATTTTATCAAGCAAGATACCGAACAAAAACCCAACTTTAATAACAATAAACCTCAAAAACAAAATAATTCTCCCAAAAATGATTTTAAAAATTCAAATCAAAACTTAAACAATAAAAAAGAAAGTAATGCACTTCGAGATTTTCTTGAGGCAGAAGTTTTTGAGAAAAAAGATATTGATATCCAAAATAAACCAAAACAAGACATTCAAAATACTGAAGTAAAACAATCCCCAATACTTGAGCCTATCAATAAAAGCAATCTAGAACTTGAAGTAGAAAAGATATTGGAGCAAAGTCCTATTCAAAATTCAGCACCCCAGACACCGGTTGTAGAGAAAAAAACAGAAGAAAATAAAAACTTGGCAAAAGTATCAAGGTTCGGCAAGTTTGCTCCAAGAAGTATTAGGCCGACTCTTCCACCAAGAAAACCGATGATCCGTATATTAGAAAAAAAAGTATCTTCATCAAATGATATTCCTGATTTTTCAAATATTGAACCTAAAAATGAAAGAATAAATTTTATCCCAAAAACAGAAGAGTTTGTAAATGTTTCTAAAAACGAAGTATTTGAAGGAGAAAAAAAATTAAAAGATACAATCAAGCCTTTAAAATTAGAAGAAAGAGGTCCAACAGAAAAAAATAAAGATTTATTAAGAGCCGCATTAGCTGAGCTAGGGGAGTCAAAAGAAAATACTTCAAAATCTCAAACACCCGAGAACAACACACAATCAAATATTGTAGATCTCTATCAAAGTGGAAATCCTAAAGAGGTAGATATAAATACACTAAAAAAAGTTTTAGAATAATAAAATGAAAATTTGGGCAATAGTAATAAGTATATTCTTATTGCCTTCTGTTGTGCAGGCTGAAATAATCATAAGTGAAATATCTTGGATGGGTATTTTGAGTGATGCAAATAAAGAAAGTATAGAGTTTTATAATACAAGCAATTCAGACATTGATTTGTCCGGCTGGATTCTATTTAGAAAAGATAAAAATACCTTTGTAGATAAAGATATTTTTTCTTTACAAGGTGTTTTATCCAGAGGAGATTATCTGGTAGTAGAGAGAATACTGAGCAGTGAAAAAGATTCAATCTCATTAGGAAAAATTAAAACAAAATTTAAAGGCGGAGCACTTGCAAATACCGGAGAGTATTTAATTTTAAAAAATTCTTCAGGGGATATAATCTGGGAGTTAGACAATCTTTCTGGATGGCAGGCGGGAGATAATACTACAAAACATACAATGCAATATAACGGGGGTCTTTGGTTAACAGCTCCAGAAACTTTAGGTTTTCAAAACGCAACCATAGACACAAGCCCAAAAGATCAAAATAACAAAAAAGACAGTACTCAAAAATCTAACACTGTAAAATCTCAAGAATTATTTTTAGAAATATCAGCAGAAAAAGATATTTATCAAAATATTCCCACTATATTTTCAGCAGAAGGTATTGTCCCTAAAAATCATAAAGGTAAATTTATCTGGAATATGGGAGATGGCACATATATTGAAAAGAAAAATCTTGAAAGTATTCAACATGTTTATAAAAATCTCGGTACTTACAATGTCACTTTAGCTTTAGTTGATAAGAAGGATGTTTTAATTTTAAGAGATGATATCTCTATAACTATTAAAGTTTTTGATTTGGAGATAGAAAAAATTGATAATTATAATTTAATATTAAAAAACAAAACAAATACAAAAATTGACCTATCAAAAGTAAAAATTATAAATCAAAATACTTATTTAAGTATTCCAAGGTTTACAGAGCTCTCATCAAAAGCAGAAATTGTCCTAACCTTAAAAGATGAAATCGGCGATAAGCTGGATATATACAGTGATAATGGTACACTTTTATTTACTAAAAATTTTAGAGTAGAAAATTCAATAGAAATAAAAAACATCTCTCAAAATGCCCCTAGTATCTTAAGTACTAAAAGCATATCAAATAATCAAACCTTTTCAGCAGAAGATAAGAAGGCCGAAGTTTTTTCAGATTCCATAGTTTTAAATTCAGAACCCATAAAACAAAAAAGCCATACCTCTAAAATATTTATCGGCATGACTATTTTTGTCGTTATCGGCTTGTTCTTACTCCTTGAGCGTTTTATGACTCAGAAGGAGTAATTTCTGTTTGTTTGTTTTGAGGTTCTGATTCTATTTTTTCAGTTTTAGAGTTTTCTTTTTGAGAATCTTCTTTTTTATTTTTTTGCTCTATCTCTTTGGCGATACTACTTAGTTCTTTACTTAAGATTTTGACTTCTTCTTTAGAAACTTTTTCTAATGCTTCATCAACTGTTTTTAGCACTTCATTCATAGGAGAGCTTACCGCAGTTAGTTTTGCTGTAGGCGCAGTGTCTGATTTTATTTCTGCTGTGTTTGTCCTTTCTGAGATCTTAGCACGAGTTTCTTTTAGAGATTCTTCAATAGATGCCGTTACTGTCAGAGCAGCAGTAGGGGTTTCGTCGCTTAATGCAGTAAGCTCTTTTGAAAGTTTTTCTACTTGTGAACTTAGTGCTTCTTTAGCTTTTGCCTGTTTTGCCATTGTTAGAGTTTCGGATTCAGCAAGGGTTTTGATTTCTTTTACACGAGTTTCAACTCTATTTTTTTGATAAGCTACTTTTTCTTCCGGTGTTGTTAGGAAGATACCTTTTACTTCTTCATTTACATTTATTTTAAATGTATACAATGGGTCACCGGGAAGGGCGCTATCTGCAATCGCAGATACACTACCACCAACAAACACTACAAACAATAATGTGGAAAGAGAGATTTTAAGACCGTATTGTACTCCTCTGTAAAAAAATGATGGAATAGCTGATTGTGGAATACAAATATTGTCTTGTGTTATTTGTGTAAGACGCGCTCTCAAAAGACCTCTCTCACTTTCTGAGAGTTCTACTTTTTTGAAAGTATTTAGTTTTTGAAGTTTGTCTTCCATGTCTTTTTAAAAATTAAATATTGTCGTATTGACTGCGAAGTTTTTTAACAATACGATGAATTTTCACCGTCATTGCATTTGCGCTTTTGCCATATATTTGGGCAATTTCTTCTATTGGTTTTTCTTCAGAAAAACGAAGGAAGATAATGTCTTGGCTTTCTTGATCTAAATCCTGAACAAGCTTTTGAACTGTTTGGATGTCATCATTTCTGAATATTTCATCTACCGTTTTATTGGTTTCTGGTTCAAATCCAGCATCAAGCAAATCATCAAGAGACGATGATTTAGATTTCTTATAAAAGTCTATAAGGGCATTTTTAGCGCTTCTATATAAAAAAGCTTCGGGATATTCAATCGTTTTGCCGCGAGAAAGATATAGCCATACTTTAGTAAAAGTATCTTGAGTTAAATCTACGGCTATAGCACGGTTTTGTATTCTGAAATACAAGTAACGAAAGATTGCATCCTCATAGCTTTTCAACATTTCAAAAAAAAATTCTTCGGTCTTCTGTTGTGACGATTGATATTCGGACACCTTACAATTATACCTTCATATTTGCCATTTTCAAAGGTTTTTTGGTGGATATGGGAATTTTAGGTTATAATTATAAACATGAAAAAGAACAAAATTGTCATTGTTGGAGGAGGCTTTGCCGGTATTGCTTGTGCCAAGAGGTTGCTCAGATCTAAAGTAGATGCTCACATCACGCTTATTTCAGATAGTAGGGATTTTACATATTATCCGAGTCTTTATAGTTTGGTAACAGAAGGTAAGCAAGGAGATGTATCTATCGGTCTTGATGGTATTTTGCCGCAAAGTAAGATAAATATTGTTCATGCTAAAATGACCGGATTAAATCGCGCAGCTCAAGAGATTTTTATAACTGACAGGACTGGAGATACAAATATTTTTTATGATTACTTAGTTTTGGCATTAGGAAGTGAGGCGCATTATTTTAATATTCCGGGGATTGAAAAAGATTCTTTTAGCTTTAAATCTGTTGATGAATCCTTAAGATTGAAAGCTCATTTTGAAAGTATTTTATCTAATGCAAAAAATTTAGAAAAAGATGAGCTTGTAGCTAAACTTCATATTGTTATTGTTGGTGCGGGACCATCAGGAGTTGAGCTTGCGGGGACACTTAAACCATATTTGATTAAGAGAGCAATCGCACATAGTATAGATCCGGCATTTATCACCATAGACTTGGTTGATGGTGCTCCAAGAATATTAAATAATCTGGGAGAAAAAGTTTCTAGTATAGCAGAAAAAAGACTTCGCACACTTGGCGTAAATATATTTACCAATAGAACCCTTAAAGAGGGAGACGACGACGAGGCTATTTTTAGCACTATGGAAATCAATACCCATACTTTGATTTGGGCAGCTGGAACTAAAATCAATAGTCTTTATGCAAGTCTTCAGGGCGTAAATATTATTCGTAATCGTGTAGAGGTGACCCAGCATATGACTATGCCGGATAATAATCACATTTTTATTTTAGGAGACGGTGCACAAACTGATTATAGCGGGCTTGCTCAAACTGCTATTTATGATGGAAAGTATGTAGGAAGTTCAATTGCAAATTCTCTAAAAATGAAACCGATAAATTCTTATAAGCCTAAAAAACCAGGATTCATTATTCCTATTGGTAAAAATTGGGCAATTATTTCTTACAGAGGATTTGTCCTATCAGGTTTTATCCCTAGCTTGATTAGAAGATTTGTAGATTTTAGATATAAATTCTTTCATTTGAGAAAATAGATTTTTATAATAACCGCTCCAAACAAATCCTTTTTGCCGTCGGTGTATTTCTTTGCTAAGAAATCACCTGACTCTCGCGCCAGTCGCGCTGCGAAAGTCTAAAAATAAGCAATATAGTTTCTTCGGTTTTAAGTTAATGAGTATAAAATGAAAAAACAAATATGTCTTTCTGGTGGGACTCGCGCAGGCTGACTGAGCCGAGCGTAGCAATTTCTCAGCAGAGAAATATGCGTGCCCCCAGAAAGACATATTTGTTTTGGAATGTAGATTCTTATCCGTGTCTAAAATAGGAATGTATTTTGGAGCGTATAGTATTTGTTTAAAGTTTTCTAAGTGTTATAATAAAAACATGAAAAAATTGCAGGCGGACTCTAAAAGGCAAATGGGGGGGTATACCACTAAAAGTTACGCCTTCACTCTGATTGAACTCCTAGTAGTTATTGCAATCATCGGAATACTCGCAGGAGTCATCATCGCATCTTTAAACTCAGCTCGCACTAGTGGCAGAGTAGCAGCAATAAAGTCCAATCTAAAGAATCTTCAAACTCAAGCCATCATGTACCACGCAGACAATGGTACTTTTGCAGGACTTTGTACATACAATAAAACAGGCGTATCAGCACATTCTTCAATACAGCCTATGATAGATGCGCTCGTAAGTATTGCAGGAGCAGATAGGGTCAGGTGCGTGGTGAGGACAAGTGATGTACCACTAATCGATAATTTTTTTGCAGCAGACTCTCTTGAGACCAAGAACTTTGGTGTAGCAGTTTATTTTAATGAAAGACATTACGCAGTTGATGCTCAGGGGGTAATGACACTTGATACTGGAAACAACGGAGGTATTACTAATTATGCCACCGCAATTTTAAGATGTTCTAATGTTGGCAAAAGACTTGTTTCAATTGAAATACTTAAAGCTATCAATGATTATGGAGCTGAGGGCGGTAATTTAGGATTTACTATTGGAACAACTACTACTTATTGGTCTGCTACCCTTAGTAGTACATCTGGTTTTGAAGCTTATCATCTTACCTTTGGTAGTGGTGTAATTAATATAGGGACACCCACCAATCGATATGTCCGCTGTGCCGCCTAGTATTCCACAGAATTTAAAGAAAAAATTTTTGTGATACAATTATCACATGTTGAATGTTTCAGATTTGCAAAAAAAGATTGATGGCGATATTTATGCTGATGAAAATACTCTTCAAAAATACTCTCGTGACGCTAGTCTTTTTGAAATAAAACCTGAAGCAGTTATTTTTCCAAAAAATACAGAAGATATACAAAATATCGTAAAGTATGTAAGTGAAAATAAAGATTTAGACCCATCTTTGTCTATTACGGCTAGAGGTGCTGGTACTGATATGAGCGGAGGTCCAATAAATGATTCTATCATTTTGGATTTTACAAAACACATGAATAAAATCCATGAAGTTAATTATGAGTATGGAGTTGCTGAACCTGGTACTTTTTATCGTGATTTTGAAAAAGAAACTCTTAGACTTCGTCGTGTAATGCCGGCTTATACAGGATCAAAAGATTTATGCGCGCTTGGTGGAATGGTAGCCAATAATGCTGGTGGTGAGAAAAGTATTAAGTATGGAAAGGTTGAAAAATATGTGAGAAGACAAAAGGTTGTTTTTGCTGATGGAAACGAATACGAAGTACTACCGCTTTCACTTGAGGATTTAAAAAAGAAAATGCGTAAGCGTAATTTTGAAGCGCTTGTATATAGACAAGTATATAAACTCATAGAAAAAAATTATGATCTTATAAAATCCGCTAAGCCTGATGTAAATAAAAATTCTGCAGGATATGGTATTTGGAATGTTTGGGACAGAGAGACTGGTATTTTTGACCTGAACCAATTATTTGTTGGAGCGCAAGGAACACTGGGTATCACTACAGAGGTAGAGCTTGGACTTGTCCCTATACCAAAATACTCTCGTATGGTGGTGATGTATCTTACAGATATAAATAGGGTCGGAGACATTGTTGATGAGATTATGAAATATGAGCCAGAAAGTCTTGAAAGCTATGATGATTATAGTATGAGATTGGCTATTAGATTTGCAGGCGGTTTCTTTAAACAAATGGGAATTGTGGGAGCACTTAAGCTTGCTATACAATTTATCCCAGATATTGTTAAAGTACTCACCGGAGGCGTACCCAAGATGGTTATCATGATAGAAGTTACGGGAGATAATGAACCGGTAGTATTACACAGAGCGAAAGTAATTAAAAATGCTTTAAGAAAATTTAAATATAAAACACATATCGCTAAAAGTGCTGCAGAATCTGAAAAATATTGGAAGATTCGCAGAGAGAGTTTTAATTTACTGCGTAATCATATTAAAGGAAAGAGGACAGCACCGTTTATAGACGATATCGTAGTTAATCCACATGTATTACCAGAATTCTTTCCAAAACTTCAATCAATTCTCAGTGAGTATAATTTGATATATACAATAGCTGGGCACGCTGGTAATGGTAATTTCCATATCATTCCGCTTATGGACTTAAATAATCCACTTTCATCAGATATTATTTTAGAATTATCTGATAAAGTTTATAAATTAGTTGCTGATTATAATGGCTCAACTACAGCCGAGCATAATGATGGTATTGTGCGTACTCCTTATCTTCATTATGTATATAGTCCTGAGATTATAAAGATTTTTTCTCAAATAAAAGACATTTTTGACCCATTAAATATCTTTAATCCTAATAAAAAGGTAGGGGGAACAGTTGAAGATATCAAAAAATACATTATTAAAAATAACTAATTTACACAGTAGACAAAAAAGTCTTTATTGTGTATAGTATTGCCACTATGATTACATTATCTGCAGAACAAAGAAAAGAAACATTGAGCGCACTTCGTGCCGCTGACAAAATCCCCGCTGTATATTACGGACAAGGGTCTGACGCTGTGTCAGTTGTGATTGATGCAAAAGAATTTGCTAAGGTTTATAAAGAAGCAGGAGAAACTGCTACTCTTGATCTTATGATTGGTGCTGAAAAAATCCCGGTAATTATTAAAGATATTCAAAGAGATGCGATTTATGGTAATCCTATTCATGTTGATTTCTTTAAGGTTGATATGAAACAAGAGCTTGAAATCACAATTCCACTTGAATTTATAGGAATTGCAGAAGCAGAAAAAAATGGTCTTGGAACATTGGTGAAAGTTTTACATGAAGTATTAGTAAAATCTCTGCCAGCAAACATTCCACAATCAATTGAAGTTGATGTGTCAGTCCTCAATACTCTTGAAGATCAAATCAAAGCAGGTGACCTTAAGCTTCCTTCTGGTGTATCTCTTATCACTAACGCTGATGAAGCAGTAGCACTTGTAACTCCTTTCGCTGAAGAAAAAGAAGATTTAGTGCTTGATGTAAGTTCTGTTGAAGTAGAAAAGAAAGGTAAAAAAGAACAAGACGAGGAATAGTCTAGACTGTCAATACGGTATCTATGTAAGATCTCTGGTATAATGGAGGTCTTATTTAGTATGACGAAGAAAATATTTTTAACATTTATAGCACTATTTTTGTTTGGAGTTTCTTTTACAAATAACACACATGCACAAACTCCAGCTGTTTGTAATAATCCAACCTCAGAAGATGTCAGAAAAGCTTGTGCTGAGTATGCAGCCGAAGCTGCGGCTCTAGCTAGACTACAAGTTCAACTTAATGAACAGAAAAATAAAACAGGAGTTCTACAAAAAGATGTTAATACTCTTTTGACTCAGATTAAAAATACTCAAGCCAAAATCACTACTCAGATCAACAATATCAGCAGATTGAGTCAAGAAATTGGTAAAAAAGAAGAAGCTATATCTACGCTTGAAAGTGAGCTAATGCGCGAAAGAGCTTCTCTTGAGCAATTGATCAAGCGTACCAATGAACTTGATCAAAAAGGGGCAGCTTATGTACTTTTTTCATCAGATTCTGTTAGTGAATTTTATCAAGATTTAGATGACTTTCTTTCTATTAAGGCTTCTCTTTATGATTCTTTGACACAGGTTAAGAAAATTAAAAATCTTACAGAAAAAGAAAAACAAAATCTTAGAGACAAGCAATCTCAAGCACTTGATGCTAAAAATGCGCTTGAAGGTGAAAGAGGAAAACTTTCAGATTCTCAAAGGCAAGCTCAACAATTATTAGATACAAGTAAGACAGAAGAGCAAAAGAAAGCTGCGCTTGTGGCAGAGCAACAAAAGAAAGTTGCTGAAATCCAAAGTAGACTCTTTACATTTGCTGGAGGTGCAACAAAGGCTATTCCATTTAAGGAGGCTTATGAATATGCGCTTGAAGCACAAAAAGTGACGGGGGTAAGTGCTGCTTTTGTACTTGCAACCCTTACTCAAGAAAGTAATCTGGGTGCCAATGTCGGTACTTGTAATAGAGCGGGAGACCCGCCAGAGAAGAGCTACAAGGTTCAGATGCCAGGACCAGCAGATAAAGCTGCAGGAAGGTCTGGTAGAGATGATCAAAGTCTATTTATTCAAATCACAACAGCATTAGGTATGGATCCAAATACAACTCCTATATCTTGTAGAATTGCAAGTGTAGGAGGTTGGGGAGGAGCGATGGGGCCCGCACAGTTTATCCCATCTACATGGATATCTTATGCTCCAAGAGTAGCAGCAGCACTTGGAAAATCAACAGCAAACCCATGGATTGCGCGAGATGCTATCATGGCATCAAGTATGCTACATAGAGACAATGGCGCAGCCACAAACGAAAGAGAGGCAGCTTGTAGATATTATTCAGGTAGGGGATGTGCAACAAGCGCAGCGATTGCTTCTTATGGAAATAGCGTTGTCGCGCTTACCAGAACCCTGCAAGCAGATATTGACTATCTAAATACTTATGGTGTTTCTAGAAGATAATTTTTGGATACCAAAAACTTGAAAAGAAAAATGATTATGCTATAATAGCCCGTATGAAAAAAGACATCCACCCAAACAATTATAGAGAAGTAGTATTTCATGATAACTCTTCAGAAACTAATTTTATCGTTAGTTCTACTGTTAAGACTACAGAAACAACTACTATTGATGGTAAAGAATACCCATTATATCGTGTAGAAATCTCAAGTGCTTCACACCCATTCTATACAGGTAATGAGAAAGTTATTGACACTGCTGGTCGTGTTGATCGTTTCAAGCGTCGCGCTGCACAAGCTGCAAAATAACACCCTCAGAAAAAGCCACAAAGTGGCTTTTTCTATTGTACTTTTGCTAAGATATAAAAAGTTATGAATTTAGAAGAATTAAAAAAGAATCCTAAAACTCAATATATTGCTGAAGAGTATGAACGCATCTTAAAACAAGAAGAAGATGTGAAGCTTTTAGCTGAAACAGATGAATCTATGAGAGAGCTCGCAGAAGATGAGCTTAAATCTTTTGAAGAACAAAAGAAAAGTTTAGAAAATCAAATAAAAGCAATAGAGCAATCTGAAAAAGAGGAAGAAGAATTTCCAAATGAAATCATTCTTGAAGCTCGTGCGGGTGCTGGAGGAGATGAAGCAGCACTTTTTGCTTATCAGCTAGTAGAGATGTACCAAAGATATGCTGAGAACACCGGCTGGTCTTCTAAGATTGTTGAAGCTTCTATCAATGATATCGGTGGATATAAAACTGCTTCTATTGAAATCAGAGGAAAGGATGTTTATAAATTACTTCGGTATGAGACAGGAGTACATCGTGTACAGAGAGTACCTGCAACAGAGAAGAATGGCCGCATTCATACTTCTACTGCTTCTATTGCAGTATTGCCTATTCGTAAAAAAGTAAAATTTGAGATTAATCCTACAGATTTAGATATGGAGTATTCTCGTTCAGGTGGTGCGGGTGGTCAAAATGTAAACAAGGTTGAAACAGCAGTTCGACTTATTCACAGGCCGACTGGTATAGATGTCCGCTCTACCAGTGAACGATCACAGTTAGCAAACCGTGAAAAAGCTTTAGCTATTCTTCAGGCTAAGCTTCAACAAATGAAAGAGGAAGAAGAAGCTAAAAAATATGATGGTGAGAGAAAGAGTCAGATTGGGACGGGTGATAGAAGTGAAAAAATTCGTACATATAATTTCCCCCAGGATCGTGTCACAGATCATCGCATTAAACAAAGTTGGTCAAATATTGAAGGTATCATGCTTGGTAAGATAGAAAAGATAATAGAAGCTCTTCAATCTGGCGAGACTGGGGATGCAGAGGAGGAGTAATTGAATACTAAAACAAAAAACCGCTTCGGCGGTTTTTTAATTATCTAGAAAAAACCGAAAAAACTATATTGCTTATTTATAAATAAAAACCCAAAACCAAATATGTCCTTCTGGGGGCACGCGTATTTTTCTGAGGAAAAATCGCTATGCTCGGCTCAGTCAGCCTGCGCAAGTCCCCCAGAAGGACATATTTGGTTTCTCGTTTTCCGCAAGTCTAAAAATAAGCAATGTAGTTTCTTCGGTTTTAATTTAATAAATACAAAAAGCTTTATTTTCCGTTAGTAAAGATAAAAGTCCCAAACAATACATCCTATGAAGAGACACGGATAAAAATCTGCTGATTTTTTCCTGTGCTCGGCTCAGTCAGCCGAAGCTAAGTCTCTTCATAGGATGTATTGTTTGGGACTAATGCTATATGTTATAATAAAACCATGAAAAAATTAACCAACCTTTCAAAAAGTGTAGGGGGGGGATATACACTAAAAAGTAGAGCCTTCACTCTCATTGAGCTCCTAGTAGTCATTGCAATTATCGGAATATTAGCTACAGTTGTGATTGCAAATTTAAATAGTGCGAGAAGTAGGGCGAGAGATGCAAAGAGGATTTCAGATATCAAACAAGTACAAATGGCTATGAATATGTATTATATGGATCATGGTAGATATCCAGCACAAAAAAGCCCTGGTTCTGGTGATTTATATTATGATATGAGTTTTTATGAAACAGATCTCGTTCCTAATTATATATCTGAAATTCCAAAAGATCCTAAATATATAAGTGGCAATGAAGCTTATAAAATGATTTCAAGTGTTATAGATAAAGACAAGTTTGCTATAAGAGTATATCTTGAAAATAGTGGTTATTGTAAAACAGGAGTATATCCAGAAGATTTAGGTTGGTATGTATCTAATCCTAGGTGTAATTTTTAATATAAAATATCAAACTTGAAAAAGTTTGATATTTTGTTATAATGAGATTCAGCTTTTTTAAGCTTTAGTTTACGCGTGTATAGTTCATAATAGAATCGTTGCCTGAAAAACAGACGCCCCGATTCCAGACATACAGCTTTATTTAACACTTGCGTGTATAGTTCAGTGGTAGAACGCTGTCCTGATAAGACAGAGGTCCTTGGTCCGATTCCAAGTACACGCACATGAATTCGCCTAGTCTTTATGTAGTTGCAACTCCGATAGGAAATATTAAAGACATTACAATTCGCGCGAAAGAAATACTTGAAAAGTCTACTTTAATACTTGCTGAAGATACACGGGTAGCAAAGAAGCTTTTTAATCTTTTAGAAATTTCACTGAGTGGAAAAAACTTTTTGGCCATGCATGCACAAAGTTCTGATTTTGCAATGCAGAAAGCTATTCTTGAATCTGTAAATCATGAACATGTATCGCTCATGACAGATGCGGGTACTCCAGCTATTTCTGATCCGGGGTCACTTTTTGTTGATACTTTTAGAAAGACTTATAAAGATGCAAATGTTTATCCAATACCCGGAGTATCTGCTTTGGTTACGGGGATATCTGTTTCGGGTTTTCCGGTAAATCATTTTGAATTTTTAGGCTTTGTTCCACACAAGAAAGGGCGACTTACTTTCTTTGAAAAAATAAAAAATACTGAGCATGCTGTTGTTTTTTATGAATCACCTCATAGGGTTATAAAGGCACTGGAGTCCTTGGTTTCTGTGATACCAGATAGGCACATCATGATTGGCAGAGAAATGACTAAAGCTTTTGAAGAATACCCCAGAGGTACATCTAAAGAAATGCTTGAGTATTTTAATGATAATAAAGATAGGGTTCGCGGAGAGTTTTGTATTGTGGTATCGCCAATATACTATAGATAAGTTATAATATTTTTATGGAAATAAAATCTAACAAATTAAAAAATAAAGGAGGAATTATCGGCTCACTTGTGATAGGCGTCGCTTTGTTTTTGGGTGGTATCTATATAGGTACAGAAAAAGGTCCAGAGGTAAAAAAGATTACTGGTCTTGTAAATAAAGAAACCATGGCTTCTGAGGGTGTGGATTTTGAGCCCTTCTGGAAAGCTTGGCAATTGGCACAAGAAAAATTCCCAGATTCACAAAATGTTTCTTATCAAGATCGTGTTTATGGTGCGATTGAAGGTATGCTTGCATCTTTTGGCGATCCTTACACTACATTTTTAGATCCAAAAGAAAATTCATCTTTTAAAGAAGATATCAGCGGGACCTTTGTGGGCGTCGGTATTGAGCTAGCAGAAAAGGACAATACTCTCACAGTGGTATCTCCACTTAAAAATACTCCAGCATACCATGCAGGTATTCTTTCTGGAGACAAAATCTTGAAGATCAATGACACTCTCACATCAAATATTAGTGTAGATGAATCTGCAAAAATGATTCGCGGGGAAGAGGGAACACAAGTCAGTCTAACTATTTTAAGAGAGGGTTTTAATACACCAAAAGTTTTTAATATTACTCGTAGCAAAATAAATATTCCTATTGTAAATACAGAAATAAAGGGCGATGTTTTTGTACTGAGTCTTTATAATTTTTCAGCTCAATCAAGTAAACAGTTCAAAGAAGCTTTAAATGAATATTTGATTTCAGGTAAAAATAAATTGGTTTTAGACTTAAGAGGTAACCCAGGTGGATATGTAGATGCTGCTGTGGAGATTGCTAGTATGTTTGTACCAGAAGGGAAAGTGGTACTTAAAGAAATAGGTAAAGACAAAGAAAAAGCTGTAATTCATAGAAGTAGGGGCGGTACAATATTCCCACAAGGACATAGACTTATCATCTTGGTAGACAAGGGTACAGCATCATCTGGTGAGATTTTAGCTGGAGCATTGAGTGAGCACGGCATAGGAATGCTTGTTGGAACTAATACTTTTGGTAAAGGATCTGTGCAAGAGCTCGTGTCTATTACCAAAGATACATCTATGAAAGTAACTATTGCAAAATGGTATACACCAAACGATATATCTATCTCGGATAATGGTCTAACTCCAAAAATTATTATTAAAAACGATCCAGAAATAGAAGGAGACAATCAATTAGCAGAAACTCTAAAATTATTTGAATAGTATGAAAGTTATTTTATTGAAAAATATTCCTAAGCTTGGTAAAAAAGATGATATTATTGAAGTCAATCAGGGATATGCAAACAATGCGCTTTTTCCCAAGAAGCTAGCTGTTGTAGCAACACCGGCAGTGATTGACGCTCTTAGGGTGCGCCAACAACAAAAAGTAGCTGAGAAAGACATTCAGCACAATTTGCTAGATAGGGCCATCGCTGAACTTCAAAATTTAAAAGTTCAGATAGCTGTGCCGGTAAATGAAAAGGGCAATCTATTTTCTAAAATTGATGAAAAAGATATTTCAAAGATTATCAAAGATGAATATGATATCTTGATGGATTCAAAGTATTTAAAAGTGCAAGGTGGTGCCATAAAAAGCCTAGGAATATATAAAGTAGATGTATCTGATGGAGATTTCTCCAGTCAATTTGAACTTGAAATAGTCAAAAAATAAAATTGACCTTTTAAGATTTTCTGTTAATCTCATATATAAATACCTTACATATGAGAAGACTTAAAATAAAAAAGACACTCTTAGGGCTTGTAGCAAGTCTGATTGTTTTTATAGTATCTGCAATGATACTATTCGGAACTTTTGAAATTTTTAAGTTTGAAGGGATTTTCAGACATACATCGTCTGGGTTGTATTTTTATAGCCTCCCTCTGTCTACACCGCTGTTTTTTACGGCTGCCATTGTATCTCTTATAGCATCTCTGCACTTCTTCATGGAGTTAAAAGAGAAAATAAGAAAAAGAAATAAATATTATGGCAGGTTCTAAAAAACTTAAATCCCCCAGCACTTAAGAACAATAATATTGTCCTTAAGTGCTGGGGTTTCCTTTTGTATTTTTATTGCTATACTTAAATTAAACCAAATATAGAACTTATGGAAAAAGAGATTTTAGAAAAACAGGAGTCAAGGACCTCTGTTTGGGAATTATTAGGAGCAATAAGCATCTTAATAATCGTATTGATTTTCATGTTTTACGCTTCGGCATTTATTATGGATTTCGTTATAAATGGAGCAAACAAAGTATCTCAAAATGTCAGCGCGTTACGAACCTATTAAAATTGGTCCTAAAGTTTTTTATCAAATTAAAACACTTTAGGACCTTTTGTTTATTTTATCTTTAGGCTCCAATAAAAAATAGGCTTAACGCCTATTTGTCTGTGGACCCTAGGAGATTCGAACTCCTGACCTCTGCTTTGCAAAAGCAGCGCTCTACCAACTAAGCTAAGGGCCCAACTAGAACATAGACATTTTACTCTATTTTAGAAAGTTTGCAAGAAAATATATACTATATGAAATTAGGTTTGACAATTACAATCATATATGATATGATTAAAGAAGGAGTAGGGGCTAGAACATTTACATATAATAAAAGTTATGAAAAATATCTTATTCTTCATCGTTGCCGTTTTGGTAGCGATAACCTTGTTTTTGGCTGGTGCCAAAACTCAAGATTCAACAGAGTCCACTGTATGGATCATGGTAAAACATGAAGCCGTACAGCAAACGGACCAAAATGATCCTGATTCTAAGGATTGGGTTCAAATCAAGAATGATGTAGGGAAGCAATTTTACGAAAGTGAATTTGCTATCTATAGTGAAGAGGAAAAGTTTTTTGACGGAGATACTTTAATTGTATTTGAAGAACCTTTTAATGGTTCTGATTTTACAAGAAAGTATTTTGTCAAAAAAAGATAAAATATTTTTTAAAGGTTGAAACAACCAGTCGGGAGCAGCAATGCTCTCGACTTTTTCTTTTCCACATACTTTGATATTCAATTATTAAAGATATATAATATAGATATGAATAATATAAAGTCACACCCCATAGTTTGGTTAGGAATAATTTTAGGAGGAAGTTTTTTAGTCGCTACGCTTATGGGCGCATTTACTGTATTTAAGATTCGTGCCCAAAATGACATTGTGACAGTTACAGGCTCAGCTAAGGTTGAGGTGGTTTCTGATTTGGTAAAATGGAATTCAGAATTTTCTCGCACTGTTCGTGAAAGTGCCTTGAAAGGTGGTTATACGAAAATGTCAGAAGATTTAGTGCAAGTAAAATCTTTTTTTGCAGGACAGGGTATTACTGAGGAAGAGCTAGAGATAAGTCCTATTTCTATGTATGAAGTTTATCAACAAAATCAAAATGCAGAGAAACTTTATAGTTTAACCCAAAACATCGTTGTTCAATCTAATGATGTCAGCAAGATCAAAAAAGCATCAGAAAATGTTTCTCAGATCATTGATAAGAATGTGATTTTTTCCGCTAGAAGTCTTGAGTACTATTATTCAAAACTTCCAGATGTGAGAGTAGGTCTTTTATCAGATGCTATTGCTGATGCTAAAATGAGAGCTGGTGAAATAGCCAAGAACTCAGGCAAAAGGGTAGGTTCAATCAAAAGTGCATCAAGTGGTGTGGTACAAGTTCAATCTCTAAATTCTACTGAAATTTCTGATTATGGAATGTATGATACATCTCAACTTGAAAAACAAATCACAGTGACAGTACGCGCAGTGTTTACTCTCAAATAAAATACCATGAAAATTCTCATCATTTCTTTTTTCTTAACTTTTATTTTATTTGGTTCAAATTATGCACTAGCGCAAGATGCTCCCAATAAAAGCATCTGGCAAAATGCGAAAGCTCAAGTATTAGAACTTTTTAATGAAGTGTTTATCGCAGTTGAAAAATATAGATTACAAAAAGCAGAATATTTTTCCAAAGAGCGAGATATGATGAAAAAAGTATTAAAGATAAATGGTCATAGTGAATTCATGAATAATGAGACCAATCTATCATATGGTGATTTAGATGATCCTAGAATTAAAGATAAGATAGAAATGGGTAATCCAATGGATTATGTACTATATATAATCTATATACCACTAGCGACTTTTTTCTCAGATAAATTAGTATTTTATACTTTTATAATATTAGTTTTTCTGTTAATTACTAGATTTATATCAAAAATATCTTTTAAATGGTATAGTTAATAAATGTTGAGGACATTACTCTTAGTTGTTATTTTACTATTTTCTGTAATATGGCTACCTGTTTGGGCGCAGGGAGCGATATTTATAATTTCATTGTTTTTTGCTCCTAAAAATATTTTTTTAGTAATTCCAGCCGTATTTGCTGACGCATTGTATTCTGTCGGGTCTTATAGTATAAGTAGTTTTAAGTATACTATTTTCGCAGTTTTACTTATACTTTTATACAGATTTATTTTAAATAGATTGAGAATTTAATTCATGATTTGGTGGAGAGGAAAAAAGAAATATCAAGTTTATAAAATAGATCCAGATGAGATTTTGATAGATTCACACAATCTTCCATCTTTCGATACTCAGCAATTTGAGGGTCGTGTTGAACGCGCTATCTCTAAAAGATCGCTCAATATTCTTTTTGCTTTTGTAATATTTATTTCTTTGTTTTTTATAGGTAGACTTGGTCAAATACAAATAGTTAAGCATGAATTTTATGCAAAAAGAAGTGAACAAAATAGTTTAGACCATATTCCTGTATTTGCAGATAGAGGTGTTGTTTATGATAGAAATGGAGTAGAGCTTATTTGGAATAGTTTAGGCAATGAAGATGTCCCGACATTTCGTGAATATATTAAGAAAGAAGGATTCTCTAGTTTACTTGGCTATGTATCATATCCTGCAAAAGACAATAACGGGAATTTTTGGCGAGAGCGAATTGTCGGAAAAGATGGGATTGAAAAAGATTTTGATTTAGAACTTGCTGGAAAAAATGGTAAGAGATTGATTGAGACAAGTGTCAGTGGAAACATTTTATCTGGAAGTGTGGTTGAGTATCCAACACCGGGCGACAATGTCTATCTTTCTATTGATGCTAGAGTTCAAGAAACTTTATTTAATGGAATCAAAAGCTTAGCAGAGCGGTCTGGATATGTTGGTGGGGGAGGAGCAGTGATGGATATTGAGACAGGAGAGCTTATCGCTATTACGAGTTATCCAGAATACAACTCAAGTATTATATCTTTAGGAAAAGATGTTGAGACAATTAATAGCTATATGCAGGGGGCAGGCAAGGTATTTTTGAATCGTATGACAGAGGGTCTTTATACTCCCGGATCTATTGTTAAGCCATTTTTAGGAATTGCAGCTTTAAATGAGGGTGTGATTGATGAGAGAAAGCATATATTTAGTTCTGGTGAGCTTCGTATTCCAAATCCATACAATCCAAAAGAGTTTACAATTTTTAAAGATAATGATTCTCATGGATATGTGGATTTACGCAAAGCTATTGCTGTTTCTTCAAACATTTATTTTTATCAAATAGGTGGAGGTTTTGGGGATCAAAGAGGTATTGGTATCAATAACATTGAAAAATATTTTAGAATGTTTGGCCTAGGAGAAAAGACCGGTATAGATATATCTGGGGAGCTTGAAGGTGTCATTCCAAGTGTTGAATGGAAAGCTCGCGTATTTAATGGTGATGCTTGGAGAGTTGGAGATACATATAACACATCTATTGGTCAGTATGGACTGCAGGTGACGCCTATACAAGTATTAAGAGGGGTTGCGGGGATTTCTTCTAATGGGAAATTGGTCAATCCAACTATTCATAAAAATTTCAATAATAGAGTGAGGCAAGATATTTTGGATATTGCACCAAATCATTATAAAGCTGTTCAAGAAGGTATGAGACAGGTGGTGACAGAGGGTACTGGTGGTCCACTTAGAAACAGTGCTGTGGCTGTATCAGCCAAAACTGGTACTGCACAGATAAAATCTAATACCAGAGTAAACTCATGGGTTATAGGATTTTTCCCATCTGAGAATCCAAAGTATGCCTTTACTGTACTTATGGAAGATGGTCCTAAAACTTCAAGCGGTGCAACTTATGCAATGAGACCAGTGATAGAATGGTATGCTGAGAATTTAGATTTATTGAAATAAAATATAATAAATAAACCACTTAAAAATTAAGCGGTTTATTTAGATTAAACTAATATAGGAGTTTCTTCTGTATTTAATTTAGGCAAAATCTCTCTTTTGTGTATAAGCTCTATTAATTCGTAAGCTTCATCTTCATTTCCAGAAAAATCTGAAATCATATTTGTAATAGATTCTATTCTATTATTTAATTCATTTTCAACTGAGTTTATATTTTCTAATGAAGCTGTCTTTTCTGGATTAGCTAATATATTTTTTTCAAAATCTAAATCTGTATAGTTTAATGTTCCTCCACTAAAATATAATTCAAATCCATCAAGAAGATATTGAGCATTACTTGAGCCTGTATATTTTCTGAGAGCATTTTTAAGATTTTCATCATTTTCTATAAGACTTGATATTTTAGAAATAAAATCATTTTTTATTTCTAAAAGCTTTTTTGAAATATTTATAGCTTGTTCGTTTGTATTTTCTGAGTTATTTTCTACTCTATTTATATTAATATTTTCCAT
This sequence comes from uncultured Candidatus Saccharibacteria bacterium, assembly GCA_964402895.1. Taxonomy (GTDB): domain Bacteria; phylum Patescibacteriota; class Minisyncoccia; order Phycocordibacterales; family UBA9973; genus UBA4124. The sequence goes on along the minus strand of CAYODR010000001.1, from coordinate 172,612 downwards.
GTTTTTATTATATCAGAATTACTACATAGTCTAAATAAGTATTTTTACTTGAATCGTAAAACCCCCAAAACCATATTGCTTATTTAATATCCATCACTTCAAACAAAGCCTTTTTGCCGTCGGTGTATTTCTTTGCTAAGAAATCACCTGACTCTCGGCTCAGTCAGCCTGCGAGACACGGCAAAAAGGCTTTGTTTTTCGTTCTTAAAATTTAAAAATACACAAAATGAAAAAACAAATATGTCTTTCTGGTGGGACTCGCGCAGCGCGACTGGTGCGAGCGTAGCAAAAACTCAGCAGAGTTTTATGCGTGCCCCCAGAAAGACATATTTGTTTTGGAGTGAATGTTTGTCCGTGTCTAAAAATAGGAATGTATTTTGAAGCGTATAGTATTTGTTTGTATAAATATAAATGTTATAATATTTATATGAAAAAATTAAAGGCGGACTCTAAAAGACAAATAGGGGGGGTATACCACTTATAGAAAAGCCTTCACTCTCATAGAACTATTAGTAGTGATAGCTATTATAGGTATCCTTGCAGGAGTAGTCATTGCATCACTTAATTCTGCTCGCACTAAAGGTAGAATAGCGGCTATTAAATCAAGTTTAAAAAATATCGGTCTTCAAGCTGAATTGTATTTTGATACAAATAAGACTTATGGAGGGCTTTGTGAGGATGCTAAAATACTAGATATGATGAACTCATTAAATTCTGGAGGTGTGAGGTCGGGATGCTATATCATTCCCGATGGCTATACTATGCAGAAAAATCTAAATTTTGGAGTATCAGCGAATTTTAATGATAGGAATTTCTCAGTGGACAATAGGGGGGTGGTTGAGATATTAGGGACTCATAGTGTGGGTACACAAAATTATATAAACTCAATGAATACCTGCTTAAATGAAGGTGCAAGGATGACAAGTTTGGAACAATTAAAAGCTCTCCACATGAGTTATCAAGGAGATGTTGTTTTTGGACTTTTAGCTGCAGTGCACGGTACTTCAACAGAGTTATTTTCAAATTTAGATAGGAGATTTTATATTCATATGGAAAATGTAGGTTATAATGGAGCAATATCTAATTTTTTGAAGACGGATACCCTTTTATTTGCCTGTGGTAAATAATATTTGATTAGACTTTTTTTATAAGTTGGTGTATAATGTGAATACATATCCCGTCCATTTATTTGGACGGGATATCATTATAGGGAAGCATATTTTATTATATGAAGAAAGAATATATAACAAAAGAAAATAAAGAAGCACTTGAGAAAGAGTATCAAGAACTCACTCAAGTAAAGCGCGCTGAGATAATCGCGGCTATTGAATATGCAAAATCTCTTGGTGATCTCTCTGAAAATGCTGAGTACCACAGCGCTAGAGAAGCTCAAGCAAGACTCGTAGAGAGAATTTCTACAATTGAGCATATTCTAAACAATGCTGTTGTGGTTGAGCCCTCAGCTACTGGTGCTATTGGTGTAGGATCTTCTGTCACTATCAAAAAGATTGGTGATACAAATAATCGTATCTATACAATCGTGGGTAGTGAAGAATCAGACATGCTAGCAGGCAAGATATCTTATAAAAGTCCGCTTGGAAGTGCTTTATTTGAAAAAAAGAAAGGTGATGTCGTATCAGTAGAAGCCCCAAAGGGTGTTATTGAATACGAAATTATCTCTGTAGAATAAAAATATTTGAAAACCCGAAGACCATAGGTCTTCGGGTTTTTTATATTGGGTTATCCACATTCTTTTTACTTGCATTGTAAAGTACTTGTGGGTTAAAATGGTACCAAGTGGGAAGAAGTGGTAAAAAATATGTTAATCGGAGAATACACACACAACATAGATGATAAAAAAAGGCTGTCGTTTCCAGTCAAATTTCGTAAGTCTATGGGCAAAAGTGTTGTAATCACCAAAGGACTTGATAAATGTCTATTTGTTTTCACAACAAAAGAATGGGAGAAAATTTCTGAAAAGCTCGCTAATTCATCAATGCTCCATGCAGATGCGAGGAACCTCAACCGGTACCTTTTGGGTGGTGCCACAGAGGCTTCAGTAGATGCACAAGGCAGAATTTTAATCCCAGACTTTTTAAAGGAAAAAGCTGGTCTTAAAAGCAAGGTTACTATTATTGGCGTTCATTCTAGGGTTGAGATTTGGGACGAAGATACCTGGAATGTATTTCAAAAAGGAATTGAAAAAGATGCTGATGCACTTGCAGAGAGATTAAGTAATGTAGGTATTTTATAGTCATGGACAAGGTTATACATATTTCTGTTCTTTTAGATGAATCAATAAGAGGGTTAAATATTCAGGATGGTGATATTGTTGTTGATGGAACATTTGGCGGTGGAGGACACAGCCAAAAGATTGTTGAAGTTTATGGAGACAATATCAAGCTTATCTGCACTGATTTAGATGAGAAAGCAAAGTTTAGATTTGATCAAAAGTTTTCTTTAGCTAAAAATGTTTACTTTGTTCAATCCAATTTCAAAGATGCGGATTATATCTTAAATCAAACTGGAGAGAAGATGGTAGACAAGGTACTGCTTGATTTGGGTACAAGCACCTTTCAGCTATTAGATGATGATAGAGGATTTTCTTTCAACAGCGATACACCACTTCAAATGAGTTTTTCAAAAGAGGGAAGTCATACAGGATTTAATGCTCATGATATTGTAAATGAATGGGCAGAAGAATCTATTGCCGATATTATCTATGCATATGGTGAAGAGCCAAAATCTAGAAAAATAGCTAAGGCAATCGTTGAAGCTAGAAAATCAAAATCTATTGATACCTCCAAAGAACTTGCTGATATTATTCAAAATATTTTTCCTCAAAACAATTTTTTTACTAAAAAGAAAAAGATACATCCAGCCACAAAAACCTTTCAAGCTCTCAGAATTGCCGTTAATGATGAGCTTCAGGTAGTTCGGGAAGCATTAGACAATTGGTGGACACACCTAAATGTCGGGGGAAGGATTGCTGTCATTACCTTTCATTCTCTTGAAGATAGAGTAGTGAAAAGATGGAGTAAAGATGGAGCAGAAGATAAACGCGTTATCACAAAAAAACCAATCATTCCAAGCGAGATAGAATTATTAGAAAATCCTAGAGCACGCAGTGCAAAACTAAGAATTATAGAAAAACAATAAAATGAATAATTTTGCAGAAACAACTTCAAATTTGAATAAAATAGTTAGGGGCATTACGACTTACATGTGGCTCGGTACAGGCATGTTGTTTGCTTGTTATCTATATTTTATCGGCTCAATAACTTTCTCAGTAGTTAAGCAAAAAGATATTCAAAATGAAATCAAACTTTTGATTTCAAGTATTGGTAAACAAGAACTTGTTTATTTACAAAATCAAAAGAAACTTACAGAAGAATACGCAAGCTCTTTAGGTCTGAAATCAGCTAAACAAATAACATTCTCTGCTCCTAAGAAGGCTTTTGCTTGGAATGTCGGATACTAGTATTCAAAAAAGAAGAATATATATTCTCACAGGACTTATTATTTTCCTGGGCTTTTTTGTTGTTTTAAGATTATTTCAATTACAAATTTTAAACTCAGATAGTGCAAAAGAAGATGCTGAAAGACAGTATGTATCTTCATCGGGTGCGCCTTTTGATCGTGGACTTATTTATTTTAGTGATAAAGATGGTACTACTGTTGCTGCCGCAACTGTTGAGAGCGGCTTTATTTTAGCGGTAAACCCAAATGAAATAGAAGATGCTGAATATATTTATCAAAGACTAAGTGAGGTTATAGATATTGATGAAGAAATTTTTATACGCAGAGCTACAAAGAAAAATGATCCTTATGAAGAGATTTTGGAAAAGATAGACACCGAGATTGCAAATGAGATTTCTGAGATGAAATTAAAGGGAGTTCTTTTGATAAGGCAAAAATGGAGATTTTATCCTGGAAATACTTTGGCAGCACATACTTTGGGCTTCGTCTCTTATCGTGGAGGTGATTTGCTTACAGGTACATACGGGCTTGAAGAAAAATATAATAATATTTTAACCAGAAATGGTAGTAGTTTATATATTAATTTTTTTGCTGAGATTTTTGCCAATGTACAATCATCTGTATTTAAAAATACTACCGCTACAGGTGATATTATCACAACACTTGAACCAACCGTTCAGTCTCAACTTGAAGTTATTATCAATAATATTCAAAAAGATTGGAATAGTGAAAGTGTGGGCGGACTTGTGATGGACCCATATACAGGGGAAATTGTCGCGATGGCGGGTGCACCGACTTTTGATTTGAATAATTATAGATTGGAAAAAGACCCAAGTATTTATACTAATATTTTATCTCAAGGAAGATATGAGATGGGCTCTATTATTAAACCACTTGTAATGGCTGCCGCAATTGATGTAGGAGCTGTCACGCCAGAGACTACTTACAACGATACCGGCTCTGTCGTGGTGCAAGATAGAACAATCAATAACTTTGATAAAAAGGGTAGAGGGGTAATCAGTATGCAAGAGGTTATCAGTCAGTCTTTAAATACCGGTATGGTTTTTGTCGGACAGAAAATGGGTAAAGATGCTTTTAGAGAATATATGGTAGATAGATATAAGCTCGGTGAGCGAACGGGAATAGATTTGCCCGGTGAAGTCAATGGGCAAATGTCAGGTATTAGTGGCAATAATGATGTTAACTTTGCCAATGCTGCTTTTGGTCAAGGAATTGCAACAACACCTATAAATATTGTACGAGGGTTTTCAGTCTTAGCTAATGGTGGGTATTTGGTTACTCCGCATATTGCCAAAACAATTCGTGAGGAAACGGGAATTATAAAGAAACTAAAATATGAAAAAAGTACTGAACCAATACTGAAACCAGAATCAATTGCCGCCATTAACAAGATGATGGTTCATTCAGTAGAGGAAAGTTATAACAGAAAGCTTGAGCACTATACTGTAGCAGCCAAGACGGGAACTGCTCAAATGGCGAAAAGTGGAGGGCAAGGATATTATACCGACAGAAATATGCACTCTTTGATTGGTTATTTTCCGGCGAGTAATCCTAGATTTGTTATATATCTTTTTAATATTTATCCAAAAGGAGCTTTGTATGCTACACAAACACTTGGCGACCCATTCTTTGATATGGTACAATTCTTGGGTAGTTATTATACGATTAGTCCAGATAGATAAAATGACAAAATTTAATTTTCTTATAAAACAAAATATAAAAGATTCTTGGAGCGTACTTAAAAGTAATTTCTGGGTATTTTTTGCTCTTACATTACTTATCTTTATCATTAATTGCACTAAATTATTTTTTACTAATTCAAACCTAGTTTTTGATATAGCTCTATTTTTAGTAGTTTTACTTCTAACTTTTTTATTTGTTTATATTACATTTTCTATCTCAATTTTTTTACATAGAAAAAAAGAAAAAATTAAATTTTCTAGCATAATAAGTCATCTACCGAGATTTAAAGATTATTTTTATTTTTTATTAGTTTCTATAATACCGTCAATATTGGCATTAGTTATATCTTCTACGCTTGGGATATTCGTATTATTATTTTTTAGAATAATAATAAACTTAATTTCAAGTACATCAATATTTTTATATTATTCATCTTTTATTTTGGGTATTTTGGTATTTTTTATATCTTTCTTATATTTAAATATCAAAACAGGTTTCTCGGCTCTTGTTTATTTAGAAAAGAAAAAAAGTATTATATATTCTATAAAAAAATCTTGGTTATTTACTAATAATAATTTTTGGATTATTTTTGGTCATAATTTTTTTATTTTTTTTATATATATTATAACATTTTTTATTCTATTTTTATTAAATATTTTTGTTCTTAATAATGTTATCGAGGGTGGATTGACCACTATCTTGGATAGCATAGTAGTGTTGTTTTTATATCCAATATCAGTAATTTTATTTACAGGTTTGTATAGTAAACTATATGAAATAAATATAAATATATGATATAGTATTTATATAAATTATTAATAATATATTTTTAAATATGAAAAGCTTAAGAATTCTATCTATTATAGGTATTATTTGGTTCTCATTTTGTTTTATAATCATAGTAGCTCTTTTATCTGAAGATGCAGAAGCTTCTGCTGGTTGGGGTATATTTGCTTTATTATATTCTATACCTCTTAGTATTGTCGGATTGGTTAAGACATCTTCGGGGGGTTCAAGAGATAGTAATATAGATAAATTATTTAAACTATCTGAGATGAAAAAAGAAGGATTAATTTCGGAAGAAGAATTTAATTTTAAAAAAAGAGAATTACTCAAATAACAAAAACCCCTCAAAGGGGGTTTTTGTTTGGTTTTTTGGCACTTTTAGGTTATAATACGCGCGTATTTCTTTAAATAAAATGACAAAACAAAGCCCAGAAAAAATATCAAATAATCCATGGTTTAAGCCAGCAATAGTTTTTTTGGCAAAAGTATCTGGAGCAATTACATTTTCAGCTTTAGTGAGTATTTTCTTAGGAATGAGATTAGATAAGAATTTTTCTAGCTTCCCACTCATCACTATAATTTTCACTATCTTAGGTTTTGCATTTTCTATTTTTATTATTTTAAGAGAAATAAAGAATTATAAAAAAACACTATAATCATGGCTAAAGGAATATCTCACGAAACAACACTTTTTGCTGAGCCGATTTTGTCGGTTGGTGGTTTTAGTATTACCAATTCTCTTTTGACTGCATGGATTGCAGTACTTGTGATTATTTTAGGTGTTTTCTTTTTGCGTAGAAAAATAAAAATGATTCCAAGTTATTTTCAAAGTATTTTTGAAATTATTATTGAACAAGGATTAAATCTGGCAGACCTTGTGACTAATGATAGAAAATTATCAAATAAAATATTTCCTATAGCTTTAACGGTATTTATTTTTGTTTTAGTAAATAACTTTTTAGGATTTTTCCCAGGAGTTGGATCTATTGGTTTTGTACAAGAGCATGGCGGACACGATGTACTTGTCCCGCTTTTCCGTGGAGGTACGGCTGATATCAATACAACTCTGGCACTCGGACTTATATCTGTGATTGGGGCAAATATATTTGGGGCTATCTCTATCGGTGCTTGGAAGATGTTTAATAAATATATCAATTTAGAAATATTTTTATCTATTCCAAAGAAAATCAAAAAAGATCCAACTATCTTAGTCTTAGCCCCTATACAATTCTTTGTCGGCATTTTTGAAATCATTGGAGAAATTGCCAAAGTTGCATCTTTGTCATTTCGTTTGTTTGGGAATATTTTTGCAGGGGAAGTCTTGCTTATCTCAATGAGTTTACTCGTGGCTTATTTTGTCCCAATCCCATTTTTATTCTTAGAATTTTTCGTTGGATTTATTCAAGCACTTATTTTCTCAATCTTAACAATCGTTTACTTCACAATCGCAGCCTCATCACATGATGATCATGAACATGAGGAGCATGCCAATGAAGAAAAGCAGAGTCCCAAGATTGCTTAATTAAAACTGATACCCTCACAATGAATAGATATAAATATTGATTGCAGGGGTATCCGTTTTAATGGTTTAAAGCGGACTTATTAATAATTTATTTAATTTAATTTTTATGGATATATCAACACTTGCAAAAGCACTCGCTATCGGAATCGGTGGAGCAGCATCAGCACTGGCTATTGGAAAAATCGGAGCAAAAGCAATGGAAGCTATTGGAAGAAACCCAGAATCAGCAGGAAAAATTCTTGTGCCTATGCTTCTTTCAGCTGCTTTTGCGGAAGCTATCGCTATTTATTCTCTAGTTATCGCATTTTCAATTTAGTTTTAATTTAAAAGTTTTCTATGGATCAACTAATCTCAACATTTCATATTGATTTACCATTACTTATCGCACAGGTAGTAAACTTCGGTTTGGTTTTTTTGGCATTGTATTTCTTTGCTTTAAAACCTCTATCAAAAATGCTAGATAAGAGATCAAAAACTATAGAAGATGGAATAAAAAATGCAGAACTTTCAGAACAAATAAAAACAGACGCAGAAGTTCATTATCAAGATGTTTTATCTGACGCTAAAAAAGAAGCTGGAGTAATCCTTTCTAATGCTCACGACACTGCAGAGAAAGAAAAGAATGATTTACTTTCTAATGCTCAAAAAGAAAAAGATTCTATTATTAAAAGCGCTCAAGAAAAAATTGATCAAAACCAGTCTCAGGCAGAATTAGAGTTTAGAACGAAGTCTGCTGAGGTTGTCGTATCAAGTCTTGAAAAAATGTTTGATGGATATATAGCCAGTGGAAAAGGCGACAATCTAATCAAAGATATAGTTAATAAATAATATGAAGTCTAAAGACATAGCAAAAGCATTATTTATTCTTTTAGAGCAAGGTGTACCTCAAGATCAGATTTTTCAAGCTTTTACAAAGTTTGTAAAAGTAAATCATTTTGAAGGTGTAGTACCAAAAATACTTTGGTATCTAGAATATTTTTCTAAAGAAAAAGAAAGCAATTCATCTCTCAAAATAATATCAGCACATGATGTAAGTAATGACACATTAGATGAAATTAAAAAGTACATTGGTGTAGAAAAAGAAACCAAAGTCCAAAATAAAATTCAAAAAGATGTCATTGGAGGATTTATCGCTTATTATTCTGGTAAAGAATATGATGCAAGTATCAAAAAACAATTATCTCGTCTAAAACAAGCAATCATTAATAACTAAAGCATATGAATACAGAAACATTTATAAACCAAATAAAAAAGAATATTGAAAGTTTTTCTGGTAGTATAGAGCAAAATGAAATCGGTACAGTTATATCTGTAGCTGATGGTATTGCTCGTGTATCAGGTCTTTCTGGTTGTCAGTCATCAGAAATGCTTGAGTTTTCAAATGGAGTTTTTGGAATTGCTTTAAACCTTGAAGAAGACTTCGTTGGTGCTATTTTGCTTGGTAGTACAGATGAGATAAAAGAAGGAGATACTGTAAAGCGTACAAAACAAATTCTTTCCGTACCTGTGTCAGATGAAATGGTGGGTCGTGTACTTAATCCACTACTTGAACCTATCGATGGTGGAAATAAGATAAATTCTAATGAAAGAATGCCTGTTGAGCGTGTAGCTCCAGGGGTGATGTCTAGAAAATCAGTAAATCAACCACTTCAAACAGGTATCAAAACTATTGATGCCCTTATTCCTATTGGTCGCGGACAAAGAGAGCTGATCATTGGTGATAGACAAACAGGTAAAACCGCTATTGCTATTGATACTATCATCAACCAAAAGGATCAAGATGTAATATGTATCTATGTTGCTATCGGTCAAAAGAAATCAAAAGTTTCTAGAGTAGTATCAGAACTTGAAAAATCTGGTGCTATGGCTTATACCACAGTAGTGATGTCTAGTGCTTCAGATAGCGCAACACTTTCATATATCGCCCCTTATGCTGGAGTAACTCTTGCAGAGTACTTTATGGATAAAGGCAAAGATGTGCTTATCGTATATGATGACCTTTCAAAGCACGCTGTGGCTTATCGTGAAGTATCGCTTCTTTTGCGCAGACCACCGGGTAGAGAAGCCTACCCGGGAGATATTTTTTATCTACACTCAAGACTGCTTGAAAGAGCTTGTCGCAGAAATGATGAGCATGGAGGAGGGTCTATTACAGCGCTACCAATCATTGAAACACAAGGTGGAGATGTATCAGCATATATTCCAACTAATGTAATCTCAATTACAGATGGTCAAATCTTTTTAGAAACAAATCTATTCCATAAAGGAGTGAGACCTGCTGTAAATGTGGGACTATCTGTATCTCGTGTGGGTGGATCTGCACAAATCAAAGCGATGAAAAAAGTTGCAGGACCAATGAAACTTGCGCTTGCACAATATCGTGAGCTTGAGAGTTTTTCACAATTTGATTCTGATCTTGACCCAGAAACTAAGAGTAGTTTAGAGAGAGGTAAAAGATCTGTTGAAGTTCTAAAACAGAATCAATATTCTCCAGTGCAAACACCACTTCAAATAGCAAGCTTGTATGCACTAAATGCTGGATTCTTGGATTCTATTGAGGTTAAAGATGTAAAGGTTTGGGAAGTGGGGCTTCATGACTTTATGAAGAAAACCCAAAAAGATTTACTTCAAAAAATATCAGAAGATTGGAATCAAGAAATAGAAGATGCTTTGAAAGAAGCGATAAGTACTTATAATTCATCTAAGTAAATAACATGGCATCTCAAGGAAAGATTATTAAAAATAAAATATCTTCAGTAAAAAATATTCGTAAAATTACAAAAACTATGGAAATGGTTTCTGTAGCTAAGATGCGAAAATCTGTAGAGAAGACATTAAAATCTAGAACTTTTACACAAGAAGTGTATGAGATGCTTTCAGCTATTTCAAAAAGATATGAAGTTCAGGGGCATCATTTATTTAATACACCAGAATCTGAAAAAGATTTAGTATGTATCATTGCTTCAAACAAGGGTATGTGTGGTGGTTATAATACAAATGTATCTAAAGAATTTCGTAAATATGTATCTAGTATTTCAGATATTCAAAATATTGAATTGATTACAGTAGGTAAGCAAGCAGAAAAAATAGCAGGAAGATATGACTTTCCGATTGTTGCTTCTTTTACTAAATTTTCTGAAAACCTCTCACTAGATGAAGCACTAGGACTATCTAAAGTCTTAATGAATGAATTTCAAAGCAAAAAATATAAATCCATAAAAATTATTTCAACTGATTTCATTCGCTCTACACAATACGAAACTAAAACAACTCAAATACTACCAATATCTATGAACTTATCTGGAGAATATGCAGATAATAAAATAGAAGAAGTGCCTGAGATTAAAGAGTACTTAATAGAGCCAAATATAAATTTACTCCTGACGCAAATAGTACCAAAGTTGATAAATGCAATTATCTACCAACTTCTACTAGATGCATTAGCGTCAGAGCATAGTGCTAGAATGATTGCAATGAAAAATGCAACAGATAGCGCAGGAGAATTAATAAGCAACCTAACACTTTCATTTAACCAAATAAGACAAGCAGGGATTACCCAAGAATTATCAGAGATTATCGCAGGTGCAAGTGCACTTCATGCATAAAAATAACAGGATTATTATGAACACAGGAATTATCACACAAATTATCGGACCAGTAGTTGATGTTAGTTTTGAAAATGGAAATTTACCAGAACTATTATCAGCGTTAACTATTAAACTTGATAAAGATCAAGAATTGGTACTTGAAGTAGAACAACACATTGGATTTAACAAAGTGCGTACTATTGCTATGGGTTCAACAGATGGGCTTGTGCGTGGTATGGAAGTACAAGATACTGGAAAACCTATTTCTGTTCCTGTTGGAAATGAGGTTTTGGGAAGAATGTTTGATGTGGTAGGTAATCCTATTGATGAAAAGGGTGAAGTAAAGACAAAAGAAAGAATGTCTATTCATCGTGAAGCACCAAGCTTTAGTGAACAATCAACAGAGACTGAAGTACTTGAAACTGGTATCAAGGTTATTGACCTTATTTGTCCATTCTTGAAAGGTGGGAAGGTTGGTCTTTTTGGTGGTGCTGGAGTAGGTAAGACAGTTATCATCCAAGAGCTTATCAATAATATTGCTCAAAATCATGGTGGGTATTCTATTTTCGCTGGAGTAGGAGAGAGAACTCGCGAAGGTAATGACTTATATGAAGAAATGAAAGACTCAGGTGTTCTTGATAAGACCTCACTTGTTTTTGGGCAGATGAATGAATCTCCAGGAGCGCGTGCAAGAGTTGCTCTTACTGCACTTACAATGGCAGAACACTTTAGAGATAAAGAGGGTAAAGACCTGCTACTTTTCGTAGATAACATATTTAGATTTACTCAAGCGGGGGCTGAAGTTTCTGCTCTACTTGGACGTATTCCATCTGCTGTGGGTTATCAACCGACACTCGCTACAGAAATGGGAGGACTACAAGAAAGAATTACTTCTACTAAGAATGGTTCTATCACATCTGTACAAGCTGTATATGTGCCAGCAGACGACCTTACAGATCCGGCACCGGCAACAACATTTACACACCTAGACTCTACTGTATCTTTGAACCGCGCTCTAACTGAAATAGGTATTTACCCAGCAGTAGATCCACTTGATTCTACATCCACTATTCTTGATCCCAATGTTGTAGGTGAAGAGCACTATAATGTAGCTCGTGGTGTACAGGTTGTTCTACAAAAATACCGTGACCTTCAAGATATAATTGCTATTTTAGGTATGGATGAACTTTCAGATGAAGATAAGCTTACAGTATCTCGCGCAAGAAAGATTCAAAGATTTCTTTCACAACCTTTCCATGTAGCAGAACAATTCACTGGTGCAAAAGGTACTTATGTACCACTTAAAGAAACAATCAGAGGATTTAAAGAAATCCTTGATGGTAAGCATGATGATATATCAGAAACAGCTTTCTATATGAAAGGCGGTATTGATGAAGTTGTAAATAGTAAATAATTATGAAAAGTTTTTTGGTTAAAATAATAACTCCAGAGAAAGTAGAGTATGAACGCCATATTAAGAGTGCGACCTTTCCTACGCATAATGGAGAAATAACTATTTTACCAGATCACCAAGATATTATTACGGCAATTGTTCATGGTGAGCTTCGTGTTGTCGATGAAAAAGGTCAGGTAGAAGCATTTTTTGTGGATACCGGAATTGCTAAAATGTCAGAAGGTATTTTAGTAATTCTTATTGATGCACTTGAAGATGTGAAAAATCTAAATACAAAATATGCAGAAGAAGCTTATGAAAGAGCTAGGCTTTTGAAAGAAAATGCTATTAAAAATGAAGATATTGACTTTGCGCGCTTTGAAGCGATGTTTGAAAGAGAGCTTGGAAAATTAAGATTGGCAAGAAAATATAATAGATAGTTTTGGGATATTTATTTTAAGGTTATAATGTTTTTATGACTAAAATAAATCGTATTATATTTACTCTTATTTTCTTAATGGCCTTAGGTTTAATTGTGTTTTATCTTTATAAAACACAAGATGAATCTATTAAGAATTCTAAAATAATTCCGATTTCACCAGTTTTTTATAATTCAACAAAGAATCTTTCAGAAGATGAAATAAATAAAATTATTTTGAATTTTGTTCAAGATCAAAATTTTGATAGAGATTTTGTCACACCAGTAGATTTTCCACCTATAGCTAGGATTATTCCTGAAGCATATTCTTGTACTGAAGCGGGTGATGAACACCTAAGAGCAGGCAAGACAGATATTATCAAAATTGATAATGATGAATATTGTCTAACAAAAGTTTCCGAAGGTGCAGCTGGTAGTACTTATACACAATATTCATATTTAAAAGATATTGACGGGCAAACAGTAGCTTTAAATTTTTCTTTTAGATTTGTTCAATGTATGAACTATGATGATAAAGAGCAGAACATGTGTAAGCAAGAGCAATCTGAGTTTAATTTAGATTCACTTGTTCATAATATTTTTAAAAAGATTGAAAATACAAAATAAAAAATTTGATATAAAAATAATTAGTAAGGCAGAGTATTCTGCGCATTCTTTTGATATTTTTTATGAAATCTTTAAAAGTCCTTTTGGTTTTTGTTTAGTTGCTTCAACTGAGATTGGAATCTGTAATGTACTTTTTGGAGATAATGAAAATGATGTATTTAAAGATTTAGAAAAAAGGTGGAAAAATTTTAATTTAAAAACAAAGAAAAAAGAAATTCATAATTTAGTTAAGAAATATTTAAAGAGGGAGATATCAGATACAAAGATTCCAATTCATTTGTATGGTACAGATTTTCAATTAAATGTCTGGAGTGAGCTTTTAAAAATACCAAAAGGAAAGAGTCTGACATACAAAGATGTATCAATATCTTTAGGTGATAAAAATTTGTCTCGTGCCGTAGGTTCAGCTACTGGTAAAAACCCAATAGGATATCTGATACCATGCCATAGGGTTTTAAGAACAGACGGGGGAATAGGAGGATATAGATGGGGAAATGAACGCAAAAATAAAATGATAAAAAGTGAAAGTATTTAATTTATATGTCATTTAATCACTATGCAAAAATAAGAGAAATATTGAAGAATGAGCCAAGGGGTTGGTATATTCAGAAAATAAATTCTAAGACCAAAGCACAAAACTTTCAGGGGGATATAATAGAGTATCCCTATTATTTTCGTATTTATTCTAAAGATGGAACACCTATCAAGTATTGTAAATTTCAACAAATAGATAGACTAGCAAAGATACTTTCTGTTGATATTGAAGTTTTGCCAATAAAATAATACTGTTTACTTATTGAATATAAAAATTCTAGTTTAAAAACAAAATAACTAGTTTTTTACTTAAGAAATATATAAAAATGACAGAAAATTCTTTACTTTAAAGGTGGGGGTGGAAGTATCCTTATCTTTCGGCTATGAATGATTGCCTTGAGTCTGGCGATAGAAGAAATACTCGTAATGGTGTTACTTATGCAAAATTTGGCCATCAAATGAGATTTAATCTTCAAAGAAGGTTTTCCTTTGCTTACAACTAAGTCTGTGAATTTTGATTTAGTTCTTGCTGAACTTCTTTGGTTCATTGAGGGCGGTTCAAAACCCAATCAAGACAGAGGTGAGATCAGAGGAAGAATGTCCCTTAAACGATTAGAAGAAATTTATGGTAAACCAATTACACAAATGTGGGTTGGGGATGCTGAGAATTTCAAAAAAAGAGGTAAAGCTCAGTTTGAGGGTGATTTGGGTAAAATTTATGGTAGCCAGTGGAGATCGTGGAAGTGTGTCACTGATGATGGTTGTTCTGTGGAAGTAAGTTCTCTGGATCAACTTGCTGATCTGTTGAAAACCCTCAAAGGTGATTATACAAGTCGGTACATGATAGTGACTGCTTGGAACCCAGCAGAGCTTCATGATATGTCTTTACCAGCATGTCATAGAGATTTTCAATGTTTTGTCAGAAGAGATGAGAATGGAAAGTTCCATCTTTCTCTACATATGAATCAAAGATCATGTGATATGTTCCTCGGTGTTGCTTATAATATTGCAAGTTATGGAGCTTTCACAAATATCATTGCTCAAGCATCTGATATGGAAGTTGATGAGTTAATAATTACACTGGGTGATTATCATGTGTATGATGCCCATGTGGAGCAAGCTAAAGAACAACTTCAAAGATCACCGAGTGCTGAAAGGCCTCAACTCTGGATTAATCCTGAAATCAAAGACATCGATGGTTTTACCATGAAAGACTTTGAGCTTCGGAATTATCATCCACAAGGCAGGATTAAAGCTCCTGTCTTGACCGTAAACCTGAAATAAAGTTTGCCGGCAAACTTTAAACCGCGAATTCCTTTGGGAATTCGCGGTTGTTTATTTTATTTTTTTAAATTATTTAAGAAAATACTTTTTATATCTTCAAGTGTTTTGTATTTAAATACTTTCATATACGCATTACCAGAAATCATTGCTGAGAGTCTTTTATCAACACTTTCTCTGTACAGACAAATAACTTTTTTATTCATTGCTTCAGATTGGCCTAATTCATATCCAACCCCCAAGCTTGGTGTTGTCACTTCCGCTACAATAACACTAGATTCTCTAACCCACGCCATATCTCGCTCAAATATTTCTTTGTCTGTTAGAGAGCTTTCTCCGCGGGCGCTTAATTCTTTATCTCCAATATGTTCAGTTAAAACTGTGCCAAAATTTTCTAGCTCTTTGATAATAGAGAAGTAGAGCTCTTGATCATCTCTTCCGCCCCTTATTGAACCAGCAAAATATATTTTCATTAAGAAGTATTGTAGCATATTGAAAAGCAAATAATATTTAGTATTTACAAATTTTTTATGTGTGATATAGTGATAAAAATATTTTGTAACTTTAAAAATTTGATATGAAAGAAAAATTCAACATCAGAATACAGCCTGTTATGTCAGAAGAAATTCCTGTCCCAGCTATAAAAACACTAGCGTTTGAGAATTTTAGTTTTAATTGTAATAAAGTTATTGTTCCATTACCAAAACCATTTATGGTTCTTTTGGATAATAAAGAACTAATGCCGCGCAATAAGAAGACATTGTTTGTAGGTTATAAGCATTTTTTTCATGGAAAGGTAATTATATTAAAAACAACTTGTGATGATTTTGTTGTTTTGACTGAAGATTACGACTATAGGAAATATGTATTATTTTCTTCTGGTGGAAAAGAGAGATTTGATTTGATCACTGAACTTCATACTAGCGATGGGGCATTTAGTAAACATTTTGTTTTTTCGTGTAATAGTATTGGATTTAGTAGTAATCGTAAACAAATGTATATACACAAAATAGGTGAATATACGGACCGTAATAGTTTGCGTGATGAGAAAGTTCGTGGCATAGACCCACTTCCAACACCTTTCTTTTCTTACGATGATACCCCTGAATCTGAAAATGGATTTTATATCGTTGAAATATTAGGCCCTTTTCCTTTTAAAGAGGGGAGATGGTGGTTAGCGATATGTTCTGATCAGCTCTATAGGGTATTTGAATACTCTAATACCAAGGAAAAATTACACCATTTTAAATGGGCACTTAGTCCTGATGGAAAAAAGATTGCAACGTTTAGAAGGTTTATGCCAACTCTTGAACCAAACTCCTTTTATATTCTAACTACAGAAGGAGAAGAATTGGTTGTTAAAGCAGATAAATATAGCGGCTTCGAACCGGTTGCTATTTCAAAAATAAACCAGCCTATTGCCGAGAATTATCACGGACAATATCATGATCAGACACCAACTCTTTTTTGGTCGCAATCACAATCCTTAAGGGGTTTATCGGGAAATATGAAACAAGTGTCAACATTATTATCTGAATGGAATAATCGTATATCCTGGTAAGATACCAAGTAAGACCTCATCGTATGTGCTATACATACGATGAGGTCTTTTTTATTTTTGAAAAAGATTTTTCGATCCTTGTCCCATAAGACTTTTCTAATGTTTTTAGTATATCATTTCGACCCTTCTAGAGCACCTACGGAATAATTTACAAAATCTAAATATATGATATAATGCCAAAAAATAAATTTTGTAACTTAAAAATCAAAAATAATGGAAGTAAAACCAGTAGCATTAAAAACTGAGGAGGAGATACGTCACAGTGCATCTCTTACTTCTCATGAAATTCTAACTTTTTTCGGGGGGTTTTCTAATCATAATCAAAATAATTGGGAACCCGAATCTTGGATCCTTCTCCACAATCTCCTTATTCTCGCATCAATGCGTGGTAAAAATGATTATTTTGATTGGTGTCAGAAAATACTTTTTATTTACTCAGCTGGGATACATAAAATCCTCGAAGAGAAGAATAAGGTAACACCTCTCCAGGAGGATTCGGGTTGGGTATTTAAAAATTATGTTGATATAGCAAATGTGTTGTATGGAGTGCATCCTGATGATGAAAATATAAATGTTATCAATATCAATAATGCATTCAGAAAAAACAGGGACGCTCTTCTTGTTCGAACAGATAGTCCATTCAACTACATTCTGATACAATCCGATTTAGAAGTGAAAACATTGTACAAGGAATATCTACTTCATGACGATGTTGCTCGCGAATTGCAGAGTCTTAGAACTGGGAGATTAAGTAATAACTTTAGGGTTGAGAATTTACAGTTCGAGGTTTTAAAAGAAACTAGCGAGTATGATATCCAGAAAGTTCTATTTGATTTCTTTTCTAAAAAAGAATATTTAGTAAAAGAAAATCCAATGTGTACTGGTAATGTGTATGATGAAGATAAAAAATTAATCTGCACTACCTCTATATCGGTTATTGAGGGGCGAATAAATTCTGTCGCCATGATAACCTTGTGCTATCCGCTCTAAAAAGTCTAAAGCGTTCCTATTATAAAAATAGGGGCGCTTTTTCTTATTGTCCTAATAACAATGTTTCGTGCTAGCTGTTGATGGTGTCACGAGTTACTAAGTATAATTTTTCGCTTCACTCAAATTCTACTAAGTACTCTCGACCCCGCCTCGATTGTCTCGCAAGCTCAACATATCTCCGGCTTCACACTTCGCCCGCACCACAAGCAGTTGTGGTGCTTTTCGCTCGTGTGACCCTACGGGGAATCGAACCCCGATTACCGCCTTGAGAAGGCGATGTCCTAACCGTTAGACGATAGGGCCATTGGCTATAATATACTTTATTGAAGATAGAAAAACAAGACTTTTATTTCTATAATTTATTTTGTAAATTTTTTAAAAATGTATTATGTTAGCGTACTTTATTTTAATATTTTATCCACATAGTACTAATAAAAATATTTGTTCTTATAGTTGTAGATGTTATAATATTGTCATGATAAAAATTAACCATTTTGCCAAAGGCGAAAATAGGGGGGGCAATCATAGAAAGACCCTATTTTCGTTAAAAAAGTTTAGAAATAATTCTTTTAATAAAGCTTTTACTCTAATCGAACTTCTCGTAGTCATCGCAATCATAGGTATACTCGCTGGAGTAGTCCTCGCATCACTAAACTCAGCCAGAGACAAAGGACGTATTGCAGCTATCAAATCCAATCTAAAGAATTTTCAGACTCAGGCAATAATGTACCATGCAGACAATGGGACTTTTGCTGGACTTTGTACATGGGTAGCACCATCTACTATTCAAACAGGTTATCATTCATCAGTTGAACCAATGATAGATGCTCTTAAGAATATTGCAGGAGATGAGAATGTACGCTGTGTTGTTCGTACTTCAAATGTTCCTAGTACTTCAGCTACACACTTTGTTGCAGCAGATGGACTTCAAGATAAAAATTTTGGTGTAGCAGTCTGGTTCAAAGGAAACCACTACGCTGTTGATGCTCAAAGCGTAATGACACTTGATTCTGCAAACAATGGTGCAGAAACAAACTGGGCTGAAGCAAATAATAGATGTGCTGCAGCAGGAAAGAGACTTCCCCCAATCGAAGTCTTTAAAGCCATATATGACTATAGTAGTACTGATGTAACTCAGTATGGGTTTTTTGCTAACGGTTGGTGGTCATCTACCCCTTCTGCTACCCAGTCCAGTATCGCTTATATACAGGCTTTCAATCTTGGTAATGTGGTTAGGAACCCTACTGGTAATTATACCCACGTTCGTTGTGCCGCCTAGTATTCTTTTTGCTTGATCTAATATATTTATTATGACTATATTTACAATGGATAATCTTTATAGGGCTTATAAACAGTGTATTAAAAATAAAAAGAATACAACTAATGCCTTGAGATTTGAAATGAATAGAGAACAAAATCTTTTAAACCTTTTAGAGGATTTAAAAAGTGGAGAATATAAAATATCTAGGCATATATGTTTTGTAATCAAAAGTCCATCACCAAGAGAAGTTTTTGCTAGCGACTTTAGAGATAGAGTAGTGCAACATTTGTTATGTAATGAAATAGAATCTATTTTTGAAAAAGATTTTTTAGATAGTTCTTTTGCGAATAGGGTCGGCAAGGGTACGCATCGCGCTTTTAAAAGGGCGCGATTTTTTATTACTCGTGGTGGATTAAATCGTCAAAAATTATTTTATTTAAAAATGGATATTAAAAGTTTTTTTAGATCTATACATAAAGAAACTTTATGGAAAATAATGCAATCTGAAATATTTTTACAAGATAAAAGTGAGTTATGGAAAAAAGAAGTTTTATGGATAACTAAAATAATAATTTTTCATGATCCAGCTCAAGACTTTATTTTTAAAGGAAAAAAGTGGACTAAAAAATTAATCCCGATACAGAAGTCTTTGTTGTCGGGGGATAGTACCAGAGGACTTCCCATTGGGAATATCACTAGTTAGTTTTTTGCAAATGTATATTTACACAAAATGGATTATTTTATAGAAAAGGTATTGGGTTTCAAAGGGTACGTGAGATATGTAGATGACTTTGTTATTCTTAATGAAGATAGGGATAGGTTAGTCTCTACTATAAATGAGATAGAAGAATTTTTAAATAATGAACTTTTGCTTAAGCTTTGTATGGATAAGGTATTTATTCATAAAGTAGAACATGGACTTGATTTTCTAGGGTATTTCATTAAGCCAACACATACTTTAGTTCGGAGAAAAGTGGTTCGGAGATTTAAAAAGGTTTTTTATGATGAAATAATAGATAAAAGAGATGGTTTGATAAAGGTAAAAAATTTGTCTAGACTGACTTCTTATAAAGGTCATTGTATACATGCTAATAGTTTTTATTTATTAAAAAAGATGGATATTTTTTAACATAAATTTTGATTTATGTTAAAATAAAACCATGAAAGATTTGCAGGCAATCTCTAAAACACAAATGGGGGGGTATACCTCTTATAGAAAAGCCTTCACTCTAATCGAACTACTTGTTGTTATCGCAATCATAGGAATTCTTGCTGCGGTTGTAATAGCAACACTAAACAGCGCAAGAGACAAAGCTAAAACTGCAGTTATAAAATCTGAAGCCAGACAACTCTTTAATCTTGCTATGGAACATTATGCAGAGACAGGGGATTTTACTACATTTTTATCTAACATGCCTAATAGTTGGGTTAGAGCTGATGGTCAAACAAGTTCTACCAGTGAAAGTACTTGTTCATCTGCATTTAACATAAATACTTTCAACAGACAGAAAGCAATAGAGATATGTAATAGTATGGTAAATAAATTACCAACTAATAGGTCTGACAATTCAGCAAGAAATAAACTTAATTTAGGATGTACTGGTGGTTGTACAGATAAAGTAAATAGGTTTGGAATAAATATAAAGCTGAAAGATAGTGAAGGAACTTCAGGAAATTGGTTTTGCGTTGGAACTTCAGGTGTTGTTAGTGAAGGAGTTTATAATCTTTCTAGACAAGGTTGTACTCAAAATCCATAATTCACACTTTATCTCTACAGTGTTATAATACTTCTATATGAAAAAAATTAGAGTAGCAATAAATGGTTTCGGCCGTATCGGTAGAGCATTTTTAAAAGTAGCATGGAATCGTCCAGAAATAGAAATAGTAGCAGTAAATGATCTTGGTTCTATTGAATCACTTTCTTATCTACTTCAGTACGATACAGTTTATCGTAAGTGGGACAAGGAAGTCTCTCATGATCAAGAAAATATTTTAGTAGATGGAAAGAAAGTTAGATTTATTTCTGAAAGAGATACCGCAAAGCTTCCTTGGAAAGATTTAGAAATTGATGTAGTTGTAGAATCTACTGGACTTTTCACTTCATACGATAAAGCGAATTTTCATATTGAAAATGGAGCAAAGAAAGTTGTGATATCAGCTCCAGCAAAAGATGGTGACGGTATTGGTACTCAAGAGATTAAAGGAGAAACAATACTTCTTGGTGTAAATGAAAATAAATTCGGTACATGTGATATTACATCAAATGCTTCTTGTACTACCAATGCCGCAAGTCCTTTAATTGCTATTTTGCATGGGACACTAGGAATTGAAAAAGCTATTTTAAATACTGTACATGGATATACTGCATCACAAGCACTTGTGGATGGTCCTAGTAGGAAAGATTTAAGAGAAGGTAGAGCTGCAGCAGAAAACATCATTCCTTCTTCTACTGGTGCGGCTATTGCGGTGACAAAAGCATTTCCACAGCTTACTGGACTCTTTGATGGTATTGCTATTCGTGTACCAGTTCCTGCGGGCTCTATTGTAGATGTGACGTTTATTTCAAAGAAGGAAACTACAGTAGAAGAAGTAAATGAAATACTCACTCAAGCTTCAAAAGATATTCGTTGGAAAAATTTGTTTACAGTCACAAATGAACCGATTGTATCAAGTGATATTTTAGCAGACCCACATGCATCAATTGCAGATTTGCCACTTACTAGGGTTGTTGGAGGTAATTTGATAAAAGTAATGGCATGGTACGATAATGAAATGGGGTATACATATACACTTGTTGATCATGTTATCAAGACAGGGGAGACAATTAAGTAGAAAAAACTATAAGTAAAAAGATCTCTAAATTAGAGATCTTTTTCATATTGACTTTATAATATAAATGTGCTATTATATTAGCAATAAATAGCCCTTTCAAAACATTTTGATTGGTTATCTTAGACCCTTTTTAGTGTTTGAGATAACCAATCAAAAATAGATAATCATGATAAATTTAGAATCAAGAAAAGAAATAAAGGATTGCTTTGTTTTTACAATTGAGGAAAAACTTTTTTCTGGGTCCACAAGAATTAAAGAATTTTTTTCAAACGAGTCTCTCTTCTTTAATATAGGAGATGAAGAAAAAATATTTTCATCCATGGAATCTTTGCCGCCATATAAACACGATGAAATATGGCCTCCTCACATGGTTGGATTGATAAAAAATGAGCACGGAGATATTATTATTGTCCGCGGTGAAAGAGTTGAAGATGGTTCTGGTTTTCTTAATACCCGGGAAAAATTTGAAAGTAATGATACTGGTTTCTATATTGAAATTTTTTCTGAAAGAGAAGCTGACCCAAACAGGGCGTGGTTTGCAAGAGGTTGTTTTCTTTTAACACCAAATTCCTTTTATCTCAAAACTGTCTGATAAATGGTAAGGCGTTGTGTATAAAACCGCAACGCTTTTTTTTATTTTTTTTACTATAATAAAATCAGTCTTGTCAAATTAGAACACGGGTAAGCTACAACAGAGCTTTTTATTATCTGGTTTTTATTTGTAGGGGTAAGTAAGTGAGGTGATGTTGTAACGAAATGGGATATATTATACCTTAGCTGATCATGTCATCAAGACAGGCAACGCTATTTAATAAAAAATTGAAGTGGTACCCAAAACACCAAACAGTGACTTCATATCGTGGATTATTGAGTCATGGAAACACTTATAAGGTCCAGAAGAATGTAGGTATTGTTTTATATTATTAGGAAATAAATAATTAAAATTTATAATAAAATACAAAGCTGCATATATATTTCTTTTAGAAATTTCATATGATACAATATAATTATGAAAAACCTATCAAACCAACTAAAGAATTTTAAGGGGGGGTATACACTAAAAAGTAGAGCCTTCACTCTCATTGAACTCCTAGTCGTCATCGCAATCATCGGAATACTAGCAACAGTAGTAATAGCTAGTCTAAATGGAGCAAGAGAAAAAGCTAAAACTGCAGCCATTAAGTCTGAAGCTAGACAACTCTTTAATTTAGCAATGGAGCATTATGCGGAGACGGGGGATTTTAGTACTTTTGTTACTCGTTCATGGTTTATGGGAGATTCTCAAAGTGGTAGTGGAGCGTATACTTGTTCTAGTAGAATACTCATAACTGCACTAAACAGAGATAGGGCAATAGAAATCTGTAATAGTATTACATCTAAACTTCCAACAAATGCGAATGATGATAATGCTGCAAATAAAATGTACTTAGGTTGTGGCACGAGTTGTGGCGATGTTAAAAATAGATTTTCTGTTAATGTTAAACAAAAAGATAGTGCTGCTTCAGTATCTGGAGATTGGTTTTGTATAGGTTCATCTGGCGCAGTATACGATGGGTCATATAGCGCTACAGCAGCAGGTTGTCATCAGAATCCTTAAAAGTTTTAGTATTTTTATTATTTTGATATAAAGTTCTTTTTATGTAGACATTTTATTTTGGTTGGGTACTTTTTGCTTTTTTGGTATAATAAATATATGGAAAAATTTATAAATCACAACAACATAGAAGGAGAAGATATCAAGCTTTCGCCCAGAGAAGAAATGTTTGAGGAGTATGAACGTTTACAAGTTCAGCTTATTTCAGAAGAAGATTTGCAAAAAAGAGAAGAAATAGAATCAAAACTAAATGAATTGGCAGAAGAACTCGGTATAGAAGAAGGGGTAGAATAGTATGGCAATAATCTTGGGTACAGATCATGCTGGTTTCTTGCACAAGGAAGCTGTTAAAGAATTTTTAACCTCAGAAGGAATTGAGGTTGTTGATGTCGGCGCTTTTGAGCTTGATGAATCAGATGACTACCCGGATTTTGTATTTCCAGTAGCTAAGGCTGTACAATCAGATATAAATAATGCTGGAATTATTTTTGGAGGGACAGGTCAAGGTGAAGCAGTTGTTGCAAACAGGCATAAAGGTGTTCGTACTACTGTGTACTACGGCGGGCCAAGTAATATTATTACATTAGGTAGAGAACATAATAATTCTAATATTCTTTCTATTGGCGCACGCTTTGTATCCATTGAAGAATGTATAGAAGCAGTTAAGTTGTGGCTTCAGACTGATTTTACAAATGATGAAAGACATGTGCGTCGCAATAATAAAATAGATTCAATTTAATTATGGTAAAAGTTATACCCGCAATTCTTCCACAATCATATGGTGCAATAATTCATGGATTAAACAAAATTCATTCTATTGTAGATACCGTGCAAATAGATTTTGTTGACGGTGTTTTTGCTCCTACTCGCACTTGGCTTTTTAATGGAAAAGACAGAGATGCTTTTGATGCTATCTTGAGAGAAGATGAAGGGCTACCATATTGGGAAGATATGAATTTTGAACTTGATTTAATGGTTAAAGATCCACTGAAAAAAATAGATGAATTCATTGCACTGGGACCATCTAAAATAATTTTTCATTTAGGTTCGTTTGAAAAAAACGAAATGCTTAAATATTTTGAAAATCTTCCTTATATCATAAAAGAAACTATTTCTTTTGGTATTGCATTAGGGCTTAATGATGACCCTAAAGATATTGCTCCATATATTGATTATATAGACACAATACAATGTATGGGTATAGAAAACATTGGTCTTCAAGGGCAACCCTTTGATGAGCGGGTTCTTCAGAATATTAAAAAAACTAGAGAATTATATCCCAATAAATATATAAGTGTTGATGGTGGTGTAAAAATTGATACAGCAAGACTAATGGTTCAAGCCGGAGCTGATACTTTGGTTGCTGGTTCAGCTATATTTGGAAGTGTAGATATGTACGGTATAATAGAAATATTAGAAAATATTGATCATGAATAAACAAACGTACACACAAAGAGAAATACAAATCAAGGCAAACGATATTCGAAAAAGTATCATCGAAATGCTTCTTGAGGCGGGTAGTGGACATACTGCGGGACCACTTGGTATGGCAGATATTTTTGCTGCACTTTATTTTGATATTTTAAGGCATGACCCACAAAATACTGATTGGGAAGATAGAGATAGGCTGATACTTTCAAATGGGCATATTTGTCCTGTGCTTTATGCAGCTATGGCACATGCTGGATATTTTCCTGTGGAAGAGCTTTTAACCTTAAGAAAATTCGGCTCTAGATTACAGGGTCATCCTCATAGGGAATTTTTACCAGCACTTGAGAATTCAAGCGGTCCACTTGGAAGCGGACTTTCACAAATAGTTGGAATGGCTATAGCTGATAGAATGGATAGAGGGGTATCATCGCAAAGATTTTTCTATTGCTTGCTCGGTGATGGAGAATTAAATGAAGGAAATAATTGGGAAGCTGTCATGCTTGCTGGAAAAGAAAAACTTCGTAATGTGATTGCTATTGTAGATAGAAACAATATACAGATAGATGGATACACAGAAGATGTGATGCCACTTGAGAATCTAGCAGATAAATGGAGATCTTTTGGCTGGGATGTGCATGAGATTGATGGACATAATATAGAAATGATTATTGATGCAGTAAATGAGTCTAAGGCTGTATTTGAAAAACCATCAGTTATCATTGCTCGTACTATACCAGGAAAAGGAGTGAGAGAATTTGAAAGGAAATTTGAATGGCACGGAAAACCACCAAATAAAGAAGAAGCAGACATGGCCCTTTCTGAGCTTAGGACATTAGGTGGGAAAATTAAAGCAGAATAGATATCAATAGGATATATCATGTTTTGCGTGGTAGAATAAATATATTGTTGCGCATTTTATATTTAAGTTAAAAATAACAAGCTTATGAAAAATACTATAAATAAAAAATCGAAAAATAAAGATATTTATCTTAATGCCATTGAGAATTTGGGCTATGCTATTGAAGGTTTAAGTTCTAATCTTGAAGATTTAGCTCGCATGACTGCTACTCAGTCTGAAAATCATGGCAATAGACTTGATAAAATTGAAGCAGAATTAAAAACCAAAGCCACAAAATCTGACATCTTGAAACTTCAAGATGAGTTAGCAAATAAAGCCGACAAATCTGACATCCTTAAACTTCGGGAGGAATTAGCAAATAAGGCTGATAAGTCTGACATTTTAAAACTTCAAAATGAATTGGCAACTAAAGCAAATAAATCTGATATTTTAGAATTCAAAAAGGAACTAAAGACTAGTGCTACAAAATCCGATATTTTAAATCTTCAAGACAAATTAGTTTCAAAATCTAATTTTGATAAATTATCAATTAGAGTATTAAAAGTAGAAAATAAAATTAAAAAATAATGCTTAATCCAGAATTAAAACTAAATACAAAAATCTTCAATGACGATGTAGAGCAAGTTCCAATTCGTAAAGGGTTTGGTGAGGGTTTGCGTGAAGCGGGTGAGGCTAATAAAAAAATTGTTGCACTTTCAGCCGACCTAACAGAAAGTACTATGATGCATTTTTTTCGCGATGCTTTTCCTGAGCGTTTTATACAAATTGGTGTTGCAGAACAAAATCTTGCAACCGTAGCAAGTGGTCTAGCGGCAATGGGCAAATATCCATTTTTCTCTTCTTATGCAATGTTTTCTCCTGGTAGGAATTGGGAACAGATTCGTACAACTATTGCTTATAACGATGTGCCTGCTGTTGTGGTAGGTAGCCATGCCGGTGTATCTGTCGGACCAGATGGAGGAACACATCAAGCGATTGAGGATATTGCTCTTATGCGTGTGGTCCCTAGAATGCATGTCATATCTCCTTGTGATTCTATACAAGCAAAGAAAGCAACAATTGCCCTTGGTCGTGATCCAAAGATAGCATACTTAAGACTTGCTCGAGAAAAAACTCCAGTTATAACTACTGAAGAAACTCCTTTTGAATTAGGGAAGGGACAAGTTTTTTATCGTCCTGATGGTATTGCGCATGTTGCAATAGTTGCAACTGGTGGACTTGTAGCCAATGCACTTCGCGCGGCTAAAGATTTAGATAAGAAGGGAATAAAAGTCATAGTTGTAAATATTCATACTATTAAGCCACTTGATACTGAACTTCTTCATAAAGTAGCTCTTGAAACTCGCGCAATAGTTAGTGTAGAAGAACATCAGAAAAAAGGTGGGCTAGGTGGTGCTATTGCAGAGTACCTTTCAGAAAATTTACCGACACCAATGGAGTTTATCGGTGTGGATGATGATTTTGGTCAATCAGGTACTCCAAAAGAGCTCATAGAGCACTATGGAATGGGAGTAGATGCTATTATTTCAGCTAGTTTACGCGTAATGGAAAAGAAAAAATAATATCTATGTTATAATGGTTCGTATATGAATGAACAAATAGATTTTCTCGCTATCGGCGACACAGTAACAGATGCATTTATCAAGCTAAGAGATGACCATTCTTGGGTTGAAAATGATAACCCAGAAAAAGCAAACGAACTTTGTATGCGCTTTGGCGACAAGCTCCCTTATGAAGATGTAGATGTTGTAGCTGCTGTTGGAAATAGTGCCAATGCATCTGTGGCGGCTCATAGACTTGGTCTTAAATCCGCACTTATTACAAATGTAGGTGGAGATGACTTTGGAAAAGAACAACTTGAAACTCTTCAAAATGAAGGTATTGATACACAGTTTATAAAAACGCATGAAGGCATGAAGTCTAATTATCACTATGTACTTAGAAGAGGGGCAGAGCGTACTATATTAGTTAAGCACACACTTTTCCCTTATGAGCTACCAAAGCTTGCAATTCCACCAAAAGCAATTTATTTAAGTTCACTCGCTGAGAACTCTATTGACTATCACGCAGAGATTGTAGAATATGTAAAATCAAATCCAGAAGTGAAGTTAGTATTTCAGCCGGGGACATTTCAAATGTCACTTGGAAAGGACACACTAAAAGATGTTTATACACATTCGTATTTATTTTTCTGCAATAAAGAAGAAGCACAAAGAATTTTAAAAAATAATTCGCAAGATATCAAAGAACTTTTAAGAGGTATTGCGGCACTTGGTCCAAAGATTACCGTTATTACAGACGGACCAGAGGGTGCTTATGTATATGATGGTCAAGATATGTGGCATGGTCCAATGTACCCAGACCCAAAAGATCCAGTAGATCGTACTGGAGCGGGGGATTCTTTTTCAAGTACTTTTACAGCAGCATTACTACTCGGGAAGTCAGTAGATGAAGCACTTCTTTGGGGACCTATCAATTCTATGTCAGTAGTACAGGATATCGGTGCTCAAAGAGGTTTACTTTCTCAAGAAGAATTGGAAAAGCATTTAGCAAATGCGCCAGAATATTATAAAGCAGAAAAAATCTAGCCATTAAAAAAACGAAGTTTTAAACTTCGTTTTTTTAATGATATAATTTAATCATGAAAAAAAGAGTTGGAATTATTCGTGGAGGTATTAGTCCAGAATATGATATTTCTATAAAGACAGGCGCCAATGTTCAGCGTGCACTTTTTGATGCCGGAATTGAAGCTATAGATATGCTTTTAGATAAAAATGGAATACTACACTTAAGAGGTATCCCAACAGACATTGATGATGTCGGCGGTGAAGTTGATGTTGTTTGGAATGCGCTTCATGGAGAATTTGGAGAAGACGGTCAGATACAGGGGGTACTAGATAGGTATGATATTCCTTATACAGGGAGTAATTCTGAAGTCAGTGCTAAGATATTTAATAAAGCTAAGGCAAAAGAAATAGCTCAAAAAAATGGTCTATATACTCCAGAATATATGCTGATCATGCCAGAAGAGGGGCACAGTGTATCAGAATTAACTTCTCGTATATATAATAAAATGGCACCACCTTGGGTTATTAAACCACTACTGGGCAGTGGAAGTCTGGACTCATATTTTGCTTTTACACCACTTGAACTTTCTCAGTATGTAGATCAAAGTGTATCAATGAATTTACCTTTTATAGTAGAGCAATATATTCAGGGCAGAGAAGCTGCTGTTGGCGTGGTAGATAATTTTAGAAAAGAAGAAAATTATGCACTTCCTGTAATAGAAATTCACTCTAAGGCAAAGGGCTTGCTTGAAAGAGTTTGTAGAATAGACGAAAATGAGGAGTATGCTATATGTGGAGGGACTTTTAGCTCAGAAGAAAAAAAGGCACTAGAAGATTTAGCGCGAAAGCTACACAAAGCTTTTGGAGCTAAAGATTATTCACAAAGTGAATTTATCGTAGATAGGCGAGGTAGGGTCTGGTTTATTGAGACAGATACACAGCCATATCTTACAAAAAATGCACCATTTATTGTAGGACTTGATTCTGTGGGTGCATCGCTTTCAGAGTTCACACAAAGTATATTAGAAGATAATGATCAAAAATATGGAGAAAATTAAAATTACACCAAAGTTCTTTTTTATAACATTAGGGACGCTTATAGCACTTATCACTTCAGTGATATCTTTTATGAATTTGTCTGGTGGGCTGATTGATAAAACATTTGTTGATGTATTATCTGATTCTTATCAGTATGGATACTATGATTATCAATACTCTAGTATCAGAGGGGCACTTGCTACGCTTATAATCTTTTTCCCGATATATCTTATTTTGGAGCGAAAATGGTCAAAGATTTCAAAAGGTGAGCAAAGTATTTGGGATTCTATCACTAGAAGATGGGCTTTGTATTTAGTTATATTTTTAGCAACACTTACACTGGTCATAAATCTTTCAATGCTTGTAAGGTATTTTGTAGGCGGAGAGCTTACTACTAGATTTATTTTAAAAACACTATCTTCTATATTGGTTGTTGGTGTTGCTGGATATTATTATATTCGTGAGTTAAATAATGCTAAAAATGGTAAAAATATATTTGCTATTGTTTCAGCTATTTTATTTTTAGCTATTGTATTTTTTGGTTTTAGTGTTATTGGTTTACCAAAAGACCAAAGACTTCTTAAACTTGATCAAAAAAGAAGAGATGATTTGAATTCTTTAAACTATGATATCGTTTCTTATTGGCAACAAACTAAGAAACTCCCAGATAATTTTTCTGATTTAAATGTTCTTTATAGTGGCATGAGAAATATTAAAGACCCAGAATTCGGACTTGGAAAAGTATATGAGTACAATATTCTTTCAGAGGAAAATCTTACATATGAACTCTGTGCCGAATTTTCAAAACCTATGCCAAGGGGTTGGGTAAATGGAAGTTCTTCAACACCATATATGGGTCTTATGGAAAGAGACACAGCAGTTTATATGAATAACAGTGATATGAATTGGGAACATGAAGCGGGTAGGCAGTGTTTTGAAAGAAAAATAAATACTAATTTTGTAAAGCCTTTATAAAATAAACAAAACACCTCTTGTAAGAGGTGTTTTGTTTTTAAAATAGTTATTTGCTAAAACCCTTATTTTATGGGAAAATATCAGTTATGAAAGTCCAAAAAGTAAATATTTATGACCATTTAAAGATAGATAAAAAATGGCAAAAGAATTGGGAAAAGAATCAGACTTATAAAGTCAAAGAAGACCTAAAAAAGAAGAAATATTATGTTTTGGACATGTTCCCTTATCCATCAGGCGCAGGTCTTCATGTGGGGCATCCTAGGGGCTATGTAGCTAGTGATGTATTTGCTCGTACTAAAAGAATGCACGGTTTTAATGTTCTGCATCCAATGGGTTTTGACTCTTTTGGGCTACCCGCTGAGCAATACGCTATCAAGACTGGAAAACACCCAGGACCATTTACAGATTCTTTGATAAAGAGATACAAAGAGCAACTAGATGTTATTGGCTTTTCTTTTGATTGGGATAGGGAAGTATCTACACATAGACCAGAATTTTATAAATGGACACAATGGATCTTTTTAAAGATTTATGATTCTTGGTATGACAATAAAAAGAATAAGGCAAGAGAGATAAAAGATCTCGTTATGATTCTTGAGAAGTCTGGCAACAAAAATATTTTAGCTGCTTGTAATACCGACACTCCTATTATTTCTGCAAAAGAGTGGAAGGCGTATTCTAAAAAAGAAAAGCAAGATTTTTTGATGAATTATAGACTTGCATATGAGGGTTTTGCTGAGGTGAATTGGTGTGCAGAGCTTGGTACAGTACTTGCAAATGATGAAGTACTTGATACTCCAAATGGTTTAGTTTCAGAAAGAGGTGAGTATCCCGTAGTTAAAAAGAAAATGCGTCAATGGTTTATGCGCATCACAGCTTATGGATCAAGACTTGCTGATGATTTAGATTTAGTAGACTTTTCACAAAGCATTAAAGATATACAAAGGAATTGGATTGGTAAAAGTTTGGGTGCAGAAATAGATTTTAAATTAAAAAATTTTGACCATACTATAAAAGTATTTACTACAAGAGCCGATACTATTGATGGTGTTACATATGTTGTCCTAGCACCCGAGCATGACTTGCTTGAAAAATTAAGACCAAGTATCACAAATTGGAATGAAGTGCAGTCGTATATAGAAGGTACTCTCAGAAAATCAGAAATTGATAGAATGGGGGATAAAGAAAAAAGTGGTGTTCCACTTCGCGGTATTTTTGCTATCAATCCGTACAACAATCAAGAAGTTCCGGTTTGGATAGCGGACTATGTACTTGCTGGGTACGGTACAGGGGCTGTTATGGCGGTGCCAAAGCACGATGAGCGTGATAGAGAATTTGCAGAAAAATATAAATTACCAATAGTTGATAAAAAACTTTTAGATATTAAAGATGTTGTTAAAAAAGTTGGCGGTAAACTAGTGCTTAAATATAAAATGCGTGATGCTATATTTGCACGACAAAGATATTGGGGTGAGCCTATTCCGCTTAAATCAAAAGAAGGTATTATCACACCTCTTAAAGAAAAAGAACTTCCTTTGATCTTACCAAAAGTTAAATCATACGAACCATCCGGTACAGGAGAAAGCCCACTTTCTACTATTAAAGCTTGGGTTAAAGAGGGATATGAGACCAATACTATGCCGGGTTGGGCAGGATCTTCTTGGTATTTTTTAAGATACATGGATCCAAAAAATAATTCTAGATTTGTTTCAAAGAAAAACCTAGAATACTGGAGAGATGTAGATATGTATGTAGGTGGTACAGAGCATGCAACAGGACATCTTTTATATTCTCGTTTTTGGCATAAGTTTCTCTATGATATAGGTCTTGCTCCGACAAAAGAGCCGTTTAAAGCACTTAGAAATCAAGGTATGATCGGTGGTGCTGATGGACAAAAGATGAGTAAGAGATTTGGGAATGTAGTTAATCCAGATGATGTTGTAAAGAATTATGGAGCAGACGCGTTTCGTGTATTTGAAATGTTTATCGGTCCTTTTGATTCTCATACTCCTTGGAGTGAAGATGGTATCATGGGTTCAAGAAGATTTATTGATAAAGTTTGGAGACTTGCTATCAAGATTCAAAATCAAGATGAAATACCAAAAGAATATTTAAAAACTGATGAATATAAAGATGGATTAAAAGCTATTCATAAGGCAATTAAAAAAGTATCTAATGATGTACAGACCTTTTCTTTCAACACAGCAATATCTTCAATGATGATCTGTCTAAATACTTTAGAGAAAAATCAATTTATACCAAAAGATGAATTCTTAAAGTTTGTACAAATACTTTCTCCTTTTGCACCATTTATCACAGAAGAAATTTGGGAAAACTTTAAACAAAAGGGGAGTATACATTTATCTATTTGGCCAAAGTTCAATGCTAAATACACAGTAGATGACACTGTGACTATTGGCGTACAAATAAATGGGAAAACTCGCGCAGAACTTCAAATAGCTAAAGATGCTACCCAAAAGGAATATGAAGAAAAAGCGTTGATGCTGGATAAAGTCATTGAGCACACCAAAGGAAGGCAAATAAAGAAAATAATAGTTGTTCAGGGTAGAATAGTAAATATAGTCGTTATATAGATATGGTATCTAAGTTATTAAAACTTTTAAATAAAGACATTAGCACTATCAATCAAGCTGCGCTTGTTTTAGCTATATTTTCTTTTTTATCACAAATCTTTGGTCTTATTCGTGATAGACTTTTAGCTTCTACTATAGGACCATCTGCTAGTCTGGATGTGTATTATGCAGCTTTTAGAATTCCTGATTTTATTTATGTATCTATAGCCTCACTTTTTGCAGTGACAGTAGTAATACCTTTTATTACAAAATACATAGATTCAAAAAATGATTTGAAAAACTTTTCTAATAGTGTCTTTACTGTTTATTCTGTGGGGATGGTTTTGATATCTGCTATTGTATTTATACTGATGCCTTATTTGGCTAAAATGATTGCTCCGGGATTTTCTTATGAACAAATAAAAGATTTAGTTTTATTTTCTAGAATAATGTTACTCTCACCATTTTTGATGGGATTATCTAGCTTATTAGGCGCTTTTGCCCAAGTTCAAAAAAAGTTTTTATCTTTTGCTATTGCTCCGGTATTTTATAACTTAGGAATACTTTTTGGTATATTATTTTTACTACCATATATCGGAATACTAGGCGTTGTGATAGGAGTTGTAATAGGTGCACTTATGCATTTATTGGTACAAATACCTTCACTTTTAAATGTAAGCACATTGCCAAAATTCGTTTATAAAGTTGATTATAAAATGATATGGGATGTTATTAAGATTTCATTACCAAGGACACTTACATTATCTCTGACAAATATTACAATGATTATATTGGGAGCAGTAGCATCTCTTTTAGTAGCTGGATCTATTTCTGTATTTCAACTTTCTTATAATATTGAAAATACTCCACTTTTGATTATCGGAGTTTCTTATGCAGTATCAGCTTTTCCGACTATCACAAAATTATTTATGGACGGAAAAAAGGAAGAGTTTTTAGAAGTTGTCCACCGCGCAATTCGAAATATTCTTTTCTTAGCAATTCCAGCCTCTATTTTACTTATAGTTTTGCGTGCTCAAATAGTTAGAGTGCTACTTGGAGCGGGGAATTTTTCTTGGAATGATACTAGGCTTGTAGCAGCATCTGTAGCACTTTTTTGCTTGTCTATTGTAGCTCAATGTTTAGTACTTATATTTGTTCGTGGTTTTTATGCTATGAACAACACTAAAAAACCTTTGTTTATAAATCTACTATCTGTAGCTTTTACAGCAGTATCTTTAGTATTACTTCTTTACTTATTTGAAAATTATCAAGTTTTTAGATCTTTTATTGAATCACTTTTGCGTGTAGAGGGTGTAAGTGGTACAAGTGTACTGATGTTGCCACTGGCATTTTCGATTGGTCAGGTATTTAATGCGATATTCTTATGGATATCTTTCCATCGTTCTACTGGAATTAAAATTGAAAATAAAAACTTTATTAGGGCAGCATTTCATACTTTTGGTTCTGGTATTATCTCTGGAGCTGCTACTTATGTAATGCTTGTGATAATGGGCAAATATGTGGTCCAAAGTACTTTCTGGGGGATATTCTTACAAGGTTTTGTGGCGGGTATTTTTGGTATCTTAGTTTATGCTATGGTACTGATACTGCTTGAAAATGAAGATATAGATCAATTTATCAAAACTCTAAAATCAAAATTCTGGAAACAAAAACCCATAGCTCCTGAAAAAGTGAATTTGCAATAATATTTTAAAACTAAAAACCTCTAAAATCCTATTATTATTTTTAGACATGGATAAGTCTCCATTCCAAAACAAATATATCTTTCTGGGGGCACGCATATTTCTCAGCAGAGAAATTGCTACGCTCGGCTCAGTCAGCCGTAGCTAAGTCCCACCAGAAAGACATATTTGTTTTTTCATTTTTAAATATATCAAACACAAAAACGAAAACAACATAGCTTTTTGCCGTGTCTCGCAGGACGACTCGTCCGAGAGTCAGGTGATTCAAAAGCCGGAGAAATACACCGACGGCAAAAAGCTATGTTGTTTGAAGTGTTGTATATGATATAATATATTTATGAAAAAATTAACCAACCTTTCAAAAAGTCTAATAGGGGGGTATACCACTTATAGAAAAGCCTTCACTCTCATAGAACTATTAGTAGTGATAGCTATTATAGGTATCTTAGCAACGGTGGTAATTGCAAGTCTAAACAGCGTCAGGACCAAAGGCAGAGTAGCGGCGATTAAATCAAATCTAAAGAACTTACAAACTCAAGCTATCATGTATCACAATGATAACGGTACTTTTGTAGGTTTATGTACATACAATACAACAGGAGTCACAGCACATTCTTCAATACAGCCTATGATAGATGCTTTAACTAGTATCGCAGGAGCAGATAGGGTTAGATGTGTGGTGAGGACGAGTGATGTTCCAGCTGGATCCTCACACTTTGCAGCAGCAGATGGATTACAAGATAAAAATTTCGGTGTTGCAGTATATTACAATGACACTCATTATGCAGTTGATACCCAAAGTGTTATGACACTTGACCCTGCAGATAGTGGTTCTGCTAATTGGGCCAATGCAAATAATATTTGTGCTAATGTAGGAAAAAGACTTCCGCCAGTTGAAGTATTCAAAGCTATTTATGATTATAGCAGTAGTGATGTCACACAGTATGGTTTTACTGTTAATTATTATTGGTCATCTACTCCAGCTTATACATCAACTTCTCGTAATTATCGTCAAAGTTTTGGTAGTGGTAATATAGGTAGGGTTGTTGATGCTGATCATTATGTTCGTTGCGCTTCTTAGATTTAAAATACAAATATTTTAAAAATAATCTAAATATGTTATAATCTAAATATGGGTATTAAATCATTTTTAACTAAAAAAGCCTTGCAGTTCAAGGGTGTTCCAAAAGAACAAGCGGAAAAAATAGCAGAAACTCTAAACAATAATCCAGAGCTTATGAATGCTATGAAAGCTCTTGAGAGTAATAAAGAGCTTAAGACTCTTTTCGAAAATATTCAAAAAGAGATCGAAGAAAAGAAAAAGTCAGGTATGCCAGAATCATATGCTGCAGTGCAAGTAATGGGGAAGTATAAAGCGGAAATCTCAAAATACAGAGAAGAGCTTGCTCCACTTATGCAGCTATTATCATCTCAGCAATAACAAAAAACCGCCTATGCGGTTTTTTGTTTTAAGCTTCTTTCCAAAAACTTTTTATTTTATTTATAAAATCACTAGGTACATTTTTATTGAAGTAGACCTTTTGTCTATATAGATAGAAGGTGATAATAAGTGGAATGATAGCAACAACTGGATTTATAAAAAGACTTACTAAACTAATTCCGCCATATAGCCACACTACCCAGTCTTTTCTTTTGATAATCCCGTATCCTACAAATACCATAATGATACCAACTATTATTCTAAGAAGATAAAATCCTAAAGATATTCCACCCGGACGC
Source organism: uncultured Candidatus Saccharibacteria bacterium (assembly GCA_964402895.1). GTDB lineage: Bacteria > Patescibacteriota > Minisyncoccia > Phycocordibacterales > UBA9973 > UBA4124. The sequence goes on along the minus strand of CAYODR010000001.1, from coordinate 136,156 downwards.
ACAACATCAGCAAGTATACCAGCAATGATACTGAGTCCACCAGCTGCTGTTAAAAATGCGATGATTTTAGTTGTAAGTGTCATATCTCCCTTAGGAAGAGACACGTGTAATGTCTCGATAATTTCATCAAATTGTTTAGATGATTCATTATTAGGACTTTTAATAGTAATACTTTCTTCTGTTTTTTTAGAAAAGATTATTTCTTTATTTTCTTTTTCTTCTGACATGTTTAAATTATATCATATAAAAATAAAATCCCCCGTAGTAGGGGATTTTATGTTATCTTTCAGGGTTTATGTTTGCTACTTTGCGAACTGTTTTTGTACCATCAAAATTTAGCTTTCTTTTGTTTGTGAATTTAACAAATCCTGGTTTTAGAGCGTAAAGTGTATGATCTTTTCCGATAGCCACATCACGACCAGCCATTATTTTAGTTCCTCTTTGTCTTACGATTACAGATCCTGCTTTTGCTTCTTGACCGTCATAAAGCTTAGTACCTAAGTACTGTGGATTTGAATCTGTTAGGTTTTTTGCTGCACCTTGTGCCTTTTTCTTTGCCATAGTTTATACATGATATCCTACCTTAGTATAAATGTCAATATTCATTTTTTAATGTATAATACCTTTATAAATGAAGGATTTTATACTTAAAAATTACTATTTAGTCTTGATATTACTCGTTTTTTGTCTGTCGGGAGCCGTATTTTATGTAGGGTATTTATATGGACAAAAGGACACATCTCCAGCTGTAGCACTACAATGCTCAGATGATGTCCTTGATAAGCTTAAAATACCTGTTGCATCTATTGCTAAAGGTGATATAAATAGTAATACGCAAAAACTTTCTCAGGGTCTTTATGTAGGTTCAAAAAATGGAACAAAGTATTATAGAGAAAATTGTGCAACTGTAAAAAGAATTAAGCCCGAAAATTATATCTGGTTTAAAAGTTCTGAAGATGCTGAACTACAAGGATATACAAAAGGATCATGCTAAAATCAATTTTATCAATTTCAATAATGGGTGCAGGAGCATTTTTTATATTTATGCTTTTAATTCCTAAAAATGATAGGGAAGTTGTAATCAATTTTTTTACTCAAGATAGTAGGCTATCGAAAGTTTTTTCTGTACTTAATACTCCACTAGATAGTGAGCTTGCTGTAATCAAAGAGATAGAGAAAAAAGAACCATTAACTCCTATAGAAAATGTCAGTAAGGTTTTTACTAATATTCTTTCGTCTAATACAGATAGGGGGAATATTACAGCAGAAGCCATTGTAAATGAGACCAATAAAGAAAGAATTAAAGCAGGGCTTGTGCCTTTTTCAACAAACGCTCTCTTAGGTTCATCTGCAAAGTATAAAGTAGAAGATATGATAGCCAGAGAATACTTTGAGCATACTTCACCTGTGGGGCTTACAGTCTCTGACTTAGGAGAGATGGTTGGGTATCAGTATATTACGATGGGAGAAAATCTTGCACTCGGGAATTTTGACAGTGCAACAGATATTGTGACCGCCTGGATGAATAGTGTCGGGCATAGAGAAAATATTTTAAATGAGAATTATCTAGAAATAGGTATTTATATAGCTCGAGGTAAATACCAAGGAAGAAATGTTTGGTTTGCTGTTCAGCACTTTGGAACTACTAGAAATGCATGTCCTAGAATTGATCCAGAGATTAAAAATTCTATTGATGCAATGAATAAATCTCTCCGTAATAAAGAGATACAAATTATCAATCTTCGAAAAACAATTGAAAGTGGGGAATTAGATAGAGATACTCTATATGTAGACTATGTTCAAATTTTTAATAACATTGTGCGTGAATACAATGCTGAGCTCGCTCACTCTAAAGAATTTATCGCTATCTATAATACACAGGTAAATAATTTTAATAATTGTCTATTAAAGTATCAGAAAAATTAAAAATAAAATTCACAAAGAAAGCCCCTTATTTATGGATAGGGGGCTTGTTCTTTTAATTGTATCAATGTCGTACAATATGTCTTTTACGACATTAAATAATAAAATAAAGCTTTTAAATTAAAAACAAAAAGCTTGGCGGGCTTAACCCTACCAAGCATTTTTCATTTTTATTCAAATGTAATCCCTAGTTCATGAGAAATCTTTTTTCCTCATAAAACATTTTTAGATCTTCTTGGTTACAAATTTCTTTAATTGAACCCCAGAGATCTGCTTCAAGCATTTCTTGAATAATCATATCCATGGTATACGGTTTGTGTACCACATAGACAGATTGATCGTGTAGGTTTGAGTATAAAACGCTTATGGGAACATTTGAAAGCCCCTCTAAAAAGACTTCCCCATCTGTTCTTATCAGAACTCCCTTTATTAAAAAAATTCTTGAATGAAGCAAAAGTTTTTCTGCTTCTAATTCATGAAGAGTTTTAATAGCTAGTTTTAGAGACTCATCGTTACTTGATGCCAATCTCATTAAATCCTCATACCCAAATTCTTTAATTTCCACAACGGCCATTAAAATTTTTTTGGGATAAAATTCATCCAACATTTCAACAAAGATACCGGGGATCTCGTTGTTTTGTTGAAAAGCCAGTAATTGCATTTTAAGCTTTGGAAGGTTGAGATTCTGAATTCTCAAAAAACCTTTATTATAAATTGCTCTTTTCATAATTTGTTTTTTTATAAAGTTCCACGATTTAGTTTGTAGTATTCCGAGATAATTTAAACATTTATAGATTTATTAGTCAATGAGTCTTTAAAAAGAGTTTGGGACTATAATATAAGTAAGCCTTATGGCCCTTATCAAATAAATATAATCTTATATTAAATATGCTGAAGTGGAGTTTAATTTTTCTTGTAATTGCACTCGTATCAGGACTTTTAGGATTTGGTGCTATTTCAGGAATCGCTCTAGGAATTGCAAAAATACTATTCTATGTATTTTTATTCCTTGCAATTATTTTGCTCATAGTTGGAACTATATTTGTTAAAAAAGTTAAAAAGACGATTGACAAAACATTCTCTAGTGAAGAATAAAATAAAAATATCCGTTTATAGCGGATATTTTTATTTATGTATTTGTCCCGGCTATGTAGCCACTAGTCCAGCATAATTGAAGCGAGAACCCCCCGGATGGTCTATTTATATGAAGCAAGTCCCCTGTTATAGATAAATTTTTTACAATTTTAGATTTGAATGTTTTCATATTTATTTCTGTAAGTGGTACTCCACCGTCTGCGACAACAGCTCTATCATAACCCATAAGCCCAGTAATAGTTATTGGTAGCGCCTTAAGTAGAGATACCAATTCTTTTCTTTGTTCTTTACTTATACTATGGACTTTTGTATTTGGATCAACTGTTGGCATGATTTTGAAAAAAATATTTTGCATTCCGTGTGGGACTATTTCATCTAAAATATTTTTAATATCTTTGTTTTTATTATTATCAAAAATTGATATTATTTTTTGCTCCAATGTTTTATGATCAGTATCAGGATAAGTATCAATATGTGCGGTCACAAATCCAGTATGCAATAAGTCCTTAACACTAGAGACACTATTTAGTATCAATGGACCAGAAAGTCCAAAATGTGTAAAAAGTATTTTTCCGGTTTTGGAAAAAGATTTTTTATTATCTACAAAAAAAGTTATTTTCATAAAAGAAAGAGAAACCCCAGCAAGTTCATGTACCCAAGATTCTTTTACAGCTAACGGTACAATTGTTGGTGTGGGCTCAACTACATCATGACCAAGCTCTTTAAGCCATTTAAAACCATCTCCAGTAGAGCCTGTTTCTGGATGCGACATTCCACCTGTTGCTAGTATGTATTGATCAGCTTTATATGTACCATTATTAGTATTTATCTGCTTTATTAGTTCCCCTTCTTTTTCAATTGATTTTACAGAAGTATTTTTTAATATTTTGATATTATCTGTAGTTATAAATCTTTCTAATGCTTTATATACATCTAATGCTTTTTCTGTCTTTGGGAAAGCTCTATTTCTAGCTTGAACTACTATTGGAATACCGATAGATTCAAAAAAAGATATAGTTTCAGGTACCCCAAATATTGAAAATGGTGAATATAAAAATTGCTCGGCTTTGCCATAGTTTTTCATAAATACACGGATATTTTCTTCAGCATTTGTGATATTACATCTACCACCGCCAGTGATTTTTAATTTTTCACCAAGACTTTTATTTTTCTCAACCAAAAGTACTTTTTTACCATTTCTAGATGCATGACCTGCCGCCATCATTCCGCTTGCTCCCCCACCTATTACGATGACATCATACTTTTCCATTCCTATATTATACACATATGTTATATATCATCATTATTTAAAACTATTGACTTTTTTAATAAATATGCTAATATTCAATCAAATAGGATAAAAAAATAAAATCTTTCACAAAAAAATAAAAATATGGAAAAGAATCTTAAATTTTCAATACCCGTGCGGTCATTACTGTATGTACTGGGACTAATTTGCTTTGGAATTTTTACATATATCCAAATGATTGGATATATTCTTCCATCATTTAAGGAGATATGGTTACTTAAGTCAGAAACAGCAACTATATATGATATCGATCTGGTGTGGACTCCTGTCATATCTAATATTTTAATTTATATAAATTTTTATCTTTTGCTAAATATATTTTATAAATTAAATTTAAATAAAGATGATGAGGTGATTAAAGATATCATTGGCAGTTTAATACTTTCACTTTTTTTTGCACTTGCTTGGGCAATTATCTCTGTTAATTTTTATGGATTTATTTTGGGATTTTTTGTCGGGTCGATTTCTGGGTCAGTTCTTTCGTTGCGCGATGATATTATTAATAAAAAATAATCTAAATAACAAAAGATTTCTTTTTATTGGTTATTGGTAAAGAATTTTTTAAAACCTACATTATTTATTAAAAATATGTAGGTTTTTTTATTTTTCTAAATCTAAAACTTCATCAATGCGTATTTGTTTTACAAATTCTGGCACATGAGATACTAGTATCATGGCTCCTGTGTATTCACTCAAAGCCTTAGCTATCACAGGAAGGTGTCTGAAGTTTATATGGTTGGTGGGTTCATCTAAGATTAATAACCCTGGTTCAAGTAGTACAAGTGTAGCAAAAGCCACAAGTCCTTTTTGTCCTTCTGAAAGTGCACCTATTTTTGTATTAATAATATCGCTAGTGATAAGCATGCTTGCTGCTACACTTCTTATCTTTTCTTCTTTGGGTCTTTCACCTGAAATTTCCATAGATTTTTTAAGTGCTTCGTATGGAGTGTCATTGAAATCAAGAGTTGAGAAGTCTTGCCTATAGTATCCGACTCTCACTCCACGACTAATACTAGCTCCACTTGCTGTCCCCTGTGCTAGAGATTCAAGTAAGGTACTTTTACCGATACCATTTGGACCTTTTAAGATTAGGTGATGGTTTTTACGTAAATTCACATTTGCTTTTCTATCTACCCTTTTCCCATTTTTTAAAATAGTAAAAGATTCAATTTTCATAATTGTTCCGATAGTGTCAGTTTGTGCGGGTATTTTAAATGGTCTAATAGTGCGATCTTCTTTTCTTACATCTACTATTTCTTCTTCTAGCTCTTCAGCTTTTTCTCGCATCTTTTTAGCTACAAGTCTCATTTGTCCGCCCTTATAAGCAAATTGATTCGCCTTTTCTTTCTTAGCTTGAATCTCTTTTGCAAGTTGTGCATTTTTCATATTTTCTTTTTCTATACGAGCAGAAATATCTTTCAGTACATTGTTATAGTTTCCTACATACTGCTCTATTTTTCTGGTGTACACATCAAGATAAAGAACTCCTTCAGTAAAAGCATTCAAAAAATCTGCATCGTGAGAAATCACTATTACAGTCTTTTTATAATCTATTAAGAATTTTGTCAGATGAGATATTCCTGCGTGATCTAGATTGTTTGTAGGCTCATCAAGCAATAGTATATCTGGATTTTGTATTAAAGCTGATGCAAGTAATAGTCTCGCTTGTTGTCCACCAGAAAAAGAATTGATTTTTTTATCAAAAATATCTTCATCATATGGAAGTCCCACAACAGAAAGTATCTCTGTAATGCGTGGGTCAATATCATATATCTTTTTTGTAAAACAAGATTCAAAAAACTCTCTAATACTTTGAGTCATTTGTTCTCGAGGTATTACCTGTTTAGCTGTAGCAATACTTGTATTTTGTCCGATAATTATCTTTCCTTCATCTACTTCGTACTCTCTTGTGATAAGTTTAAATAAGGTACTTTTACCAGCGCCATTTTGACCCATAAGTGTGATTTTAGCCCCGCGTCTTATATTGAAGCTTACATCATCTAATATTGGTTTTATATCGCTATGATTGAAAGATACATTTTCAAATCGAATAACAGTATCATTTTTTGACATTCGTACACTATAGCATTTTATTAGAATAAATGTAGTTTTTAGTATTTTCTAATAACACCACGAACTATCGCAGTAATTTGAAATTCGTATTTAGGATAAATAGGCTTATAGTTTTTATTAGCAGCTTCAAGCCAGATTTTGTCGCCATTTTTTCTTAAATATTTCATAGTAAACTCTCCATCCACTTGAGCAATTACTATATCGCCATCTCTAGCTGTATTTGTGCGTTCAGCTATCACCATATCACCGTCTTCTATATGTGCATCTATCATTGAATCCCCGTCTACTTCTAGTAGATATGTAGAATCTCTTTTTGATGGAATTAGATAGCTTTCTATATTGAGAGTATCAGTCAATTGATCTCCTTCACTTGGAAAACCTGCCTTAACCATTCCAACTAGAGGAATTTCGCTAAAGCTTTTAGTTGGTATGATTTTGCCATTTAAATCTTTGGATATGATATCTAAATCTATAAGTTTATCTATAATTCTAGATACTGCATTTTTAGATTTAAAACCAAAAAGTCTTGCCATCTCAGAAAAAGAAGGCATTCTTTTTTGTTTATGATAAAAATCAAATATTTGGTTTTTGTATTTTTGCAATTCCATGCTATCTGTATACTTTTGAATATAGACCACTCTTGGTCTTATATGAGTCTATTGTATATGTATAAAATGTCTTTGCAAAGTTTTTATTTATAAGATTCGGAATACTTATAGATTTGATTTTCTCTTTTTCAGAGGATAAAACTTTTTTAAATGGAGTCATATTAGTATGATAAAAATAGTCTATTAAGGATTGAAGATTGTCTTTGTTCTTGAATCTTCATTAGTAAGTTTTTATGTTTTAGTGATTCGTTATTATACTTTTCACCTTTTAATATTTTTGCGTCTATCTTTTTGTTGAGTTTTTGTATTTCTTTGAGAATTGCTTTTGTGTATTGTGTTTGTGTCATATTTTTTTAATGATTCGGTCTTCTGCGCTAATAACGATATCACGACCTATATCTATTATAAGTGAACGATTGTTCACATGCAAGTATTATGCTGTGGATAACAAAAAAACGCATATTGCTATGCGTTTTTTTGTTAGTTTGAATAATAATAAACTTGTCCGGGCTCTTCATAAGTATAATATGTATATGAAGATTGTGTTGTTGCTGCTGAGTTTATACCATTTGTATACCTTGTCGGTGATGATACTGCTCTCACTGTATTTTCATATCTTATTACATTACCAACTGAAGCCTGATTGTATCTCACAATATCTCTATCGGTTGAGATTACTCTCCCCTGTCTTGTAGATATTAATACTAAAAGAGTAATAATTGCTACTACGATAAAAGTTATGATCAAAATTCTATCAATATGTGTCATACCCCAATTATATCATACTTTATAAAAAATGCAAGTTTTAAAAATAAAATAAAATCATATCCACAGTTTTGACATAAGGTTTTATCTTTTCTTTAAGATATAATTTATGTCATGAGGGTTTTAATTGTAGATGATAATAATGATCTTGCTTTATTACTTAAAAAATTTTTGGAAGATGATTCTTTTGCTGTTGATATTGTAAATACCGCAAACAAAGCCTTGAGCATTTCTTCAGTTAATTCTTATGATTTAATACTGCTGGACTACATGCTCCCAGATATGGATGCCCCCGAGATATGCAGTATTTTAAGGAAAAGATTTTTTGTATCCCCTATCATCATTATTTCTGCGGTATCTGAAACAGCAAAAAAGATAGATGTTCTAAATATTGGTGCCGATGACTATCTTGTTAAGCCATTTTCTTTTTCAGAATTAAAAGCGCGTGTGAAAGCTAATTTAAGAAGGCCCAAAGTCATGATAGAAAATACTGTAGTTATTGGAGATATCAAAATAGACCTCTTAAGAAGAAAGGTTTTTGTTAAAGATACTCATATTCATTTTACTAATAAAGAATTTGCCCTACTTGAATATATGGTCCGACATCAAGATATCGCCTTATCAAAAGACAATATATTAGAGCATGTTTGGGATATAGAAACCGACCCCTTTACAAAAACAATAGAGTCTCACATTTTTAGTTTAAGAAAAAAGTTAGGAGCAGAAGCCAGTAACACTATACGCACTATAACAGGTTATGGATATATGCTGACATTAACACAAAATTAAAATAAAAAATGAAGAATACTAAAAGAAATGTAAATTTTATAGCGATTACCTCTACTATTTATATTATTTTTGTTGCGTTTTTTAATTTTAAGTTCTTCTCTTCTCTGTATGTTAATGAATCTTTTTTAAAAGTACTAATTTTTATAGTGTCTGGGTCAATAATCTTTTTATCTTCTATTTTGTATTTATTTTTCTTAAAAAGATTTTGGTATTCTATTTTAGAAAGTATATTATTAAACAGTTTAATGGTATTTGTCTTTTCTTTATATGCTATAAATTTGATAAATCATTTTTTATTTTTCTTGCTATGTATATTTTTAGGTTTTGCATTTTTCATAATCTTAAAAGAATTAAAAACCATTTATCCCCCAATCATTTTATTTTTTATGGTTTATTTACTTTTAAATTTTAGAGACATAAAAATCATTCCCCTATTTAGTTTTATATTTCTAACCTCAGCCTTTATTTATATCGTTAGAATTTTTAATAAAGAACATAGAGAAAATGTTAATAATCATTTTTTAAATGAAAATAGGGTTGCTGATTTTGAAAATATTTCTGCGGGAGTTTTTCATGAGTTAATGAATCCACTCAATACCATTGCACTATCTATAGATGGAATAAAAAATGAAGATAATCAAGAATTTAGAGATATTGCTAAAAGATCTACTGAGAGAGCAATATTTGTTGCAAAAAAGATGAGCAATTTAATGCTTAGTCTTAAAGACCGAACAAATTTATCTTTAGATAAGAAGGATGTTTATTTACAAGAAATTGTGAATAATGTTTTAGATTTATTTGAGCTTCAAATAAAAAATAATAATATTAGCTTGAAAGTAGATATACACGCAGATACTAGAGTGTTTTGTAATGAGATTTTATTTGAACAAGTTTTAACAACTTTAATTTCAAATTCAATTGATGCAGTTTTAGCAAACAGAATTTTAGATAAAAATATTTCAATATCTTGTACTGAGGTCTCTGGGTTTTTACTATTTAAAATAGTAGATACTGGCTGTGGGATTAAAAATGAATTTAAAGAAAAAGTTTTTTTACCATTTCAAACACTTAAAAATTCAGGCACTGGTATTGGTTTATATTCTGCTAAAAATATTGTAGAAAAATATCTAAATGGCAGTATTGATTTTATCTCTAGCGAAGGTATCGGTACTGTTTTTGTTATATTTATACCTATTGATTAAGTGGTTTTATAAAAAAAGTAAAGATGTTATAATTATTCATCAATAAAATATGACGAGTATTATCTTAGATAGTTTTAGACATTTTAGAAATAAAAAAGCCTCTCAAATGGGGGCAGCCATTTCTTATTATATGATTTTTGCTTTAATCCCGCTTTCTTTGGTTGTGGTCTCTGTTGCCGGCTTTGTATTTGGTGTTGATATTGCAGAAAGTGCTTTTATCACTCAGATAAATAATTTGGTCGGTGGTTCTGCTAGTGATTTTATTTCATCTGGTTTAAGCGAGCTAGAAAGTAAAAATTTTACTTTTTTTAGTATTTCTCTCTTGGTTATAACTATGATTTTTGCTACTGTTCAGCTTTTAAATACTTTGAATGAATCTTTAGATACTCTTTGGGAGCTTCGTCCAAAAAAAGAATCAGACTTTGGTGCTAGAATTCAAAAATCTCTATCTCGTCAATTTATTACTTTTTCAATATTGCCAATCTTTACATTGCTTTTTATTTTTTTAATTTCAGCTAGTATATTTTCAAATATATATTTACATTCATCTTGGATTAGCTCTTTCCTTTTTTTCTTATTTAGTTGCATATTTTTTATTTTTGTTTATGGTATTACACCTTTTAGGTCATTGCCATTAAGGGAGCTAATTTTTGGAGGTATTGTTACATCTTTTTTATTTATTTTTGGTAGGATTTTGATTGGTTTTTATATTGATAATGTTGTGATTAATTCAGTATTAAGTGGCTTCGGTTCCTTAGTGGTATTACTTGTTTGGATTTATTACTCAGCACAGGTTTTTTTCTTAGGAGCTTCAATTACCTATGTATATTCTAAAAAATATGGCTCATTAAAAAAATAGAATCAATTGATTCTATTTTTATCTACTACTTATTGTTTGGGGGTGTAAAAACTGGCGGATTGGTTGCTGGGGGTGGAGTTGGTTGCCAATTAGTTGGAGGTGGTACTGTTGTCGTAGTACAAGGAGCAAAGCTACAACTTGGTGCTGTTCTTCCGACATAGGTACCATCTGGACATTGCATCACATCTGCTGGACACATTACCATTTGGTCTTCTGCGCCTGTTTCAGGGGAAAATATTTCTGTATTTATTTCTGGAGTTGGAGTTGTAGTTGTGCTGACATTGAATGTATTAAATGCATACCAAGCTCCCAGTAGCAAAAGTATCAATATGATGATTGTAATAATTGTCGTTTTCATACTTTTATTTTAACATACTTTTATTTAAGATGTGCAAGCGCAATATCTATTGCTTCTGCTCCAATCATTCTGGCTGCATCTGGTTTATAAAATTCTTTTGCATGTTTTGACATAGCGTCGTATCTGGTTTGATTGTTCAGTATAAGCCTTATTTCATTTAAAAGTACGCTTCCTGTGAGGTTTGGTTGTTCTATCACTATACAAGCACCCCGTCTTGCTAAGTGGTATGCATTTTTTCTTTGATGATCTCCATGTGAATTATTTTCCGGGATAGGAACTATTATAGAAGGTTTCCCCCATGCAGCTATCTCAAAAAGAGCAGATCCCGCTCTAGATATTATAATATCTGATGCTCCTCCAAACATTTTTGTTTGTACTTCATTTAAAAATGGTATTATTTTATATTTTGTTCTTCTAACATCATCTCCTAAAATGATATTAGCGTCAGTTTTGGTTTCTTCGTATGTCTTGTCTCCTGTTTGGTGAATTACTTGGTATTCATTTAAAAGTTGAGGTAATATTGATGTAATAGTATCGTTTAAAATCTTTGCACCTTGTGATCCTCCAATAATACCTATAGTCAAAGCGTTTGGGTCTAGATCAAAGAATTCTTTCGCACTTTTTGTGTCTGGGATATATGTAATAGTTTTTCTAACGGGTTGACCTGTGATTGCCACTTTTTTTTCATTAAAGTATTTTGCGGCTTCAGGATACGAAAGTGCAACTCTTTGGGCAAATTTGCCAGACCATTTATTTACTCTGCCAGGTACAGTATCGCTTTCATGAATAATGATAGGTATACGAAGGATTCGTGCCGCCATAAGTACAGGAAAAGCTGAATACCCTCCTTTACTGATAACCACATCGGGATAGAGTCTAAAGACTTTTATCAAGGCTCCAATTGTACCAAAGAAGGTTTTGAAAATATCAATAAAGTTTTGAATAGAAAAATACACACGAAGCTTTCCTGCCGTGATCGGTATATATGTAATGAATTGTCGTCTCAAAGCCTCCTTGTCATAAGGGGTATCGGACATATAGAAAACTTGTAGGTTTAAAAGCTTTTCTTCATCTGCCAATTTATTTATTTCTTCTGCAATAGCAATAAGTGGATAAAAGTGCCCTCCTGTTCCACCGCCTGTAAGTAAAATTTTCATAGTTTTATTATATCAGAATTGCTACCTAGTCCAAATATAGGTTATTTTTTAGCGTGTCTTGAAACATTTAAAATAATTCCAGCGGAAGCTAGGGCGATAAGTAAGGCTGTACCTCCGTGTGAGACAAAGACTAGTGGTACGCCAGTCAAAGGAAAGAGTCCGATAAGTGATAGGATATTCATAAAAGATTGAGCTGTGAGTAATGTTATCAATCCTATGACCAAATATTTTCCAAAAGTATCAGGTGCATTTTGGGCTATTCTAAATCCTCTGATAGCTAAGAATATATATAAAGTGACAATAATAGTACTTCCAATAAATCCAAACTCTTCTCCTATTACGGCAAAGATAGAGTCGCCTTGTGGTTCTGGTAAGTAACTGAATTTTTGTACACTTTGACCTAGTCCACGACCAAATACTCCCCCACTACCAATAGCGATCAAGCTTTGTTGAAGTTGCCAAGAAGATCCCTGTGCATCTACTGCCGGATTTATAAAAGTTTTTACTCTATCCATCACATAAGGTCTAGATATCACAATAGCGGCAAAACATATCACTAGAACTCCGGCAAGCATAAACATTTTTTTCCAAGATACGCCCGAGACAAAAAACATACCAAAAGCCGCCATTACTATCAAAATCAAACTCTTTGTATCTGGTTGAAAAATCAAAGTACAAGCAACGAGTCCTATAATCACAAGTAGTGGTATAACCCTGTATTTCATTTCCTCTTTTTTCCTTTTGGTCCATGCAAGCCAAGCTGCTAGATATATCACTGTACCTATTTTAAGTAATTCAGCTGGCTGTAGTGAAAAACCAAATAGAGATATCCAACGCCTAGCACCTCCATGAGAAAATCCAAGAGATGTAAATACTAAAAGTGTTAAGATAATTGTTCCAAGAAATATATAAAATGCATTTTGTCTCCAAAATGTATAAGGGATTAAGCTTGTAGCCCATAGAGCAATACCCCCACCCACTAGTCCTAATACTATTTGATTGAAAAGTACACCATAGAATTTACTCTCATCTTTGGCTAAGATTCCGAGAGACGCTGAAATAAAAGCCAAGAGCCCGACGGTAGTTATGATTACCACTACTGAAAAAAAGTATTTATCAAAAGGTTTACTTTTGGCTAGCTTGAGTGCTTTGATCATTTTAACTTATAAAGACAATTATTATACCAAGCATTGCGCAGATGATAGATACTACCCAATATCTCATTACTATTTTTTCACGAGACCAACCAATTGCTCTAAAGTGATGATGTAGAGGGGCTATTTTAAATACTCTTCTTTTTCCAAAATATTTATAACTAAATATTTGTATAAATGATGATGCGCTACTTACAAGAAGTGGTAGGGCGATAAGTGGTAGTATGAGAACTGTATCTGTTAGAAAAGCAATGACTGTGAGCACTATTAAAAGTCCCATCATCCCTGTTTCTCCCATATAAAATCGTGCTGGAGGAATGTTGAACCATAAAAATGCAAGAATAGCACCAGAGATAACTCCACATAAAGCAGCAATATCTATTTGGTTTTGTCCATAAGCAATAATTGCATATGATGCAAAAATGATTGAGAGTACACCGCCAGCTAGTCCATCAAGTCCATCTATGACACCACCTGAGAATACTGCTACCAGTATTACGATAAAGAATGGAATAAATAAGTATCCCATTTCAAGTGTCATACTAGTAAAGGGAATAGAGATACCAGTCATTCCTAATTTAAAATAAAACCAACTAGCTAAAACCGCCCCAGCGATGACAATCATAAGTATTTTAAAATATCTAAAAAGAATATCTTTGTCATACTTACCATGATTGTCATTAGTACCAAATACTTGTAGTAAGTCATCAATCATTCCTAAAAAGCTACCAAGCATAAGTGATGCAAGTGGTATCAAGGTTTGATTTTTACTAAAGAAATCAAGTTTTGAAGCTATGTCAGATGGAAATAATCTTGAAATAATCCAGACAGCGCCGATAGATAGTAGTACAGAAAGCCAAATGATAATACCACCCATTCTAGGAGTAGAGACTTCTTCTTTACTATTATGCACTTTAGCGAAATCAGTATTTGTGATTGATGAATGATCTGCTCTCACACTTCTTTTCCAAAGTCTTTTTTTGTATAGAAAATTTGAAATTCTAGGAGTAATAGCAATACCTATCAAAAAAGCTAAGGCAGATGGAAGTAAAATTTTAATTACATTTAGGGTTATCATTTTATTCTTGTGGGATATTTAATAAACTTTCAATTTTTTGTTTTGTTTCTTCATATTTCGGAAGGTCTTTTGTAGATTGTACCCCAAAATGCTCAAGAAGCGTTATGGTTGGATGATATGTGATACTTCTACCTGTTCCTCTTGGTTCTATGAGTCCACGCATTTGTAGGGCTCGTATGGCGTATGAAGCATTTACACCTCTTATCATTTCTATTTCAGATTTTGAACATCCTGGTCTATATATGATTACAGAAAGTGTTTCAGCGCTTGATTTAGATAACTCTTTAGATATTTCCTCTTTTCTTATCTGCTCAATTAATTCCGAATACTCTGGCTTAGTTGCAAGCGTGATTTGTTCATTATTTCTAATCAAGATGATAGCACTATCTTGAAGTCTTGCAGATAGTTTTGCTACACCGTCTTCTATATCTTTAGTACTCGCATTTAATATCTTTGTTAATTCTGAGATTTTAAATGGCTCTGCTATAGCAAAGAGTAAACTTTCAATTTTTTTATCAATATCCTCCATATTTTTTAAATTTCTTCTGATAATTCTTTTTCTTGTCTTGATAATGAAATAGTACTAAAGGTGTCATCTTGCTCTGCATTTAGGAACCCTCTTCTGACTAATTCTAGCATTCCCAGGAAAGAAACTATTGTGTATATCTTTTGTGTTCTATTATCTTCCCCATCTGCTTTTATTTGTACACTATCAAATGTCACTGTATTTGAAATATTCTCCAACGCTTTTTCTATTCTTTCTGTTATTTGTGATAGAACCTCTGCAATAGAAATTGTTTTTTGAACCTTAGCTTCTGGTTTTTTAATCTCTTCTTTAGGAGCTCTTTCTTTTACTTCTATTATCAGATTTGATAAATCTTCAAGTTTTAAGTTTTTATCTGGTGCAAAAACTATGCCCATTTTTCTTTTAGCCAAACTAAAAGAAATTTTCTTCCCATATTCTTTAGTTATTTCATTTGAGATATTACTGATGATTTGATAGAGAGCCACTCTTCTTTCTAGGTCTGTGATAGATTTATTTTCTTCGGGTGTGAGCTCTAGGTTTGGCAAAAGTGATCTGGCTTTAATCAATATTAAAGTAGATGCTATCGCTAAGAAGTTGGCAAGCTCTTCTTCTCTGACATTTCTATCTTGAATATAGAGGATAAAATCATCTGTGACAGTTGCGAGTGATACATCATTTACGAAAAGCTTTCTCTTTTCTATGAGTTCTAGTAAAACCTCTATTGGTCCTTCAAAATTTTCATTTTTAACCTTAAAGGTTTGATTTTCCATTCTTAGTATTATAGCTTATTTTTTATTAAAAATAAAAAATAAATTTTTAATCAAAAACTTAATAAAATTCACATAAAATGCTATATTCATTTTATGAATATTTTGGCTATTGAGACAAGTTGTGATGAGACAGGTATTGCTATACTCTCACTTCAAGACGATAAGAAAATAAAGGTATTAGGCAATGCACTGGCTAGTCAGATAGATTTGCATGCTCAATACGGTGGCGTCTTCCCTGCTATGGCAAAACGTGCACATGCTGAAAAAATAATCCCCCTCACTATCGATGCTCTCACTCAATCAAGTTTCTTAAATCTATCAAATTCAAATTTAGGTGAAGAAAATAGAGAAAAAATCTCTTCTCTCTGTCATAAGGAACAAGAAATGATTGAACCTTTAATTGAATTTTTTAATAATTATCAAAAACCAGAAATAGATTATATTGCTGTGACTGTTGGTCCTGGGCTTGAACCTGCTCTTTGGGTTGGTGTAAATACAGCCAAGGTACTTGGTGCTATTTGGAATATTCCTATTATCCCAATCAATCATATGGAGGGACATATCGTGACAGCTGTAATAAAAGAAGAAGAAAAGGATTTATATAGTCTTGAAAAATTAAATCTTCCAAGTCTTTCACTACTTGTATCGGGTGGACATACTGAACTTGTGCTTTTTGATGGATTAGAATATCAAAAGATAGGCTTAACTCGTGATGATGCTGTGGGTGAAGCTTTTGATAAGGTCGCAAGAATGCTCGGACTTTCATATCCAGGTGGACCAGCTATTTCAAAATTAGCCGCTCTATATAGATTAAAATCATTAGAAAATCCTATCATACTCCCAAGACCAATGATGTATAGTAGTGATTATGATTTTTCATTTTCAGGTATTAAAACAGCTGTTCTTTATACAATTCGAGATATGACTGATGGAAATACTAGAGAATTAAATTCTGAGGAAAAAGAAAGCATTGCTTGTGCATTTGAAGATGCTGTTGTTGAAGTTCTTTTGCATAAGACATTTAAAGCTATTGATGAGTATGGAGTGCAGAGCTTGATACTCGGAGGTGGTGTGGCTAGTAATACATTTTTAAGAGAAAGTGTATCTAAGAAAGCGGAAAATTTTGATAGAAAAATAGACTTATACTTCCCTAAACCAATTCTGGCAACTGATAATGCGCTTATGATAGGAGTATCTGCTATATGGCAAGTATTGCAAGATAAAATAAAAACATCCGCCCCAGAAAATCTGGTTGCGGATGGTAATTTGAGTCTTTAGGTATAAAAAATAAAACCGCCTATTTTCATAGTCGGTTAAGGATCTGCTTCCTCTAGGCTCTCCATTTTTTTTGATAAAACGGGGACAAAATCTGTACTCATGTCGATGACAATTCCTCAAGAGTGTGAGGAGGTAGTATTATTTATTTGACTTTAACTTACTAGATACTGATACTGCTTCAACAATACCTATAAGGATATAAAGTGAAATCAGTATATATCCCACCAATGTAGTATTTGTGTCTACAGTACCCCAAATCGTCATCTGACTTTCAGGTTGAGCAACAACAAATACTACTACTGCCAAAATGGCACATATAACTAAGAAGTATCTCATAATTATATATGTTCAGCACCGCTGTCCCCCGTCTATGGTTTATTTTTTTAAAGAACATTTCACACTATCAATCCACTAATTAAATTAATGAACTGAATAATGTGGACGATTTTAATATTAGGCTCGTCCGTTTTCCTTTTTTATAAAAATCTTATTTTACCCTCTAAAGAATCTTTTTCTTCTCCACAAAAGAAATCGATTTTAAAAGACATGCCGTCTTTTAGTGGAACAGGTAACTTTCCGCCCATACTGTCCTTGCCGACATGTTCTTCTTTGAGTGTGAGCTCAAATTCTTTTTCTCCCAAAACACCTCTTGCTTTCCATGAATCTTTTGACTCATTAAATGCGGCTGGCGCTGGAATCAGAAATCCTTGAGACTCCCATACTTCAAATAAAAACATGCGTTTATTCGAGACTTTTTGAAACATTTTTAAATTTCCCAGACCAGCTCCATGCTAGTTTGCCCCGCCTTTTCGAGTGTTTTATAAACTGGGTTATTTTTTCTTTTTAAAATTTATTATATGATAACATATGAAAGATAAAAAGTCAATATCACGGGGTAATGTGCACACTCTTCTGGCACTTTTGCTAAATTGATAATAAAACTTAATAAAATTCATATAAAATGTTATAATTTCTCATTATGAATAAAGAAATACCTGAGAAATTTTTAAAACCATACGACCCAGCAAGTGAAGAAAAAAAGATTTATGAGCTTTGGGAAAATAGTGGATATTTTAATCCAGACAATATGATAAAAGATGGTCTGACAAAACCAGATGCAGAGCCTTTTTCAATCATTCTCCCTCCTCCAAATGTCACAGGTATTTTACATATGGGGCATGCAATGATGCTTACTATCCAAGATATTCTTATTCGTTATAAAAGAATGCAAGGCTTTCGTACTCTTTGGTTGCCTGGCACAGACCATGCTGCTATTGCTACTCAATCAAAAGTTGAAAAAGAAATTCAAAAAAAAGAAGGAAAATCTCGTTATGATTTAGGTCGCGTGGAGCTCTTAAAAAGAGTAGAAGCTTTTGCACAAGATAGTCATGATACTATCGTAAGTCAAACTAAAGCTATCGGTTCAAGTCTTGATTGGTCAAGAGAAGCTTTTACGCTTGATGAAAAGAGAAATAAGGCTGTTCGTACTATGTTTAAAAAAATGTATGACGATGGTCTTATATATAGAGGATATCGTATCGTAAACTGGGATCCAAAAGGTCAAACTACTATTTCTGATGATGAAATCATTTATGAAAATAGAAAAGCAAAGCTGTATACATTTAAATATTCAAAAGACTTCCCTATTAGTATTTCAACTACAAGACCAGAAACAAAAGTCGGTGATGTGGCTGTGGCTGTCCATCCTGAAGATGAAAGATATACACAATATGTTGGCAAAGAATATAATATGGAATTTTGTGGTGTACCTATCCATATTAAAGTTGTCGCAGATGATAGTGTAGAAAAAGATTTTGGTACCGGTGCTCTTGGTGTGACCCCTGCGCACTCTATTATTGACTGGGATATAGCAGAAAGACATAATCTTCCAAAAGAACCTGTGATCAATGAATATGCCAAAATGACTGTGGGTGGAGAAAATCTTTTGGGTAAAAAAACTACAGAAGCAAGAGAAGTTGTAGTTGAATGGCTAAAAGAAAATAATCTCTTAGAAAAAGAAGAAGAAATAGATCAGAATGTATCTACAGCAGAAAGAACTGGTGGAATCATTGAGCCCCTTCCAAAACTTCAATGGTTTATTGATGTAAATAAACCAATACCAGAAAGGGATGGTAAATCTCTAAAAGAACTAACTCGTGAGCCCGTACAAAATGGTGAGATTACTGTTATTCCTGATTTTTATACAAAGACATACTTTCACTGGATTGATAACTTAAGAGATTGGTGTATTTCAAGACAGATATGGTACGGGCACAGAGTACCTGTGTGGTATAGAGGTGATGAGGTTTACTGTGGGATAGAAGACCCGACAGACGAAGGCTGGGTTCAAGATGAAGATACTCTTGATACATGGTTTTCTTCTGGGATGTGGACATTTTCCACTCTTGGCTGGCCTGAAAATACAGAAGATCTAAAAATATATCACCCTACTACTGTACTTGAAACTGGTACAGACATACTTTTCTTTTGGGTAGCTAGAATGGTCCTAATGACACAATATGCACTAGGTACTGTGCCTTTTAAAAATGTTTATCTACATGGTTTAGTTCGTGATGGAAAAGGACAAAAAATATCTAAATCACTTGGTAATGCGATTGACCCGATGGATATTTCTGCAAAATATGGATCAGATGCTGGTCGTATGGCTCTTGTTGTGGGTACTGCGCCAGGGACTGATAGTAAGATTTCAGAAGATAAGATTAAGGGTTATAAACACTTTGCAAATAAAATTTGGAATATCACTAGATTCATTTTGAGTAATACAGATGACGATCTTTCAGATGTAAAATTCTCAAATGGAGATGAAGAAATATACAAAGCGTGGCAACTAGAGGTAAAAAACATTACAGATGATATTGATAATTTTAGACTACATATTGCTAGTGATAAAATTTATCAATATATTTGGAAAAATTTTGCAGATCAAATCCTAGAAGAAAGTAAACCATTATTAAATAGTGAAGATGAAGCTATAAAAAAATCAAGACAATTATTGCTAAATACTATTTTGAAAGAATCATTAGTAGTCCTACATCCATTTATGCCATTTTTAACAGAAACAATTTGGCAAGAACTTAAAGAAGATAGTATACTAATGGTTGAGAAATGGCCGAATTAAGTCCGACAAGCATAGCGCTACTACTTGGAGTTGCTCCTGCTATTTTTTGGTTATTATTTTGGCTTAGAACAGATAAGGATAATCCAGAACCATTTAGACTTATTGCTATATGTTTTATTTTTGGTGGTCTTAGTATTTATTTTGCAGCTTTTTTGCAAAATTTATTTAATCCCCTATTTTCTTCAGAGGAAACAAAAATAGTCGTTTGGTCTTTTATAGAAGAGTTTATAAAATTTTTAGTTTTTTATATTGTTGCTTATAAAAGTATTCATAATGATGAACCTATTGATTCGGCTATATATTTAATAGCTGTTGCTCTTGGTTTTGCGGCACTTGAAAATGTATTTTATGTACTTCAACCAACTGTTGTATCAGATATCACAGCAAGTCTTTTGACTGGAAGTATGAGATTCTTTGGTGCGACACTGCTTCATACTATCTCAAGTGCTTTTATTGGAATTATTATTGGTATCTCGAGTGTAAATAGTAGGAAGAGTTCTATTTTGTTTGGCTTAATAGGTGCTACAGCCTTGCATGCAACTTTTAATTTATTTATACTTAAGGATGATACTGCAAGTGCGCTACAAATTTATGGATACTTGTGGATCGCTGCTATTATTAGTCATGTAATGCTTGAAAAACTCAGACGCATTCCTAAGGAGGCAACTCTATAAAGAATTATGAAAAAAAGATCTTTTTTTGAAAGACTCACTGGCAACTTAAGGTTTAGTGATTCTGAAGATGAATTTTATGAAGAAGACGATCATTCTTCTAAATTAAAAAACCGTGAACCACTTCCTAGTAGAGAAATATCTCTTTCTTATGAAGATGAAGAAATTGAAACTGAAGAAGTTGAAGTTTCTACACTACTTGAAGCAGATGAAGTTGGAGAGCTTTCTGTTGATGTGTACGAGACTCGTGATGAGATAATAGTACAGACACTGATTGCTGGTGTCTCTCCAGAGCACCTATCTATCAATACTACTCGTGACTCTATTACTCTCTCTGGAAAAAGAGAACCAAATAAAACAATCTCAATGGATTCTTATTTTATAAAGGAGCTTTATTGGGGCAAATTTGAGCGTACAATAGACTTACCAGAAGAAGTTGATATAGATAACGCAGAAGCAATAGAAAGACATGGAATGCTGCTTATAAAGCTTCCAAAGCTAGATAAGAAGCGTAAGGCTGTACTCAAAATCAAATCTATATAAAAAAGAGGGTTATGCCCTCTTTTTAATTTAAAATAAAACACCCCGATAATTCGGGTTGTTTTTAATTCTTTGGTTCAGCTTCGCCTTCGGATTTTCTCAGTCTTTCTATTTTTGATTAGCTGGATAATTTTGCCCGCAAAATATATTACACAAGCGCCAGAACTCAAATACATAACAAGGAGAGAAGTTTTAATACTTTCCTCAGGTACTGCACCATAAAAGAGTGTTACTCCTAGGGTTATAGCTACACCTAGATAAACCAAGATAATTTTGTCCTCCATATTTTTTTGTTTTAAATTTCTGAATAATTTTATACGTCTTTAGATAAAAGTCAAATTTGTATCAAAAAAATAAGCAGGAAATCGTAAAACGATTTCCTGCTGTGGTATTAATGGAGTTCTCGTAATCTGTGTTTCCTTCTGTGAGTATTGATAAGATCGGAGATATAATCACATTTTTTATAAAATCAAAACAAAAGACACTTTGAAATAAGTGTCTTTTGTTCATTCTAGTGCTTGGACCCGGGCTCGAACCGGGGACCTATCCCTCTTCAGGGGAGCGCTCTACCAACTGAGCTATCCAAGCAGTATTTATTATATTATCAATTAACCTAGCATACCTTCAGTTGAGAACGCTACAACTGAATCTATACCAAGCAGTATTTATTATATTATCAATTAACCTAGCATACCTTCAATTGAGAACGCTACAACTGGAGTTAACCAAGCAAAATATCTAAGTAAAAAATTAAAAAAGTACCTGTAAAATATACCCCAAAATATACCTTTTCGCAACTTGATTATTGTTTTAGAAATTGGTTTATAATGTCTTGATATTCCCCTTTCGTATCAGATATTTGAGTATTCATATCTAACACTGTTTTATACATATTGATCACTTGATTTACATAAGGACGCATATATGATGCAACTACTAGAAAAACTGAAATGATAATAATCCATTTCAGCCAAGAAAATGCACTAGCTCTTTGCTGAGCAGAATAAAGCTTATCTACTTTTATATAGATTTTATCTATTTTCTTTTCTAAGATTTCAATCCTTTTTTCTATATCCATGTTTTGATTATAACAATTTATTATTTAATATTAAAGATTCATAAAAAAATCTTCTAATATTTCTTTTAATTCTGTTATATCTTTATATTTTTTGATTTTAATATTTTCATTCCCACTAATCATAGCGGAAAGTCTTTTATTTTCTTGTTCGCGATATATACAAAGAACAGGTTTTTTTAATTCTATTTTTCCAATTTCATATCCTACACCTAAGCTAGGTGTAGTAACCTCTGCAACAACAACATCAGATTCTTCTAACCAATCCATATCTCTTTCATAGATAAATTTATCAGATGGGCCACTTTCTCCTAATGCCGATAATGTTTTATCTCCTATATGTTCAGTCAGTACACTCCCATATTTTTCAAGTAGTTTTATAATTTCAAGATATAGATCTTTATCATCTCTCCCGCCTCTAATAGATCCACCAAAATATATTTTCATATCATATTAAAATTATTTATTAATTTTGTGCCCCTGGCAGGAATCGAACCCACATTTCTCCCTTAGGACGGGACTATTCTATCCATTGAATTACAGGGGCAGAGAGCTTAAAGCTCTCATTTTATTTTATGCTATGCAGCTAGCAATTCTTCTATTTTTGATTCTTGAAAACCAACAATAGCAGCGTTGTCTATTCTGATTACAGGAACACCCATTTGATGTGTAAGCTCAAACATTTCCTTTCTCTTTTCAATGTCTTTACCTACATTATATTCTGTATATTCCACATTATTTCTTTTAAAGTAATCTTTTGCAAGATTGCAGTAATGACATGTATCTGTACTATAAATTATAACTTTTTTCATATACTAGAATTATAACATAATGGTTTTAAAAAATGTACCACCATTTTTTAGACTTTTTAGGGGCTTCTTCTGGGTATTTATCGCCCTCTAAATCAGTGATAATTATAAGTTCTTCACCCTCACTTACAGAATTGTATTTTCCCCTTAAAAGAAGTGTTTGTCCTGTATTTGTTTTAGCTGCATTATTTTGAAATATTAAAATTTCTTCCTTTTTTTGAAGATTACCTTTTTCTTCTATAAGATCACTATTTCTATTTTTTAAATTAAAATATTTTTCAGAGAGATTTATAATAGATGTAAGTAGTATAAAAAATGCTGTCAAAGCAAATATTAAGCTAAAAATACTTTTATATGTTAGCCTTTTATTTTTCTTGTTTAATTGCATTTTGCTCATATCGTGATAGCATATACATATGCTTTTCAATAATAACAGAAAAAAGGTGGAATGGGTATGGAAAATTATCGGAGCACTTATGATTGCTTCAATGATTATTTTTACAATCCTACCATTATTCCAATAATCTCTACTGCTGCTTCATTACTTTGATAAATACCTCTTGGGGTATATTTACTTTTGCATGCTCACGCATCTTTTTCTTCCCCTTCTTTTGTTTGTCTAGTAATTTGTTTTTTCTAGATACATCACCACCATATAAATGTCCCGTCACATCTTTTCTAAATGCTTTCATTGTTTGAGAAGAAATAATTCTACCCAAAACTTTTGCTTGGATTTTCATCACAACTTGCTGTCTGGGCAATAGTCCTTCGAGTTTTTCTGTGAAAGTGTCAGCTTCTGTTTGTGCGCGCCTTCTTGAGACTACACGAGTAAATGCATGCATAGGTTCATCTCCTACTATTATATCCATGCGCACTACATCGGCATCACGCATTTCACCGCCATCATAGGCAATAGATGCATAACCCGATGTCAGACTCTTTAATTCATCAAAGAAGCCCCTCATGAGCTCTCTGAGCGGTATTAGGGCGGTTATTTTTGATCTGTCGCCACCAAATTGGTCAATATCTCCAACTTCTGCTTCGTGTTCGTATAAAAATGGCATAAGCGGGCCTACATAATCAAGTGGTGTGATGATAGATATATTTACCCATGGTTCGCGTACACTTAGTATTTGTCCATCGTCCGGGAAAAGATGTGGTGAATATACTTGGACTACTTGTTTATTTTTAAGAGTCACTTCGTATGTGATAGATGGCATTGTCACAATCAAATCAAGATTGAATTCTCTACGAAGTCTTTCCGTGATTATTTCTAAGTGAAGCATTCCTAAAAATCCAGCTCTATACCCACGACCAAGTGCTCCAGAGACTTCTTCTTCATAAGAAAATGCACTATCAGACAATCTAAGCTTGCTAAGCGCGAGCCTCAGTTCATCAAAGTCTTCTTGTCCTTCCGGATAAATAGACGCCCAGACAACGGGCCTCGGTTGTTCGTATCCTGAAAGTGTAGGATTTGGTTTTTTGGGATCTATAATAGTGTCTCCGACAGAAGCAATACCCGGACTCTTAATACCTGTCACGATGTAGCCTATCTGACCAGCTTCAAGAGTATTGGTTGCGGTTGCTTCTGGTTTAAATGCTCCAACTTCTAAATTTTGAAAATTTTGCTTAGCAGAAGCAAAAGAAAGTGTATCACCCTTTTTTATACTACCCGAAAACATTCTGACAAAAACTATTACACCCTTATGGTTTGAATAAGAAAAGTCAAAAATTAAAGCTTGTGGGTTCGGTGTGTCTATTTTTTTAGGTGCAGGAATATCTCTGATTACTCGCTCAATTAATTCTTTTACTCCTTGACCTGTTTTTCCAGATACTTCCATAATATCTTCATATTCACAGCCAATGAGTTCACATATTTCACTTTTTACATCATCAATACGAGCAAGTGGAGAATCTACTTTAGTCAGACATGGAATTATCACTAGACCAGATTCTTTAGCCATATTTAATGTTGTTAGTGTTTGAGCTTGCACACCTTGTGTAGAGTCTACAAGTAAGAGAGACCCCTCTACGGCTTTAAGTGCACGAGAAACTTCATATGAGAAATCTATGTGCCCCGGTGTGTCTATTAGATTTAAATCATAATTCTTGCCGTCTAGCTGGTATGACATACGCACAGGTTGCATTTTGATCGTGATACCTCTTTCTCTTTCAAGCTCCATATTGTCTAGTACTTGGTCACGCATTTTGCGACTTTCAATAGTATTCGTCACTTCAAGCATTCTGTCTGACAGAGTACTTTTCCCGTGATCAATATGGGCAATGATACTAAAGTTTCGGATATTTTCCATAAGTGAAATGAATATAGCACAAAATAAGCTTTTGGTAAAAGCTTATTTTAATAAATCCTTAAGTATTTTTGTAGCTAGATTTGGATTAGCACTTCCTTTTGTGGCGCGCATAGTAAGACCAAGTAATGCTTGAAGTGCGGGCTCTTTACCACCTTTATAGTCATCAGCGATTTTTTGATTTTGATTTATCACATCTTGGATTATAGGTATCAAATCCCCCTCATTATTTTTTTGAATCAAACCTTTTGACTCTGCATAATCTTTTACGTTATCTATAGATTCTCCATTTGAAATAGCTAAATAAATATCTTTAGCCGCTCTTGATGTCAATTCATCATGACCAACCATTTTGATTATTTCTAGAGATAGATTAAGCGGTACATTTTGATAAGTGTTTCTGATGTCATTCAAAATATAATTCGCTGACATTTTGATTTGTTTTTTATCTGAGATTTTTTCTGTATGAGCAATAAAATATTTATAGATCTCAAAGTCTGCAGTTAAAATATTTGCCTCATCTTGCGTGAGCTCATAGTCTTTAATCAACCTACTTCTTCTTTTCCATGGAAGTTCAGGGAGAGAATTTTTAAATTCAACTAAGTCAAAAATTTCATGCAATTTCATTTTTGGAATGTCTGGATCGGGGAAATATCTATAATCATTTGCATTTTCTTTTGATCTTTGAGAAAAAGTTGATTGTTTGTTTTCATCCCAGCCACGGGTTTCTTGTATTATTTCAGATTCTTTACCTTCTTCATAAAGCGCAACCATTCTTTCTAGTTCAAAGATTATAGCCTTCTCAACACTTTTAAAAGAGTTTAGGTTTTTAACTTCAACTTTAGTCCCCCACTTATTTGGATCTTTTGATACAGAAATATTTGGCTCTACTCTCATCTCGCCTTTTTCTAGATTTGCATCAGATACACCAAGAGTTTTTAGCAATAATTGCAATTCGCGAGCAAAATCAGCAGCTTCTTTAGCGGACCTTATGACAGGCTCAGTTACTAGTTCCATTAGAGGGATACCCGCTCTATTGTAGTCAACAAGAGTTCCATCATCTTCATGTTTAGATAGACCAGTATCTTCTTCTAAATGTATTCTGGTTATATCTACACCGTTTAATTTACCGCCAGAAACAATTGGATATTTATATTGAGATATTTGATAACCTTTTGGAATATCTGGATAAAAATAATTTTTTCTATCAAATTCTGTAAAGTCTGCGATATCGCCATCTAGTGCCAATCCAACTTTGATGACATTTTCAATAGCTTTTTTATTTACCGTGGGAAGTGTTCCAGGATGACCCATGCATATAGGACAGATATTTTTGTTTGGGGTTTCTTCATTTGGATCATTTTTACATGCGCAAAACATTTTGCTCTGTGTTTTAAGTTCTGCATGTATTTCAAGGCCGATGATTGGATAGTATTTATCTTGCATAAAAAATATTATACATGAAAAAGATTATTTAACCACATTATTATTTTTTGACTTATTCAAAAAAGTGTGTTAGTTTATAGACAAATTTAAAAAAATGAAAAATCCAAAAAAAGAAAAAGCTATGGAGGCTAGTGCCCCCGTACTTTATGGGGGTATTCCCTACATTCCAGTATTAGGAAGTTATCCCGAAGATCAAGAAGAAGAAAGCTGGTCACCTTTTAGAGATGACCATGCCCCGAAAGAAAATGTTAAAGAAAGTAAAAAAGATTCTAACTAATTATCTTTCAAAAACCCTATGAGTTTGTCACTAAAATCTTTAACTGCCTCATCATCAAAAAGACTGATAGAAAATATATTTTTATTTATTTTCTTGAAGTCTTTTTCTGCTTTTTGGACAATCTCATCTGATACTGTATCTGATTTTGTTAAAAGAATAATCTCTTCTTTTTCAGATAAATTATTTCCATATTTTTCTAATTCAGCGCGGATTGTTTTATAAGCCTGAACCATATCAGGATTTTCAAAAGATACTAAATGTATTAAAACTTTTGTCCTTGAAATATGTCTTAAGAAATTATGCCCCAATCCTTTACCATCACTTGCGCCTTCAATAAGACCTGGGATATCAGCTAAAATATATCCATATAGATCACCTAAGTTTGGATTGATAGTTGTAAAAGGATAATCACCTATTTTTGCATTTGCATTCGTCAGCGCATTTAAAAGACTTGATTTGCCTGCATTTGGAAAACCTATCAACCCCGCATCAGCAATGATTGATACTTCTATGTGTAGTGTCGCACTTTCACCATCTTTACCATCTGTAGATTCTTGAGGAGTTCTATTTGTAGAACTTTTGAAATGCTCATTTCCATATCCTCCCGCACCTCCACTTAGAATTTTGATTTCTTGACCTTCTTTAAGAAGTTCGTATTTAATACCACTTTCAAGAATTGTGACAACAGAACCAATTGGAAAATCTATATATAGACGAGCGCCCTTAGCGCCATCTAGTGAATTCCCAGAGCCATCTTTTCCATTTTCAGCAAAAAATTCCTTTTTACTTTTATATTGATCAAGTACACGAAGACTTCTGATAGCTCTGATATATACATCACCCCCGCGGCCACCGTCTCCACCATTTGGACCACCCTTGGCGATGAATTTTTCTCGACGCCATCGAACGACGCCATTTCCACCGCGACCAGCACTTGCCGATATTGTTATTTCATCTAGAAAACTTATAGAAAAAGCCATATAGCTACATCCTATAGTAGTAAGGCTTTTTGAGCAAGCTCTATGGCCCCCTCTTTGCTTTTAGCAACTACAAAGAATCTACTTGCATGCGCAAAGACGGCATCTTTTACACCGGTGACATTTTGGAGCTCTTCATCACGAAGTCCGGCCCAAGCTTCAGGAAATGGTTTACGAGTTTCAAAATTATTTGGTTCAGATCTTACAGCTTTTACACCCCAACCTTCGCTACTTCTTTCATAAATTACATAAAGAGGTTCTGGATAGAGAGAAAGTATTTCATACCAGCCCGGGTATTCTTTTCCTATTTCTATAATTCTTTTGTCTGGTGCATTTAAGTAGCTCTGTATTAAAAAGTCTTTAGAATCAAGATAGGCTTTTGCATGAATTAAGATTCTAGAGATTATACTACGAGCAACAGACACTGCTTCTATAAAAGCTTCGTCCATAGATCTGTTTTCCTGCCATGTCGGTCTGATAGATGAAATGATATCTCCGATAGAGTATACATAAGCACCCTTCATGCAATCTCGGTCACACTTTACACCATTGTCAGCCGCATCAATAGAAGAAACCAGTTGTTCATCTATATAATTCGCTATTTCTATGTTTTGACATAGTTTCTCTCCGTACTTTTTCCACACTAGACCAAAGGATGCATAAGGAATAGTATTTTCTCTTTCCCCGGCTCCCTCTTTTTGGTGGTGGTCAAAGCGTAAGGTATCTTCATCATAAATCATTCCAACATCTACTACACAATCAGCACTTTCAATAATCTCTTGATCACGAGTTCGGATTATTTCAATATTTTTATCATTAAATACCAATTCAAGCGCAGCGCAAGCAAATACTTCATCTGTATGAAAAGTCCCATCATGAGTTACTATTTTAAAAATATCTTTAGTCATTTATAAATTTCCCCACTATCCAGTTGATAATTGTGATTATAAGTGCGCCAATAATAGCTGCGGTAAATGTAGTGATACTAAAACCACTAATTATCTTTGAAACAAACCAGAAAAATGCTCCATTTAGAATTATTGAAAATAGCCCCAGTGTTAGAATATTCAACGGAAGAGTTAACAGTGAGATGACGGGTTTGATGACCATGTGTAAAAATACCAAACAAGCCGCTACTACCATTGCTGTAAGTACAGCATCTCCTTCAACTCCCGCTATGTGTACACCATTTACAAAATGCGGTAAGGCAAAAACTGTAAGTGCTGTTATAAACCATCTAAGTAAAATCATGTGAACATTATAATACTAATTAAATAAATCTTCCACTACCTTTTTAACCAAAGCTCCATCTGCGTTGCCGGCAACCTCTTTCATTACAGCACCTGTGAGTATTCCTGATTTTGATTTATCAGTAATTCCTAGTTCAGATTTTTTAGCTTGAGCTATTTCTAAAATTTTTTCTTCACTTAATTGTGCTGGTAGGTACGCCTCAAGTACTACGAGTTGTGCTTTTTCTGCATCTGCAAGCTCTGTGCGACCTGCTGATTCAAATTGTGAGATAGAGTCTTTTCTTTGTTTTACTAATTTCTTGATAACAGTCAAAGCTATTTCATCTGTTACCGTTTCCTGCGGACTTTTTCCATTTGCAACTAATTCATTTGTAAAACCACTTATCACACTACGAAGTGCGTCTAGGGTATTTTGATCTTTTGCGCGCATTGCGTCTTTTAATTTTTCTCTAATTTGTTCGGAAATCATGTTTTTATTATATATTAATAAACTAACAAGCAAAAGCTTTAATTTTAGGAGGTCTTTTTTATTCCCCTATTTTCCATGATATAATATCTTCATGAAGATATACTTTTTTGATACAGAAACAACCGGAAACACACCCACCGACCTACTTTGTCAGCTTGCAGTAAAAGAACGCGGTGTAGACACTCCAATTTTAAATGAATTATACAATCCAAAAGTTCATATTCCATATGAGTGTTCTGCTATACACCATATCAGCAATAAAATGGTACAAGACAAAGCAGTGTTTAAAGACTCTAATGAATATCAAGATATAAAAAATATTTTTGAAAGTCCTGATAGTATTGTTGTTGCGCACAATGCCGCCTTTGATGAACAAATGCTAAAAAATGAAGATATCTTTCCCACAAATATAATCTGTACTTTTAAAATCATCCGCGCGCTTGATATTGAAAATAAATATCCAATGCATAAGTTGCAATACTTAAGATATGCGCTTGGTATGGAGCTAAATGTACCAGCTCATGATGCATTTGCTGATGTTTTAGTTTTAGAAAATCTATTTGAATTTGAGCTCAAGGAAATAATGCAAAAGTATTCTCTAGATGAATCATCTGCCCTAGAAAAAATGATTGAGATTTCTAAAAATCCACTAGAAATCAGAATGATAGATTTCGGTAAATATAGAGGTAACACTGTTGATGAAGTTGCTCAAAAAGACCCAGGATACCTTTCTTGGTTACTTGATCAAAAATTAAATAGTGACAAAGATGAGAAAGATTGGATTTATACATTAGAAAGAGCTTTAGGATTAAAATAATATGGCAATAGAAATAATAATTTTAATATTGATTGTAATAGCAGGTTTTGTATTTGTTTATTTTTTAAATAAGAAAAATAAACCCATAGAAAATAAAGACGATCAAAATACGGGTTTTCAGCTTTTAATGCAACAAGTTGCTGATTTGCAAAAGACCGTAGACTATAAACTTACAGAAAGTGAAAAAACCATTCGTGAGAGTTTGCAATTTCAATCTGGTCAATCCAATAAAATCATCGCGGACATCACAGAAAGACTTGCCAAACTTGATGAGACCAACAAAAAAGTAGTTGATTTTACAAGTGAGATTGTACAGCTTCAAGATATCTTAAAGAATCCAAAACAGCGTGGAATACTTGGCGAATATTATCTTGAGACACTGCTTAAAAATATTTTGCCTCCAAATGGTTTTGAAATGCAATATACTTTTCCAGATGGCACAATAGTAGATGCTGCAGTATTTGTAAAAGATAAAATCATTCCCATTGACTCAAAGTTTTCACTTGAAAATTATAACAGACTTAGTGAGACCAAGGACCCCGAACTTAAAGAAAAGCTTGAAAAAAGATTTGTAAACGATCTCAAAGAAAGAATTTCAGAGACATCAAAATATATCCAACCAGAAAATGGGACTATGGAATTTGCTTTTATGTTTATTCCCCACGAAGCTATTTATTATGATTTGCTTGTAAATAAAGTCGGAGCTATTCAAGAAGATACCGAAAACCTTATTCAAAGAGCAGCTTCAAAACATAAGGTGATTATCGTTTCCCCCACATCTTTCTTGGCATACCTTCAGACAGTCCTACAAGGCCTTAAAGCTATGCAAATAGAAGAGAGTGCTAAAGAGATTCGTAAAAGAGTTTCTGAGCTCGGTAAGCATTTAAAAGCGCACGAGGAATATCATAATAAGCTTGGCAACTCTATAAAGACAGTGGTTAATCAATACAATGCTTCATCTAAAGAAATCAAAAAGATAGACAAAGATGTGATGCGTATTACAGATGAGAAATCAGATCTAGACCCAGTACTTATTGGTGATATCGAAGTAGAAAAGATATCTGAATAATAAAAACAGCTACAATGTAGCTGTTTTTATTATTTACTCTTTTATTTTCAAAGCTATTTGAAGTTCTGCCAGTTGTTTGTCTGATACTTTAGCAGGAGCATTCATCATCGGGTCTTTGCCTTCACCTGTTTTTGGGAAGGCTATCACCTCTCTGATATTTGGTTCATTTTGCATTAGCATCACAAACCTATCTAATCCCCATGCAATACCCCCGTGTGGTGGTGTACCAAGCCTGAAAGCATTTAGCATGTGCCCAAACTCTGATTCTATCTTATCTTGTTTATGTCCTAGGATTTCAAATACTTTCATCAATGCTTCATAACTATGATTTCTAATTGACCCCCCGCCTATTTCATATCCATTTAAACAAATATCATATTGAGTTGTTAAGATATCTCCTATATCTTTTTTCTCAAGTAGATTTTGCATATGTTCGTTTACTGGTTTTGAAAATGGGTTGTGTGTATATGTCCACTCTCCTTCTCCATCAGGATTATCACTTTTATCAGTTTTTTCAAAGAAAGGAAAATCTATCACCCAACAAAATGCTAGTAAATTTGGATCATTTTTATCTTCTCTGATATCTGGTCTATCTGATCCATATTTTTCCATCGCTTCTTTATATGAAAGTCTTGGAAAAGGGATTTGTTGGATTTTCTTTTCAGGATAAAAAGTTTTGACGATACTTATCAAAAGCTCTTCATTCATTTGCATCACATCTTCTCTTTGGACAAAGCTCATTTCCATATCTAGTTGAGTGAATTCTGGTTGTCTATCACCGCGAGTATCTTCATCGCGCATACATCTAGCTACTTGGAAATATCTTTCCATACCACCAGTCATCAAAAGTTGTTTATATTGTTGAGGTGATTGTGGGAGTGCATAGAAATTACCAGGATAAATACGACTAGGTACGATATAGTCGCGAGCGCCTTCAGGCGTACTTTTTGTTAGGATAGGAGTTTCTATTTCAATGAATTTATTTTCATGCAAAAAATTACGAATATGATGAACGATAGATGCTCTTGCTCTGATATTTTTTTGCATTCTCTCACTTCTTAAGTCTAGATATCTATGCTTAAGTCGAACTTCTTCATTTACTTCTTTTGTGTCTACATTGATTTCAAAAGGAAGCGGTTCTGCGTGGTTCAGTATTTCAATACCAGTGATTTCAAGTTCAATATCACCATTTTGTTTATCGGCTTGTACATTTCTTTCTGGTCTTTGATTTACGATACCGTGTACAGCGACCACACTTTCAGGGCGTGTATTTTTAGCTACTTCAATGACTTCAGGTCTATTAGGAAGTACAACACCTTGTATATACCCAGACATATCTCTAAAATCAAAGAAAACCATTTTCCCCTGATCTCTGCGTACGTCCACCCAACCTTTAATAAGGATTTCTTCTCCTTTTTTTGTATTTAAATCTTTTATATATATTCTTTCCATAGTTTTAGACAGGAGAGACAAATACCTCTCCGAACTTAATTGTTAAGCTCGCAGGGGCGATTATTCATCGCGGTGCCACCCTACTTTTGTCTCTTTGTCTCTCATTTCAACTTCCCTGTTGTCAGCAGATCATAAGTCTAAACGGATACTCTTTCAGTGTAGCAGAAAAATGGAAATAAAAAAGAGGTGCGCTATGCACCTCTTATAATCCAAAAACTCTGTTTCTCAAATCAGTTTTTTAAAGTACAAAATCCATTCTTTCAGGAGTTCTGCACCTACAGCCTTCAGGACTGTCGCCAATTCTTCGTCTGTAATTTTGGACGGAGAAACGAGCTGATAGTCTTTAACGAACTCTTTGGTTTTCCATAAAAAAGGAATCCATCTGTCGCTTCTTTTCTGTATGACAGATTGACCCGTCATCTGAAAAAACAAGTTCTCAGCACAAATTTTTTCGGCTGGATCAAGTTTCGAGAAAAGATCTTTGGATTCATTTTGAAGAACCTCAAAGACTATCATGTCAACACAAGCAGAAACCAGAGCTTCGTGAGTACTGGTGCTAAAGTCCAGCAATTGTTTTGCAGACTCTTCGCCACCCAAAGCTCTTGCAAACTCGGATGCTGCTTTTTTAAACTCTTTCTGGTTGCCACTCTCATAAACAATAGCTGACAACAACATTTTAGCTAACAAACTCTCAGTCTGTTGAGCCGGTTTTTGGATCTTCTCCATTTTATAAAATATTTAGTTTTAGCGAACATACGCAAACGCAGACATCACATTTCGGCTTTTCGAAAAGGTCTTATTTTAACGTCATTCTAAATCAGATATTATCACAATATTTACATATTGTCAATTTTTATTCCCCATAAAAAGCTAATTCAAAATCTGGTTTTCAATCAACATTTTATATTCAGCAGAATTATTTTCTAGTTCTTTATGAGTTCCACTATCTACTATCTTCCCATCTTTAACTACAAAAATTACATCAGCGTCTTTTACGGTTGAGAGTCTGTGAGCCACTATGATTGTAGTTCTGTTTTTAGAACTAATATTTATAGCTTCATGGATTTTCTTTTCATTTACAGAATCAAGCGCACTTGTGGCTTCATCAAAAATGATAATTTTAGGGTTTTTAATCAAAGCTCTGGCAATACCTATTCTTTGTCTTTCTCCGCCTGAGATTTTTATACCACCCTCACCTATCACAGTATCAAGTCCATGATCTAATTTATTTATAAAATCATCAAGTGAAGCACTCTTGAGTACTTCTGATATTGTATCCTCATCAATATCT
This sequence comes from uncultured Candidatus Saccharibacteria bacterium, assembly GCA_964402895.1. Lineage (GTDB taxonomy): Bacteria > Patescibacteriota > Minisyncoccia > Phycocordibacterales > UBA9973 > UBA4124. The sequence continues at coordinate 101,621 of CAYODR010000001.1, read as the reverse complement.
TCATTATGGGAGCCAAATAAAATATTTTCCCTTACACTGGCATCAAAAAGTTTTATATTTTGTTCCACGCTCCCTATTTGTGACCTAAACCATTGAAGATTTATATCTTTAATATCTACATCATCAATTAAAATATTACCGCCTGTAGTATCATAATATCTTCTTATTAGATTGATGATTGTACTTTTTCCAGAACCAGAAAGCCCGACAAAACCAATCTTGGCTTTAGCTGGTATAACAAAAGAAACATTTTTTAATGCATCATTCAGTTTACCTTTTTTAATATCTTCGTCTTTATCTTTAGAAGATTTTCTAAATGGATAAACAAAATTTACATTTTTAAATTCTATTTTTCCTGTTAGACTTTCTATAACTGTACCATTTTCATTTAAATCAATGTCCGGCTTGATGTCTAAAAGCTCAAAATATTTTTTTATTTCAGCTATATTAAACATTATTCTGCGCATACCATTCATTAATTGTTGTAAGTAATCAAAAATAGATCCTATCCAAGAAAATAATGTGACAAACATACCAGTTGAATGTTCTCCTATCAAAATAAGATAAACTCCTGTACCTAGTGCAGTAAAATGCCCGATTATAACAACTAGTCTATGCGTATAAAATTTTTTAATATATTTTAACCATGTATTTATTGAAAAAATTGTGAAATCAGATCTTTTTTCTCTAAATTTTTCATATGAAAAATCTTCTTTAGCTTCAGCTATTACAAGTGAGGCATTTCTAAAAAGTTCAGATTGTATTTTTGATTGTTCTATACTTTTATTTCTTATTTCTTCTATTTTAGGAAAAATCTTTTTATTTCTTTGTATAGAAATAAAGATATAAAATAAAACAAAAAATGTCGCAACTAAAGCTATTCTGTAGTCAAAGATAAAAAGTATAGTTGAAACTACAAAAATCTGAATGATTATCGGGAGCATATCTATAAAAATAGAAAAAATTAAACCAGATAATGCATTTTGCCCCTTATTTACAACGGCCTGACTCACTCCTGAATGTTCATTTGTATGTTGGCCAATAGAAAAACCAAACATTTTCTTTAAAGAATCTAAAGAAAATTTCTCCATAACTTTTTCATCAACGAATTTTATTTCTATGTATTCTCTAAAAAAGGCTATAAAACCCCTAGAAAATATAGCTAAACCAAAAGATGCTAAAAATAATTTAACAGTCAAACCTATGTCTTTAGATATTACAGCGTCTACAGTTTTACCAAATAAATATGGTGTAAAAGTATTAAGAACATTAAGGAAAATCAAAATTCCAATTATTATTCCAAAATAAAGCCAAAAAGGCTTAAAAATAAAAAGTATTCTTTTAAAAAAGTTTATTTTATTCATATATTTAAATTAAATCGTAAGTCCTACAGCTTCATATACTTCAAAAAGTTTTTTCATAGCTATATCATTTGCTTTCATTGCGCCTTTTACAAGTATTTCTCTGACTATTTCAGGATTTTTTTCATAGTATGACCTCTTAGCACGCATAGGTGTCACATAATCTATGATTTCTTGTATGAGCATCTTTTTAGCATCGCCGTAGCCAAGCCCTTTACTATACTGAGTTTTTAAATCTTCACTATCGTTAAATAATCTATGGATTTGATAAAGAATAATACTTTCTGGATCTTTTTCTTCATCTCTTCCCCTTGAGTCTGTGGTGATACTCATCACAGCTTTAGTGATTTCTTCATCTGTTCCAAAAAGTGGAATGGTATTACCATAGCTTTTTGACATTTTTCTGCCGTCAGTACCTGGGGTGATACCAGTATTTTGATGGATTATAGGTTCTGGAAGTTTAAATAATTCGCTGTATTGATTATTAAATTTTTGAGCAATATCTCTAGCGTATTCTACATGTTGTTTTTGGTCTTGCCCTACTGGTACTACATCTGCATCGTATAAAAGAATATCTGATGCCATAAGTACTGGATAAGTGAAAGTTCCAGCAGTAACCTCTTTTCCTTTGTTTTCAGCGTCTTTATAAGCATGTGCACGCATTAGATATGGCACAGTTACAAGACAGTTAAATACCCAAGCAAGATTTGCATGAGCAAGTACATCTGACTGTTTAAAGAAAACAGAGTTTTCTGGATCAAGTCCTGCGCCTAGATAATCCAATATTGCATTATAAGTAAAGTCTTTAATCTCTTTTTGAGATAAAGTATTTTCAGTTAAAGCATGGAGATTGGGAATAAAAATAAAAGCTTCATAATCTTTTTGCATCTCAATAAAGTTTTTAATAGCCCCAAAATAATTTCCTATATGTATACGGCCCGTAGGTTTTACACCAGACACCAATCTCTTTCTTGTGGATTTGTTTGTGGAATTCATGTTGGTATCATACCAAAAATAAGGCTATTTTGGAAATACTCTATTTCTGCGAGAGATCTCAAAAAGTGCTACAATAATGACATGGATAAAAATGCAGAATTTACTAAAGGAGTTAAAACTCTTCAAAATCTCAGAATCCCTCCACATGACCTTGAGGCTGAGCAAGCGGTCTTGGGAGCACTTATGCTTCGTCCTGCTGCAATACATGATATTGTAGATTTACTCATTCCCGAAATGTTTTATGCTAAAAAGCACAACATTATCTTTAAAACAATTACCAGCTTAAATGATAAAAATGAACCTATTGATGTCCTTTCTATTGCCAATAGATTGAAAGAAAAAAAGAGCTTAGATCAAATAGGTGGCAATGGATACTTAAATGAATTAATGGGCAATGTTCCATCTACTGTAAATATCAAACACTATGCTGACATTGTTTATAAAAAATTTATTCTCCGTTCTTTGATTGATGCATCTGAGCAAATTGCCACACTTTCTTATGAACAAAATGAAATGGATGTGGCAGATATTATTGATTCTGCTGAAAAAAATATTTTTCGTATAACCCAAAGTATCAACACAAAAAATGCTTTTATATCTATTAAGCAATCACTAGTTGAAACATGGGAACAAATAGAACATCTACATGAGCATAAAGACGAAGTTCGTGGTGTTCCTACTGGTTTCCCTGATTTAGATAGACTTCTTTCTGGTCTTCAAAAATCAGACCTTATCATCTTGGCAGCTAGACCTTCTGTAGGTAAGACAACTTTTGCACTAGATATCGCTAGAAATGTAGCTCTCTCTGGTGTACCTGTGGGTATCTTCTCGCTTGAAATGAGTGCCAACCAGCTTGTACAAAGAATGCTTTCAGCTGAAAGTCGTGTAGATGCCTGGAGTATTCGTACAGGACACGGACTCTCTACAGAACACTTCACAGCGCTTCAGGAAGCTGCTAGTCGTCTCCAAAAGGCTCCGATATACATAGATGACCAAGCCGGAAACTCTATTGTAAAAATGCGCTCTGTGGCTCGTAGACTTAAAAGTGAGCATGGACTCGGACTTATTGTCGTAGATTATCTACAGCTCATGACTACATCTAAAAACCATGACTCTATGGTCAATCAAGTGACTGAAATCTCTCGTTCACTTAAAGGTCTTGCGCGTGAGCTAGATGTACCCGTACTTGCACTATCACAACTTTCTCGTGCAGTTGAAGCTCGTGGTGGCAAGCCTCGTCTATCTGACCTTCGTGATTCTGGTTCTATTGAACAAGATGCCGATCTTGTAATGTTCATTCATAGAGAAGATAGATATAAAGAACAATCTGAAAGAGATAATCTTGCGGAAATTCTAATTGAAAAACACAGAAATGGTGCGGTTGGTAAAATAGACTTAATGTTTGATGGTAAGACAACTTCATTTATCTCAATTGATAAAAATCATGATCTGCCTATGGCAAAAGCTAATTCATTGGATGACTTTTAATTATGAAAAATGACGACATTGAAAAACTAATCCGTCTTTTTTTGAGGTTCCCCGGAATCGGTGAAAGACAAGCCAGAAGATTTGCGTATTTCATCACTACAGAGCAGATGAGCTATGTGCAAGCACTTTCTCATTTACTCGTATCTGTTCGTAATCAATCTAAGACCTGTAAAGAATGTCTTAGAGTTTTTGACGGTGAAGTAGAAAATTCTTTATGTGAAATCTGTAGAGACCCAAATAGAGAATCAGAAACAATAGTTGTACTTGAAAAAAATCAAGATGTTGAAGCTTTTATGCGAACTGAATATAAGGGTAAATTTTTTATTCTCGGAGGACTTATTCCTATAATTCAAAAAAATGTTTTAGATGGTACAAATATAAAAATCCTTGAACAAAAAATTAAAAATGATAATTCTATAAAAGAATTAATCCTAGCTTTTCCACTTACCCCAAATGGCGATCATACAGACCAAGTACTGAGAGAAATCTTAAGTCCGCTAAATCAAAATCTAAAAATCACATCCCTCGGACGAGGGCTTTCAACAGGTGCTGAACTTGAATATGTAGATCCAGCTTCCCTTTCTGCTTCACTTAAGAAGAGAGAGTAAAAAACTCCCACAAAGCGGGAGTTTTTTTATTAAGCAATAGCTGTGATTGCAACTTTTACAAAAGGTTGGCGGTGGCCATTTTTCTTAAAGTAACGAGATTTTGCTTTATATTTGATCACTACTTCTTTAGGAGCGCGACCTACACTTACAACTTCACCAGTAACTTTTGCACCTTTTACAACAGGAGTACCTAGGTTTACATCTGTACCTTTGTTTACTAGAAGTACTTCGTCAAAACTTACAGCATCACCTTTCTTGTGTTCATCTTTCATCTTTTCGATAGTAACAACTTCACCAACTGATACGCGATATTGCTTACCACCGGTCTTTATTACAGCGAATTCGTCTTTATTTGTAGTCTTTTTTGCAGTTGCCATATAGACCAATATTATACAGAAACACCATAATTTTGCAAGTCCTTTATTCGTGATACAATATAGCCATGATTTCAAGATATAATTATCAAGGACTGACATGGGTAGACATCAATAATCCTACCCCCGAAGAAGTTGTCCATATCAAAGAAGAGTTTTCGTTGCCCGAACTGATCTCTCAAGAAATACCCAATAAAAGCGTTCGTTCAAAAGTAGATCTATACGAAAACCTTATATACCTCATCCTACATTTTCCAGACATCAACAACAATGGAATAATAGAAGACGAACTAGAAATAGATTTTATTATCGGTAAAGATTTTTTAATTACAGTACACTATGAGTCAGTAGTGCCTATTCAAGAATTTACCACCATATTTGAATCTCTCGGTATACAAGAAATCACAAAACATCATGGAGGTATTCTTTTTGCTGGTATGATGAAGCAGATATATAGACAATGTCTAATAGAGCTTGATGCGATTACCGATAAAATCCGCAATATAGAAAAAAGTATCTTCGGAGGATATGAAGAAAAAATGGTAAAACAAATTTCAAGTACTCGCAGACAACTCCTAGATTTCAAACAAGCGCTTCGTTTCCATAAAGATGTACTTGAATCTTATGAAAATGCGAGTAAACAATTCTTTGATGAAGATTATGCTTTTTATGCAAATGCTATAACTTCAGAATTCAATAAAGTTCAAGGGCTTCTTCATTCTCACAGAGAGACCTTAAATGAGCTTCAAAGCACAAATGACTCTCTGCTCTCTACAAAAAGTAACGAAATAATGAAGACTCTTACCATCATGAGTTTTATTATGCTTCCTCTAACTGCTATATCTGGTATTTTTGGTATGAATTCAAAATTCGTATTTATCAATGATACTCAAGACTTTATGTTTATCCTCGGAGTGATGGGTGTAATAGGTATCATTATGTTTATATTCTTTAAGTTTAAAAAGTGGCTATAATGAAAATATACAACACACAAGATAGAGAGGTAAAAGAGTTTAAACCTATTTCAAACGATAGGGTTACTATGTATGCCTGTGGCCCGACTGTCTATGATTTTACTCATATAGGTCACATGCGGAAATACATCGGTGATGATATTTTAAAACGCACACTTTCCTATCTTGGATACAATGTACTACATGTAATGAATATCACAGATGTAGGGCACTTAAGTGATGACGGCGATGCAGGTATTGATAAGCTTGAAAAAGGTGCCAAAAAAGAAGGCAAGACTGTTTGGGACATAGCACAGTATTATACTGATTATTTCCACAGCACAATGAATGCTGTAAATGTTCTTCCACCAAATCACGAAACAAAAGCAACTGATCATATCAAAGAAATGATTTCACTCATAGAAAAACTTATCCAAAAAGGTTTTGCTTATGAGACCAGTCAAGCTATATATTTTAGCGTATCTAAAGATACTGATTATGGAAAACTCTCAGGTCAAAAATTGTCCGACAAGCTAGTAGGCGTACGCGATGAAGTACAAGAAGATGAAGAAAAAAGACATCCAGCGGATTTCTCTCTTTGGTTTAAAAGAGTTGGAAAATTCAAAGACCATACTATGTATTGGGCAAGCCCATGGGGAGATGGGTTCCCTGGTTGGCATATAGAATGTTCTGCTATGAGCATGAAGTACTTGGGAGAAACTATAGACATACATACAGGTGGTATAGACCACATACCAGTCCATCACGAAAATGAAATAGCTCAAAGTGAGTGTGCTACAGGTCATACTTTTGTAAATTATTGGGTACACCATGACTTTTTAAATGTAGATGGTGAAAAAATGTCCAAAAGTAAAAACAATTTCTATACTCTAGATGATATTTTAAATAGAAATATCAATCCATTAGCTGTCAGACTTCTTTGTGTGCAGACTAGCTATCGTAAACCTCTAAACTTCACATGGGAAGCACTAGAAAATGCTGAGACTCAGCTTAAAAAACTTCAAAAATTTGTAAGCCTAAATAAAAAAGAAGGAAAAGCTGATGATTCATATATAGAAAAATTTAAATCAGCACTATCAGATGATTTAAATACTGCTATAGCACTTTCTATTGTTTGGGAATTACTTGGAGACAGTACACTACCAAAAGAAGATAAATACTCTACCCTACTTTCTTTTGATGAAGTACTCGGGCTCGATCTAAAATCAGTAGAAGAGTTTAAAATATCTGAAGAGGCAAAAGAATTAGCAAAAGAAAGAGATCAAGCGCGTAATGATAAAGACTATGCGAAGTCTGACGAATTAAGAATAAAACTTGAAAATCTAGGCTACAATGTGTTAGATACAAAAGATGGAACTGTTTTGGAATAAGAAAAAAATATAAAAATACCCCTAAATAATTTAGGGGTATTTTTTAATTTAATCTTGTTTTGGTTTAAGTAGTGGGAATAGTTGTGTTTCGCGAAGTGGTTTGCCCACAAGGAATGCAAAGAATCTCTCCCCCACTCCAAATCCAAATGCTGGTGGCATACCATGCTCAAGCATTTCAACAAATTCATCATCACTCATCATAGCTTCATCGTCTCCTTCTTCAATCAATTTCTTTTGTACACCAAATCTTTCTGCTTGATCTATAGGGTCATTAAGCTCAGAGAATCCATTTGTACATTCAGCACCAGCGAGAATCAACTGCACACGCTCTGTCAAAAGCGGATTATCTTCTTTTGCTTTAGCTAGTGGCGATACTATCTTTGGTACATCTACAAGCCATACTGGTCCTGAGATTTGTTTCCTACAATATTTCCAAAGAGTATCTGTAAGTCTTTCACGATTTGCGCCTTCGTATTTTACTTTCAATTCATCAAGCTTAGATTTCATTTCATCATCTGTCGCAGACAAGATATCTATACCAGCCATTTTTTTAATCGTATCTATATATGAAATCCTTTCCCATGTACCATTTAAATCAAAATCATGTCCACGACTTGAAAAGGCAAGTGTACCAAAAGTTTCTTGTACTACATGTTTGATCATTCTTTCGGTAAAATCTATACCTTGATTGTAGTCCATAAAAGCTGCGTAGAATTCTACATTTGTGAATTCTTGCAAGTGATCAGGACTTGAGCCTTCATTTCTGTATACACGCCCTATTTCAAATGTTCTTGGAAAACCAGCAGCCAATAGTCTCTTTTGCCAAAGCTCTCCTACTGATATACGAAGATATACATCTAAGTCAAAGTCATTGTGATATGTCTTAAATGGTCTAGCTTCAGCACCACCGGTCGTCACTTCAAGCGTTGGAGTTTCTACTTCTAAAAAGTTTTCTGCCACCAAAAAATTACGAACTGATTGCCAGAATTTTGCTTTTTTAACGAAAATTTCTTTTAATTCTGTATTTTGCAGAATATCTAAATATCTTTTTCTATATCTCTCATCATCATCTTTTAATCCGTACCATTGATCAGGAATTGGTAGTAAAGACTTAGAAAGTACTTTCCATGATTTTACAAAAATACTCTGAGCACCTCTTTGAGTTGTATATGCATAACCAGTAAATTCAATAAAGTCTCCTGTATCAATAGTGTCAATAAACAAATCATATTGACCAGCAATCATTTCATCTGATTTCAAAAATGCCTGAACCCGAGCAGTACCATCATAAATATCACAAAAAGAAATACCTCCTTGCCCACGCTTACTCATAAGCCTTCCCGCCAAGACTATTTCATCCTTACCATTTTCATAAAGAGAAAATCTATCTAAAAATAAATCTATACTATGAGACCTATTCGTCCGAGCAGGATATGGATTGATACCAGATTGCTCTAAAAGTTCTTTCTTTTTTAAACGCTCAATGCGCAATTCTTCAAGTGATGCCATAACCAGATTATTATAGCAGATAAAAGTATTTTTTGACAAAGCCTTAAAAGTATTATATATTTGGGTTGAATTTATATAGCTTAAATAAAGCTTTTTACGGACCTTTAAAAAAATAATTATGGAAAAAAGAAAAAAGAAAGTAACCCAAACAGTTTGGGCACATTGGAAAAATGTTTATTTAAAAAATAAATGGAATTTCCTTGCGATTACTATTTTGTACTCATTAGCACTATATGCTGATGCGATATTTAAACCTACGCAGTACAAAGCTATTTTTGACCTTTTAGCAAACAAAAGTTTTGATTGGACACCCTTTTACTACATAGTAATAGCATTATGTTTTGCATGGGTTCTAAACAGAATTGGGGATTTCTTAGTTGTTTTTGTTGAGGCAAAAACGATAAAAGATTTCAAAAATTATTCGATGGACAACCTTCTAAGAAAGGGTGCGAAATTTTTTACAGATACTACCTCCGGAGGATTAGTCGCAAAGTCTAAAAGATTTTCTCATGTATCAGAATCAATTATTGATGAATTTGTATATTCAATCAATAAATCAATTCTTTTAGTGATTTTTATTATCACTTATATAAGTTTTGTAATTCCTGAAATAGTTTGGATTTTTATTATATGGGTAATAGTTTTTGCAACTACTACTATATTATTATCCATGATTCGAGAAAAGCATGACTTAGTAAGCTCTGAAGCTGATTCTGCTGTAACTAGTAAAATGAGTGATATATTTTTATCTATATTTACCATTAGAGTCTTTTCTTCAGTTCAAAGAACTGTAAATAAGTACAGCGAATTAACCCATCAAGACGAACTGAAAAGACGGAAATCATGGTACTTCGGAAATTTTCAATGGCTGATTCAATCAGCTTTAGTCATTACTCTTGAGATACTATGTATGTCTTTTGTAATTAAAGAAGTTATAAAAGGTACGCATACGCTCGGTACAGCCGTCTTAGTCCAGTCATATATTGCGTCTTTGACTGCTTATATGTGGGGACTCGGTAGAAGTGTGGTTAAAGTAAGAACAGCTTTTGCAGAAGCCTATGAGCTTTCGGAGCTTATGAATCACCCTGAAGAAGAACCTATTGATGATACTCAAAAAGTTATATTGGAGAAAAACAGTATAAAATTTGATAGAGTTTCTTTTAATTACAGTAAAAATGAACCTGTGATTAAAGATTTATCAATTGAATTTCAAAGCGGTGTCCGCTATGGAATTATAGGCGAAACAGGTGCTGGTAAATCTACTATCACAAAATTGATACTTGGAATCTATCAGCCCAAATTAGGAGAAATTTATATAGGATCAAATCTATTAAATGAAACAGATAAGGCTGTAATTCGCTCATGGGTATCTTATGTTCCCCAATCTCCTATTTTTCCATCAGAAAAAATAATTGATATTATTTCTATGGGTAAACCAAATGCTAGTTTTGAAGAAATCAGATCAGCAGCTGAAAAAGCAAGTTGTCATTTTATTTGGGAAAAATTTCCAAATGGATTTGATACTATTGTTGGAGAAAGAGGTGTAAAACTTTCTGGTGGAGAATGCCAACGAATTGCTATAGCAGCAGCCATCTTAAAAGATGCACCTATTGTGATTATGGATGAGCCAACAAGTGCTCTTGATGCAAAGACTGAAAAGTCTATCCAAGATGCAATCAAAGAAAATTTCTCTGGTAAAACCCTAATAGTCATAGCTCATAGATTGTCCACTGTGGCGATACTCGATGAAATTATTCTTCTCGGAAAAGGAGAAATAAAACATCAAGGAAACCACAATGAGTTAATCAATGATTGTGCTGACTACAAAGAAATGTGGGAATTGCAAACAACACCTGTAGTTTCTTAATTCTTTTTTTTCAAAAATAAAAAGCGCGCCACTTGGTGCGCTTTTCTTATATCCCTTCCTTTTTTAATTCTTCTATTATATCTTTAGCTTTTTTTGAAAGTTTATTTGGTAGTGAGATATCTAGATTGATGATAAAATCACCTCTTTTTGAACCAAAACCAGTAGGTACACCATATCCTTTTAATGATACAGTATCACCAACTTTTGTTCCTGCCGGTATTTTTACATCAATTTCTCCATCAAGAGTTTGTATTTTGTATTCCGAACCAAGAAGCGCATCGGTAAGCTTGATTGGTAATGTATAAAATAAATCACTTCTTTGACGAGTTATTTTTTTATCTTGAGATACTGATACTATTACATAAAGATCCCCAGCTTGACCTCCAGATATAGCTTCACCCATACCAGCTAAACGAAGTGTTTCTCCATGATTAATGCCTGCGGGTACTGCGATTTTGATAGTACGAGCTTCGTTTACTACTCCACTACCCTTACATTTTTTACAAGGATCTTTTGGAATCTTTCCTTGTCCATTACATTTACTACAGGTTTGATTTGTAGCAATAGATCCGAGAATAGTTCTTTGTACATTTTTTACACTACCTTTTCCTCCGCACTGAGAACATGTCTCCATTTCTGTGCCCTTAGTAGCACCCGAACCCTCACAGTCATTACACACAGATGGTTTTGTGATTTTAATTTCTCTCTCTACACCAAAAATACTTTCTTTAAAATCAATGTTGATTTTTGTTTGAAGGTCAGCACCTCTTCTTGTACGACTTTTTCCACCGCGAAAGATGTCTCCAAAAATATCTCCCATATCAAAACCACCAAAACCTCCTTGCTGAAATCCTGAGAAATCAAAACCACCCATATCAAAACCACCAAAACCTCCTTGTGGTCCAGCACTACCAAATTGGTCGTATTGAGCACGCTTTTGATCATCAGAAAGAGTTTGATAAGCTTCATTCACTTCTTTAAACTTTGTATCATCACCGCCATTTTTGTCTGGGTGGTATTTATGAGCTAGCTTGTGAAATGCTTTCTTAATCTCATCTTTAGATGCATTTTTATCAATACCTAATGTTTCGTAATAGTCTTTCATAGTTTTAAATAATAAAAATTATTATAATTTATTTTGTGATTATACCACAAAATATAAAAAATAAAACCAGAGATATTCTCCGGTTTTATCATTAGCGATGGCGTAGAGAAACGTTCTTTCCTGCTGCCTTACGCTTTTTCTTTGCTGCTATTTTTCGTTTCTTGTTCATGCGCAAGAGTATATCATATTTTAGACAAAATTAAAAGAATATAAAAAAACACCTGATTGTATCAGGTGCCCGCCTAAGGCGTAAATAATGTTAAAAACTTTTTACCAATCCAACCGAGACATTCCAGGATGGATCAATACCTTCAATCAAAGGTTTTATCCCTTGCGTCCCCGCGAAGATTCCCGTTTTTTTGTGCAAAGCATTTAAAGATGCGGAGGTAGAAAATCCCTTAATACTGCCAATAAAATTTATATGACAGATTTGTGGTGAAATTTGAATAATCATACTTTTTGTTTCAATATTTTTTAAATATATAAAACCAGTATAACCACCCTTAACACCATTGTTCCCATCAACCTTCATTGGATCAAGATACCAATACTTTAATTCAAAAGTTCCAGCTTTTTTAAAAGAATATAAAACTTTTGCTTCATACACCTTATAGTGTATTACAGTACGATCTTGTGGAAAATTTAAGGTATAACTTCCTCCTACAAAAAACTCAAGTCCTTCAGTAGGTTCATACCTGTATCTTAACCAGTTATTTACAAACCAAGCACTGCCGCTTTTTAAATTAAAAGCAGTTTCATTCTGGACTTCAAATCTTTTTCCAGTATGTTTTAATGAAAATATTGTAGCAGGATCACCCAGTGTGAACAATGGAATAGTTGCAATACCGTTGTTTGTTGCAACAAAAGTCCCAATTGTTTGAGATTTAGCAAAAAATGCAAAAACCAAAAAGAGTGCGGTAAAAAAGATTTTTTTCATAATTCATCCATATTTTGTTGTCAATAATTTGTTTGTTAGTTCTTATTTTTACATATAATAAAATATATTTTATAAAAAGTCAATAGGTTTAAATAATCACAACTTATGTCCCCTAAATTTATACTACTTAAAATATTTAGTATTTAATTTTGAATATTTTAATTATATTATTTTTATGTAATAAAAAAAGCCGCGCATCACTGCGGGGCTCGGGGGAGAAGGTAAAATCTTGAAATTTGAATTTACAAAGGTCTTGAAACAGTAAATCCATTTTCCTCACAGAGTTTTATTGCCTCTTTAAGTAAGATATCTTTTTTTCGCGGTAGGAGGATAATACCCCCGTTGGAACCAAAAGGCCACTCGACAGAATCTCCGCTGAAACAACATTGCCACCGGTACCCCTCATAATACCACCCAAAAGGGATATCCACTCTGCCTGAGCAGTGGGTAAACACGGTTCCTGGAGTATAATATCGTTTTCCATCTTCTAGAAATGATGGTACTTTATCAGGATTTTGTCTCAACCATTTTTGGTATTCAAAGCCAGGAATATAGTGAGTATCACTATATTCTTTGATAACTTCTTCACAGACTTTTCCTATTGGTTTATTATACCATTCTTCTCTAGAAATAATGGTTGGTTTAAACTTTTCAAAATCTAAACCCAGAGTTTCTTGATTTAGAGTGAAGCCGTGTCTTTTAGATTTTTGATACTTTGAGATTTGAATGAGTTCATCCCAGTCTACTTCCCTAGGATCAGTATATCCTGAAAAGTTTGTAAAATGTACAGAACGTTTGATGAATGACTTGATTTCTTCTAATTTTTCCATTTCAATATTCTTTTGTTAAAGAGTTAAAATTTTGTTTGCTTATCCTATTCGATTAAATAATATCATATATTATGAAAAAAGTCAATACTAAAACACCCTATATTATAGGGTGTTTTAGTATTTTAAGCTTTATTTTCTAAGCTTTTTCTTCGTCTGTAGTATCAGTTGCTTCTGCATCTTTTACATTATCAGCTCCAGCATCTGTATTTTCAGCAGGGTTTGCTTTTGCCATTACTTCCCCTATCTTTTGCATTTCTTTTGAAAGCTCATCAATAGCAGTTTCAATAGCAGTCTTATCTGTTCCTTCTTTTACATTTTTCAGATTATCTATTTTTGATTGAACAGCATCTCGAATGTCATCAGTGATTTGATCTTTATGATCATTTAGAGATTTTTCAGCTGTGAAGATATGAGTATCGGCATTGTTTTTTACATCTACCATCATTTTCTTTTCTTCATCTTCTTTTGCATGCATCTCTGCATCTTTTTTCATCTTTTCTATCTCCTCATCTGTTAGTCCACTTGAAGCCTCAATTCTGATAGATTGCTCTTTACCAGAAGTTTTATCTTTTGCTTTTACATTCAAGATACCATTGGCATCTACATCAAAAGTCACTTCTACTTGTGGAGTACCTCTTGGTGCTGGTGGAATACCTTCTAGGACAAATCTACCTAGAGATTTATTGTCAGTCGCCATCGGTCTTTCTCCTTGAGTGATATGAATCTCTACAGAAGTTTGATTATCAGCGGCTGTTGAGAATGTCTGACTCTTTGAAGTTGGGATAGTACTATTCTTTTCTATAAGCTTTGTTGCAACCCCTCCTAAAGTTTCAATACCGAGTGAAAGTGGGATTACATCAAGCAAGAGTACATCTCGCACATCACCTTGAAGTACACCGCCTTGTACAGCTGCACCCATAGCTACAACTTCATCTGGATTGATTGAACGATTCGGTTCTTTTCCAAATAGTTTCTTAACTTCTTCTAGAATCTTTGGCATACGAGTTTGTCCACCAACTAGAATGATTTCATCTATTTCATTTATTTTAAATGGTGAAGCTTCAATCGCGCGCTTTGTGATTTCTATTGAGCGAGCGATATATTCATCTGCTAGATTTTCAAGCTGAGCACGAGTGAGTTTGAGTAATAAGTGCTGAGGTCCTGCATCTGTTGATGTGATAAATGGGATATTGATTTCTGTTTCTGTTGTAGTTGAAAGTTCAATTTTTGCTTTTTCAGCTGCCTCATCAAGTCTTTGAAGTGCAAGAGGATCCTTAGTCACATCAATACCTGATTCTTTTTTAAATTCATCAGCAATCCATTCAACAATTTTTTGGTCAATATCACGACCCCCCATCATTGAATCACCATCAGTTGATTTTACTTCTATGACATCATTACCTATTTCAAGTACAGACACATCAAATGTACCTCCACCGAAGTCGTAGACTACTACTTGCTCATCTTTTTTACTATCTAATCCATAAGCAAGCGCAGCTGCTGTAGGTTCGTTGATGATTCTTTTCACATCAAGTCCCGCAATAGCTCCAGCGTCTTTTGTTGCTTTTCTTTGCGCATCATTAAAGTAAGCTGGTACTGTGATAATAGCTTCGGTTACTTTTTCCCCAATCTTTGCTTCTACATCAGTCTTAATCTTTTGCAAAATCATTGCTGAAATTTCTTCTGGACGATTTTCTTTTCCATCAAGAGTCACAACTGCACCACCATCGGCTCCGGCAGATACCTTAAAAGGCATATGTGAAGTCACCTTATCAATACCTGGATCAGTATATTTGTGACCCATTAAACGCTTAATACCGTATACAGTATTTTGTGGATTAGTCACAGCTTGTCTTTTAGCCAAAAGACCAACAAGTCTATCTCCATTTTTAGCTTGTGCCACAATAGAAGGAGTAGTTCTTGCACCTTCTATGTTTTCAATAATCTTTGGTTGTCCACCTTCAATTATAGCTACAGCACTATTTGTAGTACCTAAGTCAATTCCAATAATTTTTCCCATATTTTTTCAAAAAAATTAAATTTCCAATAACATCAATAGTATTTCTATGCATCATTTTCACGGTCGTGAAATACTTGTTGTTATTATAACAATTTTTTGATATGATGCAAATATGCAGAAAACAGACAAAAAACAGTCTTTCTCTAAGAAGATAATAAGCCTATTATCCTCTAAACCAGCCGTATCTGTGCCGGAACTTGAAGATGCGATAAAAGATATGGGCGGAGCAAAATACACGCTTAAAAGGTCTTTAAAAGGTCTAGAAGACACTGGAATGGTTGAGACACACTATTCTGGACAAAATACTTATACACGCCTAACGCGCGAAGGAAAGAGAAAAGCACATAGTATAAAATTAGAACATACAAATGCCCTTTTTAATCCAAATTGGGATGGTAAATGGCGAATCATAATGCTTGATCTTCCGGAAGATAGAAAATCAGAAAGAGACGGTTTAAGATACTTACTCAAGAAAGCTGGTTTTGTATTACTTAAAAATTCTGTTTGGATTTCTCACCTACCACTTGAACACTTGTTCATGAACATAAAAACAGATTTAGGATTAAGTACAGAACTCATCATTATTGTCACAGATACATTAGATAAAGAAAGTGAAAAAACCTTTCTAAATCATTTAATGTAAAACAAAAAAGGGCTATGCCCTATTTTTGTTTTGAATATACTTTTACTCTCGCTGGTCTTAGTACTTTCTCACCTATCCTGTATCCACACTGCAATACTTCCGCGATAGTATTATCAAGTGAAGTGTCGTCTGTATTTATAGACTCTACCGCTTCGTGTAAATTTGGATCAAATACATCTCCAACAATACAAAATGGTGCAAAGTTATGATTTGAAAGTGAGTTTAATAATTGCTGATGTATATACTCTACACCGCGACGCCAATTCTCATCTACTTTTTCCCAAAGCTCGCGATTTTTCATTGCCATATCAAAACTATCAAGTACTGGGAATAAATCCTCAGAAAATTGTTCAGCAAAAAAAACTCTGAAAGCTTTCTTATCTTCTTCGGCTGTTTTTATCACATTTGCATAATCGGCTCTAGATCTTTGCCAACCATCTAAATATTCTTGTTTTTCCTTTTCTAGTTTTTTGATTTTTTCACGAAGTTTTTTGATTTTGTCAGTACCAGATAGTTCTGTACCATCTTCATTACTTGGAACTATTTCATCATCAAATATAATTTCTTCATCCTTCATATCAGCTATTATACACAAAAATAGCAATAAAAAAAGCCGGACATAGCCAGCTTTTATATTTATAACTAAATAAAATACCGAAGAGATATACTAATTATAGTTATAACTAATATATAGCTATAGAATAATTTTAATTGGTAGTTATAATTTTTTTCATCAAAATTTTTGGTGTGAGAAATAAGAGTAACTCCTGACATACAAATAGCAATTGTAAACACAAATGCTGAAATCATTTGAAATGTATAAGCATTTAATATTGCTGCTCCAAACATGATTACTACCATGGGTATAAGTAAAAGAGCTTCCATTAACTCTTTCTTTTCATATTCTTCCATCTTTATATTTTTTGTGAATAATTTATATTTACTTATCCTATTTGATTAAATAATAGAATACTTTATTCAAAAAGTCAATGGCTATATTTATATAATACTAAAAACAAAAAACTCCATTTTGGAGTTTTTTGTAATAGTATATATCTTAACGCTTTGACCATTGCTTAGCCTTACGAGCTTTCTTAAGACCGAATTTGCGTCTTTCTTTTGCTCTAGGATCACGCTTAAGGTATCCTTCTGACTTAAGTACAGTCTTTTGAGATTCATCTTCTTTTACAAGAGCACGGGCAATACCGTGTCTTACAGCCTCTGCTTGTGAGTGTATTCCACCCCCCTTAACTAAAACCGTAACAGCATAACCTTTGTCTGTTGTTTTAAAAGGATCAGTTACAATTTTTTGAAGTTCCTCTGTAGGAAAATATGTAGCCAAATCCTTATCATTGATAGTGTAACCAACTTTAGTGCCTGGGTAGATACGAACACGGGCTGTTGAAGTCTTGCGTCTACCGATAGCTTCTATGTATTTTTTCTTAGTTTTATCCATACTCATATAAATTATTCGGTTATTGTTAGAGCTTTAAGCATCTCGTTACGAAGTCTGTTTGCTGGAAGCATTCCACGAACTGCAAGCTTGATAGCTTCACCGTGCCCCTTCTTTTCAATAAGGTGACTCATTTTTGTTTTTTTAAGTCCGCCCGGATAACCACTAAAACTTAGATATTTTTTATCTTGAAGCTTTTCTTCACTGATTTTTAGTTTTGATGCATTGATCACATTTACTGTATTACCTGATAGGTTGTTGCGAGTAAAGTCTGGAGTATTTTTACCCATTAAAAGAGTTGCCACTTCAGTAGCCAATCTTCCCAATGCTTTGTTTGTTGCGTCTATTGTGTAATTCATAATCTTATACAAATTCAATTAGTGCCATCGGACTTGCATCGCCCTTTCTAATAGCTAGTTTGATAATACGAGTGTATCCACCAGCACGCTCTTGATAACGAGGTGCTACATCGTTGATAAGCTTGTTTACAATCTCTTCGTTATTGTAAAGACCACCCAAAAGAAGTCTTCTATTACTTAGAGTTGGGTTTTTAGCTTTTGTGATAAGTTTTTCAACTTTTGGACGAAGCTCTTTAGCTTTGGCTTCTGTCGTAACAATTTTCCCGTGTTCAACTAAAGAACTTACAAGTCCTTTTAGAAGTGCTGAACGCTGGTTTTTTGTTCGATTGAATTTTCTATTTGCGTTGTGATGTCTCATAATTAAAATTAAATACTATTTCGGATTAAACTAATCCTTAAGTGATAGACCAAAAGTATCAAGTACTTCTCTGATCTCACTTATACCTTTATCTCCAATACCCTCTATCTCAAGAAGATCTTCTACTCTTTTGCGAGCAATACCACCAACTGTTCTAATATTTGCAACTGAAAGCGCATTTAGTGTACGAGTAGAGAGGCCGATAGAGTCAATACGGTTTTTAAGGATATCTGTCATATCTACAGAATCTTCTGATTCTTCATTAGATACTTCTTCGTCTTGTGATTGTACTTCTTCTACCTTCGGAGAAACTTTTTCTTGAATAGCTTCAATTATCTCTCCACTATCAACAGAGATAACAGCAGCCAATTGTTCTATCATGATTTTGATAGATGATTCAAAAGCATCTCTTGGTGAAAGAGTACCATCTGTTTCAATAGAAAAACGCAAGCGGTTGAAATTTGTTTTATCTCCCACACGCATCTCTTCTACGTCGTAGCTCACGCGACGAATTGGAGAAAAGATTGCATCTAGAAAGATTGTTCCAATATCAGCTTTTTGCTTGTGATGCGCCTCTTTTGAAACGAAACCAAGACCTTTTTCAATAGTAAGTTCAACATTAAAACCATTTTTACCTGTGATTTCGCAAATGTATTGATCAGTATTTGCAACTTTGACATCTCCTGTAGTCTTGATATCTTTTGCTGTTACAATTCCAGGTCCTTTTGCAGAAATAGACACAGTAGCAGGTCCATCACTTAAAAGTTCAAAACGAACATTTTTAAGATTTAGAAGAATATTTATAACATCTTCTTTTACTCCTTCAAGAGTACTGAATTCATGAGGAGCACCATCAATCTTTATGGCTGTGACAGCTGAGCCCTCTAAAGAAGATAGTATAATGCGTCTAATACTATTACCTAGAGTATATCCGTAGCCAGGTACTAGACCTTCTATTTCAAATACGGCTTTATTTTCTTCTTCAAGTACTACTTTTGGTTTTGATGGAAGGATTATTTTTTGTTCGCTCATAGTTTTGTATAATACAATTGATTTGTAATTTTTGCAATAGCGCCAGAGTACTATCTACTATAGAACTCTAGAACTTTTTCTATTTGTAAGAATTGTTCTTCGTTTTTTGGACTAGCCACAACTTCTGCTTGAAGCGCTTCAGGAGTAAGCTTAAGCCAGTTTGGCCATGAATAATCCTTGATTTTTGTTGTAAAGTCTGTAAATACAGTACTCTTTCTTGAACCTTCGCGCACAGATATGATATCTCCCACACGAACTTGTTGACTTGGAATAGTTGTTTTCTTACCATTTACTACAAAGTGACCATGACTCACGAGTTGTCTAGCAAATCTGCGAGTACCTGCAAATCCTAATCTATATACAACATTATCTAGTCTGTTTTCAAGTTGCTCATAAAGTTTATCTGCTACAGATCCACCTTTTGTACGAGTTGCAACTGCAACATAGTTTTGAAGCTGTCTTTCACTTACTCCATAAGAAATACGAACTTTTTGCTTTTCAATAAGCTGTAGTCCATAACCTGAAATCTGTTTAGGTCTCTTTCCTTTATTTAATGTTCTAGATTTTTTAGCTTCATTTTGAACATATTTCGCTGTCTGGCATTTTTCAAAGATTCCTGCTCCTAGACGACGACACTTTTTATATTTTGCTACTGTTTTCATAACTTTTATTTAAACTATACTCTACGAGGTTTCTTAGGCTTAGGACCATTATGCGGCACTGGAGTTTGGTCTTTAATAGCTAAAAGATTAATTCCAGGAGCTACGAAAGCTCTAATCAAAGGTTCACGACCACTACCTACACCCTTAACTACAACACTACACTCTTTGATTCCTAGGTTTGTAGCTTTTTCAGCCAAAACTTCTCCTACTTTGGATGCAGCAAAAGGCGTACCCTTTTTAGCTCCTTTAAAACCAAGCGAACCAGATGAAGACCAAAATAGTGTATTACCTTTCATATCACTTACAACTGCTTTTGTATTATTAAAAGTAGCTTCAATAGCTAGAATACAGTTTGTAATTTTTTTCTTTGGAGTACGAGAAGCACCCTGACGCATACGCGCAGTATCAATGATTTGTCCTTCTTGTGTTGCAATTCTTTTTTTACCCATACTATTTATTATGTTTTACTCTCTTTACGACGACCACTTCCCATAGTGTTTCTCACATTACCGCGTACTGTTCTTGAATTTGTTTTTGTACGCTGCCCATTTACTGGAAGTTTTCTTGTATGGCGAGAACCGCGATAAGATTTAATGTCTTTTAATCTCTTAATGTTTGATGAAATCTCTCTTTTAAGATTACCTTCAATTGTACGGTCTTCTATATCTTTACGAATAGCATTTTCCTGATCAATTGTCAGCTCTGTTGCTTTAGTTTCAGGAGATACTCCATTTGCTACAAGAATCTTTGTAGCTGTAATACGACCTATACCATAAAGAGTAGTAAGGCCAATATCAAGTCTTTTTTCATTAGGAATGTTTATACCAAGAATACGCATGTAAAAAATTTAATTAATATTATTGTTTTTGTTTGTGCTTAGGATTTTCACAAATCACCACCAAATGACGATTGCGTTTAACAATCTTACATTTATCACACATTTTTTTAACAGTTGATCTAATTTTCATAAGGCGGGGGTTAGTATACACTATTTATATTCTTCTGACAATACGCCCTTTTCCACCATAGGGGTCTAGGACTAACTCTACGGTATCACCTACTAATACCTTTATACGATGCAAACGCATTTTACCCGCTAAATAAGCAGTAACGATTTCTTCGTTTTCAATCTCAACTCTAAACATTGTGTTGGGCAACGCTTCTTGTACTGTACCTCTCACGGGTGGTATATCTGTTTGCATGTGTATTATGGGTATAAATATACTACAATTATTTTTTAAGGTCAACTATTTAATAATTATATTTATTCTATCAGGAATACTTGGGAAAAATGGCGCCCAAAATGGATAGAAAATATACTTCGCTTCTTCTATTTCTGTGATTGAACTAAGCGCACCAGAAAAGGCTTTTCTGGGAATACCCAGTAATGCTTGTTTTACTTTTTCAATTGATACTTTAGTTACAATCACTCCACTACCAGAAATAGAAACTGATATATTTTCTGGAATCTTGTCTATGTCAGTAGGTAGTGCGGTGATTGGATAAACTCTTAAATCAGATAATGTAGGTATCACTACATCTGGATATGTTTGATCGCTTACTATTCTATTGGCTAGTGCATTTTCAAGTGCATCTCTTGGAATAATATAAGATACCATCTCACCTTCAAGTTTGGCCGGAAAACGAATATTTGTACCTTTATAAACAAAAGAGTTTTTATCAATAGACATTACCTGTAAATCTGGATAAGTAATGTATGTTTCCTTACCATTATTATCTTTAATACTAGATATAGAACTTCGCGCTTCTCTTTTTAGCCTTTCAGCTAAATTGGCTTGTAAATCTGACATTGCAATTTCTTTTTCTGAATTATCAAGGACATGCAATACTCCGGATTCACCACCTAAAATAGCTCCTGCGCTTCTTGCATATACTTGATCTTTATTGTATCCAGCAACAGTAAAACTAGTTCCTTCAGAATTATAATCAGACCCTACATCGGATGCGATTATTTTAACCTCTTGACTAATCCCCGCCTTTTTACTTGTTCCTGTACCGGTAAATGCCGGAATAGTTATTGCACTTTGAGTAGCGTACTTTTTACCCTTCTCCGAAGTTACAATAGTACCCTTTTTAATAGTGATAGCCGATGTTCTATATTCATTGAAAAGCACAATACTACCTTCTGCCTTTGTGCTGGTTTGTTGTAAATTTGAAGTATAGACTTGCTTTGTAGCAGTAGCCTCTGATTTCATTACTTGAAACGAAAGTCTTTTATCATCTGTGCTCTTACTCTCATCAAGTTCTAGCACTATTTCATCAAAAGAAAATGGTATGTATCTTTCGGCAATAGTAACTTTTGCAAATACAAAGTACATTCCTAAAATATATAAAATAACAATAAACCCAATAGATGCCCCCAGCACGCCTATATTCTTAAAAGAAAATCTTTTTTTTCTTTCACTGATTTCAACAGACAACTCTTTTTTCTTAAAAAGCTCTTTTGGATATTCCACATCACCCGCTTGGATTACACCCTTTTTTTCCATTTTCTCTTTTACTATTACATCATAAAGTTTCATTTTTTTGTTTTTATATTATTTTTTCTGCAAATATTAAAGCTAATGCTATCGGAATATCTAATTCTAAATCAAAAGGCTTAATAAAAGATTTGATTTCATCTTCTGTCACTACATCTACTTTGATTTTGGAATTAGCTTTATATCTTAAGTATTCATCATTTTCTATCTTGTCTTTTACTAAAAATTCAAAATTCTTTTCAATCACTACATACCAATCTTTTGATAAAACAAAGCCGTAAGTATTTGAATCTACAACCTTTCTGATTTCGTTTTGCCAATCTTCCATAAAATCCATTAAGGATTGATTGATTTTTAAATTGTTTTTTTCATTTAGAGTTCCTGATTTATAAGCTTCAAGCAAGGATACGGACTCGTCATGAGTACTTTGAGTATTTTTAGCAACTTTTCTATAAAGCTCGTATGTACCCACAGGAAAAGAATATTGATGAAGGAATACCCCATCTTTGATAAAAGCGATATCAGTTATTTCTTCACCAACATCAATTGCTACAGAATTATCACTTACATCTGAATTCTCGCGCATCGCTATATGTGTAGTATAAGCACTAGTTGTAAAATGAATTTTTTTTATTTTATATATTCTTTCTATCGCAGACTTAAAATCATCTAAGATTTTCTTAGGTGCAACTGTGATATTTAAATAAAGCTCTATATTTTTACATTTTTTACCATAAGGATCATCTGTGGCGTATCCATTGATTTTTATTTTTGAAATTTGTTTTTCTACAATCACATATTCATTGCCCAAATCTCCAAAGGTTTCTTTTTCGTGTATTAAAATATGATTCACTTCTTTTGAAATGATTTCTTTAACGAGTTTCTCAGTACAGGTGAACTCTGTATTCTTATCATAAAATATCTTACGAGTTTGAGATGTATACCAAGGAGATGCAAGTACTATCTGCACAAAATCTGGAATATGATGAGGAGTTTCTTTTTGTAAATCAAAAGCTACTCGTTCAATATTTCTAAGCGTATCGTTAACAAAACGACTTATGGTTAGCTCTGTCTGAAGCGGAGAATTAAATCTCTTTTGAGCTAAAAGTAAGACTTTATTTATATCAGGTGTCTCATCTTTTCTAACCAGTGCATGTGCACCGCCGACACTACCAGAACTTATATCAAACACGGCAACTGGGATAGTTGGATTTTTATTAGCGGACATATAAAGTATTATAACCAATAAACCTTGGCATTCAAAATAAAACTGTGGATTTAAGAAAGTATTGCTTTGATTCTACGAACTCCGGCAGAGGAAGCTTCTTCTTTTTGAATTTTAAATTCACCCAAGATATTTGTATTTTCTACATGCGGGCCACCACAAAATTCTTTTGAAATTGAATTTCCATTTTCATCTTCAATGCTATAAACAGTCACAATATCAGGATATGTTGTCCCAAATTCCATTTCTGCACCCATTTTCTCTGCTTCAGATTTTGACATTTCTCTGCGCACAACTTTATAGTTGTCTTTAATATACTTATTTACCCAATCTTCTATAGATTTCTTTTCTTGGTCTGTAAGTTTACGATCAAAATTAAAATCAATACGCAGTCTTTCTTCGGTAATATTACTTCCTCTTTGATGAATATCTTTACTTAAAATATTTTGAAGAGCTGCAAGCAACAAATGATGCGCAGTGTGAAGCTTTGTAGTTTTTTCAGAATTATTTGCAAGTCCACCTTTAAATTTTTGTTCAGCTCCAACCCTTGATGCCTCTTGGTGAGCTTTCATTTTTTGATGAAAATCTTCTTCATCTATTTTTATACCTTTTTCTTTTGCTATCTCTAGTGTGAGTTCTAGTGGAAATCCATATGTAGTTGCTAGCGTAAAAGCATCAATTCCTTTTTCAAATTCTTTTATACCTGAAGTGAGGGTTTTATTAAACTTCTTTATTTCGTCAGAAAGTATTGGGCAGCCATTTTTTGATATAGAAAAGGTTTCTGGATATATATCTTTATAATATTCTCCATAATACTGAGCTATTTTAATTAAACCTACTTTTGATTGAGACTTAACTATTGCTCTACGAATAAGTCTTCTTAAAATATATCCTTGATCTTTATTACTTGGAAATACTCCATCTGCAATCATAAACACAGCCGATCGAATGTGGTCAGCTATTATCCTAGCTGAAACAAGATCATAAGATTCAGATAAATCTTGCTTAATCATGGAGATAACAGGTGTAAATACATCTATATCGTATACATTATTCTTCCCCTGCATAAGCATAGCCATTCTCTCAAGCCCACTACCTGTATCAACATTCTTCTGAACTAATTTACCTATTACCTGCCCAGCTTTCTTTTCATATTCCATAAATACATTGTTCCAAATCTCAACAACTTCTCCCTTATCATCAGCTCTAAGATATTCATCATGAGTCATGTCTCCAAGTCCTGAGTCTGTAACATCATAAAATATTTCTGTATCAGGTCCACATGGACCATTTTCTCCTGGACTCCACCAATTGTTTTCTGCTGGTAAAAAATAAATCCTATTTTCTGGAATATATTTTTTCCAAATTTCAAATGCCTCCATATCGCGTGGTGCGTTTTCATCACCTTCAAATACTGTGACATATATTCTATTTGGATCTAATCCAAAACCCTCTATTTTATCTGTGAGAAGTTCGTAGCTCCATTTTATGGATTCTTCTTTAAAATAATCACCCAGTGACCAATTCCCAAGCATTTCAAAAAATGTTAAGTGCCTAGCATCTCCGATATCTTCTATATCGCCTGTCCTTACACACTTTTGAGCACTGGCTAGTCTTTTACCTTTTGGATGTGTCTCTCCTAAAAGATATGGCACAAGCGGCTGCATGCCTGCAGTATTAAAAAGTACTGATGGGTCATTTTTAGGTACAAGAGAAGCTGAAGGCAAAATAGCATGCCCCCTATTTTCAAAAAACTTCAAAAACTTCTCTCGTATTTCATTTGTTCTCATATAGATAGTACTTTAGCAGATTATTTAGCTTTATTCCATTTCTTAGTTAATTTCTCAAGCAAATCAATGTCTGCTTCAATACTTCTAAGTCCGGCTTCAAAAAATTTCTGATTTATATTTACACCAATAGATTTAAAAGTATCTTTTGGGCTCAGTGTGCGACCAGCTTTTAAGAATTGTTCTATCTTTTTTATAAAGCTATTGTCTTCTTTCCACATTTGATAAAGTGCCCGACTTACAATCTGGCCATACGCATAAGTATAAACATAAAAAAATCTTCTGATATGACTCCAAGCTACAAAAAAGTATCCATCATCATGACTTACATCAACACTTTTACCTAAATATGATTGCATATTTATTTGTAATTTCTTGGCAATATTTTCAGCAGATATTTGTCCGCTCTCTCTAACTGAAGTATGCACATCTAATTCAAAATTAAAACATGCTATTTGTCTAAATATTGTTGCCATATCTCCAAGTATTTTGTTGTGTAAGAATATCACTTTCTCATCATCAGAAAGTTTGTCCATAATATCGTATTGTACAAGTTGTTCAAAAAAAGTACTTGCCACTTCTGCTGTAGCAGTAGAGTACCCCCTATAGTGTGGTGGCAAATCTCGAATACTTTCGCCATGTATTGCATGACCCATTTCATGAGCTATTACTTCTGCCGATCTTATATCGTCTGTATGATTTAACATGATCACTGTTGGATACTTGCCATAAGTAAAACAATACCCTCCACTTCTTTTACCCTTTTTAGGATATACATCTATTTGTCCGTTTTTAAGATATTCATCTAAAAGATTGGCGTATTTTGGATCAGCTTTAGCAAAAGATTCTTTTACCTGTCTTACACTTTCCTCAAAGGTAAATTTTTTATTGATCACACCTATAGGTACAGACCGATCTTCATAGTTTATTTTTTTCTCGCCTAATATTTTAGCGTGAAGCTTATAAAATCTCTGACTAATAGAAAAATTCTTTGTGATAAAATCCACAAATTCTTTTACTTCTTTCTCATCTTGTTCGTACCCAATGACTGTTGAACTATACGGGTATTTATATCCGCGCAATTTATCAGAAATCTTTTTATAATTGTATACAGCATTTATCTCAGCTTCAGCAAAAATACTATTTTCTACAAGTACTGTATTTATTTTTTTAGAAATCTCTCTACGCTTATTTTGAGATAGTGAGGGGACTATGGACATCGCAGTAGATAGTGGAATCTCTTCTTTTTCCCAAATAATAGTTTTTGAAGAAATATTTCTAGATTGACTTTCTACCCACATACTGAAGGCTGGTTGAGAGAATAGATTTTCCATCTGCTCCTCCTTTTCACTCAAGACATATTGTGCGCCATCAAAAAGTTTTTTCAATTTATATGCAAAGGGTGCTAAAAGTTTATGATTTAAAAATTCTTTTTGTTTGTTTTTTGGAATTTTTGATATTTCTAAATTAAAAAATACTACAGTATTTGAAGCTTCATTTAAAATGCTTTCTATCCGAGAGAGCTCAGATACAGCGAACCTATCTTCTGACTTTATATCCACAGTCAAAGCAAAATACATCCACGGTTTCCAATATGTTTTTTCTGACATATCTTGAAAGTCCAACAATGCTTTTTGAAGTTTCTGTGGAGTACTTATAAAATCCTTGCCTTTATACTTTTTTTCAAAAGTTTTATAAGCTTTCAATATATTTTCTAAATCTCTCTGTATAGCCGGGTCTTTTTGATTTTTATATAAAAGACCTAAATTCCACTCTGTTTTCATGATATTAAATATAACAAAAAATCCCGTCCAATGCGAATGCAAGGACGGGATCGGGCAACTATGAAAACTAACCTAACCTAATATCTTCTATAGAACCTTTTTTTCACTGGCGGTGGTGGTCTATGATAATATCCACCACCAGGATAATATCCTCCTCTATTCATATTTAAATGAAGTGGATATGTGGGATACATGCTGCGCCTAGCATTTTCTTGATAAATCAATTCATCAAGCATCTGCTGATATCTGATTCTTTGCAATTCTCTCATCTGATATTCATAATCAGTGTAATTATAATTCTGATTATATCCACCATATGAATAATTAGGGCCACTAGTCCGGTCAAAAATGACCTGACCTTGAATTTTCCATGTACCATCTGAATTTGGATATGTACGGCCCAAATTCAATACTGGATAATTAAATCTCCCCCCAGCATTATGGATTAGACTATGTAAGTCAGTAATCTGACTTACAGCAATTCCTGAGAATAAAAACATTATTCCCAAAAACAAAAAGATTTTCTTTTTCATAATATTATATATTTTTGATGTGTACAGAAAGGTTTATTTCCACCAAATAATATATCAATAAAAGCATCTTGTCAAGAACAAAATGCTTTTACTTAAAGAATAGATTCCATTATTCCCCCGCCAATTATTCTATTTTGATCATATATCACAACGGATTGTCCGAGTGATATCAGTTCATCTGTATGAAGCTCAATAGTATCGGTATCTTTGATTTTACAATTTATAAATTCTCCGTGATACCTTATCTGTGCTGTATAGTTTTTTTCAAAATCAAAATCAGTATGCCAAGATGTTTTATCCAGCTTGATTGTTGGATTTTTTAAATTATCTGATTTTTTATTTTGACTTACTATCAAAATATTTTCTTCTATATTTTTCCCAACTACATAATATTTTTTCCTTTCTGTATCTTTGGTTGTGATAGTAAAACCATGTCTTTCGCCCATAGTGTAAAACCAAACTCCGTCATGCTCGCCTATTATTTCGCCTTCTGGATTTTTAACCTGACCCTTTTTTTGCTCAATATAATGTGAAAGAAAATCTCTCATATCCACATCACCCAAGAAACATATTCCCTGACTATCTTTTTTATCAGTTGTAAAAAGATTTGCTTCTTTGGCAATTTTTCTAACATCCTCTTTTTTATATCCCCCTATTGGAAATATTATATGACTAAATTCCTCTTTTTGTAGCATCCATAAAAAATACGCTTGATCCTTACTTTCATCTACTGCTTTTTTAAGTCCTTGTTCATCTATTTGTACATAGTGACCTGTGGCGATTTTAGTGGCACCTAATTTCTGGGCATAATCCCAAAGTGCGCCAAACTTGATAACTCTATTACAGAAAACATCAGGATTTGGTGTACGACCCTTTCTGTATTCATCTACCATATATTCAGCCACTCCTTTTTTATATTCTTCTTCTGCATCAAGAAAATAAAATGGAATATCAAGCTGTGCACATACACGCATAGCATCACGCTTCTCATCTACCCAAGTACAAGGAAGCCAATCAGGTGCCCAAGTCTTCACAAAAATACCAATGACATCATAGCCTTGCTTTTTAAGTAAATATGCTGCGACAGAAGAATCAACTCCGCCAGATATTCCTACTGCTACCTTTTCTTTTTTAGCCACACTAAACATGTGTCGATAATAACACAATTATATAAAATATAAAGAATGCTAGGCGGCACAACGAACGGGGAAGTTAAGAACAGTAGCGCCCCTATTCACATTACCATTAGTGAAACTCTGTGCATAAGCCATACTGGACTCGGTAGCGGAAGGGGTAGATGACCACCAAAGGTTAGCTGCAAACCCATACTGAGTTACATCAGTACTACTATAGTCATATATGGCTTTAAAGACTTCGATTGGGGGAAGTCTCTTTCCTGCTGCAGCACATCTATTATTTGCTTCAGCCCAGTTTGTTTCTGCACCATTGTTTGCAGAATCAAGTGTCATTACGCTTTGAGCATCAACAGCGTAGTGGTTTCCTTTGAACCAGACTGCTACACCAAAATTTTTATCTTGAAGTCCATCTGCTGCAACAAAGTGTGTAGCTGAAGTACTAGGAACATTTGAAGTACGAACAACACAGCGTACATTCTCATCTCCTGCAATATTCTTAAGAGCATCTATCATTGGTTCAACTGATGAATGATAACCTGTTTGAATAGTAGATGGTGCTACCCATGTACAAAGTCCAGCAAAAGTCCCATTGTCTGCATGGTACATTATTGCCTGAGTCTGAAAATTCTTTAGATTGGACTTAATAGCGGCTACTCTTCCTTTAGTGCGAGCTGAGTTTAAAGATGCAATGACCACTGTAGCTAATATTCCAATGATTGCTATTACTACAAGAAGTTCAATCAAAGTAAAAGCTTTGGATTTGTTCAGAGCGGAGAGATTCTTTTTAGAATAGCACCCTCCTATTAGACTTTTTGAAAGGTTGGTTAATTTTTTCATAAAACTATTATAACATTTATATTATTACAAACAAACACTATATGCTTCAAAATACATTCCTATTTTTAGACACGGATAAGTCCTCCATTCCAAAACAAATATGTCTTTCTGGGGGCACGCATAAAACTCTGCTGAGTTTTTGCTACGCTCGCACCAGTCGCGCTGCGCGAGTCCCACCAGAAAGACATATTTGTTTTTTCATTTTGTGTATTTTTAAATTTTAAGAACGAAAAACAAAGCCTTTTTGCCGTGTCTCGCAGGACGACTGGTCCGAGAGTCAGGTGATTTTTCCTCAGAAAAATACACCGACGGCAAAAAGGCTTTGTTTGAAGTGATTGATATCTAAAATTTTTGAAGGTTTTTAAAAATAAATTATCTAATACTATCTCTTTTCTTTCTATGCTCACTCAAGACAAACCTATGCGATTCACTATTTGCAAGTAGGATTTCATATTTATATTTTTCTATAAGTTTTTGATCTCCGCTTATACTTTTTGGTTTATGCCTTTCATCTTTGGTGACAGCTATAATAGGGATATTTAAATTATTTTCTTTTAAAACACCATTTGCAATATTCATTTGTATTTGATTACCGTCTACTACAATCATATCTGGATATCTCCACTGGACATGAGTAAATCTTCTTGTAAGCATTTCTTTTAAAGCTCCCGCATCATTGGCCTTATCAAAACCTTTAATATTGAATTTACGATATTCATTTTTATTAGACTGAGCATTCTCTACCACAACCATCGCCCCTACCATATTTTTTCCAGAAGTATGCGCCACATCATAGGCTTCTATTCTAAAGAAATCATTTCCAAAATAATTGATTTCTCTTTTAATCAAAGACACATCTTGTATATGCTCAAGCGCAAAGAGTTTTTTCTTGATATCTTCTGCGGCCTCAAAATTTTCTGCCTTAGCTAAAATATTCATTTCTTTTTTAAGAGTAGAAAGAAGTTTTTTCATTTTTCCAGAAAAAATCATTTTTATACTAGAGATATTTCTTTGATAATTTTCAATATCAATAGCTGTATCTAGATCCGGTACAAGTTTTATTTGTCTATAAAATTCTTTTCTATCTTTTTTTGTACTTGATAAATCTACATAGGGGAAAATCCTTCTGATTATTTTTAAAGCTTCACGAATAGCACTCCCTTTGGGGAATGGCCCATATATAGTGTCGTACTTGATAGTCTGCCTTATTTTTGTCACATACACTTGCTTTTCTTTTTTGTCTATATCTTTTTCGCGCACTAAAAATACTCTGGGGATGTTTTCTTTGGTAATGACTACACAATTAAAACTCTTATCATCCTTTTCTTGTTTGTTGTAGTATGGTTGATATTTTTTAATAAGTTCAGCCTCTAGAATCAAAGCTTCAAGTACACTATCTGTCTCTCTAAAAGTTATATCCTGCGTCTTAAAAACCATATCTACAATATGTGCACCACGAGTATTGATCAAATCATCAGAAAAATAGCTCCTTACTCTTTGTTTCAAATTCGTGGCTTTACCAATATAAAGTATCTCTCTACCACTTATACCGCCAGCATCCACTTTCTTACCAAGCCAAAAATACACACCTGGTGCGTTTGGGAGATCTATTTTATTTAAGTCTTGACATATCATATATTCACGATATCATAATAAATGAAGTTAACCAATTTAATAAAGTTATGAAATTTCTGCTATTCTTAGCCCTTAGGCTATCGATTGAATTAGCGCCGTTATCCATTTTGATATTTGCGATAATTTCAATATTCATGGATAGTGCCATAGTGGCATTAGTCCTCACATACATGATGTATGTCATCGGTCTGAGAGTCTTTCTCTTTGACTACCAATTAAAAAACAAAAAATATTCCTAATCATACGCCGCCGTATGATGATTCCCTGCAATTTAGTTTGTGGGGAATTTTTTTATAAAATTTTCTTGAGATATGTTCCAGTATGTGAATTTTTATTGTTAGCAACATTTTCGGGAGTACCTTTAGCAATCACTTTTCCACCACCAACACCACCTTCAGGACCAAAGTCTATAATCCAATCTGATGATTTTACTAAATCTAAATTGTGTTCAATCACCACCACTGTATTTCCTTTATTAACAAGTCTGTTTAATACACCTATCAGATTTTTGACATCTTCATAGTGAAGTCCAACTGTCGGTTCATCTAATAAATAAATACTTTTTTCTATAAAAGGTCTGTAAAGTTCAGAAGCGATTTTAACCCTCTGTGCTTCACCGCCAGAGAGCGTCGTTGCAGACTGCCCAAGCTCAAGATAGTGAAGTCCAACATCACTTAATGTTTTTAATCTATCAGATACAGCCGGTATGTCATTGAAAAATATAAATGCTTCTTCAACTGTCATCTCAAGTACTTCAAAAATATTTTTACCTTTGTATTTTACGGTCAGAGTTTCTTTATCAAATCTTTTTCCATTACAGACATCACAAGTCACATATACTGTCGGCAAAAAATGCATTTCAACCGCTATCTGCCCGTGCCCCTGACAAGCTTCACATCTTCCGCCCTTCACATTGAAAGAAAATCTATTTTGTTTCCAACCACGAAAACGCGCTTCTTCAGTATTGGCAAATAAATCTCTGATATGCGTAAATGCTCCAGTATAAGTTGCAATATTACTTCTAGGAGTACGACCTATGGCAGATTGGTCAATCATGATAGCTCTTTGCAAATATTCAGTGCCAGTAAAAGATGCACAATTAAATACCTGTGCGCTTCTATATTTTCTTTCAAACCTGGCTTGTAGATTTTTATATAAAATATCATATAAAAAAGTACTCTTACCAGATCCAGAAACACCCGTAATAGTCACAAGCCTACCAAGTGGTATATCTATATTTTGATTTTGGATATTGTGAAGATTCGCCCCAACTACACGCAGAGTTCCTTTTTCTTCATTTCTGCGTATATCTGGCACGGGAACTTCTTCTTCTTTTCTAAGATATGCAAGTGTAAGCGACCCAGAATCATTTTTCTTTGAAGATAAAAGCTTGTCTAGATATCCTTGAACTACAACATTACCTCCATGAATACCAGCCTTGGGTCCAATATCTATAAGATAATCAGATGCATATATAGTATCCTCATCATGTTCAACTACAATAATAGTGTTGCCGATATCTCTCAAATCCTCAAGTGTCTTAATCAATTTCTCATTATCTCTTTGGTGTAATCCGATAGTAGGCTCATCAAGTACATAAAGCGCACCCACAAGACGACTTCCTAACTGACTAGCAAGTCTTATTCTCTGTGCCTCACCACCCGAAAGCGTGTTCGCGGTGCGATTAAGTGCGATATACTCAAGCCCAACATCAAGTAAGAAACTAAGCCTGTCTTCTATTTCTCTCATCACTGCTTTTGCTATTTCTTTTTCTTTCGGTGTAAGTTTTAAATCTGCCAAAAATTCAAAAGCTTGATCAGTAGATAGATTTGTAAACTCAACAATAGAAGTACCGTGTGAAATACCTCCTTTATCATGAGTTACTTTCCCTAAGAAAACATTCAAAGCTTCGGGACGAAGTCTTTTGCCATTACATATATCACATATTTCTTTTCCTCCAAAGTATTTAAGTCCGGTACCATTACACTCAGGACATGCTCCATATGGCGAGTTAAAAGAAAATAGTCTAGGCTCTATTTCAGGAAAAGAGAAACCATCATTAGGACATGAAAACTTTGAAGACATCGTAAACTCTTCAATAGATTCTGTCTGCTTTTCAAAATCCGCTGAATTACCAAAGACCACTTGTATAAGACCATCACTTTCAAGTAGTGCGCGCTCAACAGCTTCAAAAAGTCTAAGTTCAGCATCACGGCTATTGTCTTTAAACTCATGTACAGCTAGCTCATCAACAAGTACTTCAATGGTATGCTTCATAGTCTTAGACAAATCTATCTTTTCTCTTAAAGAAAATACTTTTCCATCTACACGCACAGTACTAAATCCTTTACTGAGTAAATCATAAAGTAGTTGATAGTACTCACCTTTTCTTCCACGAACTATTGGAGAGTATATCTGTATACGAGTATCATTGTACTCTACACCCAATACTCTTTTATTTTTACCCGCTTTTGAAAATTCTTTTATTTTATTTAAAATAAAATTATTGATTTCTTCATTTGATAGTCTAGTAATAAGCGTGCCGCATATCGGGCAATGTGGCTTACCTACACGAGCATAAAGTACACGCAAATAGTCATATATCTCAGTGATAGTTGCCACAGTTGAACGCGGATTGTTTGAGCGAGATTTTTGATCAATAGATATTGCGGGAGATAAGCCTGTGATTTCATCTACTTCAGGTTTTGGCATTTGATTTAAGAATTGTCTTGCATATGAAGAAAGAGATTCAACATATCTTCTTTGCCCTTCAGCAAAAATAGTATCAAAAGCAAGCGAAGATTTTCCAGAACCAGAAAGACCAGTAATAGCAGTCATCTTGCCACGAGGAATATTCACATCAATATTTTTCAAATTGTGTGTTCTAGCGCCACGGATGATAATTGCATCTTCTTGAGACTTTTTCTGAGACTTTAGTGGAGGTTTTTTATTTTCAGCCATCTTTTAATAATAACATATATTTGACTTTTTAAGAAGTGCTTGTGTTGTATTATTCTGTAATAGTCATCCTATCTCTCAAAACCTTTATTTCATCACGCAAAATTGCGGCAGTTTCAAAGTCTAATAGCTTTACAGACTCCTTCATTTCTGCCTCTTTTAAAGATATAAGTTTTTCAATTGGATTCTTTTTTCCTCTACTCTTTTTAGCTTTACCCATTTCTTCAACCGCGGCAAAAAGCTCCATATCTCTTTCAAGGTTTGCGTTCACTGCTTTTGCATGATCACTTTCAAGTGCCTGACTGATGTCACGGATTTTCTTTTCAATAGTTTTAGGTGTAATCCCATGCTCTTTATTGTATGCAAGTTGTATATCTCTACGCCTTTTGGTCTCGTTCATCGCTCGCTCCATTGAGCCCGTGATCAGATCAGCATAAAGTATCACTCTACCATTTGCATTTCTAGCCGCACGACCAATTGTCTGAATGAGCGATACTTCACTACGCAAGAAGCCTTCTTTATCGGCATCAAGAATTCCAATAAGCGTGACCTCTGGCATATCTAGACCCTCACGAAGTAAGTTTACTCCTACAAGCACATCAAAATCTCCGCGTCTAAACTTTGTAATGATTTGTATTCTTTCAATAGTTTTTACATCACTGTGAAGATATTCGGCTTTTATCTTTTTTTCTTTTAAATACTCCGACAAATCCTCTGCCATTTTTTTAGTTAGTGTGGTCGCCAAAACTCTACCGCCCTTTTTGATTTCTTTTTCTACTTCAAGAATAAAGTCATGTACTTGTCCTTGATATTTTCCAGACTCAAGTATTGGACGCACCTCAACTAGTGGGTCAACAAGCCCTGTCGGACGAATGATTTGCTCTACTATTTGCTCAGAATTTTCTTTTTCAAAATTCCCTGGTGTAGCAGAGACATATACTGCTTGACTTATTCTTTCTTCAAACTCATTAAATTTAAGTGGTCTATTGTCTTTAGCACTAGGAAGTCTAAAGCCATACTCTACAAGTGTACTTTTTCTTGAGGCATCGCCTGCATACATTGCACCAATTTGCGGAATACTCACATGGCTTTCATCTATAAAAAGCATAAAATCTGGAGTGCCATCCTCTTTATGCGGAAAATACGAAAGCAAAGTTTCTGGTGGTTCACCTACATCTTTACCAGAAAAATGTCTAGAATAATTCTCAATACCATTACAATATCCAACCTCGCGTATCATGGCTAAATCATAATTGGTGCGACGCTTTAGTCTCTCTGCTTCTAAAAGTTTCCCTTCTTTTTCAAAAACTTTTAATTGCTTTTCAAGCTCTACTTTTATATCTTTGATAGCTCTTTCTTTTTCTATTGGGTCAGTGATAAAGTGCTTAGCTGGGAAAATAAAAATGCTTTCTAAATCTTCTTCAATAATTTTTGAAGATATTGGATTTATTTTAATAATTCTAGATACAGTGTCCCCAGAAAATTCTATTAAGTATTGTATTGTCTCAGATATTGGCATTACCTCTATCTTATTTCCAAGTGCGCGAAACATACCCGGAGATAAATCCGCATTTGTTCTTTCAAAATGAATACTGATAAGTCTTTTCATTGCATCAGTACGAGAAATCTTCATACCTTTCTCAATTTTAAAATTCACTTTCTCATATTGTACGGGCGAACCCAGACCATAAATACAAGAAACAGATGCAACAATAATCACATCTTTACGAGTTAAAAGAGCTTGAGTTGTCGCATGACGAAGTCTATCTATCTCTTTATTTATCTGTGCATCTTTTTCAATAAAAGTATCGGTAGTGGGTAGATATGCTTCGGGTTGATAGTAGTCATAATAAGAAACAAAATAATGCACGGCATTGTTTGGAAAAAATTCTTCAAACTCACTAGCTAATTGTGCTGCTAGAGTTTTATTGTGAGCGATCACAAGGGTTGGTTTTTGAACCTCTTGAATGATATTTGCCATTGTAAAAGTCTTCCCCGTACCAGTAGCCCCAAGAAGGGTTTGCTTTTTAAACCCATTTTTTAAACCAGATAAAAGCTTTTTAATAGCTACAGGCTGATCGCCTGCGGGCGAAAAATCACTTTTCAATTCAAAAGAATCTTTTTTCATAGAATCACTTTAGCATGAAAGTGTTATATAATGAATTTTATCTAACTCTTATTGTTTCTGCAATTTCATACTCAGCATAAGCCACATCATAAGCATGAATGACTGTCTTATAAGCAACAAAAGAAGAAACAATGGTAAAAATGAGTAAATAAAATAATGTTGTGTGAAGCTGTATCATACTGCAATCAATTATACTACTTTTTTATTTTTTATAATAGTTATTTATAAATTTTTTCTTAAAATCAAAAAAGTTTTCATCTATTATAGACTGCCTGATATTTTCTAGCAATCTTAAAATAAAATGTAAATTGTGAATTGATAAAAGAGTACCGGCATTTGATTCTTTTGCTCTAAATAAATGCGCAATATAAGCTTTTGTATGATGCTTACAAGTATAACAAGTACACCCATCATCTAGTGGAGTAAAATCTTCTATAAACTTCGCATTTTTTAAATTGATTTTTCCATTAAAAGTATGTGCACTACCGTGCCTGCCCATGCGAGTTGGTGCAATACAATCAAATAAATCACATCCAGCTTCTACCGCATTAAATAAATCAATAGGCTCACCTATTCCGAGTAAGTGTCTGGGTTTATTTTCTGGAAGATTTTGATTAACCCAAGCTACAGCAGTACCGATGTCATCTTTGGTGAAAGACCCACCAATACCAAATCCATCAAACGGAAGCTCTCCTAAACTCTTAGCCGCATGCTCTCTCAAATCCTGAAATCTTCCTCCCTGAATAACACCAAAAATAGATTGCTTTTTATCGGGGTCAAGTTCTTCATGTCTTTTAAGTGATCTCTTTGCCCATTCATAGGTTCTATCCAGAGATTCTTTTTGATATTGATAAGGAGCGGTTGGGCTTGTACATTCATCAAAAGCAAATATCATATCTGCTCCGAGTTTCCATTGTATCTCCATACTTTTTTCTGGAGTAAATAAATGCTTTGTACCATCTATATGACTTTTAAATTCTACACCTTCATCTGTCACCAGTGCGAGCTGTCCTTTTGTATGAGATATATTTTCAAGTGGAGCATCATTGCCCCGCGTCACTTTACTGACTGCACTTCCAAAAGCAGCACCTAATGAAAAAGCCTGAAAACCTCCAGAGTCTGTCATGGTCGGACCATGCCAATCCATGAATTTTGCAAAGCCACCCGCTTTATCTATGATATCTTCACCGGGTTGTAAATATAAATGATATGTATTTGCGAGTACTACCTGAGCATTTAAATCTCTCACCTGCTCAGCAGTCAAAGCCTTAACTGCAGCTTTTGTACCCACTGTCACAAAAGCCGGTGTTTTGATAGAGCCATTTCTTGTTTTTATCTCTCCAACACGAGCTAAAGTATTTTCTAATTTTTTCTCAATATTAAATTCAAGCATTTTATTTTACAATTACCCATTTTAGATTTACGAGGTTCATGGGGGTTTTGGCTAAAAGTCTTTGAAATGGATCACGAGGGTCTGTCATTATCTTTTGGATTTCAGCTAAGACAGTTGGATTTATACTTTGAAAAGAAACTTTGTCTCCCACAGCAAAAGCAATATCTCTCGGCATTCTTACTTCATACTCTCCTGCCCCACGCCCGACAAGTGTGATATTCATTTCACTACTTACTACATTGCCTACTGTCTCTCTACCGGACTGACTAAAAAGCGTAACTAGTGCTTTTTGATTATAAACCTCAGACACAGTACCAAGTGCAATCGCATCAAAAGCATATACATTCATACCTTCTGTGATACCTTGCTCAGCTCCAGCATCAATCATAAAAGTGTCATAAATACTTCTATTTGGAATAGTTAAAACATTTGCAAGTATGCCACCAATTGCACTTTCTCTGCCAAGCTCTTTTTTAAGTCTTTGATTTTCATTTTCAAGTATTTCTATTCTTGAAATACGA
Organism: uncultured Candidatus Saccharibacteria bacterium; assembly: GCA_964402895.1. Taxonomy (GTDB): domain Bacteria; phylum Patescibacteriota; class Minisyncoccia; order Phycocordibacterales; family UBA9973; genus UBA4124. Next base: position 63,237 of record CAYODR010000001.1, on the reverse strand, counting down.
GCACTATGACTTTGTATTACAGAATTAAGCTCATGCACCTTTTTAATAAGTCCTGAGCGTGTTAGGGTCTCAATCCCTAAACTATCTACATAGAAAGGTGTGATACTAAAAGCACGAGATTTTACAAAAGAATTAATAGCAAAAAATAGTGCTAAAATAAAAATAATCAAACCAATACCTCTTAAAATATAGTCTTTGAATTTTAATTTATTTTTTTTATTTAAACTATATTGTGACATGATCTGTGATTGGAATTAAAACCTCTTCAAATTTTTCAAAATTCTCAAGTACTACACCGGTACCACGAGCCACAGCAGACAGTGGGTCATCAGCGACATGTACTGGTATTTTGAGTTCTGTCCTTAAAAGCTTAGTAAGTCCATTTAAAATCGCTCCGCCGCCTGTAATAAAAATACCATTTACAATTATATCAGATACCATTTCCGGTGGCGCAGTTTCAAGTACCTCTTGAATACCAGAAAGAATAATAGTAATAGATGAAGAGAGTGCTTCTCTGATATCGCCGTCTGTCACAATCAAGGCTTTAGGAAGTCCTGTCACCAAATCTCTTCCCCGAACTTCCATTTCCATATAGTCAGTTTCAATCGCACTACCAAGTGTCAGCTTTACATTTTCTGCAGTTTTTTCTCCGATTAAAAGTTTAAATTCATCACGAATATATTCAATGATTCTAGTATTGAACTGATCTCCTGCCACACGCAGATTCAAACTACGCACAATCCCACCGAGTGAGATTAAAGAAATGTCTGTAGTGCCACCACCGATATCTACAATGAAATTCGCGCTAGATTCAAGCACTGGAAGTCTCATCCCAATAGCGGCTGCCATTGTTTCTTCTATCAAATGCACCTCTCTTGCTCCAGCATCAATAGCGGCATCATATACAGCTCGCGTTTCTACATTGGTAATCCCACTGGGAATACCAATCACAACCCTTGGTCTAAAAAATTTCTTTGACATTTTTTCTGCTTTACGCAAAAAATATGCAAGCATTTCTTCTGTCATTTCAAAATCAGATACTACACCTTCAGAAAGTGGCCTAATGATAGATATGTGTGCCGGAGTTTTGCCCCACATATTTTTAGCTTCATGCCCCACTGCTACAATCTGACCTGTCTTTTGATTGACCGCCACGATAGAGGGCTCATTGATGATGACCCCACGCCCTTTTAAATAAACTAAAGTATTGGCAGTACCTAAGTCTATTCCTATATCATTTGAAAATTTTTTATAAAGATTTTTAAACATTTTTTAATATGATTTGGCAAACAAAACTCTTCTATCTGATTTATTACCAGTTTTTACACAAAATCCATCTTCTTTTTCTTCATCAAAAGGTAAACATCTTATAGTAGCACCAGTTTCATCTTTTATTTTTTTCTCAGTTTCTTTTGTACCATCCCAATGTGCAAGTATAAATTTACTATCATTAATCTGCGCAACAAAATCATCCCAAGAATCAACCTTAACAGTATTTTCTTTCAGTCTTTTCTCTGCTCTATGTAATAGCTCATTTTGAATACTATCTAATTTATCAGATATGAAAGATGAGAAAACTTCTAAATCTAAAATGGATAAAGATTCTTTACCTTCATGAATTCTAGAAATCAAAACACATTGATTGTTTTCTAAGTCTCTGGGACCAATTTCTATTCTTAAAGGAACACCCTTTTTCTCCCATTCATAGAATTTTTCTCCAACAGTTAGTCCATCTCTAGTATCTATATATACGCAATTTTTTCCTATCTTATCTTCTATCGCTATTTTTAACTTGTTTGATATCTCTAACAAAATATCTGTATCTCCTTTTAGTATAGGAACTATAACAACCTTTTTACTAGCCATTTTAGGGGGTAACACCAACCCCTTATCATCGCTATGTGTCATTATTAACCCACCAATAGACCTAGTTGAGAGCCCCCAACTAGTTTGTTGTCCAAATTTTTTATTATTATCTTTATCTAAAAATTCAACACCAAAAGCTTTTGCAAAATTATCACCAAGATTATGAGAGGTTGCATATTGTAAAGCTTTACCATCTTGCATCATTGCTTCGCAACAATAAGTTTTATACGCACCAGCAAATTTTTCACTTTCGGTTTTTTCTCCTCTAACAATAGGTATCGCCATATAGTCTCTAGAAAAATTAGTATAAACATCTAACATTTGTCTTGCAAAATCATCTGCTTCTTCTAGAGTAGCATGTACGGTATGACCTTCCTGCCATAAAAATTCTGTTGTTCTAAGAAATGGTTTAGTACGCAATTCCCATCTAACAACATTTGCCCATTGATTTATTAATAAAGGTAAATCTCTATAAGAATTAACCCATCCAGAAAAAACTTCATAAATAATAGTTTCAGATGTAGGACGAATAACCAATGGTTCATCTAATTTCTCTCCTCCTGCATGAGTAACAACAGCAACCTCCGGAGCAAAACCTTCAACATGTTGTGCCTCTCTCTTTAAAAGTCTCTCAGGAATTAACAATGGGAAATAAGCATTCTGAACATTATATTCTTTAAACTTTGAATCTAAAACACTTTGTACTTTTTCCCAAATAGAATAACCATATGGTTTTATAACCATAGATCCTTTTACTGGCGCGTATTCAGCAAGATCAGCAGCATCAATAATATCTAAATACCAAGCTGAATAATCTTCACTTCTTGGAGTTATTTTTTTCTCAAATTGTTTTTGGTCAGTCTTTTTCATAATTACATTTATAATCTCACAAAAAAGCTTTTTTTGAAAGGGTGTGTATATTACCGCGTGGTATTGACTTTTTACAAACTATATGCTATTATTTAATCAAATAAGATAAAGTAAAAACTTTCACAACAAAAAACTAACAAATAATGAACAGAAATTTCAGCAAAGACCTCCTAGAGGGAAAGGGAACATTCACAGTCCCTATTGATTACAACCACGATACTCAAATCGATGTCTTCGCTAAGAAGACTAATAAACTGAGAACTATTTATTACTTTGACGGTAATCTTAACAGCCAAAACTTTGCAAAATCATCAAATAAGCTGGTACCGGGGAAAACCTACAGAATCAAGCTTTTTTCAATCTTGGAAGAAGCTTCAAGTGGCAAATGCTTATGTTTCTTGAAAGCCAATAATGCAATCCTGGTAGGAGGACAGGGTTTGACTGCCCTACAAGAAAATCAGCCTAGTATCTTCCCAGATGGTAAGTGGGTAGTTTCCTTTGATGAAAAAGGTTCACTTTGGGAAGACTGTCTCGGCTACCTCGGGGTGCCGGGTGCGGGCCGGCGTTCGGACGGTAGCTGGGAGTTCAGACTTTGTTGCTTCGAGTTTTCCTTGACTTCTACCGTTGTCCTTGTTTGCTTCTGCGACTTGGATTAGTCCTTATATTACAATCTTCAAAAGCCTCATAGCAATTATGCGGCTTTTTTTATTTTAGTAATACAATATATACCTATATTTTTAATAAAATCCCCTATTTTATTTGCTTGCTTCTTTTATTTTTGCGTGCTACTATATGTCCCATGTCAATGATTAATGTTGAAATTACCCAAAATAATAACGAAAACTCAATGAGCACGATTCGTCGTTTTTCTCGCAAAATGATTGAAAGTGGTGTTATCCCAAAAGTTAAAAGCAAAAGGTATGCTGTAAGAAAGCCAAATGAGCTTGCACAAAAAAACTCTGCTTTAAAAAAAATCGCTCGTAGAAAAGAAGTTGAAAGACTTAAAAAATTAGGTAAGATGTAATAATGGCGGTCTTGGAATATCCAAAACTTACTATCTCCTCAAAAGGCACGCTCCCAAGCGTGCCTTTTTTGGCTGTTAAAAAAATGATACTAGGGGCAAAGTATGATCTTTCAATTTCTTTTGTCGGACCAAAGACAGCACAAAAATTAAATATAGAGCACAGACAAAAAGAATACACACCAAACACGCTCTCTTTTTCACTTAGTAAAGACAGTGGAGAGATTGTACTTTGTATGGATGCAATCAAAAAAGAATACAAAAAATTCAACATGAACCTACTCACATACATCACTTTTTTAATCATCCACAGCTCATTGCATTTGATAGGATACGAACATGGATGTACAATGGAAGATAAGGAGGAATTTTATTTGAAGAAAATAAAAAAACACTTATCATAAAAATGAAACAACAATACTTCACTGGCATAGATATCGGATCCGACACTACAAGAGTAGTGGTGACTACTGGTGCGAGTGATGGTCAGCATCCAAAGATTGTTGCAACAGGACTCTCTAAAACCCGTGGCGTAAGGCATGGATATATCGTAAACAAAGAAGATGTATTTGGAAGTCTGATGGAGGCCATCAGAATGGCAGAAAAAGAGCTCGGTACTCGCATAAAAAGTGCGAGCATCACTATCAATGGTACTGGGATTGAAAGTGTTTATGCGCAAGGAGGAGCAGTCACAAGTCGCGCAGATAGCATCATCAGCAAACTTGATATTGATAATGCTATCCAAGAAGCAGAATCTCAGATAGATCTTAAAAATAAAGTCATCCTACACGCCTTCCCGCTTGTATTTAAAATAGATGGCAAAGAGCTCCCTACTCGCCCAGATGGTATTTATGGCTTAAAGCTTGAAGTCAAAGTTTTATTTATTACTTGCTTCAAACAACATTTAGATGACGCACTCGCTGTCATGGATGCTGCAAATATCAAAGTCCTAAGTTTTATTGCCAACCCTCTCGCAGCACATAGAATACTCCTTACAGACATGCAGAAAAATTTTGGTTGCGTCTTGATAGACATTGGAGCTGAGACAGTATCTATATCAGTATATGAAAATGGCACACCGACGATCACGCATGTGCTCAGCTTAGGCTCACTTGATATCACAAAAGATATTGCACTTGGACTGACTATCTCACCTGAAGAAGCTGAAGGCATAAAACTCGGAACATTAAATTTTCAATCAGTACCAAAAAGAAAAATAGATGAAATAGTTGAAGCTAGATATTCAGATATTTTTGAACTCATAGACAGATATTTGAAAAAAATCGGTAGAAGTGGATTGCTCCCATCCGGTGCAATCATTATCGGTGGCGGCTCTTTAGCTCCAGCGCTTGAAAATCCAGCAAAAAATATTTTAAAAATTCCAGTTCGCTTAGGTCATGTAGATATTCCAAGTGTGAAAGGTCCAATCAAAGATCCGAGATTCATTCTTGCGTATTCTGTGGCAATCAATAACGAACAAAATAATTTTAAAAGTAGTAAAAAAAGAAATTCTCCATCAAACAACTACGAAGGTGAAGGTTTTTGGTCTTTCATTAAAGACTTTCTAAAACAATTGATGCCATAAAAACACAACTTAACATTTTGTCAAAGTTGTTGTACTTTTGCTCTTTTCTGCTAATATTAAGTTTATAGTAATAAGCCCCCGTGGAAAGGGATAATAATTGATAAAAATATGCCAAAAGTAAGCCCAGATATAGAAACTGCCGCACGCATCAAGGTAATCGGTGTGGGTGGTTCAGGAGGAAACGCTATCAATCACATGATTAGCAACAAAGTTCGTACTGTTGAATTCATTGCGATGAATACAGATGTGCAAGACCTACACAAATCTCTTGCAGATAGAAAAATACATTTAGGTAAAAATTTGACTAAAGGTCTTGGGGCTGGAGGAAATCCTGACATGGGTATGCGCGCTGCCGAAGAAACCAAAACAGAAATCCAAGATGCCATCAAGGGTGCTGATATGGTTTTTATTGCTTGTGGTATGGGGGGTGGTACTGGTACTGGAGCTGCACCTGTTGTTGCGAAAGCTGCAAAGGAAGCCGGTATCCTTACTGTCGGAGTTGTAACCAAACCTTTCTTCTTTGAGGGCAATCAAAGAATGAGACTCGCAGAGGGCGGTATTGCAGAACTTGAAAAAGAAGTAGACGCTATCATTATTATTCCAAACGACCGCTTACTAGCAATCTCTGGAAAAGACACAACATTTAAAGATGCTTTTGCAAAATGTGATGAAGTACTTCTTCAAGCGGTTGAAGGTATCTCAGAACTCATAGCATCTCCCGGTATCATCAATGTGGACTTTGCTGATATGAAGAGCGTACTTACAGATGCGGGTACTGCACTTATGGGCGTAGGATTCTCAAGCGGTGAAGACAGAGCAGAAAAAGCGGCTGTTCAAGCTATCAATTCCCCTCTCCTAGATATTTCTATCAATGGTGCTCGTGGCGTACTCTTTGCAATCTCATCAAACGATGATCTGACAATGACAGAGTTTCAAGACGCAGCCAAAGTAATCACGGAAAGTATTGATAAAGATGCCCGCGTAATCATTGGTACCATCTTAGATGAAAGAATGAAAAAAGGTGAAATGAAAATCACAGTCATTGCTACTGGTTTTCCAAATGAACTTTCAAAGAAAAACAATCTCTTCGGACAAAGTGCCAACCAAATCTTTACCAACTCTCGCAACGAACAAGATAGATTATCTGAAGAAAAGGAAAATGCACCAGAAGTTAAACCTTTTGTAAAGAAAATAGAACCCGTAAAAGAAGACACTACTGCTTCTGAGCCAGAAATCATTGAAGATGAAGAAGACTGGGGAGCTATTCCAGCATTTCTTAGAAGAAATAAAAAATAAGAAACAAAAAAACTACCCGTAAATGGGTAGTTTTTTTGTTTTTTGTTATAATGATTTTATATGGATATTTTATCAAGAATTGTAGAGTGGAACAAAGAACGCGGACTAATAGAAAAAGGATTTAATCATAAAAAAGAAGCTTCATTTATCATAGAAGAGCTTTTAGAAAGTACTGATAAATACGACAGTATCACAGCCCAAGAAGCTTCTCAAAAATATGTAGAAGAAATCATAACCAATACCCCAGAAGATAAAGAAAAAATGGTTGATGCATGGGCAGATATCATAGTTTTTGCGACTGGTGCTATTGCTAAACTAGGTTATGACCCTAAGGAAGTGATGGAAGAAGTTTATAAAGAAATAAATTCTCGTACAGGTACTTTTATTGATGGGAAATTTGTTAAAGACCCAAATGCAAAAATATACAAAGCCAAACTCACTGACTGTAAATTTAAAAACTAAAAATATTTTTCTTATTAAACAAAATAACCTATAATAAAATTATGATTTATGACATTGCAATTATTGGTGGAGGGCCAGCTGGTATCGCCGGCGCAGTCTACTCTGCTAGAAAAAGACTACAAACAATACTAATCGCCGAAGAAATTGGTGGACAATCATCTGTTTCTGATACTATTTTCAACTGGATCGGTACTCCCGCCATTTCTGGTCCCGCACTTGCAGAGAACCTTAAAAAGCACGCTGAAGAATATACAAAAGACGGACACACTCTCACCATGAGTACTGGGCATAGGGTAGAAAATATAGAAAAGATTGATGGTGGATTTCAAATTCTTTTAAGTAATCAAAATACTATCACAACCAAGACTGTACTTATAGCCACAGGATCAACACATCGCAAGCTCAGCGTGCCGGGAGCAAAAGAATTTGATAATAAAGGTATCATGTATTGCGCAACCTGTGATGGTCCAATCTTTTCGGGTCAACCAGTAGCTGTTGCTGGTGGTGGGAATGCCGCACTTGAAGCAGTACTACAACTCTCTCAATACGCATCACATGTGACTCTTATACACAGAAGTGAAAAATTCAGAGCAGATGAAATCACAGTAAGAGAAGTTGAAAAACTAGAAAATGTGACCATTTTAAAAAATACAGATATTAAAGAAATTAAAGGTGAAATATTTGTAAATGGAGTGGTATATACAGACAAAAATACTGGTGAAGAAAAAGAAATAGAAGTTGGAGCTATCTTTGTAGAAATAGGACAAATACCAAATACAAGTTTTTTGTCTAATATTTTAGAGCTCACAGAATCAGGACATGTAGTCACCGATCCAAAAACCCAGCGTACAAGCACAACAGGTATTTGGGCAGCGGGAGACTGTACTGATGGACTATATCACCAAAACAATATCGCAGCCGGTGATGCAGTAAAAGCAATAGAAGATTTATATATTTGGATTAAAACAAATCAATAAACATGCTAGAAATAAAAAACCCTCATGCAAAAAATATAGAAGATATCTTCTCAGAACTTAAAACTAGCAACAAAGGATTATCAGAAAAAGATGCTTCCTCCAGAAAAAAGCTCTTGGGATCAAATACTATAAGTACTGGTAAGCACTTAAGTGCCTATGGGATTTTACTTCATCAATTTAAAAATCCTTTTATCTTTCTTTTAATTATTGCAAGTGCTTTATCTTTTTTCTTAGGAGAAAAGTTTGAAGGTTTTTTCATCATTGGAGTTATTTTTGTAAATGTAATTTTAGGATTTTGGCAAGAATATAAAGCAGACAATGCTGTGCAAAAATTAGAAAATTATATCAAAGAAAAAGCACGGGTACTGCGCGATGGTATCAAGAAACCAATTGACACATCTGATATCACAATCGGAGATTATATTTTTCTTAAAAATGGAGATAAGGTACCAGCAGACATACGCATATATAAATACACAAATCTAGAAGCTGATGAATCTATTCTCACTGGAGAATCTCTACCGACTAAAAAAAATAATTCTCTACTAGATATAAATACACCGCTTTCTGATACTACCAATATGCTTTGGGCCGGGACAGTGGTTTCTGATGGAATGGCAGAGGGTGTAGTAGTATCTATAGGCAAAAATACGCAAATAGGAAATATTGCAAACCTAGTAAGTAAACAATCAAATAATAAAACCCCTCTTGAAAAATCTATTGCCAAGTTCACAAAAATAATCTCTGCTGTACTTATTTTTATTGGCATAATCATTGGTGTAATAGGTCTTTATAGTGGATACGAACTTGCAGATGTTTTGATATTAAGTATCGCTATTATTGTCTCAGCTGTGCCTGAAAGCCTCCCTATTGCCCTATCCGTAGTCTTAGCTATTGGAGCTGAATCTTTGGCTAAAAACAAGGCTGTAGTACGTAAAATGACCGCTACAGAGACCTTGGGGACTACTACACTAATCCTCACAGACAAAACAGGTACTTTGACTGAAGGCAAACTCTCGCTTATAGATGTAGATGTTTTTGATGAAAAAGATAAGGACATAATTTTAATTGATGCGATATTAAATACTGATGTCACAAAACATGAAGATGAAATTATTGGCCGACCGCTAGATATTGCATTGATTGATGTTTTAGAAAAAAGAGAAGAATTAAAAAATCTGAAATCCAAAATCCAAATTATAGAGAAACTTTCTTTTAACTCTGTAAACAAATACACCGGAGTATTATATGAACAAGAAAACAAAAAATACATAAGCCTGCTGGGAGCGCCAGATATTCTTTTAAATAAAACCAATCTCTCTGAAAAAGAAAAGCTGGATGTTCTAAATCAAATAGATACTCTTTCGGGTTCAGGAGAGCGAATCATCGGTGTAGTAAAAATGGAAATACAAAATGATGGCAATATCCATGATTTCACACAAAAAAATGATTTCATACTATCAGGACTTATTCGTTTTAGAGACCCTATTAGAGAAAGTGTGCCTGAAGCTGTAAAAAGTATTTTTGAAGCCGGGGTTAAAACTCTTGTAGTCACAGGAGATCACCCTGGTACAGCCTCTTGGGTAGCTAAAGAAATAGGACTTAAAGCTGATCCAGAAAATATTTTAACTGGAAAAGAAATAGACACAATGTCTGATGAAGAAATATTTGCAGTATTTGATAAGGTAAATGTTTTTGCTCGTGTCACACCCGAACAAAAACTCCGCCTAGTTCAACTATATGAAAATCATGGACAAACAGTGGCTGTAACCGGTGATGGAGTAAATGATGCACCAGCATTGAAAGCGGCAACTATTGGTGTTGCTATGGGTAGCGGAACTGATGTTGCCAGAGCCTCTTCAGACATCGTCCTCCTAGACAACAATTATGGTGTAATAGTAAACGCAATATTTGAAGGACGCGCAATCTTGAAAAAAATTCGTACAGTAATTGTTTATCTTTTATCTGATGCTTTTGATGAAGTCTTACTTATTGGCGGAGCGCTTCTACTATCTCTTGCTATCCCGCTTAATGCTGTACAGATATTATATGTAAAATTCTTTTCTGACATCTTTCCGGCAATCGCTCTAACTTTTGAAAAAATAGATAGAAAAAAGGTTATGAAGTTAGAAACTAATACAAGATTAGTAGACAAACCAACGATGACTTTTATATTTATTCGTGGCTTTATCTCAAGTGCACTTCTGATAGTCATGTATTTTTATCTGATTAAACATGGCTATGAAGAAAATATAGTCAGAACATTTATCTATGGAGCATTCTCTTCATATTTATTGTTCCTAGCTTTCTCAATGAGAGATCTTAAAAAGAGTATATTCTCATACAATCCATTTACTAATTTCTGGCTAAATCTAAGTGTCTTTGCTGGGTTTGGAATGATTGTACTTTCTATATACTCAGGATTTTTTACAAGAATACTAAGTACTACAGCTCTTCCACTACCATGGTTTATAGCACTTGTGATATTTGGCTTCTTTAATTTCTTTTTGGCAGAAATTTTTAAATTCTTCATCAATAAAAAATTTCAAAAAGATGTGAATAACTCTCTATCATCTCTAGATAAATAAGATATAATAAGAGAAGCACCAAAAGCGTGCTTCTCTTATTAATTACCCTCTTTTCAAAATGTCTACAAAAAAATTCTTAATCGGAATCTTGATTATCGTAGGAGTTGTTGTTATTGCACTACTTCTTGACTATCTAGCTTCTAAAACTAAAAACCCCTATGAACCAGTACCCGCGACAATTTCAGGACAAGTACATTATCTAGAAAGAATCGCATTACTACCTGGAAGTGTTGTAGAAGTATCTCTACTAGACACATCTTTAGCTGATGCTCCCGCAACAGAATTAGCAAAAGTAATTAAAATCACCGAAGGTGAAAATGTGCCAATTCCTTTTTCTCTTACATATAACCAAAGAGATATTAAAGAAAATCACAGTTACTCAATTAGAGCTAGAATTATGGTAGATGGACAACTGCGCTGGATAAATACAACCAATATTCCTGTGATCACAAATGGAGCACCAACAGAAAATATTGATGTACTTGTACAAGGTGCAACTGTATCAGATACACAAACAGAATCAGTCCCCCTAAACGGATCTACTTTCAAACTTATAAATCTTAATGGAGAAGATATTCCTCTAGATTCAAAACTCACAGTTTCTTTTACAGATAAAACAATCCAAGCAAAATTCTGTAACAATATGACTGGCGCGTATGATATCTCAAATGGAAATATTAAAGCAATGATGGCGTCAACTCTGATGCTTTGTCAAAATCCAGAATACTTGATGAAAGCCGAAGATGCATTTTCAAAAATGATGTCAGCTGGAGCTAAACTAGAGCAAGATGGACACATTCTTAAACTCTCAGACAGTACAAACACAATGACTTTCCAGGTCTTTATGGACTAGCCTAAAGCTATATAATCACTTAAAAATACCCGAACATCGGGTATTTTTATTTTGGGCACTACCCTCCCCTAACTTGACAGAATAAATATTTTTATGTGCATTATGAAAAAATTAAATTATGGAAAGAGCTAAAATAATTTTCTCTGTTGATGGGCGTAGCGCTTATATCAGAATGCCTAACGGCAAAGAAACTGATTACTTTGAAAGCAAAATGGAGATAATCGAAAACCTATACCTACTAGAAGAAATTGGTAAGATAAATGAGGAAGATAAAGAAAATATGATCATAGAGGTGTTAAAAAATGAAAAAATGTTTACCAAAACAACATTCTCTGGATTTTCTGCATACTTACCTACGGATGAAAATGCTGAAATAGTCCTTAGCGAAATTAATTGTGATAAAATCACAGTTGCAATGTGTGATTGTTTAAACAGAACCCCACACGCAAATTTTATGCACAAAGATATCTTTCTAGCAGGACCTTTTGAAGCAAAAAGCTATGGAATATTAATTATAAAAATACTTAAAAATACCAAAGTATTAAATGATGAATGTTCCAATTTTCTCGAACTTGCGATAGAGACATTAAATCTCCCCGATTAAAATCAAAACCCCATACAGTTTTATTTTTAAATAAAATTGTATGGGGTTGTTTTAAATTTGAGAAAAAAGTATAGCCTGCTTGATATAATCTAAGCCCATATCAAGCCTATCTTTAAAATCAAGTTGATCTTGAACTCCGCCGCCATAGATAAAGTTTTCAACTTTTTCATCTATTTTGGCTGTTTGCTCTTTTGTCAAAGGAAACATTTTATTATGTATTTCTGTAGAAATATCTTCTACAACTGCACCACGACCAGTCATAGCCTTAGCGAGTAAGATCTTCAAGTCCTTTTCTTGATCTTCAGTAAAAAGTTCTTTTTTCATTTTTATGATATTTAGTTAAACAAATTTAAAATTAATTTAACCACAGATTAAACAATATTACAAGACCAATATCTATATTATCTTTTTATAAAAAATACAATCCTTATCGTGCGCACCATCTAGATATCCAATACTCATTAAAAATTCATTAGTTATTTCCCCGCCCGTAAATTTAAAAGTTTTCTTAAATAACCTGATCCAATCTTCTTTTTTATTTTTCTTATGAACATCAAGCCATTTTTCAAATGAGCCATATTCTTTTTGTATGATTAAAATATTTTTTGCATTTTCAATAATAGCTTCAATTTTTCTTCTATTACGAATTACACCGGCATTACTCATTATTTTCTCTATATCTTTTTCAGTATATTTTGATATCTTTTTAATATTAAAATTATTATATGCTTTTCTAATATCTTTTTCTTTCTTAAGTACAATTTCCCAACTCAATCCTGCTTGATTGATTTCCATGATAAGTCTTCCAAAAAGCTCATCGTCATCATATATAGGAAAACCATAAAGATTATCATGATAATCTTTATGTAATTTCTTTCTCTCCCCATCTTCTAAATTTTGAATAAATTTGCAGTATGACATTGTCTAATTTTATTGTATGTAAATTATAAATAATTACTAACCTAAATACTAAAAATACTTCCCGAGTCAGGATTATTTATAATAGTTTATTCTAAATATCTATGTGGACACCCCGCCCAACAACAAGGTCTTTTTTTACCCTTTAATATATTTTCTGATAATATTTTTATATGATTATTTCTCGTTTCTTGTTTTTTAGGAGATATTACCCAACAAATCCATTCATTACGAGCAAGTGGTGTTAAATGATTCCATAGATGAGATAATTTAGAAGAAGATAAAAGTTTTAATTTTAAATCTTTTGGTGTTTTATGAACGACTCCTTGGGCTAAGTTTGACATATATAACGAAGTTTATCATGTTTTATAATTTTTTATTAGTATTTTAACATTCTTTCTTAAAATTATTTTTTAACAGATACTGCTATGTAGAAATAATTAAACACTAAAATATCTTTAATTTCAGTCTATATATGATAGAACCCTATAGTTTGTTGTCCTGTAAGACTAATTATAATGTTTTTAGTACATCATTTTTACCCTCTATCGAGCGCCTATCAAATACTTTACAAAATATACATATATGATATAATATGAAAAATAAATTTTGTAACTTAAAACAAGTAAATATGGAAAAAAGATTAATTCAGAGTTATAGGCTAAGATGGTTTTTCTTGGTCGCAAGATTGGGAGGAATTCCTTTATCTTACATACTGTACTCTTATGGAATTATTAGTCAGATTTTGCTACTGATTATTCTTGGTTGTATCATCTTTTTTGGTCTACTAATTGAAACTCCGTGGGAATTCAAAAAAAAGAATAAGCTGAAAGAATGCTAGAGAAAAAATAATTTTTTAAAAATCTTAAACTATGAGTACCAGCAATAATGTTGGTACTTTTTTATTGGTGACCCTACGGGGAATCGAACCCCGATTACCGGCTTGAAAAGCCGATGTCCTAACCGTTAGACGATAGGGCCATAATCAAAAAGTATTATATATAATAAGTCTAAAAAAGTAAATAGTTTGAAAAAATATAGAAAAAAAGATAATATGATTGAGTATGCGCGGTTAGCTCATATGGTTAGAGCGCAGCATTGACATTGCTGAGGTGACAGGTTCGATTCCTGTATCGCGCACAAGCGAAGCGTGTGAGATATAAAGCTAAATTTATTTAGCTTTTTTCAGGGATCGAATATCGTAGCTATGTTGAGCCCGCGAAACAAGCGAGATGGGGTCGCGAACACTTATTCCGCGCAATACTGAGTTTACGAAGTATGAGCAGAATTAGTGATTTGTGACCGATTCCTGTATCGCGCACAAAAAAAATTATATAAAAAATAAATGCACCCCGATATACTGCTAGTATATCGGGGTGCTGAAGAAAAAGTCATAAAATGAAATGTGGTCTAATTTCATTTGCGATTTCATTTGCAAGAAAGTCCACATCCATAGAAGCCTCTTTCCCATAACCGTGAAGAATTTTATTGAAAAGAAAAAGATTTTCTTTCTTTTCAAAGAAAGGCCTCTCATTTTTTTCGGCTAAAGCTGCTCTTCTGGAAAATTCTTCAATCTCCGCAGTAGGGTCTCTTTTCCTCATCCATGTCAGACGAGTAAAAGCATTTGGCAAAAGAGCTACTGAATAAAAATTATTCTCATATTTATTCTTTTTGACTCTTTCAAAAATATTTTGAACACCAAAACAATCAATGTCCATAACAAATTTTTCATCGCCATCAACATCAAACATTGGGGTACCGTAGTAAATACCCTCTCTCGGAGAGTTCCACTCAAAAAAAAGATCTTTTTCAATCAAATTCTTGAATTCTTCTACGCCCACAAAATGATAGTCTTCACCATCTTTTTCTCCTTCCCTTGGAGGTCTAGTAGTATAAGAAATACTAAAACTATATGGACCTCCTGCCAGTATTCCGAGCACCTTTCTTGCTAGGTGGGTTTTTCCAGAGCCTCCAGAGAAACCTGACACAATTAAGTGTTTTCCATTCTTGCTTTCTTTCATATCTATTTTATTGTCAATTAGTTAATTTAGTTATTTTCTAAACCAAATACTAACATATTTCCTTAAAAAATCAATGAATTGTAGAAATTGGTAAGATAACCCTTTTTACTCCTTCAGAATACGGTGCTACTTGATACGGATCAAATACAAAGACTATATTTTCTTTATCTAAATAAAATACTTCAAAATTACTATATTTCTCTCCTGCACCATCTTGTACCCAAGTCTTATCTGCATTTGGTTGTTTCAATAATTCAGATTGTATTTGATCTGAGAGGTCCTTAAGTTTTTCAGGTTGTACAAAGTCTCGTATATTTAAATTTCTCCCATTCTTGTCAAAAACAAGGGTTTTGTTTGCCTGTACTCCATGCGCTCCGCCAGTATAACTATCGGTACTGAAAACATAGCTATTGTATTCGTCTGATTGGTATACTTTATAATCTATACTTAAAGAAAGTGATAATGGTGATTCTTCTAAATCATTTAGCCAAGCAGTATCTTGCTTAAAGTTATAAATAGAATTTAAAACAAAGTCTCTTAAATAACTATTTGCACTGGAGCTATTGGTCACAGGATATCTTGCTTTAATAAATATATTTCCATTTCTCTCATCAGCGCGAACACTACTTACTTCAGATGAAATATTTTGTGTAGTACTATTAAAATCATTTTGAATAATCCCAGAAGGATCTGGTTCTATTATAATTTTTTGCTCACGCGCGAAAAAGAACCATCCAACTATCAAAGTGATGCCTAAAATTATAGCTGAAATTATAACACCACGAAAATTCATTTTAAAACTTTACCGGCAAAACAAATTGATCATCAAGCTCTCTTTTATCGCTTGGATTATCTTTTTTAAATACTACAAAACCTTCTGTAATACCTTCTGGTACAGTAAATTCTATTTCGCCTTCAAATGGTACTTCTACTTCTTTGCCGACCATCCAATCATTTCCTTCTTTTACCGTTGCGTACTTTTGAGCAATGATATTACCCTCTTCATCAGTAATATCTATTGGAAATGATCCTTCAAAAAACCATCCCCCACGAGCTGTTCCTTCTACCCTAAGCGGTGAAGATATCTTTTCATCTTGCATAGGCGTATTTACTACTACCATCTCATGTGAAAGTGTTTGTGCTGGATTTTCTAATACTTCTTCTTCATTAGAAATATCTGTATCCATAAGAACATCTTCCTTCTGTCCAAAACCCTTTACAAGTACATATAAAATTATGAACAAAACGACAAGGAATGTAAAAAATAAAACTTTGTTTTTCATATATTCATTATATATTTAATATCTAAATACTCAAAGGGGAAAACCTTCGGTTTTCCCCCTTTTTATTTTATATCTCCAGAAGTTTTTTAAATCTTTCTGGAAGTACATTTTCTAGAAAATTCTTCTTACCTTCCTCATCCTGTAAGAAATCAAAAATATCACTCCACAAAGCTCGTCCTGCCAAAAATCCTTTGGATCCATTTTGAACAGAAATCTTATATTGATCTAAAAATTCCTCAAAAGAAACTCCACCTGTAAGTAATATCCAAGGAGTGTCGCCTACAATTTCAGAAATTTTTTGACACTCTTCAGCTGAGCCTGGATATGGAATTTTCCAAACATCAGGTATTATACCTGCATCAATAGCAGATTTTACATTTTGATACACAGTACCCGCAGAAATTTGATCTTTATCATAAAGTACAAACTCAAGAAAATAAGGTAATCCATTTTCTCTAGAATCATCCATTGCCAATTTGATAGTTTCTAATTGTTTAGTCCAAGATTTGATATTGGGATTGGTATAAACAAGTATTTTAATTCCCTCTGCGCCACTTTCTTTAAGCTCGCGTGCTGTATATCCTAAGTCTACCAATCTTTCACCTTCCTCTTCTGTATACCCACTTTTTTCTATAGGAAGTAAAAATGGATTTTTAAGATTTTGTCTTCTATAAGCTGGTAACCCATAATCCATGTCTATCAAGAACCCTGTATTAAATTCTTTAAAAGATTCAAGAATTCCTGCTTTCAAATCAATAATTTCATCTATTTGCACCTCTCTACCCAGAGATTTTTCCATAGATTTTTTAAAACTACTTCTATGGTCAAAAGCAAGCATTGTTATTTTCCCATCTTTATTTTTAAATCTATCCAGTGATATCATTTTGATTATTCTGTAGTTACGCCGTCAAAATCTTCTTCGTTTGAAAGTGCTTCTTCTTTAGTCACGCGCACAATAGCATCTTTATGATGTGCCGGAGAATATATAGTATAAAGCTTCAAGTCTTCATTCTCTGATGTGTTGATAACATTGTGCTCTGCTCCTGCTGGTACCACGATAGCATCACCATCTTCTACATTATATTCATTGCCGTCAATCACAACCTTTCCATTACCAGCTTCAAATCTAAAGAATTGGTCATTTTCATTATGAATTTCAACACCAATATCTTCACCTGGCTTCAGTGACATAAGTACTAATTGACTATGCTTACCAGTATATAAAACCTTTCTAAAAAAATTGTTTTCTTTAGTATCTTTTTCAATGTTTGATTTAAATCCTTTCATAATTTTATTGATTATTAGTCTTCCAATTTTGGTATTCTTGCTTGATATGCTCAAGGCGGGCTTTCTTTTGTTCTTCGGTCATAGAATGATCCATTTTTTCATAAATAGCACCAAGTGCTAATGCTTCTGGATCTGGCATACCTAATGCTTCATATGTACGCATAGCGACCAGCAGCTCTGGCTCCCCTTGAGAACCAAAATCTACCGGATTTGTGGGGTCAATATGATTTTCTTTTATAGCACCAATTTCTTCTGGGCTGACACCCTTAACAGCTGATAATTCTTGAGCTAATAAATCTTCTTGTGCCCTACCTTCAACTTCATTTACAACAGCATCAACAGGACTCTCGGGTGCGTCTACATCTACTGTATCACTCACTATCACACCAGGGTCCGTACTTGAAACTTCTGCGGGCTGATTTGCGCTATTAATATCTTGGATCGGGTTATCATTCAATGTATCATCCATACTTTTATTATAACACATTTTTACTTTTAAAAAGCTTTATTTTAAACAAAAAGTGTCGTATACTGCATCTTATATAATTTAATTTATTAAATATGGGAAAAAGAATTACATCATTAGGTCCAAAACCAAAATCAAAGCGTTCGCACAAAACCGCAAAAAGACTTGAGATCAAAAAAGCAATGCTTGAAGAAAGAGCGGCTAAAAAAGGTAAAAGAAAATAATAAAAACCATCCTGATTGGATGGTTTTTATTTATATTAAGGTTCCCCAAAACTCTCCTAAATGAGCAGTAAGCATAGCGATTGTTAAACTTGCTAAAAATAATATCGGAAAAATTCTTTTATAAGATACTCCTGCAAAAGCAATCGCTATCATTAAAATATCAGCTGGTAGTGGTGTAAAACCTAAATAAAGATAAACAAATAAAAAGACAATCCATTCCGGAGTTTTTTTAAACCAAACTAAAAAATTATCAATTTGTATAGAATATTTTTTTGATATTGCTCTACGACCAAATCTAGCCAGTAAATAAAATACCGAATCGCTAATAAAAATACCCAAACCACCAACAAGCCCAAGTAAAAAGGGCTCAGACCCACCAGCTGCAAAAACAATAATTGAACTAAACAAAATCGCTCCCGTAAAAGAAGAAAGTCCGCCAATAGAAGCAATAATGAAAGTGATGAAGTAGCTATTTTCTACTCCAATAAAGTGAACTATTTCTTCAGGGGTAACAAATATAAAAATTAAATTAACAACTAAAATAAATAGTATTATAGCGGCAGCAATATAATAAAAATTTATTGTCTTATTCATAGATACTATTCGTTATTATCTTTCTTTTTTTTCTTTCTCTTTAAAGATTTTTCTTTTTGTCTTTTTTCAAATTTCTTTTCAGCAGCTTCAATAATTTTACCGGCAATATCTACACCAGTCGTAGTTTCGATACCTTGAAGCCCTGGAGATGAATTCACTTCTATGATAAGTGGTCCACGAGAAGAAATGACCATATCTACACCAGCCACAGTCAAACCGTGTAAATGAGCGGCCTCAATAGCAATAGATTTTTCTTTTGCTCCGGGTTCAAATGGTCTTGAGACCCCTCCCTTATGAAGATTTGACCTAAACTCTCCATCCTGACCACTTCTTTCCATGGCGCCCACAACTTCACCATTTACCACAAAGATTCTGATATCTTTACCACCCGCTTCTTCTATGAATTCTTGTACAATGATATCTTTTTTAATACCAGAAAATGCTTCTACGGTAGATTTTGCTGAAGAAACTGAATCAACCTTTACCACCCCCGTACCATGCGTACCTTCAAGAAGTTTAAGAATAACGGGCGTACCACCGACCTCATTGATCATGACTTTAATATCATCTGACTTTGGATGTCTAGCAAAAACAGACTTCGGAATACCTACTCCTGATTTTGAAAGGATTTGCAAACTTCTTAATTTATCTCTTGAGCGGATAAGTGCAGTAGATGTAAGAATTGAAGATACACCCATCATATCAAAGTGCCTGACTACAGCTGAACCATAAGTCGTCACAGATGCGCCTATCCTGGGAATGATTATATCTACACCCTTTATATACTCGCCCATATATCTTATAGCTGGCTTTGCTTTTTCCATCACCAGACTACACTTTGTATGATCAATGACTTCCACTTCATGCCCCCTGTCTTCAGCTGCTTCAACAAGTCTTTTTGTAGAATATAATTCAGGCGCTCTTGAGAGAATAACTATTTTCATAAAATATTAAATTAATTTGTAAATTTTTTACTTACATCTACAAGGAAAAGATTTTTAATAAATTTCCTACCTAACAATATTGGATAACGCATTTCTTTCCTGTCACTTAGACTAAGCTTAGTATTGAGAACTTTATTTTTTAATAACAACCTAACGGGTATCGTATATCTAAATTCAATTTCTCCAGTAGAGCTTTTCACTTTTTTGATCTCATAATCCGAAACAGTGTGAACTCTATCTATAAAACCATTGTAATCATTATCTAAGAGATTGAATTCTATCATCTTTTGACCAGATAGCTCTATCTCTCTGATATTGCTCGCATGGATAGCTCCAGTATAGGCGCCGGTATCTATTTTGGCTACAATTTTTTGTAAACCAAAATCAGGAAGTCCTACATATTCTAGTCGACCAATGATTTCCTTCTCATCATTCTGCATTATCGTTATTTTACAACAAAAAATAGTAAAATACTATTTGCCATTTTTAATAATATATCGTAAAGAAATAACCGAGAAAATAATACCCAGCACAAGAGAAATCCACAGCCCCCAAAAACTATACATAAAATCAAGTCTATCAAGCAATGTCCACAGACTTCTAAAAATAAATACTGAAGATATCAAAAGCATTATTTCTGATAAAAGCAATTTTTTATTTTTCCTTTTCTCTTTTTTCTTAAAAAATAACATAACTGGATTATAAAAGAAAAAGCCTCGTCTTTGCAAGATTATATTTCTTTAAAAATTTCTGATATTTTTTCAGAATACATCTCTCCTACTCTAATTCTATAAAATCTAGCCTCTACCGCAGACAAAACAGAGTTTTTTATTTTATCATATCTATTTTGTTTTTCTTGATTATGAGAATCCCCATCAAGCTCTATTACGGCTTTTATACTAGAATTATTTTTATCAACAATCACAAAATCTATATGTCTTGATTTAATATAATTTCTCTTAATACTTCTATCTTTCCATTTAACTCCCGGAACCATATCAACCAAATCCTCAAGTCTCACCTTAGATAAAATAAAATACCTGTTATCATTTTGCTTAATCAATTCATCAAAAAAAGATTTCTCTGATGTGCTAAAGAAATATTTTTTTAATTTAAAATATTTTGGAAAATCAGCATAAAGGTCTTTTACCCCCTCAAAATCTTTTGTGGTATTCAAAAACAATCTTGGTAAAAATTCTTTAAAAAGAAAAACTACAATCAGTAAAATAAAGATTAAAATTAATATTTGTTGCATATATATATTATCTCACAATAAAAACCATAAATAAACTATGGTACAATCAATATATGGGAAAAGAAAAAACATCTGGCATACACCACATCACGGCCATCACTCAAGATCCACAAAAAAACCTTGATTTCTATGAGGGTTTTCTTGGTCAAAAATTGGTGAAGAAAACTCTAAACTATGATGACCCTCATGCATATCATCTGTATTATGGAGACAATGTGGGGACATTTGGTACACTCATAACATTTTTTTATTGGAAAGGCATGCCGAAAAGAATTATTGGAAAAGGTGAGGTTTCAGAATTTTTCTATGCTATCCCAAAAGGATCAAGCTCTTTCTGGAAATCTCGCGCAGAAAAATTCGGCATAGTCCATAAAGAAGACACTGTCTCATTTTTTGGACAAATACTCACTATATACGATCCAGACGGCATCAAAATAAATTTAGTTGAAATAGAACAAATACCAAAAATAAAATATTGGAAAGAAGGTCTGATAACAAAAGAATATGCGCTCTTAGGATTTTATGGTGCTAAAATGGTTGTAGATAAAAAAGAGTATATTGAAAGTACTCTGACAAAAGGACTTGGTTTTGAGGAAATACAAAATAATGAAAACCTAGGTCTTTTTAAAACAGTAGTTGGAGACTTAGGACAATACATAATAGTAGAAGAATCACCAGATACTACACCTGCATATCAAGGTACAGGCTCAGTGCACCATATTGCATTTCAAACTAAAAATGATAGAACTCTCAAAAATCTAATGGAGCAAATCCATGATTTAAGAATACCAACCACTGAGATTGTAGATAGACAATACTTTCATGCTGTGTATTTTAGAACACACGCAGGAATTCTTTTTGAACTATCAACCAATGACATCGGACTCACAGTAGATGGAGAAAAAGAAAAAGATTTAGGTGAAAATCTAATAATCCCCCCGCACTATAAAGAATACAAAGAAGAAATAGAAAGAGTCGTGATACCACTCAAACTCCCTAGACACGAAGAAAAATGGAAACAATAAAAATACTTGAAAATGATGTATTAGTTAAAAATTCAAACTCTCCAAAAAGAGCTTTAATACTCATGCACGGCAGAGGTGCGACAGCGGACAATATCATGACCATCACAGACATGATAGATATACCTGAAGACCTTATAGCCCTAGCACCACAGTCTCAAGAACCATTTTGGTATCCATATGTGTTTACAGAACCAAAAGAAAATAATGAGCCCTATCTTTCATATACATTAAGATTGATGAGTGAAATTATTTTGTATTTAAAAGATAACTTTAATATTCAAAAAGAAAATATAGTCCTACTTGGATTTTCTCAAGGAGCTTGCCTTGTCGCAGAATATTTAAAAGAAAATGCTAGTAAGTATGCGGGCGCGGTCATTGCTAGTGGTGGACTTATAGGGTCAGCTGAAGAGATATCGCCCGCGATAGGTATGAGTGCTACTGAGAATTTTTTAAATCAAACACCTATTTATATAGGTTGTGATATTAAAGATCCTCACATACAAAAAGAAAGAGTGGAAAAAACAGCAGAGATATTAAACATACTCGGCGGAAATGTTGATTTAAATTTATACGAAGAACTTGGACACATGGTACATCCTGATGCGATAAGATTCCTATATGATTTAATTACTTCAAATCAATAATTCCTAAATTACTAAGCTCTCTTAAGTGATCTTCATTTGTTGGATCATATTTCCCCACATCTAAATCAAGATCTTTATAATCTTTCATAAATTTATATATCAATATATTACCCTTTCTATACACAGTATCTTTTAAAAATAAAAGTCCTGATATATTTCCAGGAGTCCCCCTGAAAAACCTTAAACACCTCTCCCATGCAATATCAAAAACTTTTCTATCATCATCTATCTTATCTATGATTCTATAATAGTCCATCATAAGAGATAAAATTTCTCCAAAGTCTCTTGGACTACCTGAGTCCAGACCATATCCAAGCCCAGCTACTAAATAATTTTCAAATCTGGCAAAATCATCTGCTCCTGATACTTGTTGCTGTCTATATGTTGCCAAACCTTCTTCACCTACTAAATATCCAGCCAAACCCTCTGATAGCAATCGTAAGCTTGATTTTTCACCCGATTCTTTTCTTTTTATGTGAGTATTAATCTCATGCTCAATGAGCCCCATCGTAAAACTTTTTGTAAAAGCTTCTGAACTATGTCTACTAAATACTACATTTTCATTTGGAAGTATAACTCTTTTTCTTTTTAATGAAATCTTTACATTTGGTCTATTATTTTTAGAAAAATATACTTTCCATTTTTTATGTAAATTAACTTTTCTTAACCCATTCTCAAACATCTCTTTTACAGAAGTCATATTCAAAATCTCTTCATTTTTGTCTATTTTAATACTTGGTCTAAACTCATCAAAATCAACATTCGTATGAATATTTTTATATGTATTTAAAATAATTTCTTCTATTCTTAAAAAGGATTTTTTGTCTTTATCAGAAAGATCAACAAAATTAATATTTTTCATTTTGCTATCAATGATTTTAATCAAATCGTAAAATATTTTATCCTCTGGTTTACCATATATAAATTCCATATTTTTACGATATTCTATGGCAGAATTCTCTACATCTTTTTGTTCTAAGATATTCTTTAGGCATATTAAAAAACCAAGCTTTGCTAGATCTTCATCTATCTTATTTAAATAAAGTTTTTTAACACTTTCTTTTTTGATAGAGTTATTGGAAATAAAGATAACCTCATTCTTTATATCTTTTTTTAAAATTAAAAAATCTTGTTTAATTTTATTTAAATCTGTCTTGATTAGATTTGGGTACTTAAAGGACGGAGATGATATATTTCCCAGAAATACTTTATCTCTCTGCTGACGGATAATATGCTCTGGGATTTTCATCAATCTCAACATACTAAAATTGATTGATTTATATCTTTTATATAGATATAAATCAATTGGTCTTTTTTTAATAATATCCCAGAAAAACATTGTTTTTATTATATCAAATAAGTGTTATAATAACAGGTATTAATATTAGATACTTATCTCATAAACTGCCATGTCAAAAAATACTAAACTCTTTTTAATCAACGGAAATTCCGAAGGCTGGCCAAAAATTTTTCAAGAAAAATTAACGCAGAGTAATTATACATTTGAGAGTTTGGATTCAAGAGATATGTGCATAATCTTAGAAAGAGATAATGATGTTGTTTTCTATGAAAAAGGTCTAAAAAAAGATTTTTTAAATTCTTATGTATATATTAAACACAAAAGAAATGATTCATATTTTATTCATTTATTATCAGAATATCTAAATAGAAAAAATATAGATTTTAATGATAAAAGCGCAAATTTAGGAAGTCATTTTTCAGCAAACAAAACCAGCCAAATGATCAGAATGTTTCTTGATGGTGTAAGAATTCCTAATTCAATAATCTGCACACAGAAATCATACGAACAAAACAAAGATGTAATACTTAGTCATATAACATTCCCTTGCGTAGCCAAGAGATCTGGTTCAAAAGGTAAAAGTGTTTGGAAAATAGAATCTGTTCAAGAATTAGAAAAAATAATATCTCTAGACCCGATAGAAGATACTACTTTAATCCAAGAGTTTATACCAAATTCATTTGATACCAGAGTTTTTATTTTTGAAGATAAAATAATTGCCGCGATAGATAGGATAAATGACAACGGCTTCCACAACAATATATCTCAAGGCGGGACAGGTAGAAAAACTACCTTAACACAAGAAGAACAAGAGGCTTGTATAAAAGCTCTTAAATCTTCCGGTTTAACTTTTGGTGGAGCAGATATGGTAAAAGATAAGAATGGAAATGTTTTATTTTTTGAAGTAAATAAAGTTCCTCAAACAGAAATGTTTGAAGGATTTGCGGAGGTTCCAATTAGAGAAAAAGTAGTAGAAGAAATACTTAAAAGGTATTTTTAAGATAAAAGGCTTTCTATATAATCCGAAATAGCAACAGAGGTTTTGACACCTAAAGCTTTATCTAATCCTTTATAACCTGGATTCGTATTTATTTCTAAAAAATAAATATCTGAATCTTTAATCAGAAAATCATAACCAGCTATTTCTACACCAAATCGAGAAGATATTTTTTGTATGATAGAGTCTATTTTAGAATGTAGCAAAGGATTATCTAGTGGTCTACCAAAGCCACCTTGTGAAATATTCGCCTTAAAATCACCCTCCGCTGGTACACGCTCCATGACTCCCCAAATCTTATTATTAATCACAAATACCCGAACATCCTTATCATAAGGAATAAATTCTTGAATGATGCACTCCCTATCTTCATTCATTGTTGGTATTTTTTCTAGATCTTCCTGTGAAGAAATCAAAAATACCTGCCTGCCCGCAATACCAACAGATGTTTTTATAATAGCTGGTAATTTTGTAAAGTTGCTAATAGTATCTATATTGATATCTTTAAATTTTATCTTTTTAAATCTAGGGACATCAACTCCAAGCTTGCTAGCAACATCCATTTGAAAAGTCTTAGATGTTAAATCAGCTTCTTCTAGATATTTTTTATTTAAAATTATTTTATTTTTCAAAATAGGTTCATTCAAAAGTTTTTTAGCAAATCCAGTCTTATTGGCTAAAACTCTAAAATAAATCAAATCATAATCTGAAATTTTTTTTAAAAAATCATCGTACTGAGTATCCTCAGTGTATTCATCAGAATAAATAAAATCACAAATATGACCTCTTTCTCTCAGCTCCTTAGATAAACTTAAAACCCCGTCATTGCCCGCCTTACCAAACTTGATAACAATGGCTATTTTTTTATTTACTTGATTTTCCATAAATTAATACTCTATTTTATCATTTTTTTCTTTCCATTCTTTAAATACTTCTAATGCTTGTTCACGCATTATCTGCAAGAAAGGTATTTTTCTATTTTCCATAGTTTTATCCAATTCTTGATATATGAAGTGATCATCAAAATCTATATTAGCAGCATCTTCTTTTGTATTTCCATAATACACAGCCTCTGGTCTCGCCCAATAAATAGCACCTAGACACATAGGACAAGGCTCAGTACTTGTATAGATAATACATCCTTCAAGCTGAAATGATTTTAAATTCTGACAAGCATTTCTGATAGCTACAATCTCTCCATGTGCAGTAGGGTCATTATGTACAGTAACCCTATTCATTCCCTCACCTACTATCTTTCCATCTTTCACAACAACCGCCCCAAAAGGACCTCCGCCAGATAGTACAGACTCCCTAGAAAGCTCAATTGCTCTTTTCATAAATTCTTCGTGTTTTTTTGATATCAAAAAAATATTTGTTTTTTTAAATAATAATAAAAACGAAAATAATAATACAAATAATATAACAGGTAAATAAAGAATGAGTCTTAACGAAGACATTAAAAATAAAGCTTCTAAATTATTATTCACAGTAAAATTATGTTCTCCTAAAAAAACTAGAAAAAATAAAAATAAAGAAAATGAAATAAGTGAAGTATTTAAAATCCAAATAAAATAACTGAGTTGTATATTTTTTAATTTCTCACTTTTATAATTAAAAAGTAAATAAAAAAATATAAGAAAAGATATAGCAACAGAAAAACCAATAACTACTTCAGTTTTTTTACTAGACTCTATATTAAAATAAAGAGCATCAATAATAATAGGAAAAAATATTAAGAGAGTAATATTTAAACCTAGGTAACTTTTTATTGTTTCTATTTTATTTTTCATAATAGTTAAAATTTAAATAAAATATTAGAATAAATAATTTAAAATTATTCCTTAATACCATAAAAATGGTATAAATCATCTTTTGATATTTTAACTGATGCATCAGTGAGAGATTTATTTCTTAAATTAAAAAGTTTATCTAACATATTTTTTTTCTCATTATCAACTGCTAAATGTATTTTTCTATGACAATTAGGGCAAAGAGCTACTAGATTCTCTTCTATATCAATATTTACATCAAAACTCTTTCTTTTTGAAAAAGGTACTAAATGATGAGCCTCTACATAATTTTGCTTACTAGATTTTGAGATAAATGTTGCATGTCCATTATCTATTTCACATAAATACCTTGCCTTATTTTTAGCAGATTCTTTTGTATTAAAACTTGAATACAATATCTCATCTTCAGTATCAAAATCAAAATTATTTATTTTATATTCTTGAATTTTTTTATATTTTTCCTTTTCATCAATATCTTTTAAAGAAATAGCTAAATCATTAATTTTTAAATTTCTAAATAAATTAGATGAAATATCTATATTTTTATTATTTGAATCTATAAAAATAATATTTTTATTATCTGTAGTTAGTTTTATATTTTTTTCTTTTTGATAATATTCAATTATATGTGGCCTAAAAAAACCAAAATTACCCGAATAATAATCAAGTTTTATTCTAAATTGATCGTTTTTCTTATCTGAATTATTTTGCAAAATTCTAGGATTATAATTATAAACTAATCCTACAATATCATTCATTCTATTTAATTTTCTCCTCGCTATCTCAGGACTATCTTTATGAGCAATATCGATAGAATAAAAATTTCTTGAAAAATCTAAACTCCCTCTACCCTCCATAAAACCAATAAAAAACCATTTTTTATTTTCTTCATTAGCATCAATAAGCCATTTTTCAATTTTTGAGTAAATAAGATCTTTTTCTATATCATTAATTAAAATAATACTAACCCCAAAATTTAAAATCTTTTTTTCAAAAATAATACCAGTGTCCTTTATATTTTTATTTTCTACGAGATTATAATCATCTCCTAAAAAAAATTTCATTTTTTTGAAATGTTCATTTGAGTAATAATTTAAATCTCTAGATAAAACATTATCAATCCTATCTCCATTTCTATACCCAGAATAAGCTAATAAATAATTACTATCATTAGAAAAAATAGGCCACGCATATATCAAACCCAATAAAAAAGATTTTTTTGAATCTATATTTTCAATTTTTAATAAATCACTAATCTTCATAAGAAACTCTTTTTTTTGTCATGTTTATATATTTTTCACTAATATCACCTACTATAAAATTCCTATTAAGTTTTTTTGCAGCTTCTGCAGTAGTACCTGAACCAACACAAGGATCACAAACAATATCACCATCATTACTACTGACTTTAATTAAATACTCAAAAAGCTTTAAAGGTTTTTCAGTTGGATGTTTTTTACTTGTACCATTAGGATATCTTAATACACTATTTTTGTAAAACTCATTAAAAACCCCTCCTTTTTTTTTAAAATATACAAATGTTTCAATACCACTCATCCAGACATGTTGACAGTTCATAGGGCTTGGATTATTTTTTTCCCAAATTAACAGTCTTGTTGTCACATTATTTTTATTAAAAAAATCAAAAATTTCAGATACCTGCTCTTTACCACAAAAAATATAACCACTACCTTTTGTAACTCTAAAAACTTCAATTAAAAATCTTTTTAAATTGAAAGTTTTTTTATTAGCATCTTTCTTATCTAATTGTCTTAATCCATTAGATTTCTTATTCACATGCTCATAAGGTATATCAGTAAGCAATAAATCCACAGATAAATCACCTAAAGATTTAAGTAGGTTTATTGCATCTTTTTTTAAAATTTTATCTTTATTCATAAAAATGTTCTAATATTTTTTTTGCAATATTCTCTCCTAATATCGGTGGTACAGCATTACCTATCTGCTTAATAACAGATGTTTTATTTCCATGAAAAATAAACTTATCAGGAAAAGATTGTAACCTAGCTGCTTCTCTAGGAGTTATTGCTCTATTCAAAAAAGGATGTGAGTTTTTGCCATTAGAAGGAGTATCAAATCTTGTAACAATTGTAGGACTAGGCTTATTTTTTTCTAATCTACCCCATGTCTGACCAAATGTTGAAGATATTTTTTCACTTAAATATTCTTTACCTTTTTCTGGCGGAATACGACTAAGTCTATCCAATGCAATTTCTGAATGATTCGTCGCTATATGATTATATAATTTTTTACTACCTAAACGCATTTTTTTTTGATAATCTGTTTTTGGTAAAATTTTATATTCAGACTCAAAATATCCTTCCCCAGATTCTAAATATGCCAAATCAGAAATAGCATCCCATACACTAACTTTTTTATCTATTTTTTTTGGCTTAGGTAAAAAGATTTCCTTTTTACTACGAGTACCCATAAAAATAGCCCTTCTTCTATTTTGTGGTATACCAAATTCAGAAGCATCTAAAACTCCATAATTTATTTTATAACCTATTTTCCCAAATTCATTTAATATCTGATCTACAAAATAACCATTACTAGCAGAAAGTATTCCGACAACATTTTCTATGACAAAATATTTTGGTTTAAAAAACTTTACAAATTTAATATATTCTTGAAATAAAAAATTTCTCTCGTCATTTAAACCAAGTCTTTTTCCTTTCATTGAAAAACCTTGACAAGGAGGTCCACCTATAACAACATCAACGTTACCAATTTTTTTCTTAATATCTTTTGGAGAAATATTCCTAATATCACCAACAAAAACTTGTGTGTTCTTGTGATTTTTTCTCATAGATTCTGCTATATCTATATCATACTCAACAGCACCGGAAATAAAAAAACCAGCACGCTCAAAACCGTAACTCATCCCCCCAACCCCAGAAAATAAATCTAACACCCTTAGTTTTTTCATAAAAAATTATATCCTAATTATATCATAATTATAAATATAAGAGTTAAAATCTAAATAAAATAAACTATAATATACAATAAAATTATTTTTATTCAATGTATTAATATTAAATACGATTCCCAAAAATCCACCCTGGCAGCATTCCTGAAACATATTCTTTTGTCATTGGGTATGCATTTTTAATTCTAATTACAGGAATACCTGATTCTATTAAGATAGTATTTACCATACCGTCTCTATCAGCGCGCTCAAAAGTATTGTGACTTTTATCATCTAGCTCAATAACGAAAGCTATCAGATTCTTCCCTTTTTCGTATACAGCGAAGTCCACACTCTTTTGATTGATACTTGAAAAAGCTCCTTTCCAATTTTGCCCTACTATCTTATGTTCAAGTAAGCTAGAAATATGAACTTGTGGAAAAATATAATATTTATCACCTATTAATTCATTTAGTATTAAAAAGAAATCTTTCTCTGCATTTGTTAAGAGAAAATTCTTTTTAGAATATTTATATAAACTTTTTTCTTTAGTAAATTTTTCTGTATCAACTTTTTCTTCACCATCTTTTTTATCAGATGGTAGATTCTTTGCTATTATTACAAATAGTAAGATTATAAAAAATAAAGCTATTGCACCTCCAAACATAATATTTTAAATTATTTTATTTCTCATCAGCTGATGGTCCATAAAGACCTGGAACTTTAGCATCGACCATTCTTAAATACACACTGAGTTGTCCTCTGTGGTGGATTAAATGATTCAAAAACATATATCTAAATGCGTGAGATTTTGGCATTGTAGAAATTATATGATCTCCATATTTTATCTCACAGTTTTTTGAAAAATCTTCTTCTGAAAAATCATTTAGCGACTCAAGTCCATTTTTAATAAACTGATCTAGTGTATTTAATAAATCTTCTAAAGATGAAGAATCAATCTTTGTTAAGCTCGCAAAATCAAGCTCTTCTTTATTTACTATTACGCCTACATACTCAACAATAGAAACAACATGCTTAGCTAAATCTAAAAGTGAAAAAGATTTTTCATGAGGCTTAAAATCTTTTTTATCAAACGGAATACTTTCTATTATTTTTCTAGTATTTTGTAATTCTCTTTCAATCTCTTCAATTAAAAATTCTTTTTGTGTCATATTTGTATTATAGCATTTTTAATTTAATATATATTTTATATTACGTACATATATAAGATAAAATTATTTTTTAATTTCTTTTTTTAAAAAATCTGATACAAAACCATCTCCACTATTTTTTATATTATTCATACAAATTATATAGACTACTAGTCTGGAATATTATTCAAACAGGAATTTTACTTAATCGTCTCTAAATGAGTAATCAAATTAGTGATAAAACGATCCATACATTTAAACCCTTTCCCGGGAAATGCAGTATGCCCATTTAGTTCTATTAACTTCGGACCATCTATCCCAAGTCCTATATCCATACTATAAAGTGGTTTTGGATATTTCTTGATAATTTCTGAATGGACCTGTTTGTAAAAACTAAGAATCACTTCCGGAATATCCTCTATATCAATTTCTGTAATTAAAGCGCCTTTGTGAGAATTCCCCAAGAGACTTCCTTCTGCGGGTTGTCTAACATGACAGAGTGAAATATTATCTCCATGAGTAATGATGCGGAGATCATGATAAGAATTAATTATATTCGGAATACCTCTACTCGTATCAATAAACTCCTGTGCCAAAAAACCTTTTTCTTTAAGTTTATCTTTTGGAATAACTGACAGGTCAACCTCATTCTTATTGAAAATAAATACATCATCACCATTCTGCCCGCTGTTTGGTTTTAGTACAACTTTAGTGGTAGTAATTTTTGCAATAGCATCTACCAACTCCTCCTCACTAAAAGCTATGTAAGTAGGCATAAAAAACTGTGGCATATATCTATAAGTATTTATTTTTGGACCACAAAGATTTCTAAATTCAGGAGTATTTGTAATTATTGCGGGAGAACACTCAAACCCCACTTCAACCATCTTATTGTACTGATATATAACATCGGCTTTAAATGATTCACCCGTTTTAATTATTTTTCCATTATCATATTTTGAAACATTAGAAAACTCTCCGCCTCCCTTATGTGAATCAAAATCATAAGCAAAACGAAAGTTATTACGCATGTTTAGCTCACGGAAAAATTTATGATATGCAACTGATTTTCTATTATTAAAATTACTATCTACATGATTGTCCGTGCTTTTAAGCCATAGCACGATATTACGAGGATTATTATTTGAGATTTCCATTAACTATAATTTTATACTAATTCAAGACTTAAACATAGAGATAATAGATATAAAGTTTTTTATAAATAAAAAAACACCTTCAGGTGTTTTTTCTTGTGCTACCCGACAAGGACTCGAACCTCGATTAACAGGACCAAAACCTGCTGTCCTACCATTAGACGATCGGGTAATATAAATGCCTAATTTACCAACCAACCTTTCAATGATATATGGTAAATAGGCATCTATATATAGATTATAACACGAGCGAGCTTTTATTTCAATCCTCTATTAAAGTTTTTAATATTGTTAAAAACTTTAATATAAACAAGTAGATAGTGAATTTAAACCAATTGGTTTATAATTAAAATTATGAAGTTTGAGCAATTTGGGCAAAATACCCCAGAAAAACCAAGAGCTATTGATGAAGACATCTATGAAAAATATAAAGCTATAAGTATAGACACTGCATCTCTCAGAAGGCCTGAGGAGGAAAAACTTGCTGAGCAAAAAAATCTTTTTATGGAAGGAACAATATCCTGCCCTAATTTTAAATATGAAAATATAAATTCTGTAGATTTTGAAAAAGCGGAAAAAGATTTAATTGATTTGAAAACAGAGCTTAAAGAAGGTTTGACTCAAAACCCCGATTTAAATCAGGCTTATATCTGGAAAATAAATGAAAAAATTGCGCGTGTTAGAATGTTCAAAGAATTAAAATTCTTACAAGAAAATCCATCTCATGATAATAAAAATAGATATCGTAGATATATCGAGTTTATATATGGCAAGCCTGATAAAGATATATTTTTTGATGTTTTAAATGTTATTGATAAAAAATTTAAAGATGTAGAGCTTGAAGCTCTGACAGAAGATCAAAAAGATGCGTATGCAGTAATTCAAAATTTATTAGAAAATTCAATTTCTCACGACATTACCGACAAAAAGCTTGATGAGTTGAGACCAAATAATCCAAAAGAGCGAGGTGAATCTATAACTGATATAGAGATAATTAAGAAATATTTTGAAGAAGCGCTTGATGAACTCAACCTACAAAATGAATGGAGGGTGGTTATCAGTGAAAAACATAGATCTTCAATGGCAGTACAGACAACTAGTAAAAAAGTAATTCTTCCAAGTCAAAGCGGTGTAGAAAATAGACCAAAAGCTAGCGAATTTTCTCCAGAAAAAATAAAAGGATTAATTGCGCATGAAATATACACTCATGTTTTACGAAGAGAACGAGCAAAAGATTCCCGATTTAAATTACTTGAATTAGGCTTAGATAGATATGAAGTTGGAGAAGAAGGTCTTGCAACATACAGAGAGCAGCAAGAATCTGGAGCAATAGATTTTGCGGGAATTGATAACTATCTAACGGCCGGAATTGGATATGGATTAGACTCAGGTAAACCCAGAGACTTTGGAGAGGTTTTTGAAATAATAAAAAGTTATTATCTATTATTTGATCAAACAACCAAAGAAAAAGCTAAAGAACTTGCTTGGTCTAGAACTCTAAGATTATTCAGGGGTACACCAGGAAATATCCCAGGGTTAATGTATCTTAAAGATATTGTTTATCGTGAAGGAAATATTGCAACCTATGAGTTAATGAAAAAAGACTATTCTCAAAAAATTGATTTTGATATTGGTAAATTTAATCCTGCAAATACAAGACATATCAATCTCTTGGTTAATTTAGGAATTTTAGATTCTGATTTAGAAAACTTACAAAAATAAATTCTTCAAATGACAAGCAAATAAATTTATTAAAGATATTTATCTGAAATAATATTTAAGATTTTTTCTGGAATATTATATCCAGTTGCTTCTTCTAGTCCAGAAACTTGGGGGCCTTTATTGATTTCAAAAAATACAATTCCTTTGTCTGTCCTGATAAAATCAGCGCCTCCAAAATCTAAATTGATAGCACTCATCGCTTTTTTTGTTAATTCAAATTCTTCATCTGAAAGTTCTGTTTGTTCTACGCGCCCCCCTTTAGCTACATTGTTGTAAAAACCATCCTGTGAAAAACGCTTAATTGCACCCAAAAAAATTCCTTCAAAAATCAAAGCGCGCACATCATAAGAATTTTCTATAAGCTCTTGAACTAAAATTAATTCATGAGTTATTTCCGCCATTTTTGATTCTAGATCTTCTTGATTTGAAATTTTCCACACCGCATTCCCTTTACTGCCATTAGTTTTTAAAACGCATGGGTATGTTATGTATTTTTGAATTATTTCTTTATTCTTCTCATAAGATTTATGACTAAAAATAATGGACTTTGGAATAGGAATACCCATCCTCCCGAAACGAACCATTTGTGTTATCTTTTCATCATTTTGAGTATGTTCAATATTATTTTTATCATTATATGGGACCCCATAAGATTCCAAAAGATACGACAATAAAGCTGTCATATGAGCTTTCAAAGATTTAACGCGTATAAAACAATAGGCAAAAGATTTTAAATCAATCTCTTCTCCGAGATGAAAAAATTTACAACCATCATTATCTATAACAATAAAAGAGTGGGCTGCTCTAATAGAAACACATTCAATATCCTTTTCTTTACTTGCTTCTCTAAAATTATTACCAAAACCTCCATTGCCACCGTTTACAAATAAAACCTTTTTCATAAAATGGATTATAGCTTATATAGCTTAAATAGGGCAAGGAAATAGTCTAAAAATTTGTGATTTTTATGGATTATTAAAACACCCCTTTATAGCAGTACTATATACCCCCTCATATACAGCACCAGATGTCCCTATACAAAACCAATTCCCCGCATTTGCGCCACCCTGATATTCATTGTCTTGGAGTTTTACTTGTACAGAAAATCTGTTTTTGGGATCTAAGCAATTTCCGGCATTACTACATCCGATCAATAATTTATTGTTAGCCTCTCCGCCTGATAAATTTGTTGGTAATTTAGATGTAATACTGTTACATATTTCTAGAGCTTTATCTTTATTTGTGGCTGTAGATGTTGAGAAAACATAAGAACATGTATTTCCATTTGGACCAACATTTGAATCATTTTTTAACCAAGTACCAGTAGTTATTCTGTGGAAACTTACAAAATCCCCCGTCTCCGCGTAGTGTTCCATTGCTAGATTAAAGAGTTGTCTTGCTTCAGATTTTATGGCAGCACTCTTAGCTTTCTCTCTTGCACCATTAAGTGATGCAATTACCACCGTTGCTAAGATACCTATAATAGCTATCACTACTAATAGTTCTATGAGAGTGAAGGCTCTACTTTTTAGTGTATACCCCCCCCTATTGTTTTTATAAGTTTGGTGGTTATTTTGTTCATAATAAAATTATAACACTTAATCAAAATATTTTAAACATTTTCAATCCCAAGCATTTCAATAAAAGCAAGTTCAAGCGGAAGCACTGCCACACTTGCAAAAGACAATCTTTCAATAGCTGTGAGCATACTAACGATACTCTTTGATGATATTACTTCCGCTCCTTCTACTGCTCCACGCTTTATGACTTCTACATACTGCTCAGAATACCCTGCTTCTATTTCAGTGCGCTGATCTGGGGAATATCTATACATCAGTGATAGTCTCATTGCTGAAAGCATAAGCTCAGCTAATAGCATCATGTCTATATGTTGTTCATTTGCATTTTGCAGAACCTTATAACAAGCATCAATATCTTTATCAATCAGTGCATTATACAAATCACGAATCACGCGTAGTGATGGCGCGCCTGTCACTTGCTCAGCAAGCTCACGAGTGATTGCTCTACCTTTAGCTACAGAAAATACTTTTTGCAAAATAGAAAGCGTATCACGAAAAGATCCATCTCCTAAAAACGCAACGAGTGATGCGCTATCCTCATCTATTTCTACACCTTCTTTTTTAGCGATGTCTTTAATAGTAGAAATCAAAGTTTTTTCACTTGGTTTTCTAAAAGAAAATACCTGACAACGAGAAAGAATAGTCTCTGGTACCTTATCAAGTTCTGTGGTCGCTAAGATAAATACAACATGGGCTGGTGGCTCTTCTAGTGTCTTTAGAAGTGCATTAAAAGCTTCTTTGGTAAGCATGTGTACCTCATCTATAATATAGACTTTAAAATCAGAAGAAAAAGGCAGGACCCTCACACCTTCACGCAGTGATCTGATATCATCAATACCACGATTACTCGCTGCATCCATTTCTATAATATCTTCTGGATTTGTATTTAAACTTTTAGCAAAGATTCTGGCTACAGAAGTTTTACCTGTACCGCGAGTACCGGTAAAAAGATATGCTTGAGAAAAAGTTTTATCTTTGATTGATTGCTCAAGCACAGATACTATATGCTCTTGCCCTTCTACATCTTTCCAATTGTCTGGTCGGTATTTACGGTATAAAACTTGATTTTGCATGTTTTTATTATAACAGTTTAAATATTTTTAAGAAAATTCTGGATTATTTTCTGTACATCTTTTGAATTCTTCGCATTTTCCATAAGCTCCATGCGCAATTCTTTTGCTCCACGAAAGCCGGTACAGTATGCTTTATAATGTTTTTTCATAATAGAAAAACTTTTGATATCACCGAGTTTTTCTTCAAAGAGCTGTGTATGCTCAAGCATTACAGCAAGTCTCTCTTGTATTTCTATCGGTCTTTTTTCTGATATTGGCGCAGTACGCTTTGTCTCTGCATTTATAAAAGGAAAAATTTTATTTAAAAATCTTTTTATCTTTGAAGGTCTTTCTGGAAGGGTTGCACTTATTTCCCTACTCTCATCAAAAAACCAAGGATTTCCAAAAAGTGCACGCCCCACCATCACGCCATCTACGCCAGATATTTTTGCTTTTTCTTTTCCATCTTTGATACTCGTCACATCACCATTTCCGATGATGAGTGTCTCAGGTGCAAGCTGATCACGAAGTGCTACTACCTCTTTGAGTAGCTCCCAATTCGCTGGTACTTTAGACATTTCTTTTCGGGTACGAGCATGTACTGTCAGCGCAGCTATACCACTACTTAAGATAAGTGGTATCCATTCTTGTATTTGAATAACATTATATCCAACACGAGTTTTTACAGATACAGGAATATCTCTACCAGATGCTTTTACCCCTCTTTTAGCTGCGGAGATTATCTCAAGTGCCTGCTCTGGGTTTTTAATCATAGCCGCACCTGCGCCTTGCTTTTCTATAGTCTTATCAGGACAACCCATATTGATATCTATACCATCGTATCCCATCTCAGACACAAGCTTGGCTGCGCCTTCCATTTTCTCTGGATCAGATGTAAAGAGTTGTGCTACTATTGGTCTTTCTTCTTCAGAGTATTCTAAATCACGAGCAAGCATATCGCGTCCCGCACTCATGAGTCCATTGGCTGAAACAAATTCTGTCCACATCACATTTGGCTTTCCATATTTTGTGACAAGTGCACGAAAAGCACTATCAGTCACATCTGCCATGGGAGCAACGGTAAAAAATACTTTATTTTCTTGTTTTAATTTTTGCCAAAAATTCATATTATTTAAAATTATAAGTAACTTTACTCGGAAGCATTAAATCTACATATAAAAGTTTTAGAGTTTTATCTCTAAATCTTCTATTAAAATTCGCGTCTCTAAGCGTAGCATAAAATGCATCTAAGCCCATATCCATTGAAAGTGTAGTATCAAATCTAATCTCTGTCGGATAATCATTATGATAAAATATCACAATCAACTTGTTGTTGGCGTCTCTTTTGAAATGAAATTCTGCAGGGCTGATATTGATATCTTGAAGTCTACGAGATAGCTTTTCAACCATTGCAAGCTCATCTTTGCCTATTGGTGAAAATGGATAACTACCCCTCTCCCCAACAAAAATCTTGACAATTGCATCTCCTGAAAAAAATGATGAAGCAGGAAAAACCACCCCCTCACGACTCATAAAATCACAGCTCTCAGAAGTCTCACACCACAAATAATACCTTTCGTACTCTTGCACACGAATAGAGATAGAGTCATGACCTGCTCTCTTAACTTTGACAACTCTAAAGCGAGTAAATTCTCTTTTCAAATCTTTTTCTAAAAAAGCATCTGGCAATAAAAAAAGGCTGCTCTTTGGATATAAAAAAAGATAATTTCCTTCAAGATGACTCAATACCAAATCTTTTACATCTTCTGGAAAAACACTTTTAGTTCCTTCTATTTTGATTTCTTTTATTTGAAAATAAGGAAGTCTGATTAAAAGAGTAAGACCTGCTATTAAGGTAAGAATTATAGATACAATCAAAGCCCGACGCCAAGAAAAAGAGTTTTTCTTATTACTCTTTTTTGTTTCTCTTTTTAAGACATTGTCTGTATAGGATTTCTCATACATATTATTTACCAATCATATCCTTGCCCATATAAGGCACAAGTACATCTGGAACCTTGATAGAACCATCTGCTTGTTGGAAGTTTTCTATAAGAGAAACTAAAATTCTTGGTGTTGGGATAGCTGTACAATTTAATGAATGCGCATATTTAAGTTTACCGTTATCATCTTTATATCTAATGCCAAGTCTTCTAGTTTGGAAATCATGAAAATATGAAGCTGAAGAGATTTCTCTATACTTTTCTTCTTTAGGAACCCAAAGTTCAATGTCGTACATTTTTACCTTGGAAAATCCCATATCACCCGTTGAAGCATTTAATGTCTGATAAGGGATACCGAAAGATTCAATAAACTCTTCTGTATTTCTATTAAGCTCTTCATGCCATTTCACACTTTCTGCATGATCAGCTTCACAAAGCACCACTTGTTCAAATTTATAAAATTCATGTACGCGGATAAGCCCCTTCACATCTCTTGCGTGTGATCCTGCTTCTAGTCTATAGCAGGGTGAAAAACCAAGCATTTTGATTGGGAAATTTTCTTTTGGTAAGACTTCGTCCATATACATTCCCATCAGACCTACTTCTGATGTCCCTACTAGATAAGTGTCATCTTGGTTTTTATAAATGTCAGCTTCACCTTGAGGAATAAATCCACAACCCATAAGTGGCTCTCTTTTGGTTATCACGGGTGGAAGAATTGGATTAAATCCACGCTTTGTCCAAAAATCCATAGCATAGTTCCAAATAGCAAAACAAAGTTTTACCGCATCACCCTTTAGATAATACCCCCGAAAACCATGCACCTTTGTACCTCGTTCAAAATCAGCAATATCTAGATTAAGCATGATTT
The DNA here is from genome assembly GCA_964402895.1 of uncultured Candidatus Saccharibacteria bacterium. Lineage (GTDB taxonomy): Bacteria > Patescibacteriota > Minisyncoccia > Phycocordibacterales > UBA9973 > UBA4124. Next base: position 23,965 of record CAYODR010000001.1, on the reverse strand, counting down.
CAATATGATCTTTTGGCTGAAAATCAAAAGATGTTTTTTCACCCCAAGTTTTTTGAACAATACTATGAGTTTCATCTGGACCAACTGGCGCAGAGATATCTGGAATATTTGGCACCATAAGCATCATAGCTTGCCACTCTTTCATAACCTCACGAAGCTCGTCTTCGTACTTTTGAACATTTTCTTTTAGAGGTTTGATTTGTTCTAGTATTTGATTTTTCTCTGCCCTATCCTGAGTTTGTGATACTAAATCAGAAAGCCTTTTTTGCTCTGTTCTGGAAGATTCAAAAAGATTAAGAGCATTTAATCTTTTATCTTCAAGCTGAAGCATGGCATCTACATCAAATTCTAAGCTCTTTTTACGAACTGCGTCTTTGATAATATCGGGGTTTTCTTTTATAAATTTAATATCGAGCATATATGCAATTATAGCTTATTTTAAGAATTTTAAAAAATTTTTAACTCGTACCTTTATTATATAGAGGTATGCAAAAAATAAAAATTATAGAACCTCAAAAATACTTTCCAGATTTAAAAGAAATTCCAGACCCACCTAAAGAATTAAATATGCTAGGAACACTGGAAAATACCAAGGATTGCGTATTCTTAACCATTGTGGGCTCAAGAAAGTATTCAGATTATGGAAAATGGGCATGTGAACATTTGATAAAAGGTTTGCAGGGGTACCCTATAGTCATAGTTTCAGGACTAGCTATGGGTATTGATAGTATTGCACATAAAGCAGCACTGGATAATGGACTTACGACTATTGCATTCCCCGGTAGTGGTCTTTATAAGGACAGTATTTATCCTCGACAAAATTATTATTTGGCAGAAGAGATTGTTCGGCGTGGCGGCGCGCTTTTATCTGAATATCCAAATGATGCAAAAGCGCGCCGCCACTTCTTCCCCCAAAGAAACAGACTAGAAGCAGGAATCTCAAAAATGACTTTAGTCATAGAAGCGCAAAAAGCTTCTGGTACTTTAATCACAGCCAGACTTGCAACTGAATACAACAAAATAGTAGGCACTGTTCCAGCCAATATAAATTCTGAAAACGCAAGTGGCGCCAATTGGCTAATATCAATGGGAGCAATCCCAATCACATCTTCAGATGATATATTAAAAGAATTATCGTTTAATATAGACACACCGAAAATATCAAACATTCCACTTGATCCAAACGAAAAGCATCTCTTATCTTTACTGCTTTCTCCGCAAAATAAAGATGAACTTTTAATAAACTCTAAACTCAATATTACTGACTTCACCATTACACTTTCTAGCCTTGAAATAAAAGGACTTATCAGAGAAACACTTGGCCTTATAGAAAAGATATAAACAGTCCTATATTTGCCAAAGGGAAATTATCATGATACTACTACATAAACATGAAGCTACTAATAGTGGAATCCCCATCAAAAGCCAAAACGATTGAAAAATATCTTTCTGATATAGACAGCGAGAGTAAATTCATCGTGCGTGCATCAGTGGGACATATTCGCGACCTTCCAAAATCTCAAAAAAATGCCATCGATATAGAGGGTGGTTTCATTCCTAATTATGAAATCTCTGTTGGAAAAGAAAGAGTGGTAAAAGATTTACAAACTCTGGCCAAAAAATCAGATGAAATACTTTTAGCGACTGACCCTGACCGTGAAGGTGAAGCTATCGCTTGGCATATCAAAGAGATTTTAAATAGTGATAAGAGCATTGTGTCTTCAATCAAAAGAGTAACATTCAATGAAATCACAAAAGACGCAATTAAAAATGCTCTTGCCAATCCGCGTGATATTGATGATGACCTCCGACAAGCACAAGAAGCAAGGCGTGTACTTGATAGACTTGTCGGGTATGACCTTTCGGGGATTATCTGGCAAAAAGTTCGCTATGGACTTTCAGCTGGTCGTGTTCAATCTCCCGCTCTTCGTATCCTGGTTGAAAGAGAAAGAGAGATCCAAAGCTTCATTCCAGAAGATTATTGGACTATCTCTGCATCTTTTAAAACAGACAAAGATGATTCTCTCATTTTAAATTGTAAAAAAGAACCAAGAGATAAAAAAGAAGTAGACGAAATTGTTCAAAAAGCACAAACAGAAAAATGGCTAATAAAAGACATTAAAGAAAGTCAGCAAAAAAGATCTCCTCGTGCACCATTTACTACATCTACACTCCAGCAAGCTGCCAGTTCAAGGCTTGGTATGTCTCCGTCTCGTACAATGCAAACGGCTCAAAGATTATATGAAGCTGGTCTTATCACCTATATGCGTACAGATTCTATTTCTATTTCAAAAGAAGCTCTGCCGGCTATCACAAATACTATTGAAAAACTCTATGGAAAAGAAAATGTACAAGTCAGACTTTATAAAACCAAATCCAAAAATGCTCAAGAGGCTCACGAAGCAATTCGCCCAACCAATATTAAAAATAAAAATCTAGGATTAACAGAAGAACAAAAGCGTCTATACAATCTAATCTGGGAAAGAACTATCTCATCACAAATGGCAGATGCAAAAGTTTTAAAAACTACAATTATCGCAAATGTTTCAAGCGATAGTATTCCGGACTTCACAACGACAGGATCACAAATGCTTTCACTGGGATGGCTCTTGGCTGATAGCGCAGCTAGAAGTGAGGATGTAGAATTACCAAATCTTACAAAAGATTCAAAAATAGATTTGATAAAGTGTGCACCATCGGCCAAGCAAACAGAACCACCTCATAGATACTCTGAAGCAGGGCTAGTCAAAGAATTAGAATCTCGGGGTATCGGAAGACCTAGTACTTATGCATCTATTATCTCAACACTAGAGCAAAGGGGGTATGTAGAAAAAATAAACCGCTCACTTAAACCCACAGATACAGGTGAAGTTGTTTCTGGTTTTTTGGAAAACAACTTTATGAAATACATCAGTGATACTTTCACAGCTGAGATGGAGGACAAATTGGATGATATTGCCAGTGGTAATGCAGAATATAAAAAAGTCTTGAGTGAATTCTATAAACCTTTTTTACTAGAAGTTAAAGAAAAAGAAAAATTAGATAAAGCTACTACACTTGAACTCGCTGATGAAAAACACAAATGTCCTGTATGTAAAGATAAGATGGTAGTCAAACTTGGGAAAAATGGTAAATTCCTTTCATGTATCAGATATCCAGATTGTAATGGCGCACTTACCATAGAAGGTCTTGAAATCAAAAAAGATGAACCCCTAGGATATGATCCAGAAACCAAATTACCAGTATATCTATTATCAGGCAGATTTGGTCCATTTGTACAATTAGGAGAAAGTCCTGAAATCCCTAAAGCAACAAAATTCCCTAAAGGACATAAAAAAACCAAAGAAGAAAAAGAATTAGTAGCTAAAGAAAAAATTCTCATAGCTGAAGCAAAACTCGCCCCCGGGCCAAAAAGGTCTAGTGTGCCTAAAAATACAAAGCTTGAAAACATAACACTAGAAAAAGCTCTGCATTTATTAGCACTTCCGCGTGTACTTGGGAAAGATGAAAAAACGGGTGAAAATATTTTTGCCAATAATGGAAGATTTGGTCCTTATGTGGGTAGAGGGCAAGATTTTAGATCTATCAAAAAAACTAGTGGACTTGATCCTTATACCATCACACTTGAAGAGGCACTTAAACTTCTCAATACGCCCAAGTCACTTCCCAAAGGTACAGAGTTAGTAAAAACATTCATCCACCCAAAAACTAAAAAAGAAATGCAAATATTGAAATCAAAATCTGGAATATTCTTAAAATCAGGATTAAAAAGAATATATCTACCAGATGATTTTGTTCTTGATGGTGCAACACCAGAAGAGCTATCAAGCTTTCTTATAGTCTCCAAAAAATAATCCCCAACTCCTGGGGCTTTATTTTTTATATAAATATTGTATATTTATATACATGAAAATAAGAAAGGGTACAACCTTAGAATCCCTTATCCAAACTATAGAGTATCCACTCTCCGTAGAGCAAAAGTCTATTATCCAAAAAGCCTATCAATTTGCTAAAGAAAAGCACGAAGGACAAGAAAGAAAATCAGGAGAACCTTATTTTATACATGTCCTTGCTGTTGCTAAAAATACAGCTGCGCTGGGTATGGACCTAGAGACCATAGTAGGAGCGCTTCTTCATGATACTCTTGAAGATACTGAAACAACAGAAGAAGAAATCCAAAATCTTTTTGGAGAAAAAATTCTTTTTCTGGTAAAGGGCGTAACCAAACTTGGTAAAGTTAAATACCGCGGACAAGAAAGACATGTAGAAAGTATGCGCAAATTTTTCATTGCCTTAGCAGAAGACTTGCGTGTACTTATAATCAAACTAGCTGATAGACTGCACAATATCCAAACACTTGAGCATGTGCGCCCAGATAAGCGTACTCGTATTGCCCTTGAGACTATTGAGGTCCACGCAGCCCTAGCGGGTAGACTTGGTATGGGTAAATTAAAGGGTCTACTTGAAGACTATGCTTTTCCTTATGCATATCCTAAAGAATATGAAAAAACAAAAGCTCTGCTTGATGATCATATGCCGCGCGCAAAACAAACAGTTGAAAAAGTCCACAAAAAACTTACTTCAACTTTAAAAGATTTTGATATCAAAAATCCTTTTATTGAAAGCCGCGCAAAACATACATATAGTCTTTATAAAAAACTATTAAGATACGATATGGACATAGAACGCATCTATGACATTGTGGCTTTGCGTGTAGTAGTAGATGATATCGCAAACTGCTATCAAGTACTTGGACTTATTCATATGATATGGAAACCTATTCCTGGAAGAATCAAAGACTATATTGCTCTTCCAAAACCAAATGGATACCAATCACTTCACACTACTGTAGTGACAGAGTTTGGTATTGTTGAAATCCAAATCCGTACAGACCAAATGCATCAAGAATCTGAAATGGGTATTGCCTCTCACTTTTTGTATAAAGAGCAAAAAAATAAAAATGTTTATTTGCCAGATAAAAAAGTAAACTGGCTAAATGATTTAAAAGATTTGCAAAATGCATTTAAGAACCCGAGTCATTTTCTAAAACAACTCACCCTTGATCTCTTTAACGACCGCATCTTTGTATTTACTCCAAAAGGAGATGTCATAGACCTGCCCATTGATGCTTCGCCTATTGATTTTGCTTATACCGTGCACTCAGAGATTGGAGATACTATAAGCTCAGCCAAAGTAAATGGAAAAATGGCTGCACTTAGTACCAAACTTAAAAATGGTGACATCGTAGATATTGTCACACAAAAAAATGCCAAACCCTCTGCAAAATGGATGGACTATGCAAAGACATCCTTTGCAAGAAAAAGAATCCGTAACTATGTCACAGAACACGGCGGTATCATTCAAAGATTTTTCCTTAAAGAATAATTAAAAAATATAAAACCGTAAAAAATATATTGTTTATTCTTTTCCTATTAAATAAACCAAACATATCTTTCTCGGAGCACGCATAAAACTCTGCTGAGTTTTTGCTACGCTCGGCTCAGTCAGGCTGCGCGGGTCTCCCAGAAAGATATGTTTGGTTTTAAATTTAATTTATAAAAAATAACAAAAACCGCTTAGGCGGTTTTTGTTATAAAGAAAAGTTTTTTAGATTATACAAATCATCATCTTCCTCTTCGTCTTGTTGCTGTACTTCTTCAGAAGTACGATCATCTAGATTTTGAACTTCTTCCTTTTCAAGTTTTTCTTTATCTTCAGGAGATAAATTTTCATGAAGACTATCTTTTCTCAAGCCCTGTTCATCTTCTTGCTGAATTTTTGCAAGTACTGCCATGATAGTGTCTAGGTCTTCATTTGAAAAATAATCTATGGTGATTTTTCCACCCTCTTCTTTTGGCTCAATATGTACTCTAGTGCCCAGAGTATCTTGAAGCTGTTTTTCTATTACAAGCAATTCTGCATTTGGTAAAAGAGATTTTTTCTTTATTTTTTCAACCGCAATTCTTCTGGCAATTCTTTCAGCTTCTCTAACACTAATTTTTCTAAAAATTATTTCTTTAAAAAGTGTTGTTTGCTCTTCTGGGCGACCAGAGAGAGTCATGAGCGGTCTCGTATGTCCTTCATTTATCTTTCCAGCAGATAGTGCGTCTAGTATTTCCTCTGGAAGTGAGAGTATACGGAGCGTATTTGACACATACACACGACTTTTACCCATCTTTTGACCTATTTGTGCATGAGTAAGATTAAACTCTGTAGCAAGCCTCTGAAACGACCTAGCACGCTCTACTGGATTTAAATCTTCTCGTTGGAGGTTCTCAATGATGGCAAGCTCAAGCTTCATCATATTGTCATCCCCCACGCGAATAATAGCTGGTACTTGTGTAAGCCCGGCAATTTTAGCTGCACGAAGTCTGCGCTCTCCAGCGATGAGTTCATACTCCGCCATCATACCACCATCGGGTGTTTCTCTTTCTACACGAGACACAGTAAGTGGCTGAAGTACTCCATACTGACGAATAGAGTCTGCAAGATCTTTAAGCGGACCCATTTCAAACTCTCTACGCGGCTGAAAAGGGTTTGGATGAATTTTATCTACCTCTATTAAAAAAACTGAATTTGTATAAAGCTCTGACATGATACTTATTGTATCACATTATTTAATTTGAAAAATTGTGAAAAAACATGTAGTATGAAAACAATTGCCGGTGTGGCGGAATGGTAGACGCGATCGACTCAAAATCGATTATTCGCAAGGATGTGGAGGTTCGAGTCCTCTCTCCGGCACAAAATGCATAAAATAATAGTTATCTCTGGACCAACTGCTACAGGAAAAAGCGAACACGCAGTTTCTCTAGCTAAAAAAATAAATGGTGAGATAATCTCAGCAGACTCCAGACAGGTATATAAAGGACTAAATATTGGTAGTGGCAAAATCACTAAAAAAGAAATGTGTGGCATACCCCACTACATGCTTGATATCGCATCACCTAAGAGAACATATACAGTAGCTCAATATAAAAAAACTGGAACTGAAGCAATAAAAAAAATAATAAGTAAAGGCAAAACTCCTATCATCGTAGGTGGCAGCGGTCTTTATGTAGACGCTCTAGTATATGACACATCTTTTCCAGAAGTGAAACCAAATAAAAAACTGCGAGAAGAATTATCTAAAAAAGACATATCAGAACTTTCAAATATATTAAAAGAATTAGACCGTCGTAGATATGAATCTGTAGATACTAAAAACCCTGTAAGACTTATAAGAGCTATAGAGATAGCTACACATTTAGGAAAAGTTCCTGAGCAAAAAAGAAAAAAGTTGTACGATATAGAATGGATATATTTAGACTTTCCAGATGAAGTCTTGAAAGAAAGAATTCATCAAAGACTACTTAAAAGATTCAGACAAGGCATGATAGCTGAAGTACAAAGATTAAGAGATGAGGGTCTATCATGGAAAAGACTCTATGATCTTGGATTAGAATATAGATACATAGCAATGTATCTACAAAAAGAAATTACAAAAAAAGACATGCTAGACCAACTAGAAAAATCAATCTGTCAATACGCCAAGCGCCAAAGAACTTGGTTTAAGAAGTATGGGAAGTAGAAGATTTAAAGATTAAAATAAATAATATTATTACTTTTTTCTCCTGTATCGTTTGTAAACAAAATCCTCATACTAACTCTTTCAATAAAAACTGAATCTTTCCAAGATATATCTTTCATACTTTTTTCTATATCATCAATATTTTTAAATTCAGCAATGGTCATATGTGGGCTAAATTCATTCTTGCAAAATGGATATCCGTAACTCTTAATATTCTCTAATTCTTCTTTAGAATAAAATTCTGATTTTTCAATATATTTACTTTGAATCAATCCTTCTCTTAATGGATTCAAATATTCTATAATTTCATTCTGCAAAGAAATTAAGTCTTTATTATTGTTAAAGAGAATAGAAAGAAATCTAGATTTTATATTCAACCTTTCTGGCTCTAATTTAATTCTATTAAATTTTTCAAAGATATTTTTAACAACATCCTCAATTAGCCCATAATTGTGTTCAGGGAATTTAGCATTATAAATTGAAATATGAGCAAAATCTTCTTTATTAATACTTGATACCAAATCATATTTTTCACATATTTTTTTGTTCAAATCTAAAACAGCAGAATTAATCTCTTTATTTGGTAATAAAACTATTGATACAAAAATACTTTTCATAAAATTATTTCCTATATAAAAACAGGATAAAACAATAATGTCTCGTACTATCACAAATTGGCGGGCAATGAAGGAATCGGTCACCCTCATGGATTTTTCTTTCGATACTAAAGTAGCTCATAAAAATCTCATTCGCTCGACCCCGCCGCTTGCGACAAAACACTCATAAACTCGTATTTCGTAAACCGCTGCGCTCTTTTCTCTTCCTTCTCCAGCCTATAAAATAAGTCACCCGACACTCCGTATCGGGTTCTTTATTTTATTGCGGGCGATGAAGGAATCGAACCCTCACCAAAGGTTTTGGAGACCTTCGTTCTACCATTAAACTAATCGCCCGAAAGTAGTAGGTACAATATAACAAAAAAGTTGGCTTATAGCCAACTTTTTTGTTATTTCTTTGCTTCTTTAAAAGAGATAACTTTTCTAAGCTTTTTAGAAAACTTGTTTAATTCAAGCTTCATACCTGCATGCTTCTTTTTATTTTTGAAGGTGTAGTATGTTTCGCCTGTTTCTTTATTTGTAAGCTTTATTAGATTTACTTGTGACATAGTGTGCAAAATATAGCATATATAAATAAAAGGAGCAAATCCGTATCATATTGACTTTTATGTATTAATATGATATAAATTGACTAAATTTTCTGACCCAGCAGATTCTGGCAACCACCTTTAAATAAAAAAATATGGAAAGACCTCAGCTTCCTAATAAGTACAAGAAAGACAAAGTCCGCGCCTTGGTAATGGCAAGCGGGAATATGCTCGTCAATTACTACGGAACAAGGTTTTTCGTAAAACGAAAAACCTTTGAATACTTGCCATGGCAAGTAACAAAAAGAACAGGTAAACCTGTATCTAATCAGGAATATACGCGCTTAAAAAAAGAACGCGGATGCGAAGAAATTTTTCTTAACGAGAGACAAAAAGAACTCGCATTTAAAATAGCTCGGAACCTAAGCAATAACCCGCTTTGGAAGATTGATGGGGAGAGTCAAAAAAGAATTCTCGCACATCAGAACAAAGTATCTGAAGCAAAAAAGAAAATCGAAAGATTGCGTAAAAAATACGGTAAGAATTTCGATACTGACAAGCTCCCTCAGGAGCTCCGTCAATATGTTCCTGAACATCAGACAACCAAAAAGGTTCAGGAAAGAAAGTCAATTTCCAAAATCAAACAAATCATGATCATCCCGGCGCAAAAGCCGGATGAAGAGACGAGAGGTTTTTTCAAAAAAACTTTTAGTCAATTTAAAAAAATGGTCAGAATGTAACGAAAAAAACTTTCTGACGAAGCCCTCAATAAAACGGGGGCTTTTTTTATTTTGACTTATTTAAGTAATGTGTTATGGTAAATAACATGTCACCAAGAAATAGACAAAAGATAAGATTAGCAAAAATAGCTGATAAGACCACAAAGTCTATCGGCTCAATCCCCTCACTCGTAATTCATACGATTATTTTTGCTGTATGTTTTGCTCTACCTTTTCTTGGTATGGCTACAGATAAAATGCTTTTAGTGCTGACAACCTTCCTTTCAATAGAAGCTATTTATCTAGCAATCCTTATACAAATGACTGTAAATAAAAACACGGCTGATCTGGAAGTCATCCAAGAAGATGTGGAAGAAATCCAAGAGGATATTGAGGAAATTGAAAAAGATGTTGATGAAATCCAAGAAGATATTGAAGAGATTGAAGATGAGCAAGATAAAGAAATACTCAAAGACCGGCAAGAACAAGAATATGAAGTAGCATTACTTACAAGTATTCAGTCAACACTAAAAGAACTTCAAAAAGAAATTGAGGATTTAAAAAACAAATAATTTGATTATTTTTATTTTTTAAGTATTATAATACTTAAAAAATAAAAATATGGTACTAGATTATGACTTAGAGTTCTGCGAACTCAGCCCAGAAGAGATTTTTCTATTATTAAAAGAAATGGCTAAAAACACAAACCCAATTTAACCACCGCTACACAACTTTCCGTCTCTCATCATTGTATGTTGAGACGGAATTTTTTTATATCCTAAACTCAATTACATCTCCGTCCTTTACTATATATTCTTTTCCCTCAAGTCTTACCAGTCCTTTTGCGCGAGCATTGGCATAGCTCCCAGCATCAATTAAGTCTTTCCAAAATACAACTTCTGCACGAATGAATTTATCTTTAAAATCAGTATGAATAGCCATACCTGCCACAGGCGCAGTACTACCCTTTTTAATAGTCCAAGCACGAGTTTCTTCTACTCCTGTAGTGAAGTATGTCTCAAGTCCAAGCACTTTATAAGCTTCAGATATTAAAGCACTGATACCATCATCACTCGCTTCAAGTTCACGACGCATTTCTTCTTTTTCTTGTCCCTCAAAATCCTTAAGTTCATCTTCAATCTTTGCATCAATCAGTATATATCCAGCACCTGAATCTTCTATGTATTTTGTAAGTTCATTAAATTTATCTTTATCACTTTCATCCAGATTCTGCGCTCCCGCTCTTTTATTTAGACCATAAAGAAATTTTTTGATAGTCAAAAGATTAAGTTGCTTGAGAATTTTAAATTCTTCTTCTGTATATTCTAGAGTATTTGCCATTTTTTCTCCTTCAAGAAGATGCTCAACTTTTTCAAGCAAAGTATCTTCTATAATCTTTTCTTTATCTCCTCTTTTTACATCTTTCAATATGTTTGCTCTACGCTTTGTCACAGTCTCAAAATCAGCAAGTATAAGCTCTAGATTGATTACTTTAATATCTCTGATAGGGTCTACACTTCCATATACATGGGCTATCTCTTTTCCGCCACCAACAATAGGAAAAAGGCGTACCATTTCAAGTACAGCATCACACTCACGAATATTTGCCAAAAACTTATTTCCTAGCCCTTCTCCTTTAGAAGCCCCCTCTACTAAACCTGCAATATCTACAAATTCAATTGCAGCCGGAATAGTACGCTTTGTCTTTGAAAATTCACTTAATAGATGAAGTCTTTCATCTGGAACAGAAACAATCCCCACCGATGGATCAATAGTACAAAAAGGATAATTTTCTGCTGGTACACACTTTTTAGTGAGTGCATTAAAAAGAGTAGATTTTCCTACATTGGGCAAGCCCACAATTCCGATACTTAACATAGATTACATAATATCAGAAAATCCAAAAAAGTCATTTTAGGGATTTCTAGAACATCCCTTTGTACTTTGCATTAAAGCAGTTGAATAAAAAGTCTCAGCTATTGAACCCGATGTCCCCATACAAAGATACTTCCCTGCACTTGCTCCAGATTGATACTCATTGTCTTGAAGTTTTACCACTATGGAAAATTCATTTACAGGATTACAAAAACTTGAATTACAATGTAAAATTAATTTATTATTTGCATTATCACCAGAAGTATTCGTAGGCAACTTTGAAGTAATACTATTACATATCTCTATTGCCTTATCTCTATTTATTGCTGTGTTAATTATTCTAGAACTACAACCATATGCTGAGGCACCACTCTGAGCATCTCCCTTTATCCAATTATTAGTACTTACAAAAGTACTAAAATCCCCCGTCTCTGCATAATGCTCCATGGCAAGGTTAAAGAGTTGTCTGGCCTCAGATTTGATTGCTGCACTTTTAGCTTTGTCTCTTGCTCCATTTAGTGATGCAATAACTACAGTAGCTAGTATTCCAATTATTGCTATTACTACTAATAGTTCAATCAAAGTGAAGGCATTACTATATAGTGTATACCCCCCCCTATTTGTCTTTTAGAGTTCGTTGGTAAAATTGTCATGATTTTATTATACCACCCACATCACTTTAAACAAATATATTGTATTTTTTAGACTTGCGGAGCGCGACTGGCGCGAGCACAGGAATTTTTCAGCAGAAAAATATCCGTGTCTAAAAAATACAATATATTTGTTTAAAGTGATTAAGATGTTTAAGGTTGTAGGTATAAATTAACTATCTCAATTTAAAAGCAATTCTCGCAAGCCTTAAATCTATGAAGGAATACTCTTCATTAAAATATTCATGCACAGGAGTTAATTTTGTAGAATCATTTTTGGCAAAAACTTTTATAATACTATCAAGTCCCTCAAGTACATGCGGATCAAAATATGGAAGTAAATTTTCATATTTTAAATCACCCCTATCAGCAAGTTTTTCAAAATGAGTGATTATGGTGTCTACTGATACTCCTCGCTCTTTAGCGATAAATTCTAATGATTTCTTTTCTAAAATAATGTCTAATGTTTTTGTATATGTGTCTTTTTTAGTAGAAACTTTTTTCCCATCTTTTACAATATCCCCACCACACGCAACAATAAAATCTTCCTGCATTTTAGCAAGTTTTTTCTCTTCAATATCAACAAAATAAGATTCTGCTTCAGATGAAGCTTTTTTAAAATCAATATCCTTTTCTATAATTTCAGGATGTACCAATAAGGCTTTTTGATTTAAACCCAAAAGATAAAGACCATCTAAATCCCGCACACGAGACAGAGCAACATATCCTTGTCCATATTCAAATATTTGTCCCAAATCCATGACAGCACAATCAAGAGACATACCTTGGCTTTTATGTATTGTGATCGCCCAAGCAAGTCTAAGAGGTATCTGAGTGATACTTGCTCGTATCTTTCCATTTTCTTCTAATACCCAGTCCATAGGCTCTATCGTGATAATGCGTCCGTCATGTAGCTCTACAACAGGATATCCAGAACTTGCTTCAAAAGCCTTCACAATACCAAGTGTACCGTTGGCAAAATTTTTTTCTTTGTTATTTTTAGTACACATCACACTCGCCCCAACCTTAAGCCTTAAAACTTCTGGCGAAAGACATCCTTTTACAAGCCCAAGTACCAATATAGCCGGACCTTTTGTTTTCATTTCAAAGACATGCTCACTTGCTGGGATTTTTTTAAGTTCATCATCATTAAGTGCATCTACATCTATATTGTGCGCAAAAAGTTTAGTAACTGATTGCTCAATGTTTCCAACATCTTTTCTTTGACAAATTTGCAAATACTCATGATGCATAGTATCAAATGTCCCGCTACGAATAGCATTCAGTATTTCTACAAGCTTTTGATCATTTTGACGATATTGCTCACCTAAATAACAAGTTAAAATATTCATTTTACTCCATACTTTTGATTCATAGGCAAACTTTGTTTCAGTACCGATATTGCCAACCGGTGGAAGTTGAAAAAAATCCCCAACAAATATAACCTGCATTCCACCAAAAGGGTGGGCTGATTGCTTAATCGCCCTACAAACAGCATCAACCATATCAAGCATTTTTGCATCTATCATTGATATTTCATCAATGATTAAAACTTTAGTTTTTTTGATGCGCCTCACAATGTATTCTGTTGAAGCTATTTTATCTAAATCATATCTAGACAATTCTCTTTTTATACCTACCCCACTCCAAGAATGTATTGTCATACCACCTATATGAGTAGCTGCAATACCAGTTGATGCGGTGATAGCAACCTCAATATTATACCCCCTTAAATAAGACACATACTCATTTATAGTATGTGTCTTACCTGACCCTGGTTCTCCTGTAAGGAAAATATTAGCCCCAATCTTTAATATTGTAAGCGCTTTATCTTGAGTCATTTATTATTTACATAGATATGATTTCTTCTTGTAGTGCACACGGGATTGCTGGGATTTCTAAATTATAATTTATATTTTTAGCATCTTTATAAACATAAGCGTCTCCTGCTTGAACCATCTCACCATATCCAATGATAGCCTTGTCTTCCAAAACCTTAATGCTGATCTGATCTGTATTTTCTACTCCCTCTGCTTGATTATCATACCAACCTTCAAATATCCTACCGTCAGATGATTTGGATATTATACCGAAAAGCTTTCCTTGCATCGTATCTTTTTCAGCTGGTGATGTTATAAGGTTGCCCCTAGCACTACCATCGCTCGCAATAGAAAGATTTAAAGAGTAAAGATCTCTAAGACCTTCGGCTCTATTTTGCATTGATACATAACAAATATCTTCTGAAGATAATACTTCGGAACGATCTATATCTTCAATGGATACCGGAGCAACTATTTGGTTAGTTACTGAATTTTTATTTAATTTAGTAAACCAAAAAATAGCTAACGCAATAATTACGATTATTGTAATTATCAAAAATAGACTATTTGTATTTTTTTCTTCTGTATGATGTTCCATTTTAAAAAAGTTAACTAATAAATTATTTTTTATCTTTCTTTGGTTTTTTCTTTTCTTTCTTATGTGTTTCGCCTTTTGCCATATATTTTAAAAATTATTTTTTAATAATTATATTATAGCATCTAAAGCACTGACTTTGTATAGATGTTTTTAGGATCCCAAAGCATCCATGATTTAAGCCCTAAATTCTGACTCGCGTCAATCTGTGCCCTAACCATTTCTGGCGTATATACAGCTCCAAGATTGAAATCCTGAAGCCATGGCCTAAGCTTACTTTTTTCTTCTCCAATAGCTTCTAGCCTTCTGATGCCCTCAGACATAGACCTATCTATGATAATTCCCGGATTTTGTGCAGGATTTTGCACTCCATAGGTACCATTTGCAAAATGTGATGGATAAACCATTGGTGCTATATAATCTACATAAGGCGCAATATCTTCAAGTACTTGTCCTATTCCCAAGTCATCACGAGCGCTCATTGTAAGTCCAAATAAATCAGCAGAAACAATAATATTACTTTTTTCTCTAAGTTCCTGATTCATATATTGAAAAAAATCTTTTATAATTTCTCTGCGAGATTTGTCCATGCCCGTCTTATCTAAATAAGAAATAGGTCCATCTGACGGGAATCTGACATAGTCTAGATTGATTTCATCAAAACCCTGAACAAATGCATCCCTAGCGATAGCAATAGTATAATCCCAAACCTGCTTACTATCATTTCTAAGCCAAGCTAATTTTTTATTATCAAGCCAAATATTCCCTGTGCGAGTATCTTTATATGCAGTATTTGGAAATAAATTTACATAAAAAGGATCTTGAAAAACAGAAATACGACCAATCACATAAATATTTTTTTCTTTTAAGGTCTTGATTAGATTTTCTAGATTACGAATTCTATTTGTCCCCACACCTAGAGATACTAAATATGGGTCTTTAGGAATATAAGAAATCCTGCCCGTAGCATCTTTGATATCTATAATCACTGCATTTGCACTGGTCGTATCTAAAATCCCAATAATTCTATTGATAGTTTGCGGAGTCCCCGCAACCCAGCTAGATACATATATCCCTTTTAGGTTCTCGGGTATTGTACTCTTTTTATTTTCTACTTGAGGTCCTTCAGTAGATAATATCATTTCACTTTGTGCTTGTGCTAAATTATTTCCTGACCACACAAGAGGCGTTACCGGGGCAGCGGCTGCTTGAAAATCTAACTCTTTTAAATCCTTATCAGAAATAAAATGAATAAAAGCAAAGAAAAAAATTAATAAAAATAAAAAAGAAAGGTTTTGAAAATTAAAAAAGTTATTTTTTATCACTCACAGTAGTATACCTTATTTTATTGTGTAAGTATTTATAATTAGGTATTTGTTTTTCCACAAGTGCCCAAAAATCTTTAGAATGATTAAATTCTTTTAAGTGGCAAAGCTCGTGTACTATCAAATAATCTTGTAATTCTTTATCTAAGAATAATATTTTTACATTAAAACTCAAATTCCCCCGACTAGAACAACTCCCCCATCTAGTCTTTTGATTTCTAATAGAGACTTTATGATATTTTAAATTATAAAACTGATTAAAATACTGAAGTCTAGAGCAAACTAAATCATGAGCCATTTTTCTAACTTCTGGCTTGATTATAGTTTTTGTCCTAGGTTTTTTATTCGGAGGAAAAAATATTTTTATTAGATTAGTCAATTGATCCATCTCTACCCTCAGATACTTCTTGATTTAGAGATTGAATTTTATTGAGAGCTATCTTTTTATTTTCAAAAGGCTCATCATACACAATCCCACTGGGAATAAGCCCGATAGAATCTTCAAACTTTTGATAAGCAGCATCAAATTCTTCCATTTCTAAAAATAAAATTCCCATATTATTTAAAATCATAGCTGCAGATAAATCTTTTGAAAGAAAACTGTTTGAATGCTCTAATAGCTCAGCTCTTTTTATTATAAGATTAGACTCTCTAGAAAGACCTTCTTTTGCAAGCGCGTACTCAGATGCGTCAAATATCAATACCTCAAAGGCACTGTTTAGGGCTTCAAGCGCCCCGTATTTGTCTCCTACACTTTCTAAGTCTGTTGCTCTTTGTATAAATTCTTCTACTTTGTTCATATCTTTATATCAAAACCTCATTTAAAAGATTCTCAATTCCTTTTTTAGTTTTAGTAGAATACAAGATAAAATCATGGCCTGCAAGTTTTTCTTTTATTTCTTTTTCTCTTTTAACTATTAAAGATTTTTTAATCTTATCCTCTTTGTTGCAAGCTACTAAAATCGTATATCCTGTTTCTTTCAAAAAATCAAAGATTTCTAAATCATCTTTTGTTGGACCTATTTCAGCATCAATAATAAATACAACCTTTTTCAAAACATCTTTTGCTAGCCTAAAATAATGAGTAATCAATCCGCTCATTTTTTCTCTTTGAAGCTTTGATGTCTTTGTATAACCGAATCCCGGTAAATCTACAAAATAATATTTATTATTTATCAAAAATAAATTTATTTGCTGAGTTCGTCCTGGAAAAGAACTTGTTTTTGCAAGCCCCTTATTGTTGGTTAATAGATTGATAGTACTAGACTTACCTACATTAGACCTTCCAATAAACGCAATTTGTGGAAGTGGATTTGTAAAAGCATCAGCCGCATCTACCGTACCCTTTTCAAATGTGGCTGAAGCTATTTTATTCATATTTGTATACTAGCATATTTAAAAAAATATCGTTAGATAATAAGTAAAATATTTTTAAAGACCAAATATCAAATACCCGATTCCAAATAAGACAATCAATATTAGAAATACAACTGCTCGACCGACAAAAAACTTTTTTGCATTCATAAATTAGCGATTAAGAAATGTCACAGACGCTTGAAGTACTGTCGCAAAAGATACCCATAGAAGATAAGGGATCTGTATATATGTAACCCATGAAGCATAAGGGAATATCACAATCATTGCCCAAATAAGAGTTCCGAGTACAAGAAAGATATCTAGAAGTGCAAGTTCGTTATTCATTAAACCAAATTGAAGTGGCACAAACAAAGCATTAAAAACAATATTTAGTAAAAAAGGTAAAAGTACTATAAAAGGAATATCTTTTTGAAAGAATTTTGTGATTACTACTCCAAAAGATATCGCTATAAGTACATATAATACACTCCACACTGGGCTAAAAACTTTAGAGGGTGGTGCCCATGTTGGCTTTTCTAATTGTGCATACCACTGTTGTGTTCTCATAAATATATTATACCACTAGGTAGTTTTATTTATCAATCTGGAAAACTTTTTGCTTACTAGTTTTTCCTGAGGTTATATTTACTAAAGATGGAGCTACTCCAAAATGCTTAGCTAAAAGCTTAATAATTTTCTCATTAGCCTTTCCATCTACAGGTGTAGCACTGACACTTACTTCATAATACTCCCCCATATCTTTTACTGACTCTTTTTTTGCATTAGTTTTTGCTTTTACGACGATTTGCATTTTTATCTTGAATTTTTATAACAATAATAGAATACACAAAAAAGAAAAATATGTAATTTACAACAATCGGAAAGAGGCGGTAATCTCCAATTCCTAAAGGAAAACCTCTACCACTAAATAAGCAATATTCTGCATTACAAGTTGGGTTATATAATAAACTTAAAGCCAGTAAAACAATTGGCATAAAAAAGAAATGTAACTTTTTCATATTCATATTATATATTATTTTTAAATTTCTTATAAATTAAGAAGGTGAATATGGCAAAAATAAATACTCCCAAACCAATATACATGTTCTTTTGACTAAATATTCCATTTGTACTTGCTTGATACTTTTTTATATGGGCATTTTCTAAAACCAGACCATCTTCATCTTCGTCTTGTTCCCAAATATTTAACATAGAATCATCAGTACTAGAAACAACATTTCTATATTCATTTTTTTGATCAATATATTCAATTGGATAATCTAAAACAGTATTTTCTAAATTTGGTAAAATATTGTTTAACAATATTTCTTGATCCTCGTATGTTTTAAATTCTTTATCTGAATTAATGTTTTCGGTTTCTTGCTCATATTCATCATCTTCATCATCTTCAGTATCATCGGAGTCTTCTTTTGGGTCGGGGTTTGGGTTTGGATTTGGATTTGGATTTCCATTATTACCAGAATCAGAATTATTTTGATCATCCTCATCTGGATCAGTTGGATCAGTTGGATCAGTTGGATCAGTTGGATCAGTTGGATCAGTTGGA
>CAYODR010000001.1:0-5244 GCA_964402895.1 uncultured Candidatus Saccharibacteria bacterium | reverse complement strand
ATCAGTTGGATCAGTTGGATCAGTTGGATCAGTTGGATCAGTTGGATCAGTTGGATCAGTTGGAATACCTCCAACATTTTCATTTTTAAAAGGAAGGATGTCAAGAAAATTTGTCTGCTCTACATTCCCCAATTTATCGATAGAAAAGAAAAATAAATCATTGCTATCAATACTACCTATATTCACTGGTTCTGTTTTTTTATACTGAATCCAATTTGTTTCATCAAAAGAATACATGGTACGAAGGACACCTGTTCCAATATCTTCTGCATATAAATTCAAAATATTATCTTCTACATCATATGTAGTACTTGGTGGAATATAATCTTCAGCTTTTCTACCAGTGAATTTCTCTGAAGACCTCCATGATTCATAAATATAATCTCCGTGTTGGTCTATATGAAGAATGCCATCGTGCCCCCCTTTATTATCAATGATAAACATTGCTCTAGTACTACTACTTGCAATAGGGATATCGTAGAAAAATTGTTTGCTTTCTATTTTATTATGTTTATCAACACGCCCAACAGTAAAATCAAAAACTTCAATTTCATCACTACTTGCACCCTCTTCAGCATATAGTCCTACTGTGTAATAAATACCATCAGGTAAAAAGGCAAATTTCTCATTACCAATAACATCAAAAACTACATTTTGATCACCATTTATAACCCCATGCTTTGTGGTCCAGACATCACCATTTTCACCATGTATTACAAGCTCCATTGGACTGTGAACAGAAATAATAGTACCGGATACTCCACAATAATAATCTTCAGTACTGACAGTATTGGTCTCACGAGGAATCTTACCAGACAAAATGTCTGAAATTATTTTTCTAACCCCATCATCTGATGGCAGAGTACTATGATTGGAGCTTTGTACATAGAAATTGATATCAGCATTTATCCCATCAGCACTATCAAGTGGGACAACATTATCTCCATCGGTATAGATGAGCTCATATTCCTTATCCAAAGTTATACCTAATATTTTAAGTGGTCTTTTTCTTTTTAATCTAATAGCATCTATAGTCTTTGTTTTCCCGCAACCAGCAAAGTTATAAACATTTGCATTTTCAAAAGTAATATTGTTTATATTATCATGCATATTTTTTATATTTTCAAAAAATCTATAATTTAAATCTGATTGAACCATAAACTCTTGTGTTTGGTTTTGATTGAGCTCCCCAAGCACGGTCTCACCATAAAGGGAAGTATAAGCCCCGGCACTATCAATGACATAGCCCCCGCGTTCATTTATTCTTTTTTCTGTAGGTAAAAGCTCATATACTGAATTCATATTTAGAGATATATCTTTTACTTTTTTAGCACTTAAAAAAGGAATATTCATACCTAAAATATCTTTAGAAAAACCCATATCATCTCCATACATCAAAGCCTTAAAAGCTTTTGGTGCACCCTCATGTGGTGTACCGATAAAGAAAATGTTTTCTAAATTTTGATCAGAATTTTTAGCAATATAGTTTTTTAAAATTATTCCGCCCATACTATGAGCAACCACAGAAACTTTTTCTTTATTATTTATTGATAAAACTTCATTTATTTTATTTTTTAATCTCTCTGCATTATGCAGATTACTCAATCTCCAGTCATACCCGAAGAAAAATAAATTCTTACCTTCTATATAGCCGGATTTTCTAAGCTCTATTAGAAGTCCTTCAAAGATATCATTACTCTCTACTTTTTGGATTACATTACCCAATCTCATTCTTCTATTTATACTTTCCGTTCCTTCAACTAACATTTTTAAATCATCAAGTTGACTATCAGCAATATTTGAAACTAGTTTGGGAATATTAGGCCAAACCTCTACCCCATCATCATATGCTCTAAAAATCTCAGTACCAAGAAGCCCGGGTATAATGAGTATTGGCGTTAAAGTATCATCATCTTCAATTTCAAAACCATCATTTATGGTGCTATTTATAGTGCATTCCATACCTGGCTTCATCCCAATCCATGGACAAAAATAAAATCCTTGGACACCCTCTACAACAATATCTGCCGCATACCCACTACTAATAGGTATGTAATTGGAAATAACAGGAATATCCTTGCCCCATCCATTTCCTCTAATATCTAAATGATTCATAGAACTAGCAACAATACCGAGCACATCCCCAATGAAATGATTGCCGCGCACTTTTAAATTCTCACCGTCTAAATAACTAAAACGCATCGCCATCTTACTGTCTTCTATTTTATTTCTTAATATTTCTACATTACTATCATTAAAAGCTATCTCAATAGCCACCCCATAAACATTTGAGAAATTGGAGTCCTCTATCAAGAAATCACCTATTGTGATATGAAATCCCCCGCAAATATTATCAAAGTTTGCGTATCTAATAATATCTTTTATTTTAGAATCCCTTTCATATCCTAAAGAATAATTATTTCTAAAAAATTCAGATAAATAACAATTATTATACCCGGAAACAAATATAGGATTTTCTTTTTCTCCAAGCATTTCCAAGACTCCGACACCTGAAATATTGGCGCTTCTATCAAAAGTTTTAATCAAAGATATCTTTGTTCCAGGTTCAATAATTAATTTTGATTCAGGATAAAGGAAAATATTTTGAATAGCATAATCACCATCTTTATCATCTAATGTCTGGACCCTACCCTCTTCTACTTCAAAAGAATAATTCCAACCAGGAAACTCCGTATTAAAAGTATTGCCTGAGTGTTTAAAATCAGCGTTATTTATAATTCCTGCAATTTTCCCACTATGAAAAACACTATCATAAACTTCAAGAGTCCCCCTACTCTGTTTCTTAATAGATGCATCTTCAATATCTATAAAATTAGAATTTCTAATTACAACCTTACTATCTGTCCCCGCAATAATAGCGTCAACAAATCCAATAAAATCAACATTATTAAATCTTCCAGAAACATCCGGCTCCGACATGAAGGTGGTATCAAAGCCAATAAAGTTAGAGAATGCATTTCCAATAGCTAAAACCTCAAAATCATCAGAATCTTCTAAAGTATCATTTTCTTCAATTAAATCTTCACTTAAAATTACTAACTCTTCAAAATCTTCTGATATAGTATCTTCTGGAATTTCTATACCTAAATCCAAAATATTTTCTTCTGAAAGACTATCAGAACTTAATTGTTCAAGGATATTTTCTTCTGCTTCTAGAATCTCATCCTCAACTAAAACACTTGAAAATATAATTCTATTTTGGGGTAATCCATTTGCAATCAAATGCCCCCTGACTTTTAAATGCATTCCGCTAGTAAAATAAACTTTCGTTCCAGCTTCAATAGTAAGTGTCACACCCTCTTCTACCGTCGTATCTTCATTGATAAAATATGGACCGGCATTTTTAGTCCAAGTAGTATCTGTTATAATCTTTCCTCTAATATCTTGTTGTGCAAATGCATTACTTATAATCAATAAAAAATTAAATATAAAAATTAAAAAAACATTTTTCATACCTAAAGTATAAAAAATGTTCTTAAAATCTAGATAAAATCTAATCCACTATTTTATCCTATTTTGCCAGTACTAATTCTATTCTAGAAATAGTTTCTTCTTTTCCTAAAATACTTGCAATTTCAAAAGGGTCTGGGGACTTTTCTCTTCCAGAAAGACTTACTCTAGTCGGCCAAAGTAGCTCTCCCTTCCCCGTTGTCTCAGTCAGAGGCATTATTAAATCTTTAAGACTTGCATAGTCCCATACGCCACCGTAATCTTTAAGTAGCTTCACAAGCATTGTTAAATATTCATAAGTTTTTTCTAATCCACCCTCTGTATCCTTAAGACTTTTCCAAACAAGCATTTCTTTATCTACGCTAGGTCTTTCAAAGAAATACATAAATTCACCATTTTCAAAAAAACTTTTTACATCTGAAAAAACTGTAATTCTTTCACGAATAAGGGGCTCTACTTTTTTCAAAATATCTTTATTTAGATTTTCAGGCAACCATTTTTCAATACTCTTTGAAAAATCATCAGCACTCATCATTTTAATATATTCACGATTAAACCAATCAAGCTTTTCTTCATTAAAGATAGCACCAGCTTTTTGCACCTTTGCTAAATCAAAAATCTCTTCAAGTTCTGCTCTTGAAAATATTTCTTGTTCAGTTCCAGGGTTCCAACCACAAAGACAAATAGCATTTAAAAGTGCTGCTGGTATATACCCGCGTTCTAAATACTCAATCACAGGTATTGCCCCCTTTCTTTTTGAAAGTTTTGTCTTATCTGGCGCAAGTACTATGGGTAAATGTGCATAGCTTGGTATATCAAAACCGAGAGCTTCATAAATAAGTATTTGTCTCGGAGTATTTGCAATGTGTTCTTCTGCGCGAATTACATGAGTTATACCCTCATCATAGTCATCTACTACTACTGCTAGGTGAAAAAGTGGTTCATTGATATTTTTAGCAATTACAAAATCCCCTAAATCAGTAGTATCTATACTGATTTCTCCCCTTATCAAATCATTAAATGATACGACTTTGTTTGGGTTCTTAAATCTTACTATATCCTTGATCACGCCCGAACCATCTTTAGCTTCTTCTTTAGAGATATAGGCACTACCATTGTCTATCAGCCTCAAAAGAACTTCTTTATGTCTCTCCACATTTTCTGATTGTATGTATTTTTCATCATAAGAAATACCGATCTTTTCAAAAACATCAAAGATTTCTTCTGTATATTTTTGTTCAGATCTTTCTTTGTCTGTATCTTCTATTCTTAGTACAAATTTACCACCATTTTTCTTGGCAAAAAGATATGAAAAAAAAGCGGTACGATATCCCCCTATATGCATTTGCCCAGTAGGGCTCGGAGCAAAACGAGTTTTAATAACTTTAGTCATAAGCTTATACTATCAGAAAATATGGTTTGACAAAAGAGTCTTTAAAATATAGATTTAAAAGTGAACTAAAACTAAATATTATGGGAATTTTATCAATCTTATTTCTAACCATGATTGTCGTCATCTTCTTTTTTGTAGGAAGAAATAAAGACAATACCCCCGTGCTTGTATTAGTTGGTTTGATTCTGGTATTTATAAATACCAGACTGATAATCAATTATGAAATGAATTTTAACCCTGCCGGTATGGTGCCAGCAGTCCTGTTGGGATTATTTGCTGGAAGCCTACATGAAGAAATAATAGATTTCTTCAAAACAATTTTTAAAATTGAATAAAAAATAGCCCGTTTTCTTTTTTTTAAAAAAAAGAAAACGGGCTAT